>CAYWFX010000017.1:0-61855 GCA_964457945.1 uncultured Syntrophomonas sp.
GTAACATTATAGTGCTGCATTACGCGACCGGTACACAGCAGGACGGGGAAATCCGCATCGGGCATTTCTCCCGGCGGAATGTGTTCATTGGGTTGGAATCCTCCCAACCCGCGGGTGAATTTGCCAATATGCAGTATTGGGGTACCCGGATGATCGGGGGTAGGACAGGGCCAATGTACAGATTCTTTCTCCAGGCGGGCAAAACTAATGCCAGCCATGGCAGGAGACAGGGAGGCCATTTCAGCCCAGATTTCACTGGGATGATTATAAGACATAGGATAGCCCATGCGGGTAACCATCTGACAAATCGTTTCCCAATTGGCCTGACCGGGCAGTGGTTCAATGGCTTTACGGACCAGCTGAGGCCGGCGCTCGGTATTGGTAAAGGTACCGTCGCATTCCGCAAAGCTGGCTGCCGGCAGCACAACATCCGCATATTCGGCTGTTTCGGTCAGGAAGAGTTCCTGTACCACAAAAAAGTCCAGTTTTTCTAGGGCTTTTTTAATATGATTGGCATTGGGATCAGTCAAAACCGGATTTTCACCCAGGATATACATAGCCTTTACCTTACCTGCATAGGCGGCTTCAAACATTTCCGGAATCTTCAGCCCCACTTTATCCGGCAGCGCAGCTCCCCAGGCTTTTTCATGTTTTTCCCGGGCATCCTTGTCGGTGACACTTTGATAACCCGAATAAACGTTAGGCAGAGCCCCCATGTCACAGGCACCCTGAACATTGTTCTGTCCGCGGATGGGGCATACACCCACGCCTGGACGGCCGATATGACCGGTCAGCATGGCCAGATTGGCAATACTCATAACATTACGGGTTCCGCAGATATGTTCGGTGATGCCCAGTGAATAGAAGATCATGGCTTTATCAGTAGTGGCATACAAACGAGCCACCCGATAAAGGTCTTCCACGGCGATACCGGTTAGCTCAGAAACACGTTCCGGTGTATATTCAGCGGCCAGCGCTTTCATTTCTTCATAATTTTCAGTACGTGTTTCTATGAAGTTTTTATCTTCCAGACCTTCTTTGATAATAATATGCATTAAACCATTTAGCAGGGGAATATCGGTACCGTGATTCTGCCGCAGCCAGATGTTCGATTCGGCTGCCAGTTCCGTACGGCGTGGGTCGCATACCACCAGCTTGCAGCCCTTGCGAGCCGCTTGACGCATTTTATAGCCGACCACTGGATACGATTCAGTAGGATTGATTCCTATCAGGAATAAGAGCTCGGCTTGATCAGAAATTTCCGAAATGACATTGGTCATCGCGCCGCTGCCGAAAGAATTAGCCAGACCAGCTACTGAGGGAGCATGGCAGGTACGGGCGCAATGATCCACATTGTTGGTGCCTAAATGGGCCCGGGTGAATTTCTGGATCAGGAAGTTTTCTTCATTGGTACAACGGGCTGAGGTTAGCGCCGCAAAGGAATCGGGACCATTTTTGGCCATATTCTCATTAAACTTCTGGGCAATCAGGTCAAAGGCTTCATCCCAGGAAGCTTCCTCAAATTTGCCGTTGCGCTTGATCAGCGGAGTTTTAAGACGTTTTTCATTGTAGATATAATCCCAGCCAAAACGTCCTTTAACACATAAGCTGCGGCCATTTACCGGGGCATCCGGGTTGGAAAGCACGCCGATTACTTTCTTATCTTTTACGGCCAGATCAAAGTTGCAACCGGTACCACAGAAGGGGCAGGTGGTCTGAACCCGCTCGATATCCCAGCGTCTGGCCTTTCCTGCCATGGTCTTTTCCGTTAAGGCTCCGGTGGGACAAACAGCTACGCATTGCCCGCAAAAAACGCAATCTGATTCCATATAGGGTACGTCACCCGCAGTCGTAGCTTTGCGGTTAAAGCCACGGTTCAGGTAAGACAGATTATCCTTTCCGGTCATTTCTTCACAGGCTCTTACACAGGCCCCGCACAGTATACATTTATTTAGGTCCCTGATAATAAAGGGATTACTGTCATCTATGGCATACTCATGTTTCTCACCTTCGAAGGAACTTTCTTTCAGCCCGTAGCGATAAGCATATTCCGCCAGCTTACAGGCTCCCAGTTTATCGCAGGTCATACAATCCAGGGGATGATTGGCAATCATCAATTCCAGAATCGTCTTCCGGGCTTCTACTACTGCCGGCGACTCGGTGTTGACTACCATTCCCTGCATTACCGGGGTTACGCACGAAGCGGGCAAAAGGCGATTTCCTTCTACTTCGACCACGCATAAGCGGCATGCTCCCAGAGGACTCAGATCGGGATCATAACACAACCTGGGGATATTAATCCCCGCACTTTCGGCAGCTTGGAGTACCGTACTCCCTGCCGGGGCTTCAACCTCCTTTCCATCGATGATCAGTTTGATTAGTTCCACTCTCAACACTCCCTTCCAAATAATAAGGCATAAAAAAACCCCCTATCTGTACAGGAGGGTGGGCTTAATTGTCATGGTAAATCCACAACAATATATAGCATTCAAATGCATGCTCCCCCCCTGACCAGAAACACCTTACAACGCAAAATGCATCAAACCACCCGACTTCCTCTGTTAAGAAAACCCGGGCAACACAAATTGCCTATCACTGGCCAGTTACTCCTTTCCAAGTAAGGGAGGCAAATCCGTTTCCCGATTTACCGTTCCGGTAAAATAACCGTGTCGGCTAAATCCCCATGGTCGAAACTTTAGGTGAAGTAGTTTAGGAGCTAAGCTTTTGAAAGATTATTCAGTTATATCCGAAAATTATTTTACAACTCTTGCTGCTATTATTCTTGGTTCATGTTTTATGACCCCAAAACAATTATCATTTCCACTTTATATATATTTTATGTAATTTATATACCTAATTATATATTACTATTTTGCATACTGTCAATAATATATAATTATATTTTTTATTGTTGACATATCACTTATTTAACTATATATAATGTTTTAAGGGTTTTTATACCCATCTTTGCAATATCAGGCCTTATCTTCTTCTTAGTTTAATTTTATAATTTATATTTTTTATCTTTTATATTATGTATTCTTATTTGTTATATATAGACCCATAGTGGAAAATGGGGCATTATACAGTTCAGCCTGGATGTTTTTATCATAGTCACAAACAATTCTCACTGTTCTGGGCAGACAGGAAACAAAAGAACAGGCCCGGTTGGGTTAACCCCAACGAGCCTGCTCTTAGTATGCTTACTATTGTTTTAGTTCAACAATTACTACCCCAATTTGGCGTTATAATCCGGTCTGAAGTTCTTCAGGGTAGTCAATACCGGTCCGGGTGCTGCCTGGCCTAAACCACACAGACAGGCTCTGGTCATAACCTGACCCAGTCTTTCTGACAGGGCGATATCCTGAGCAGTTCCCTTACCACTATTGATCTTCTTCAAAATCTCGTGCATTCTCTTGGTGCCTTCCCGGCAGGGGGTACATTTGCCACAAGATTCATGCTCAAAGAACTTAGTGATTCTTTCAACGACATCTACCAGATCGACAGTCTCGTCCATTACGAAAACTGCTCCCGATCCTAGTGTAGCTCCAATTGCTGTCATAGAATCAAAGTCTACCGGTGTATCCAGCATTGATTCGGGGATAAATCCACCTGAGGTTCCGCCGATTTGCACGGCCTTGAACTTCTTGCCTCCGGCAACTCCGCCGCCCATTCCAAAGACCACGTCACGAATGGTAGCGTTGGTAGGTAGTTCAAAAACGGTTTTGTTTACTGCATCGCCGGTTAAAGTAAATACTTTGGTTCCGGGATAATTACTGGCTCCGATACCTTTGAACCAATCTGCTCCTTTTTCCAGGATTACTGGAACATTGGCATAGGTCTCTACATTGTTTACTACGGTTGGTTTTCCCCATAAGCCTGCTACCCCCGGGAAGGGTGGTTTAAAACGGGGCTCGCCCCGGTGACCTTCAATTGATTCCAAGAGTGCGGTTTCTTCGCCGCATACATAGGCACCTGCGCCCATTCTTACCTCAATATCAAAATCTCCCAATACTCCCGCGGATTTGGCCTGAGCAATGGCTTTATTCAGCACCTCAACTACATAAGGATATTCTCCCCGGCAGTAAATGTAGCCTTTGGTTGCTCCGATAGCATAACCGCATATAGCCATTCCTTCTAATATGGTATGGGGATCGTTTTCCATTATGATACGATCCTTATAGGTACCAGGTTCGCCTTCATCGGCATTGCAGACCACATATTTCTGGTCGGCTGGGGTGCCATAACTGAAACTCCATTTCATACCAGCATTAAAGCCAGCTCCGCCGCGTCCCCGCAGACCTGAACTTTTTACTTCATCTATGACTTCTTTCTGGCTAATGCTGCGAGCTTTGGCGAGTGATTTATAACCACCAGCGTTTATATAGTCATCAATTTTTAGCGGGTCAATTTTTCCATAGTTACGCAATACTATGCGCATCTCCTCGGCCATCATGTTCCCTCCTTTCACTGTTTATTTGTATTCTGCTAAAATACCAGGTATCTTCTCTGCTGTTACATCTCCATACGGCTTACTGTTGATAGTAATAACCGGAGTCGCCTGACATTGTCCAACACACTCGGTAAGCTCTAGGGCAAATTTGCCATCCGGCGTAGTCTCACCCATCTTTATGCCCAATTCCTTTTCAAGAGCAGCCACTACTTTATCAGCGCCGGCTACATGACACGGAGCGCTTTCACAAATGCGTATTACGCTTTTGCCCCGTTTTCCTACTTTTAAGTAGGAATAGAAGGTCGCTACCCCATAAGCTTGAGCTTTGGATATATCAAAGGCCTGGGCGGCTGCAACTACTGCGTCTTCCGGTATATAGCTATATTCTTTTTGAATAGCATGATACGCTTCAATTATGCCTCCGGGTAGATTCTGGTATGCGCTGATAATCTCCTTGTAGTCTGCCATTATTCATTCACCTCCTGTATGCTAAATGATTACTTTATCGATAGAAACCTATTGATATCAATGTTCCTACTCTTATGCTTAGTTCTTAAAAAACCTTAATATATGGGATTTAGAAGTAAAATTGATACATCCTGCCCTGACTCTACTGGCGGACTTTCAGCTGGCATATCAATAAGTGCATTACAATTAACCAGTGAACGTATCATACTGGGTTTTTGTCCAGGCAGCACGGTAACCTTCCAGCCCTCTTCGTCCCAACTTGCATGACCTCTTATGAAACGCCGAGAGCCTGATTTTTTAGGAAAACCATTTGTACACCTAGCTCTAAGACGCTGCAAACGCGGAGTTAATCCCTGCATAGCACGCACCGCCGGTGCCACAAAAAGTTGATATCCTACCGCACAGGCCGCCGGATTTCCCGACAGAGCAAAAAGCAGGCGGGAATTCCATATAGAAGCTCCTGTATGGCTTCCTGGTTGAATAGGTACATCCCAGTATAGTATTTCTGCTCCTAATTCCTCCATTAACAAGCGAGCCTCATTGCCACCTTCCGCATAGGTTCCCCCAGTAATAATGAGGATATCAGCTTGCTCAAGTAAATCTAAAGCAACTGTTTTAACTGAAGTCTCTTTTTTTTCCGCAATTTTTATAGCGAATGGTAACCCACCATCCTGCATCACCAGGGCGGATAGTAATGGACCATTGCTGTCCCTTATTTGACCTGGTTCAGGGTTCAACTGCCAGGATACAACATGCCTGCTCAGGCAGAGCACTGCCACCCGTGGTTTCCGGTAAACGCTGATACTATCCTTACCATAGGCCGCCAGTAAACTGATGTCTCCCGGGCCTAGTACTGAACCACACGCTACCAGCGGATCACCTTGAACATAATCTTCGCCAGCTTGTTTGATATTGTTACCTGCTTTAATTAGTTCCATGGAGCTAAGAAAATCATCCTGGATTTCAACCTTTTCATGCGGTACAACTGCTCTAGTACCAACTGGCAGATTTCCACCAGTCAAAACTCCCATGGCTTCACCCATCCTCAGAGGAACCTGAGGAGTATCTCCCAGATAAAGGTGCCCGGTAATGCAATACTTACCCATTCCCACTTCACTTTCATCAGCAACCGCATATCCATCTACGGCTGACTGTGCACATACGGGGAGATCACTATCCGCATCTACCTCAACCGCACTGACGCGTCCTACCGCCTCCAATATGGATATGAATTCACCTAACAAACGCGGGGTATGGTTTAGAACCTGCATCTGGACTTCTTCTAAACTTGTATTAATTAACACCTGGTAGATCCTCCATTCATAAAGCTAAGTAGCTTTGCCAAAGGGACACTGGGGAAAATGACAAATCTGGCACTCTTCACACAGACCTCCATGGCCCATAGCCACAATATCCAAGCGGTCTATTATATCTCCGGCAAATATGCGCGGCAACAAGAGATCCAGGGTAGTTTTGCGACTGAACAAGGCTCCTCCAGGTACGCCACATATTGGCACATGTCCCTGATAAGCCAACATGAACTGGGAGCCGGGCAGAATCGGAGCTCCATAGAAAACTACATCAGCTCCTGTATCTCTTATTCCCTGAGGGGTTGCATCATCGGCATCTACCGACATACCTCCGGTAACTACAACCAGCCCTGCTCCTTCGGCGACAAAGTTTTGAATTTCCCGGGTAATCAGGTCAGTATCATCAGGAACAATAACCTGTCCCATCCAGCGTCCTCCAAAGGGGGCAATCTTCTGACGTATAATTCTGGCAAAACCATCTTTTATTCGGCCGCTGTTTACCTCGGTACCAGTCGTAACCACCCCTACCCATAAGGGCATAAATGGTTTTATCATGAGCATCGGCGTTAGCCCCGCACAGATTCTTTCAGCATCTTCAATTATGCTATGCTCTACTGCAACTGGAACCACTCTGGTTCCTGCTACTGTCTGCCCCTCAATTACCACCCGATCATTATGCAGAGTGGCAAAAACAATCTCGTCCAGGTTATTGATCTGATTCAGCCGTTCGACCTGAACCTTGAGAAGCCCATCATGATCGGCCCAGATGTTAACTCTGCCCTGATTGGGTTCAGTCCAGGTAAGACCGGGACCAACCGCCAATTTAGCCAAGCGCAGTGCGGCTTCATCTTCATGGATTAATTTTTCATCTGGCTCCCAGATATAGATGTGCTCTTTGCCTATATCCTTGAGTTTGCTTATATCTTGTTTAGTAATGACTTGTCCTTTACGAAAGGCCCGGTATTTTTCACGTCCAGGAATAATTTTCGTAATATCATAACCCAGCGTCAATCCTACTGCTTCTCCTACCGGTACCTTACGCATTTACTTGCCTCCTAAAGCTTTTCTATTTTTACTGCCGCAACCTTATACTCACCAGTTCCAGTAATCGGATCCAGATGGTGACTGGTAAGGGCATTAGTCGGTGTTGCTGTATAGTGGAAAGACATCCATATTACTCCTGGTAATACTCTATCTGTTACTCTGATGTGTGTGACCGCTTCTCCCCGTCGGGAGGTTACTTTAACCTGACTGCCGGTTTCTACGCCTAGTTTTTCAGCATCTATCGGGTTAACTTCTGCCATTTCCTTATTCCATATACTGCTAATCGCTTTTGAATACGGAGTAGTTACGTTATAGTGTTGCAGTATTCTACCAGTGGACAGGAGGAACGGGTATTCTGCATCAGGCATTTCACCTGGTGGTATATGCTCCGAAGGCTGGAACGAGCCAAGACCGCGGGTAAATTTGCCAACATGCAGAACCGGGGTACCCGGATGATCTAAGGTCGGACACGGCCATTGAATGCTGTTCATTTGTTCTATTCTATCGTAATTGATACCAGCCATGGAGGGTGACAGGGAAGCCATTTCATCCCATATCTCGCTGGGACTATTATAGTTCATAGGATAGCCCATTCTGGTAACCATCTGACAAATGGTCTGCCAGTTGGCCTGACCGGGGATAGGTTCAATAGCCTTACGAACCCTTTGGACGCGCCGCTCGGTATTGGAAAAGGTACCATCGCACTCAGCAAAACTGGCTGCCGGCAGAATTACATCCGCATATTGAGCAGTTTCGGTGAGGAACAGTTCCTGAACCACCAGGAATTCTAAATGTTCCAATGCAGCCCGAATATGATTGGCATCAGGATCAGTTAAAACCGGATTCTCACCCAGGATATACATGGCTTTTACTTTGTCATCATGAGCAGCAGCAAACATTTCCGGAATCTTAAGTCCTACTTTGTTAGGTAGGTTAGCAACACCCCAGGCCTGTTCGTGTTTTTCCCTCGCAGCGTCTACGGTTACTGCCTGATAACCTGAATATACGTTAGGTAATGCTCCCATATCACAGGCACCCTGTACGTTATTCTGGCCGCGCTGCGGGCAAACTCCAGTGCCGGGACGCCCCAGGTGTCCGGTTAACATAGCCAGATTGGCACAGCTCATAACGTTGCGGGTTCCACATATATGCTCGGTAATACCCAGCGTGTAGAAGATCATGGCTTTATCAGTGGTGGCATAAAGCCGTGCTACTGCATACAGGTCATCTACTGCCAGTCCAGTCAATTCTGCAACTCTCTCCGGGGTATAACTTTCCACAATGGCCTTGAGTTCTTCATAATTTTCGGTACGTTCCTCTATGAACTTCTTGTCTTCAAGGCCTTCTTTAATAATTATGTGCATTAGTCCATTAAGAAGAGGTATATCGGTACCTGGCTTCAGACGCAGCCAATAATCAGCTTCATCTACCAAGTCGATATGACGGGGGTCACATACTACCATTTTAGCCCCGTTACGAGCTGCCTGTCTCATTTTATAACCAATAACCGGATGAGCTTCGGTAGGATTGGTACCGATCAGGAACATGAGTTCGGCCTCATTGGTAATATCGCTTATCGGGTTTGTCATAGCGCCGCTTCCAAAAGTAGTGGCCAGACCGGCCACGGTAGGCGCGTGTCAGGTACGTGCGCAATGGTCGACATTGTTGGTTCCCATTACCGCACGACTGAACTTCTGAACTAAGAAGTTTTCCTCATTGGTACAGCGAGCTGAACTAAGGGCTGCAAAGGAATCGGAACCATATTTATCTTTGATCTCGTTGAACTTAAGCGCAATCAAATCATAAGCTTCATCCCAGGATGCAGGTTCAAATTGTCCATTCCGCTTAATCAAAGGGGTGGTAAGACGGTTTTCGTTATAGATATAATCCCAACCAAAACGTCCTTTAACACATAGGCTGCGTCCATTAACCCGGCTATCCGGATTGGAAAGCACACCGATAATTTTCTTGTCTTTTACGGCTAGGTCAAAGTTACAACCAGTACCACAGAAGGGACAGGTAGTCTTTACCCGGTCAATTTCCCAACGGCGAGTAAGGCCCGCCATGCTCTTTTCAGTTAAAGCTCCGGTAGGACAAACCGCTACGCATTGCCCACAGAAAACGCAATCCGAATCAATATACGGTACATCTGCTGCTGTTGTTGCCTTACGGTGGAAACCCCTATTTAAATAGGACAGGTTATCTGCACCAGTCATTTCTTCACAGGCTCTCACACAGGCACCGCATAAAATACATTTGTTCAGATCACGGATGATAAACGGATTGCTGTCATCTATGACATAATCATGTTTTTCACCTTCAAAGGGACTCTCTTTTACGCCGTAACGATAAGCATATTCTGCCAGTTTGCAGTCTCCCATCTTATCACAGGTCATGCAGTCCAGGGGATGATTGGCAATAGTTAATTCCAGAATCGTCCGTCTCGCTTCGATTACGGCAGGCGATTCAGTGTTTACTACCATTCCTTGCATTACCGGTGTTACGCATGAGGCGGGTAAAAGGCGATTGCCTTCTACTTCTACCACACATAAGCGGCATGCTCCCAGTTTACTTAGCTCTGGATCGTAACACAATCTGGGGATATTAATCCCTGCATTCTCGGCAGCTTGGAGTACCGTACTCCCTGCCGGGGCTTCAACCTCCTTTCCATCGATGATAAGTTTGATTAGTTCCACTCTCATCACTCCTTTCTAAATACCTCACCTGCTGCGCAGGCAGAAAATAAAAACCTCCAGCCGAGGCTGGAGGCAAGGACCACTCAATAATAGCGTGCAATTAATATCTGAGAAATTAACGCCACGTCTGGCAACTTCTATATAATATAGATGCCACCATATCTAGAATTCCTTTCCAACCACGGGAGGCAAATTCGTTTCCAAATTTACCCACAGGCTTTGTACCATAGCATTTTGCTTTAGGCCACAAAGCTCGGAATTATATGTAATTATGTAATTGGGTGCCAGGCACCCAATTTATCAGCTTATTACAATCATTTGAAAGGTGATGAAAATCATATAGCAATTATAAAATCCACCATATCCTATAATTGTCAAAAGAAAGACTTAAAAAGATATGGTATACACTTCGACAAAAATTTATTTATCCCTGCAAATATAGCAACCGAAGATTTTATATAAACATTAATTATATATGAAATTATTTAATTTTATATATGCTTTTTCCCTAGCAAATCCGAGGCAGGTGCTCTCCTTCCAGCATCCCTAAAATACGTTGGGCTCCCAGCTCCGTCTCCATTAAGACCATACCCGGAGGTTCAATCCTGGCCTCACCAATAATGCTTGCCCCTTCAGCCTCAGAAATACTTTTTAAATCCGCAATTATTGCTTCAGCCTGCTCCCGAGCCACAAAAAGAACCATCTTGCCTTCATTCGCCATATAGAGCGGATCCAAACCCAGCATATCACAGGCACCCTGCACAGTGCGGGATACCGGTATTCTCTGTTCTTCCACCACAACCCCCATCCTCGCCTGCTGAGCCAATTCATTCAAGACCGTCGCCAGTCCTCCCCGGGTTGGGTCACGCATACATCGGACAGCTCCTCCGTATTTTTCTAGGACTTTCCCAATTCTAACCAGTGGAGCACAGTCACTCTGGGTCGGGGTTGCGAAACGTAAACCCTCGCGTTGAGCCAGGATGGCCAGGCCATGATCACCCACCGGGCCGGTTACAATAATTTGGTCACCGGCCTGGATACGGCTGGGACGATAATCAATCCCCTCCGGCATTATGCCAATCCCGGTAGTATTGATAAATATACCATCCGCACTGCCCTTTTCGACTACTTTGGTATCTCCGGTTACCAGGTTCACCCCGGCCTCCTTAGCAGTTTTAGCCATCGATTCCACAATTTTCTTAAGATCAGACAGAGGCAAACCCTCCTCTATAATGAAAGCCGTCGACAAATAGAGAGGACGCGCCCCACATGCTACCAGATCGTTAACCGTTCCGCATATAGCAAGCTTGCCTATGTCTCCTCCGGGAAAGAACAAGGGGGTAATGACAAAAGAATCCGTAGACATCGCCACCCGTCCCGGGGGTAAATCAAGCAAAGCACCGTCCAGCATAGGTTCCAGGTACGGATTATCCCAGCTCTTCTTAAATACTGCTTCAATTAATTCCTGGCTCATAAGTCCACCACTGCCATGAGCCATTAAAACTCTATCCACTTTCATCTAATCTCTCCCTCTAATCCCTTAATGGGGTATATCGATAATAGGCCGCACAGGCTCCTTCCTGGGAAACCATACAGGGGCCGATCGGACGCAAGGGGGTACATCCCTTGCCAAAAAGGGCACAATCGTGAGGTGTAATCTTGCCCGTTAACACCTCTCCACAGGCACAGCCTTTAATTGGCACATCCTCTATTTCGCGAACCCCAAATTTTTTGTGAGCATCCATGTCTTCATAAGCCTTTCGCAGTTTGAGTCCAGTTCCAGGTATTGAACCCAGCCCCCTCCAGCGCGCCTCGGTCGCTTGGAATACTCTCTCCAGGGTTGTCTGAGCAATAAGATTGCCCTCTTTTTTTACGACCCGACGGTATTGAATCTCAACCGTGGCTTCATCCTGGTGCATTTGCCTGAGCAGCATTACCACACCTTCTAGAATATCCACCGCTTCAAAGCCAGTAATTACACAGGGTTTGTCATATTTTTCGGCCAGAAGGCGATATGGTTCTACTCCGGTGACTGCCGCAACGTGTCCCGGACAGATTAAACCATCTACATTTATATCAGGATCAGAAAAAATAAGCTCTAAGGCTGGAGGTACCAGCTTGTGCAGAGAAAACAGAGAAAAGTTATGGATTCCATTTTCCATGGCTTCTTCTACGGTTATCCCAACTGCAGGAGCAGTCGTCTCAAAACCTATACCCAGAAAAACGACCTCTCTATCAGGCAGGCTTTTGGCTGCCGTAAGTGCATCCAGCGGTGAATAAACCACTCGTATGTCGGCCCCCCTACTCCGCTCCTCCTGCAGGGAACTCTCGGTTCCGGGAACCCGCATCATATCCCCAAAGGTCAGCAAAGTAATACCTGGCTCCCTTACCAGTTCAATTACCGCGTCAATATCACCCTGAGCTGTTACACACACCGGACAACCAGGACCGGAAAGCAATTTGAGATTCGGGGGCACCAGGTTGCGAATACCACTCCTGGCAATTGCCATGGTATGGGTACCGCAAACTTCCATAAGTGATACTTCCATAGTCTCAGCCTGAATCTCCTGCAATAATTGCTGTATATAGCCTTTGTCATCATTCTTCATACTGGAGCAGCTCCTTTAAGAGGCTCATAGTCTCAGCAGCCACCTCTTGGTCAATTATCTCCATGGCAAATCCCGCATGGATCAACACAAATTGACCCAGTTCCACCTCAGGCGTTAGTTTGATACTTATATCCGTCTGATTACCATCCACATCCACCCTGGCTACGCCACGTTCCATTATCTGCACCACTTTACCGGGTACACCTAAACACATTAGGCATTCACCTCACTCGCTATAATCGCCTGCCCCAGCGATATTCCGCCATCACCTGGCGGAACCTGCTGGTGCTGGTACACCATAAAATCATGGGATTGTAAATTATGTATTAACTCTAGCAGGATTATCTGATTATGGAAAACCCCTCCACTTAAGACTACCCGGTTCAGACCAGTTTCATCCCGCAATCTGCACAAGGCCATTACGAATAGATTGACCAGGGTAAGGTGAAATTTCTGAGCCATTCCCCCTACCGGCACCCCTTTTTTAATATCATCCAGCAACTCGTTCCACATAGGAAAAACATCCATAAGCCACATAGGCCCGTCTTCTTCCAAGCGAAAACCATAACTCCCTTTTTCCCGGGGATCGGATCGGGATTCCAGCTCAATCGCCGCTTGACCCTCATATCGGTTCACATCACAAATCCCCAATAGGGCTGCTACCGCATCAAAAAGTCGTCCACACGATGAAGTTCGGACTTCCGGGAGACCATTTTGCCAGCGGTGCAAGATTATATCTCTTTCTTCACTGACTAAAGCAGGTAATAGTTGATCAGCTATTTCTACCCCCTCTTGGCCCAGCGTTTCCAGCAAATAAACAAAGGCCATCCGGTAGGGTTTGCGAGCAGTCAAATCTCCCCCAGGCAGCGACAGATATTTAAGATGAGCCAGACGCGTAAACTGCCGATAATCACCTCTCAGTATTTCGCAGCCCCAAACGGCTCCATCGCTTCCCCAGCCAGTACCATCACAGATTAAACCTAAAACCTCTCCTTCCAGGCCGTTTTCAACCATAGCAGATGCCATATGTGCATAATGATGCTGAACTTCGATCCTGTGCATATCTTTCTGTTCCCTCGCCCAGCGAGTGGTCTGATAGTTAGGGTGCAGGTCATGCGCAATTACCTGCGGTTCAACGGCCAGCATTCGTTTAAACCGTTCTATGCCCTCCTGGAACTTGCGATAATTCAAATAATGGTTCAAGTCCCCCCAATGCTGACTTAAAAATGCCTCTCCCTGCCGGGTAATACAAAAAGTATTTTTCATCTCTCCCCCCAGAGCTAATATCGATTTAGAACGAGGAGGTATAGTAATCCCCATAGGAACCAATCCTCGAGCCCGCCTAAATAATTGGGGGGTATGCATAGGAGTGACCCGCATTACCGAATCATCACATGAATTATATATTTCCCGATTATGGACCAAAAAGAAATCAGCCACATCTTGTAATTTATCAATTGCCTCCTGATTGTCAGTAATGAGCGGTTCATCACTGATATTCGCGCTGGTCATGATTAGCAATTCCAGTTCTTCATCAAACAAGAGATAATGCAAAGGGGTATAAGGCAACATTACACCCAAGGTAGTAATCCCCGGGTGTATTATTTCGCCTGATAATTGGCTGCTTTCTTTTCTCTCCATAACTACAATTGGGGCTTGCGGCGAGGTCAACCAGCTCTTTTCGGTGGGATTAATAACACAGTATTTATCTGCCACCTCCAGATCCCGGGCCATAACCGCAAAAGGCTTGGCATCACGACGCTTACGCTGACGCAGGGTACGAACCGCTTCGATGTTGGTGGCATCTGCCGCCAGGTGAAACGCCCCCAGACCTTTAACCGCTATGATATATCCCTCTCGTAAAAGTTCTGCCGGGCTTCTTTTCACCGCCTGACCTTGCTTATCCATTAACTGGGTATGGGGACCGCAGACCGGGCAGGCATTAGGCTGGGCATGAAAGCGCCGGTAGAGAGGGTTATCATATTCTTCCTGGCAGACCGGACACATCGGAAAAGCCGCCATGGTAGTCTTGGCTCGATCATAGGGCAGATCCTTTATGATGGTAAAGCGGGGTCCGCAGTTGGTACAGTTAATAAAAGGATAGCCATAGCGGTGATCACTCGGATTTGCTACCTCCTGCTGACATTCCGTACATATAGCAATATCCGGTGATACCATAACTGTCTTTTCATCCTGATCATCGCTCTCACGTATAGTGAAATCCTTGAATCCCTGAGGTTCAATCTCCTTAATCTCACAGTTTCTAATAAGGGCCAGGGGTGGAGGATCAGCCACCAGTCTCCGGGCAAACTCCTTCAGCTTCCCGACATCGCCTTCCACTTCTATAAAAACCCCGGCTGAGGAGTTCAGAACCCATCCATTTAAACTGAACTCCCGTGCCAGACGATAGACGTAAGGTCTAAATCCTACCCCCTGGACAATTCCCTTAACCCTTATCTGGTAACTGCTAATAACTGCCTGCATTTCTCACCCTGCTTCGCAACGAATTCCCATCCACCAACTCTAATGATACAATACTTTTTTTATGCGGACATGAGGTTTTGAATCTCAATCTGGATTAATTCGATTAAACGAGGCATTTTCTTAGCCACCTCAGGGCTCAACTCAAGCCCTAAATCTACTGCGGCAGGTTCCACCCCAAAAACAATTGCCTGGGGCTGGTGTCCCAGCAGATTCACCATATGCATAGCGTCGACAAAATGCAACTGATGAAGCGAAATGCAATCATTATCAGCTTCTTTTAATCCCAATTCTTCCAGGGGAGCCCGGTAAATAGTACCCGGCTCTCCCCCAGCTTGCATGGCATCTACAATTATTAATTTATTGGATTCGCAGAAGATATCCACTAAGTCATAACTATGGGTTCCCCCATCTATTAAGCCAATTTCCTCAGGCAAGCCCAATTCTTCCAGTATACGAATAGCATGTACCCCTACACCATCATCCTGCATGAGCAGATTGCCAATACCCACGACCATAATTTTTTTCAACTGATATCCTCCTTGATTAGGCGCTTATTCCTTTTCCACTATGAACCGTCTCCATTTCATCCTCATGATAACCGTGATGGAAATCAGCAGGGATCTTACCGGTAAATATGGACATCAGAACCGGGATACCTTCGGCTACATCAAGGTATACATGAACAAATACCATTAATACAAATATCCAGGTGATTATATAATGAATGAGTCTTATCGTTACATAGCCACCCAAGACACCAGCTGCATGTGTAAAATAAAGAGGATTGTAGAGTATAAAGCCGGTTATCATCTGACATATAGCCAGAACCAGAACGCCTGTATACATGCCCTTCTGCCCGGGGTTGTATTTCCCGTAAAAAGGATGATCCTTGGCTAAGAACAAATAATATTTGATCATGCTGGGCAGTTTCATGGTGTCTTTAATGGGCGAATAAATTACATTATGCCACTCCTTGGTTACTATACCGAAATAAACCCTCAGCACCATACCAAAAACTAATACATAGGCCATGCCAAAATGCAGCATCCGAGGCGTATCCATGTTACTGAACAGGCGGAATGTTTGGGGCGCATGGATATAATAGCCAGTCAGACACAGCATGGTGATAGAGATCATATTGCTCCAATGCAGTAACCTGAGCCACAGGGGATGTCTTAACTCCATCTTTTTTATCATTTTATTCCACCCCCCCTAGTTTATCGTAAACTGGCTGAGTACCTTTTGGTCAGGAGTCATAACATGGATCGCACATCCGAAGCAAGGATCCATAGATCTAACAATTCTCACCAATTCTACTGGATTCTTGGCATCTTTAACGGCTGTGCCGATGATAGCTTGTTCCATAGGTCCAGGTACATTTCTGACATCCTTGGGAGACGCATTCCAAGTTGTTGGCACTACAGCGTTATAAACTGCAGTTCTGCCATGTTCAATCTTGTTCCAATGTCCTAAAGCTCCACGAGCAGCTTCAGCCAGACCCATGCCCTGTGCCGAACTTGGTACTTTATGAGGTACGCAAACCGGCTGCCCTGGCTGCAGTTTCATAACCCATTCATCCATGGCATGAGCGACCATTGAACATTCAACCGCCCTCGCGAAATGCCGGCCCATAACTGAGAAAGCTTTATCGCCCAGAGCCACAACGTCTTTTTGCTTCATTATCCACATACGAGCTAAGGGACCTACCTCCATAGCTTCACCGTTATAACGCGGAGATTTCATCCAGGAATAGGCATCCTTTTTATTAGGCTCAGGAACTACTATTGCTTCAGTCGGCTTGTTGCCGCCGGTATCATCTTTATACCAGGAGTATTTAACCTGTTCAGCAATCAATTCGGGGTCAAGTCCCTTGTACTGGCCGCGAACATATACGCCTGACGGGAAGAACTTGGCTTTTTTCACATGATCCATTCCCTCTTCCAGGGGGAAGCCGCCAAAGGCCATCATGTTGGAACAACCTTTACCAATATTGAACCAATCCGAATAGACACCGGCCACCGCTTTAACAGTAGGAACATAAATATTATCGACAAAAGCAATCAGCTCGGCTAAGCGGGTTTTGAATTCAAAAATCTTCTGGGTATCAGGCACTTCTGATACTCCACCTGGTACAATCGCCTGCACATGCGGCATCTTGCCACCCCATATCGCCAGCATTTCATGGGCTTTACGGCGCATATTCAATGCTTCCAGATAATGGTTTACAGCCTGGGCATTTATATCAGGCGGCAAGCGATAATCAGCTTCATAGCGAGGCACAAACGGTGCTACATCAGGGCCTTTCACATAGTCCAGCGCTGCTAAGTGGAAAAAGTGAAGAATATGCGATTGAACAAAATTGGAACCTAAAATCAGGTTTCTAATAATTCTGCCGTTGGGCGGAGGCTCAATTCCGAATGCATTATCGAGTGCTAAAACCCCGGCAGTAGCATGACCGGTTGGACATACGCCGCAGATTCTCTGCACTAATTGCTCGGCATCTCTGGGATCCCGCCCCTTCAGGATTAATTCAAAACCACGAAATAATGTGCCACCACATTTGGCATCAACCACGACCCCGTTGTCCACCTCTACTTCCAGTTTGAGATGGCCTTCAATACGAGTTACGGGATCAACTATTATTTTCTGTGCCGCCATTAATCGTCACCTTCCTTCTCGTCCTTGTGAGGTCCAATGCGGCCAGTCATGACATTACCAGCCAAATGGCCACCGATGCCCAATACTGTTGCCCCGCCCAGAACCATACCAATCTGATCCACCGTGGCGGTCATTGCAGGAGCAATAGGCATTTCTGGCAATCTCTCATACATTGGCCAGGCCGGGAATTCAGGTTCAGTACATCCTATACAGACCCCGCCGCATTTAACACACCAGTTAACCCCGCCATTCCACATACGAGTAGTAGCGTCACAGTGAGCTATGGGACCTTTACAACCCAATTCCAGCATACAACCCATTTCACCAAAGGTCTTAGCAAATATAGCATTGTCGAAATACTGGCGCCGCTGGCAATTGTCATGAATAATCTTATCAAAGAACATTTTCGGACGACCGAAGGAATCCAGTGCAGGAATATCTTTATAAAGCAATACATGAGCTATGGTGCCAATCATCCAATCTGGATGAGGAGGACAACCTGGTATATTAATAATTGGTACATTCTTAACGATTTCGGAAACCGCTTTGCAGCCAGTAGGATTGGGTGCAGTCGCCGGGACGCCACCATAAGCAGAGCAGGTTCCAACGCTCAAGATAGCCTGAGCCTGACTGCCAATATCTTTGACTAACTTGTCAAACATAATAGGCTGTTCATGTTCTTCGCCTACCATACAGAACTTCCCTCCTGCTCCTGTCGGTACAGAACCTTCCACAACCAGGAAGAATTTACCTTTGTTTTCGGCAGCAATTTTATAACAGGCATCTTGAATGGCTAAATCACCCGCAGCAGCCATTACATTGGGATGATACTTTAAGCTTATAGTTTTCAATAAGACATCTTGAATACTCGGATGAACAGTATTTAAAAAAGAAACAGAGCATCCCGTACAACTGGCACCCTGGAGCCAGATTACAGGAGGAGCGCCAGCTTCCGCAGCCTCAGCCATGTAGGGCAGCAGGTAACCCGACAGGGATACGACCGCAGCCGAACCGGCGCAGACGCGCATAAAGTCACGACGACTTAGTTTACTTGGCATTTTTAACATTCCCCCCAATTAATAAATTCTCCTCAAACACTTATCCGAATCCCAATCTAACATTTAGCGTATTAACGCTTTATATCTATCTATGTTTTAAGGCCTTTTCCTCTTCACCTCCCCCAATAACCAGTCATTCCAGGTTTTTATACCCTCCCCGGTACGTCCTGAGACCATAAATACCGGAGCAGAGGGATTAAGCCGGTCAAGATCATCCCTGAACTTGTCCAGACTAAAATCAGTGTAAGGCAGGAGGTCTATCTTATTAAGCAGTATCACCCCGGCTTGACGAAAAATGAAAGGGTACTTGAGCGGTTTGTCATTACCTTCAGTAGTGCTAATGACTACAGCCCTAAAGTCCTCTCCCAGGTCGAATTCCGCCGGGCAGACCAGATTTCCGACATTTTCAATGAAAATCATATCCATATCACCAGAAGGTAATTTGCTAAAAGCATTCCCCACCATACCTGCGTCCAAGTGGCAGGCTCCCTCAGTATTAATTTGAATAACCTGAACACCTTTTTTTTCAATACGCTGCGCATCTTGATCTGTATAGAGATCTCCCTCAATAACTCCCATATTTAACTGCCCATCCAGAAAGTCAATGGTTCGCTCCAAGATGGTGGTCTTGCCGGAACCTGGAGAACTCATCAGGTTTACCACCAATAGTTCCTGCTTCGCGAACAAGTTGCGATTTTTCCTGGCCAGCAGTTCATTGGCGCCTAATAGATTGCTTTCCATATTTACCTGCACCATCAGTTTTCTTCTCCTTCATAATAATCGAGATACAATTCCCGCCCCTGAATTATTTCCACCTCATTAGCCCCGCATCCCGGGCAAATATAACAATAAACATCTTCCAGAACAGACTGCTCTTCGCATTTGGCACATTTGATTAAAATTTCCCTTTGCTCAATTTCCAGAACCGCATCCCGGAAAAATTCGTCCTGGCATAAAGCCTGGAAGCAAAACTGCAGACTATCCGGCAGAACCATAGAAAGCTTGCCGATCACCAGCTTTAGTTTATTAACCTTCTTGATATTGCTTTGCAGAGCACTTTCCCGGACCATGTTCATGACACCTTCTACGATGGACAACTCATGCACGTTTTCTACCTCAAATTCGATTTAATACCTTTGGTTATTATATCCATTTATAAAAATAAAAAAAGCCCGGTATAGAAATGCCGAGCATAAACGCACAAATATATAAGCAGTAAGAGCCCTTCATAAGCTCGCTTATTTCCTGCGTAAACTGAGCATCTCCTTTTCACAATGGAAGGCACGTTCGTTTCCAAAAGCACCCTAAGGCTTAGTTGCCTTAGCTCCTTCTTAGAACCCTAGAATAGGAGAGTAAAGCACGTTTTTTTATTATAGTTCCTCACCATTTCGATATTTTATTCACAAATCCTGCAAGGAAACCGATTCCATAAAATGTATCCTGTATACATATATTTTCCAAAAGGTTTACTTCTGTAAAAATCCCCTCTATCGCCTATAATAAGCCAATGACAGAATCCTTCAGCCAAGATAATATGTATTGCAATAATTGGTAAATAAGTGTATTATCTCGGTAACTAGAAATTAGTCGTTGCTATTTCAGCCTTTATTTTTCGTGCCTTCTGACCTTTTTTCACTAACAAAGTATAACTTTAGGTCATGCTCCTTGGCTTGGAAAAAAGCAGGCTCGAAATACTTAGTTAATTGTTGTCAAATCATCTTTTTTCTTGTGAATATAGTAACATGATTAGATTATTCAACAACAAGAACGGTCTTTTTCTAGTATTCAGTCCCAATCTTTTTTCAAAACCCTTTGCCCCTGCAAAGGGTTCTTCTTTATATTGGGCCAAAATTTTTCGAATTCTCTACCGAGTGTCGGAATTACACAAATAAAAAAGCCCGGCAAAGAAATGCCGAGCATAACGCACATACAAATAAGCAATTGAGCCCCTTCATGAGCTCGCTTAATATCAGCGCGAACTGAGCATCTCCTTTTCACAATGGAAGGCACGTTCGTTTCCAAATATACCCTGACGGCCTGTTTACCTTAGCTCTGCCTTAGGATCCCAGGCTCGGAGAATAAGTTACATATTTTAAATAAGTTCCACTTCTAATTGTTACTATTCTATATTAATATATCAAATCCTGCAAAAAAGTAAAATGTTTTATTTTGCCTCACCTTGGGACAAATAGGAAAGTCAACCATCTTTTGCTCACTTGATATTTTATGATTTCATATAAAAAAGAAGAACTAAGGACTCATCAAATAATAAGACTAAATTTTGTTTCATTATCCCTAAATAAATTAGCAATAATTTATTGTTGCAATAATTAAGAAAGATGTGTAAGATTATTGTTATTAGAATAAGTCACAGTGTTTCAGTCTTCAATCTCCGAGTCTCACAACCTAAAGTGTTATCTATGGTTTTGAGACCGTTGGGTGTAACGGGAAACGGTTGCGCCTCCCAGTGTGGAAAGGAGTAAGCTTAGAGGGCTTATTAAGTTATGCCTTTTAGCCAGACCTTTTCGCGGGGTCTGGCTTTTTGTGTGTAGAACTGCTTTATACGATCGGCAGTTCAAGACCAGCAAGAGGTTGTACCCTGCGGGTACTTCTGATGCAACCTATGGTTGCTGCGATGTCATTGTTGGAAAGGTTACAACAGTGACCTTACTGGGTGAGTAGAGATGAAGCGGACTTTTTCTAGTATCCAATCCCAATCTTTTTCTCTGCCCTTTGCCTCGTGCAAAGGGCACTTTTTTTTACGGGAAAAGCATACAGTGAGACGCTTCTCTGGTGTGAATGAGGGAAGCAAAAATTACGTCCCCTTGCTTCCTAACCGTGGGTATAGCGGTGTATATGTTCAGTCTCGCCGTGGACATGGCAGTATTCATCAATAAGATTAACGGTCATCAATAATTCCCGGTTTTCTAGAATATCTTTCGTGGAACCGTCACAAACCAGTTCATGAGACTCCGAAAGCACCAGTGATCGGGTCGAAATAACGTGGGCTAGTTCCAGGTTATGGGTAGACACAATTATCGTGCGGCCTTTTCGGTTAAGCTCCAGGAGGAGATCAGTGAGCCATCTTTCAGTTTTTGGATCCAAGCCGCTGGTGGGTTCATCCAGAATTAGCACTTCAGGGTTGAGCACTAGTACCGAGGCAACCGCAACTCTTTTCTTCTCTCCCCCACTTAAACGATGAGGAGACCTTTCACGCAGGTTCTGAATATTAAGCATATCCAGTACGTCCTCCACCCGCTGGCGTACTTCCTGAGGAGAAAGTCCCATTTGCAGCGGCCCATAAGCTATCTCGTCCCAGACCCGGGTGGTAAAAAGCTGCACATCAGAATTTTGAAAAATAAATCCTACCCGCCGATGATATTCCTTGGCAACTTGATCATCTTCCATCCGATCCTCAGTAATTTCCTGCTTATAGGCTTCAAAACGACCCTGCACAGGAAAAACTAATGCGCACAAAATTTTCAAAAGAGTAGATTTTCCGGAGCCATTGGCACCCAGCAGGCATACCTTCTCTCCGGCCCAAATTTCCAGGCTTATATCACGAAAAATCGGCTCGCCAGAGGCATAGCCGAAACAAACCTTATCCAGGCTAAAAAGCGGTGTATCCAATGATTAATCCTCCCTAACAACAAGTCTGCCCCAGCGAAAACAAATTGGCTATGAATTTACTCGCTTCAGTATATACTGATTTGATCAGTAGAATCAATTTTGTTTTCCGTTGATGCTAACCGCCTGGCCGGTATAACCTCTAGCTGTCATCGCCATATAAACCTCGTCAGCCAGATCCATGCTTCTGGCAAATAGTGCCGCAATGGAGGAACCGACCTGTGCTCTCCTGGAAGCCATAGACAAGATTCCTACCGTCCGGAGGCTGCGCGCCTCAAACATTTCGATAGAAAGATTAAGGAGCAATACCAGATAACGATAACTCATTTCAATAATCATAACCATCAAGGAGGGTACACCCATTACTTGCAATGACTTGAGCAACTTAGCAACCGGAGTGGTCATGGTAAGCAAAACTCCTATAGATAGGGATAACCCTACTCGCAAAAACAGAAATAAAGCCGCTGTAACACCCTGCTTGCTGATGTAGATCTCAGCCGGAATAATGATACCTAAGCATGTTGATGGATGAGGGGCCTGATAGACCATAAGCAAAGGAGTACCATCAATTATTATATTAAACATCGCAGGGATAGAAGCCAACAGTGTAAGCAAGGGAATAAATCCCCAGATACGTTTTTGCAGAGAAAGCAACGGTAATCGTGATAAGAACATGGTTAGGAGGGTGAAGGCCCATAGTCCAAATAGTGCGGGAATACTCCTGGTAAGGCCGGCAAGAATAATTAATGCTACTGCTGTTATCAGCTTTATACGGGGATCAATCTGTTGCAGCAGACCATCCCGGCTGGCATAATGCTCCGTAAGCAGTTCTTCCGCTAAAACCCGCTTCATCTGCAGGATGCTTTTTCCCAGAAAGTTATGGCGGCGTTTTAGCCGAGGTCCTCCCCTATTTTTATTTTTCACTTCCTCCGTCATCCATCCGGGAAGCGATATCCGGCTATCGTTCCTGCCCGTACTGCGCTCCATCATCATTAATCCTTAACTACTTTCGATAAAATAGACATAATTCCTGCCACCAGCACCACCCCGATCAGAGCAGATAAGATATAACCAGCAGCTGACTGAACAAAACTAGCATCAAAGCCTGCTATTCCGTAATCGGCCAGGGGTGCATGCGTCCATAGATCAGCCATTTTGGCCAAACCAGCAGGTATAAAGCCAGCTTCTTCCTCAAGCTGATCTACTCCCCACTCGCCAAAAGCAGTTCCGCTGGCAATTAGACCCAGGGGAGAAAGGATTATAAGTGCTCCCAGAGCCAGCCATAAATTCCGGTAATTTTTAAACATGATTTACCACCTCCGAATGATTGCCATAATTTTTAAAAGGCGCTCTCTCTGACAGTAGATGGGGATAAGTGCTGCCTACAAATCGAAGTCCCAAAGCAGTGACCAAACCTTCTACCGGCCCAGCCAAAAGAAGATGTTCAGACATCATGGCTCCTACAGCCACCTTTATTGGATACATAAAATACAAGGGCATCCCATCGGCTGCCTGGAACAGGCTATACTGGGAGCCAAACTCTAAAGCGGTTACTAAGGCGGCAGCATTTAGGCCTACATAACCTGCGATTGCCGCGGCTAGCAGCGCACGACCCGAACGCTCATCCGCGCTGCCCTTCACCAACTTATAAACGTAATAACCAAGCATCGGCATAACGAGACCCATATTAAAGCAGTTGGCACCAATAGCTAGTATACCCCCATCAGCAAATACTAGGGCTTGAATGATCAGTGCTACCGATACCCCCAAGCAGGCTGCCCAGGGGCCCAGCAATATTGCCAGCAGTACCGCCCCCACCGCGTGGGCTGAACTTCCTCCGGGAATAGGCAGGTTAAACATCATGATAGTAAAAGAGAAGGCTGCTCCAATTGACAATACTGGCACTTGTCTCTTTTTTAGTTTTTCCTTAACCTTCTTCACCGCTACGCCCCACACCGGTACCATAAGTGCCAGGAATGGAACCGCTGTCTGCGGACTCAAATAACCATCGGGAATGTGCATTTTGTTTCCTCCTTATCAATAATACCCCGTCCTAGTTTTTCGGCTTGTCCAGCCAGGATCACGAGCTCTCCTGGAGAATACCAAGCACAAAAAAACCATGAACAATTCTGGCAGTCTTCAGACAGCCAATACCTTCATGGTTAAATGTTTCTTAAATTATTTCAGAGTCTATCATTTCCTTGCGTACGCCTTCATAGCATACATTATTATTTGTTATTCGCTAACAGTATTATTATTCCTTCTTTTCTCGAAAATTTTAATCACACCGTCTATAGACTGGTACGGGTAATGATAAATAACTTGGTTACTAACCAACCTCTAGTTATTTAAAAGCTCTTTATAAGAGTAAAAGTACTAATGATATTATCGTCACTCACAGAAAACAGATAGTTGCCACGGGCGGTAAGAAACAACTTCGCCCTGCCCTCTTCATCGGTCTTTAAGCGGTGGGGATAATCCTGATTCTGGGTGCTGCTAAATGTCACCCGCACTTCTACTCCAGCCAAGGGCTGTCCTTTTTTTAACACCTGTATCTCATAGTTTTCTCCCAAGCGCGCATGGCTGTAGTCACAGGGAACAATTTCCAAAGGAAGACCCGCGGGCTTCATCCCATGATGGTGATGATGTCCAACCTCCACCAGGGTGATGGCATATCGCTCTTGTTCCCCTTGCTCCCGCACGTATACCTGCACTAACCCATCGATCTTCTGATTCAGACTTATCTCCATCGTGCCGTGATGCTCATGAATCTCGACCTCTTCCAGCACCCCTTCATTGACTAAAAAGGCCTGAGGGACTGAAAATCCAGCCTCTCTGTCAACACGCATGTTATAACCCTTATTTAGTTTCAACCTAACTTCTTCTCCAGGATGAAAATGACCGTGATCTGTGTCCGGTTCTAACCACAGCTCCAAGTGCCGGCTCTCAGATGCCTCCCTTATCTCCTCCAGGATGATGCGGTGATGCACCAGTTCCATTTCCCTGATCCGGGCTTTGATTACCCGGCGTTCTCCAAAAATGTTCTCCATGAAAATACTGTGGTCTTCTCCTGGAACTATACGGTCTACACTCTCCATGAGCAGTTCCTCCTGCCCACCCCGGTTGATATAAACGTTGGCTTCACACATTTTCATACCTCCATCCTTTTATACACAAGTGGGGCAGATAAACCCTTGTTCAGTTCTAATGGCGCGCGGCTCCATAACCCCTTCTCCGCAAACGACACATTGTACGGTTGGATATATTTGTGCTTTCTCAGGAAAATCAAATTCTACTTCCTGCCAGTTAAACATTTCGTCAAACGGCATACTCATAAGCTTCTCGAAAATTACCCCGATTAAGTTTTCCTTCTCACTGATTTCCGCATCAGTCAAATCTCTTTTATGGTTCAACTGGCGATAACGCGCAGAATCCGGATCAGGCTGGTCCCTGAATTTCTGAGCGATACGCACCGCCCGGTTCTTGTCTCGGCTGGCAATAGTATAAACGTTTTTCCCGTAGTCTTTAAAAATTAGATTGCCCTTACCAAAGGTGCACCCCAGTATGGATTGGATGGCATCCACACCACAGGAATTGGTCTCAACCACTGCCAGCAGTTCTTCATCATAGTCCTGGCTCACATCCAAGTGCTTTTGCGCAAATTCCGCCACCCGGATACCCATTAGGAGGCCTGGACAGATATGTCCATGAAATTGGATAGCCAACTCCAGGGGCGGCATATTTTTACACATTTATCTTTTCCCACCTTTCACATAAATATTTTTTTCAAATTACCTCAATAGTTCGACCACCTGAAAAATAGATCTCTTTATTTCATACTAATACACATGGTCGGCATCGATTCTTTCCCCATTTTTATAGTTATACTTGTCTCTTATTATATATCTGCCTTACCCGACTAACCAGGTGACTGACCTGCAAGGGCAATGGCTCATCAACCACCCCGCTGATTTCTATGCCGTACCGGTTAAGGGGAATAAGCACCTTGGTTGCATCCGCGGAAGCAATAGCCTCTGCCATACGCGGGGTAAGTTCACCCGAAAAAGAATTAGCGGCAATAATGGCAATAGAACCTACAATCACATCCACCCTGGCTGCACAGTAAGCCACCGCATTTTCGCCACTGGCTCCTTCATTGGCACCGGCTTTTAACATCAGGGAAGTGGCCACAGCATTGGTTCCCAATCCAATTATATGGCAGTCATCTCTCATCTCCTGGCGCAGCTTCTCGACGATAATTCTTCCTATCCCGCCTCCCTGGCCATCCACTACCGCAACCCTCAAAACTTCCCCTCCACTCCTTTTTGGACAACAGTATAACACATTATTTAGGATAATCCATATTCTTGCAGTATAATTAAGATGGTAACTGGCAAGCCAAACACGAGTCGCGGGGCACGTCGGGGGTCAGGCCTGACCCCGGTTCACAATTCACACACTTGACAATAGGACTCTATAATCATATAAGATTAATAATAGTGTTTTCTATGGGACAATAAAATGGATAATTGATGATTGCTTTGGATATTTATAGATAAGAAAAATAAATGAAAAACGTTGAAAGAGGCTTAAAATGAGGATTAATCTCGACCGCGAATACCAAGCCAAAAACCATTTCTGCGGATTGTGCTGTACCAAAATAGAAAATTTCGAAGTGACTCGTGGTAATACCGAGATTCTTAAAGATATAAATCTACATATCCATTGTGGAGAACTAACTGCCCTGATTGGACCTAATGGGGCGGGAAAAAGCACGCTCCTGAAAGCTATTTTGGGAGAAATCCCTCATCGCGGGGAACTAAAATATCTGGACTACAGTGACCGCCATACTGGAAAACCCATAGTTGGCTATGTGCCACAACGACTGGACTTTGATGCCGGGTCACCCTTAAGCGTCTTGGATCTCTTTGCTGCCAGCCGCAGCAGTATCCCGGTATGGCTGACCCATTCCCGCAAGCTTAGGGAACATACCCGGGAGATTCTGTCCCGGATGCAAGCTGAAAAACTGATTGACCGCCGCCTGGGAGATTTGTCAGGAGGAGAGCTGCAGCGAATACTTCTGGCCTTAGCCCTGGATCCTTTGCCTGATCTCTTGCTCCTTGACGAACCCGTTTCCGGCATCGACCGGCTGGGTCTGGAAATGTTTTTCCGTAAGGTGGCTGATCTGCGCCTGCAATATGATCTCTCCATCATCCTGGTTTCCCACGATTTAAAACTGGTGGCCCAATACGCCGACCGGGTAGTTTTTTTAAACCAAACCGTACAATGTGTAGGTACCCCAGAAGTCGTTTTTAACAACGAAAAAGCCATTCAGACCTTTGGCCGGGTGCTAAGCGAAACAGCGTGCCTAGACCCTAAAGAAGGAGGTAATAAACAATAGTGGCAATTTACTACACCTGGATACCCCAATTGCTTCCGTTTGAATGGGCCTCCCATATCTTCATGCAGAATGCCCTTCTGGCCGTCCTGCTAGTAACCCCACTGTTCGGTATTTTAGGAACGATGGTGGTCAATAATAAAATGGCTTTCTTTTCAGATGCCCTGGGTCACTCGGCTCTAACCGGGATTGCCATTGGGGTTATCCTGGGAATGTCTGACCCATTATGGGCCATGCTGACCTTCTCCATCCTCCTGGCTCTGGGGATATCATTTGTTAAAGCTTCATCGACTTCTTCTCCAGATACCATCATTGGAGTATTTTCGGCTACCGCGGTGGCTCTGGGTATAGTCATCCTTTCCCGCTCAGGAGGTTTTACCAAATACTCCCGCTTTCTTATCGGCGACCTCTTAAGTATTACTCCTAACGAATTGCTCATGCTGTTTTTTCTCGTTCTAGGAGTTTTGGCCTTTTGGGTATTTATGTTCAATCAGTTGCTGCTGGTAAGCATTAACTCGTCCCTGGCCCGCAGCCGGGGCTCCAATGTGCGCCTATTGGAAATCCTTTTCAGTATCATCATGGCGGTAATTGTAACCATTTCTATTCAGTGGGTAGGATTGCTGATTATAAACTCTCTCTTAATTTTACCCGCCGCATCCGCCCGCAATATATCCCACGATATGCGGCAATATCACCTGTTCTCGGTAAGCATTGCCCTACTATCCGGTCTGGCCGGACTACTCTTGTCGTATTATTGGGGTACAGCTACTGGAGCAACCATCGTATTGTGCTCAGCCGCATTCTTCCTTTTAACCCTCCTTGGAACTATCAAGAGATAACCCCTTATTAAATTCTATATCCCGCTAGGATTCCAAGAAAAAAACACCGATCACAAACATATTTTTCCATAAGCTAGACAAATATCCAGGTAAAATATACAATATAAATGCAAATGCGAATCATTATTATTTAGGAGGTCCTAAAATGCAATCTAAATTAGCTAAACTTCTTCCCATTTTGCTGATTAGTCTTATTATCTTAAGCGGATGCGGGACAGGAACAAGTACCAATGACCAGGTATCTTCAAACAATCCCGTTTCCGAAAAAAAGATTACGGTTGTTACATCATTCTATCCGATCTACATATCCACTATTAATGTTACCAGCGATATACCTGGAGTTCAGGTGATTAATATGACCAAACCCCAGACCGGCTGTTTACACGATTATCAGCTAACCCCGGACGATCTGAAAACTCTGGAAAAAGCAGATGTTTTCGTAGTTAGCGGTGCTGGAATGGAGGCTTTTCTAGATAAGGTCATAAAACAGCAGCCCAATCTTAAAATAATTGAAGCCAGCCGAGGGATTCAACTTCTTAAAGATGAAAAGGGAGAAGAAAATCCGCATGTTTGGGTCAGCATCAGCGGCAATATTGCACAAGTCAAGAATATAGCAGAACAGCTAACTACGATTGATAAAACCAATGCTGCGAAATATAAAAGCAATTCTGAGGAATATGTTAAAAAGCTTGAGACCTTAAACCACAAGATGCATCAGGGTCTGGATGAGGTGAAAAATAAGAATATAGTAACATTCCATGAAGCCTTTCCATATTTCGCTCAAGAATTCAACCTTCATATTGCTGCTGTAATTGAGAGAGAGCCTGGTTCAGAGCCTTCTCCTCAAGAACTTAAAGACACCATAAAAATAATTCGAGATTCCCAGATTAAGGCCCTATTTGCAGAACCGCAGTATTCTGCCAAAGCTGCCGAAACGATAGCACGGGAAACCGGTGCTAAGATATATGCATTAGATCCAGTAGTTACCGGAGACTCAACTCTAAATTCTTATATTAATATTATGGAACAAAACTTGACGTCATTAGAAGAAGCACTTAAATGATAGCTTCCCCAATAAAGGGAGAAGGGATTGAAATAATGCAAAAAGTTGATACCTACAAGGGTTTATTGAAAAGTAGTGGCTTAAAGAATACCAAGCGCAGGAATTCAATACTTGAAGTACTAGCTATGACGTCTCAACCGATTACAGTTGATCAAGTCTTCCTGGACCTGCAGAAAGATGATATTTCCATAAACATATCTACGGTTTATAGAATTCTGGAAACACTTGTCTCTAAGGGTTTAGTTTTGAAAACCAATATTATTGGAGAAAACAAAAGCCTTTTTGAGTTGAATAAAATGGAGCATAAACATCACTTTATCTGTATGGGCTGCAAGCAGATGTTTGCGGTGAATGGCTGCCCATTCGAGCAATACGGCGAACTGATTCAAGCCGAGATGGGGTTTAAGGTTACCGGTCATAAACTTGAAATTTACGGATACTGCCGAAATTGCATGCAGTCATAAAAGTTGACGAGGAAAAGAAAGCAGCTGAGATTTATACGTATTTTGATGAAAAGCCCGTTAAAAAAAGTCGTACTGTCTTTTAATTACAGTCTTGTGTGAATCAGGATATCCATATATACTAAACTTACATTGATGTCTGAAGGCATCTAAAATTGGTAAATGCATCCTGCGATTCTTGAACCTTAGTTAGAATACTATGCTTGTCCAGTAATTGCTCAAGGTTATAATTGAATACTATTAAATTAAACCATGAAGGTTATGCATCTTCTGAAGAAGAGGCAGATTTTCATGGTTTTTTTATGCTGCCCATCATACTAAAGAAAAAGGTAAACGCTTGTGAATGAAGTGATTTTCATCGCTAAAAAAGTAATACAGTTTGTTTTGGTGATATTTTTGTTATCTATCATTGTCTTTTATATGTCAAGATTATCTCCCGGCGACCCTCTCTTGTCTTATTACGGGGAAGGTATAGAAAGGATGAATACAGCCCAAAAACAGGCAGCCATGGAAAAGCTGGGGCTTAATGACCCCATCCATCAGCAGTATATTTACTGGATATCAGATGCTGCTCATGGAAATTACGGTATATCTTATAAATATAAGCAGGATGTTACCACAGTCATCGGAGATGTTTACATAAATACAGTTATCCTAGGCGGCTTTGCTTACGTCTTGACATTTTTATTAGCGCTGTTTTTGGGGATCTTTTGCACTCTCCATGAAGATAAGCCCATCGATCGGATTATCTGCAAAGTAGGGGTTGTAACCACCTGCATTCCCTCGTTTTGGGTATCACTGGTATTAATCTTGATCTTTAGTATTAATTTAGGAGTATTGCCTTCCAGCGGCGCTTATAAAATAGGACAATCAAAGGATATCCTGAGTAGAGTAGCACATCTTATCCTACCGTTGACTGTTTTGATATTAAGCCACCTCTGGTATTACACCTACATGATTCGCAATAAATTAGTGGAGGAAATCAGACAAGATTATGTTTTGTTGTGCAAAGTTAAGGGACTGAATAAAAAGGAAATTGTATATAGACATTGTCTGAGAAATATTATGCCATCATATATTACTATTATGGCAATATCTGTCCCCCATATTTTAGGAGGCACGTATGTTGTAGAGAAGGTTTTTTCCTATCCGGGACTTGGCTCGCTCTGTTTTGAAAGTGCTAAATACCATGATTACAATATGTTGTTGGTACTTTGTTTGATTACCGGGGCCTTGGTGGTTTTTATAAATATGCTGGCGCAAGTCATCAACGATAAAATTGACCCCAGAATGAAACATGAACGAGGTGTAACTGATTGGCAGATCCATACAGCGACTTTGAAATAGTAGGCGAAAACTATCTTGCAGAAGAGATAAGAAAAGCCAAAAAATCAGGGTTTAAACTATCCGTGCAGGAAAAACCTTATATCTCGATAGGTGTATTGCTGATCATCATCCTGGGATGTGCTTTTTCCGGAGTAACGATGAATCATCCTCCAACTTATATGGATTTAAGCAATATTAATGTAGCCCCTAACCGCACTTTTTATTTTGGTACAGATTCTTTAGGAAGAGATATTTTTTCTATGATCTGGTATGGCGGTAGAATCTCTTTGTTTATCGGAATTCTGGCTACAGTCATATCTACTTGCATTGCAGTGGTATATGGCAGCATCAGTGGTGTGTCTTCTGAGTTGATAGATGATATTATGATGCGTTTTACTGAAATCGCACTGAGTATACCGTCCATTTTGATTATCATTTTCATTCAAGCCATGATCGGACAAGCCAATCCGGTAACTATAGCCATTGTCATTGGGATTACAAGTTGGATGAACATTTCTAAAATTGTGCGCAGTGAAGTAAGGCAAATTAGGAATAGTGACTATATCTTGGCAGCAAAGTGCACCGGGGGGAATTTCTTTTATGTTTTAAAACGGCATCTAATGCCCAATTTCATTTCAGCCATCATGTTTATGGTCGTCATCAGTATTGGAACAGCCATTGCGACTGAATCTACTCTGAGCTTTTTGGGAATCGGCCTGCCCATTGAAATTATTTCTTGGGGAAGTATGCTTTCTTTGGCGGAGAAAGCCTTGCTGTCAAATTATTGGTGGATTATCTTGATTCCGGGCATGTTTTTAGTGCTTACCCTAGTTTGCATCACAAATATAGGAAATTATGTGAGAAAGCAAAACAATAAAGAATTTAGCAACTTATAGTACAGAAAGTACTTCAGTTATTTGATGGAATCCCAAAGCATTTTAAGGAAAGTAAGCTTAATATAGCTGCTCGATAAAACTAATACGGAAAGGAGATAGATAACTAAGGTTTTAATTCTGTGCTTTTGGCAAGGAGAGAAAATATTTAGGGGGAAACGTGATGAAAGCTAATAAATGGTTGGTTTTAGGTTTGGCATTGATAATGAGCATGCTTCTCGTAGCAGGTTGTGGAGGAGAAAAAAAAGAAGCATCCAAGGAAAAGGTCTTGGTTTACGGCAGCGGGGATTATAGCAGCATTAATCCGGCCTTATATGAACATGGTGAAATAAACTCCCTGATTTTTAGCGGACTGACAGCTCATGACCAAAACAATAAGATTATTCCGGGACTGGCCGAAAGTTGGACACTCGACCAAGCAACCAACACCTATACTTTTAAGTTGAGAAAGGACGTAAAATGGCATGACGGAACCCCTTTTTCTGCTGAAGATGTAAAGTTTACTTTAGATACCATTATGAACCCTAATAATGCTTCAGAAATTGCATCCAACTATGAAGATATTACCAAGATTGAAGTAGTCGACAATACGACGATAAAAATATCTTTAAAGGCACCCAATGTGGCGATGCTGGATTATTTGACCATCGGCATTTTGCCTAAGCATTTGCTGGCAGGAAAAGATATCGCAACAGATAAATTTAATCAGTTCCCCATTGGAACCGGTCCATACAAAATGGCAAGCTGGGACAAAGGACAAAGCATTACCCTGGTAAAAAATAAGGATTTCTATGTAAAAGAACCGCAAATTGATAAAGTAATCTTTAAAATTGTTGAAGACACCAAAGCCAGAGCCCTGCAATTAAAATCCGGAGAATTGGATTTAGCACAGGTTACACCCCAGGATGCTGAGCAATTTCAAAACAATAAGGATATGACTGTCTATGCCATGAAAACATCCGACTACAGAGGCATCATGTATAACTTCAATAATCCCTTGTTTAAAGAGCATCGAGAATTGCCCAATGCCTTAAGTTATGGCATTGATCGCAAAGCTATTTTGGACAGTGTTCTTTTAGGACATGGGAAAATAGCATATTCACCACTTCAGGCCGGTGAATATAATAATCCCAACATGGAGAAATTTGACTATAACCCGAATAAAGCGAAAGCAGCGTTGGAAAAAGCGGGCTGGAAGCCGGGTCCGGATGGCATCTATGCCAAGAATGGCAAGAAATTATCATTTACCGTCATCTGCAAAGAAGGAGACCAGGTCAGAGTCGATATGGCGAATGTCTGTGCCCAACAGTTTAAAGCCATTGGTGTGGAGATGAAGGTTGCTGTACAGGCAAAAATTGATTGGGACAATCAAGACGCGTACCTGATTGGCTGGGGAAGTCCCTTTGATCCGGACGATCACACCTATAAAGTGTTTGCAACGGGTAAAGGCAATAATTACAACAGCTATTCCAATGCCAAGGTTGATGAGTTATTAAAAAAAGCCAGAGAAACCGATGTGAAATCTGATAGATTAAAATATTATCAAGAATTCCAAATGGAATTAACTAAAGATATGCCCTATACATTTATCAACTATATTGATGCCTTATATGTGGCCAAGCCGAAGCTGCAGGGGATAACACCGGAAACAGTTTTAGGCCATCATGGTGTAGGCATATTCTGGAATGTTGCTGACTGGACAATTAAGTAAAAGCGAAAATAGTTAAGTCAAACTACGAGGGAGCTGTCAGCTCCTTTGTAGTTGATTTAGAAACAGGTGAGGAAATGAGCAATTTGTTAGAAGTGAATCATTTGGCTGTCAGCTTTAGCACGGAAGAAGGCGAAGTGCAGGCGGTAAGAGATGTTTCTTTCTCTTTAAAAAAAGGAGAAACGTTAGCCATACTTGGCGAATCAGGATGCGGAAAATCAGTATTATGTAAAAGCATTTTACGCATCCTCCCTGAGAATGGCGCAATAAAAAGCGGAGACGTTATCCTTAATGGGGAGAACTTGACCAAGCTATCGCAAAATTCTATGGATAGAGTGAGAGGAAAAGAGATATCGATGATCTTTCAAGACCCGATGACCTCATTAAATCCTACCATCTCTATCGGCAAACAAATTATGGAAGCAGTGCTGATTCATCAAAAGATCAGTAAAAGTGAAGCAAAAAAGAAAACCATCGAATTAATGGAACTGGTGGGGATCGATCAGGTGCAAAAAAGGTTTGCTCAATATCCACACCATTTTTCCGGAGGAATGAGACAGAGAAGTGTTATTGCCATGGCACTTGCCTGCAATCCGCAAGTATTAATTGCCGACGAACCAACCACTGCTTTAGATGTCACCATTCAAGCGCAAATACTGGAATTGATTCAAGGACTGCAGATGAAAACAGGTATTTCGATTATTTTTATCACCCATGATTTAGGCGTTGTGGCTAAAGTAGCCCAAAGAATCGCCATCATGTATGCTGGAAAAATTGTAGAAATAGGAACAGCTAATGATATTTTCCATGATCCACGGCATCCTTATACTTGGGGATTAATATCTTCTTTGCCCCCAACAGATGTTAACAAGACATTTTTAAACAGTATACCGGGTATGCCCCCGAACTTATTGCATCCGCCCCCAGGAGATGCTTTTGCAGTCCGGAATAAATATGCTTTGAAGATAGATTATCATGCTGAACCACCTATGATCAAAATCAGTGAGACACATAGTGCTGCAACTTGGCTCCTGCATAAAGATGCGCCCCAAATAGAACAGCCCATAAGTATTGTAAGAAGGCAGAGTGATATTAAATGAAAGCTGAAAAATTATTGGAGGTAAAAAACTTAAAACATTATTTTAAATTAGATAGAAACACTGTCATCAAAGCAGTTAATGATATATCTTTTGACATTTATCAAGGCGAGATATTTGGTTTGGTGGGTGAATCCGGTTCAGGAAAATCCACAACCGGCCGAAGCATTATTAATATCTATCAACCTACTGGGGGAGAAGTATATTATAAAGGCAAGCAGATATCCGATCCCCAAATCTATAAGAAAGAAAAGAAATACATCAACAGAAATATGCAAATCATTTTCCAGGATTCAACATCTTCTTTGAATTCACGCATGACAATCGGAGAAATTATTGAGGAACCACTCGTCATTCAAAAAATATACAAAAAGAAAGCAGAGAGAATGAAGAAGGTCAACGATCTTTTAAATTTAGTGGGACTGGATATAAGCTATCGGGATCATTATCCTTATGAGTTTTCCGGTGGGCAACGACAACGCGTTGCCATTGCCCGAGCTCTGAGCTTAGACCCGGAATTTATCATTGCAGATGAACCCATTGCATCTTTGGATGCTTCCATTCAAGCTCAAATTATCAATTTGTTTAAAAAACTTCAAAAAGAGAGAGGCCTGACGTGTTTATTTATTTCACATGATTTGGCTATGGTAAGGTATGTCTGCGATCGAGTGGGTGTTATGTACAATGGAAAAATAGTTGAGTTGGCAGAGACTAAAGAATTGTATCAAAATCCAATTCATCTTTATACCCAAGCTTTATTATCGTCAATACTCATTCCAGATCCGGATGCTTGCAAAGAAAGAACTCGTATTATGTATCATCCTGGCACTCATGATCATTCAAGAGAAAACAGTCAGTTATTTGAGATCTCAGAAGGTCATTTTGTTGATAGTTGTGACCTGGAAGCACAGAGACATCTTCCAAAATGCTTATCTGACCGGGATGATTTGTCCGGTTTGGTTTATGTACCGGCCTAAAGTGTATTGGAATCATGACTCTGTAAACTTAAAATTATTCTCAGGTAATGTCTAGGAATAGGTGGTGAAAGAGGCATCTTAATTTTTAGACCCATGCAAACGGGCCAGTACTTGATAGCAGGCTTGCATCGCTTAAACTTTCGAGATAGAATCACATAATTTAATTATTTGCAAAATATAATTATTGCACAAATTAATGATGCGGTGTAGAATCACACTAGTATAAATTAGTAAACTAGTAATTAAATGTTAGTCTTTAGTATTCGAGTCTCATGATCTAAAGTTGTATACATGGTTCTTAGACCTGTAGGGTGTAACTGGAAACGGTTACACCTCCCAGTGTGGAAATGGTAATCTAGAAAGACCTAGTTGTTGTTGCCTTTTAACCAGGCCTTTACACGGGATATGGATTTTTATGTATTTATTGTCCTAATTAGGTAAGTCACTAAAATCAAGGGCACTGGGACTGTTGCATTATTGAACCCATCATTATGATTTGAAAGGAAACAGGCTACTAATGCAAGTAAAGGTATGAAACCTTATTTGCAGAAGCTTAGTATTAAAATATAGCATTTAGACGAGTGCTAACATTATTTTATAATTACTTATTTTAATATGTGAACAAAACCATGAAGGTTTGCCCCTAAGGGTAATGCTTTCGTGGTTTTTTTGTTCTAATCCCCCCAATTTTTATTTAGCCCGTCAAAGCCCTGATTTGGCGGGTCTATCTCAATCAACGCTCCCAATGGAGCTTATATACTTATTGGCTTGATGCATCTTAATGAGTGGGAGGTCGAAATGCAACAGGAGATGGTTGCATAGGTCAATTTTATAGAGGTTGTTAGCCTACGAACAGGAGGTGTTATGATTTAGCTTAATAATTTACAGTACTGCATCAAAGGAGGAAGGATATGAGTACAGTATTAACCCAAGGTATCATTAATGTAACCAGTGATTGTAGAGCCTGTGATCATTGCACTTCTATATGTCCCACCGGCGCAATTAGTGGAATGTTAGGACAGAGGCACAAAATCGACCATAATCTTTGTATCAACTGTGGGCAATGCTTAATAAACTGCCCTTTTGGCAGAATTGAGGATGCCAGTATGGTTAACCTGGTTAAGAAGGCACTGGCTGATCCAGGCAAATTCGTGATTGTTCAGGAAGCACCAGCAGTCAGAGTGGCACTGGGAGAAGAATTTGGCCTGGAGCCGGGAACGAATGTCAAGAACAAGATGTATGCAGCTTTAAGGAAATTAGGCTTTAAGAAGGTATATGATACCGAGTTTACAGCCGATCTAACTATTATGGAGGAAGGGACCGAATTAATTGGCCGAGTATATGGTGCCCTGGGAGTCAAAGGCTATGAGAACAAGGGACCCTTACCCCAGTTTACCTCCTGTTGTCCAGCCTGGATTAAATATGCCGAGGATAAGTATCCTAAAATTCTTCCCTATCTATCTACTGCCAAATCTCCTCAACAGATGTTTGGCGCGGTATCCAAGACCTATTTGCCTACCAAGCTTAATGTTAACCCGGCTAATATTTATTCGGTATCGGTAATGCCCTGCACGGCCAAAAAATACGAGTGCAACCGGCCCGAATTTATATCCAGCGGATACCAGGATGTTGACGCGGTAATAACCACCCGCGAATTGGCAGCCATGATTAAGGAAAAGGGTATTGATTTTAATAAGCTGCCGGATGAAGAGGCCGATAAGTTCATCGGAGCTTCGACTGGAGCGGCCACCATATTTGGAGTAAGCGGAGGCGTCATGGAAGCGGCCCTGAGAACCGCCTATGAAATATTGAGTGGAAAAGCACTAGATAAAGTTGACTTGAAGGTAGTCAGAGGCCTTGATTCCGTCAGGGAAGCAACCGTAGAAATACCCGTTAAAGATCTCGGCAAAACTCTGCCGGTAAATGTAGCAATTGTAACCGGAACTAAACATGTGGATAAGCTTATTGAAGATGTACTGGCAGGTCGAAGCAAATATCATTTCATAGAAGTTATGAACTGTCCTGGCGGATGTATAAATGGTGGTGGGCAGCCCATCCGAAGAGAAATGCATTAGGGGGGAAGAAAAATGAAGTTTTTTGCAGAAAGAGAAGGCATGACTAGGCGGCAGTTTTTTAAAGGTGCTGGAATGCTGACGGTTTCGGCTCTATTTCTAGGTGCTTTTAGCAAGTTAGGATTTGATGCTTTTGCCGCCAATACTGACTATATTGAAAAAAGAGCCGCCGGACTGTATGCGTTGGATGAAAAGATGGCCATTCGGAAATCTCATGAAAATCCAGAAATAGCCCAGATTTACAAGGATTTTCTTTCTCCCGGTGAAGTAAAGCCGGTTAGCGAAAAGGCCCATCATTTGCTTCATACCAAATATGGAAAGGACATCCCGAATTTTATTACTGAATTGAAAAACAAGCCACATGAAGCTGCATAATTAGGGAGGGGAATCAATGAGCAATATTAAAGGAAAGGTCTTAAAACATGGCACCCAAACCAGAACTATGCATTGGGTACATCTAATAGCATTTACTATTCTTGGTCTGACTGGAATTGCTTTTTACTGGAATATTAATATCATAGGCAATATCTTTGGCGGTTTCGCCAATGCTTCACTTATACACAGATGGGCAGGAGTTGTCTTTGCGGTCGGCCCTGCTCTCTACATCCTATTGAATTTTGATAGGTTTTCCCGCTTCATCGACACCATATCCAACTTTTCCAAAGAAGATTTTCAATGGTTAAAAGTAATGGGCGGATATATACCCTTTATAAAGGTCGATGAAGCTCCTCCCCAGGATAAATACAACGCTGGCCAAAAAATGTTGGGCTGGATGATAATTTTCGGTTGTATACTGATTATATTAACCGGATTCCCCATGTGGGTATGGCGTCATAGTTTACCTGCTGCATTTCTTGGTTTTTGCTATGATGTTCATTTTTGGACGGCTATGATCATGATACTATTAGTCGGTGGCCATTTCTTCCTAGCAGCCATCCATCCTAAATCCAGAGTAGAATTTTCTTCCATGATGCTGGATGGTTATATTGATGCTGAAATCAGTGCGCATCATAACGCCAAATGGTTTGCTGAGCTTAAGGAAGCTGACTAATTACAGCTCCACCGGAGTAAAGTTCGGATATGCGGTCTGGTTCCATCCAGGCCGCATACTGAATCTGACCGAGAACCATCCCAGCAATAAAGCCAGAACTAGATTAACACAAGTATAAGTCATGGTAATATTTATTACTGATGATGGTGTTCACCCTGGTGGTTACAGGTAACATTTTGGTCGTCAAGCTTGCCAGTCAGGTATTTCTCCAGGACTTCTTCACATTTGCCGGATGCTCCCTTGATAACCTCCAGCCCCTTCTCTTTTAGCGCATTCAATGCTGGTTGTCCTATTCCTCCAGTAATAACCAGGGATACCCCTTCTGTTAAAAACAAACCAGAAAGACCCGCATGATTATGCTGCAAAGATTCGCTGCTTATCTCTTTTCGGTCAACAATTTGTTGATTCTCCACAGATGCAATTAGAAAGTGTTTACTCTGACCAAAATGTTGATTCACCATTTCTCCGTCTTTAGGCATTGCTATTTTCATTAAACTCACACTCCAAATCGTTATTTTTTTCCACTATTCCAATTAAGTCATTAAATCAGCTTTCAGGTTACCTCCACAAATGTTAACCTCTATGTTTATAAGCAGTACTGCAAAAGCTATGGCTGCAAGCTCTGATAATTAACGCTTAGCCTGAAACATCCTCATATATTATTGGCAGCTTCTATAGGTATTAATTCTCCTGCCTTATACTGCTTAAGAACCGTTTCCGTGTCCAGGCCCTCTCCTGCGCCGTATACCTTGACTCCAGCTTTGAGAAAAACAGTGAAGGCTTTAGGGCCAATACGATTGCAAATTATTATCCCCGCTCCCCGGCGAAGCAATTCCCGAGCCGCTCCGGTTCCAGCTCCCTGCTTTAAGTCCGGCCCGCTGTTACTGATCGCCTCAAAGCTCCCTTGCTCGTCATCCCAGAGCATCAAATAAGCGCAGCGCCCAAAGCGCCCGTCCACTGAAGCCGACGGTGAGTCACCGCTGGCGCAAATCGCAATTTTTGTACCTGCCTTTTCATTTCCTCCTTCATTCTCAGCCTTTTCTCCAGCATAATCCTCCCGGTATAGGCAATCGTCACGTCTTTTTTGAGAAAGTTCGGCTTTCCTGCACTGCCCCTGTCCCAGGCAATAGTTGCCTCCTTCAATACGAATAGCTTTACCTTCTATCAAAGCCGCGGTAATTTTCCCCCGGCCTTCGATCAGGATACGCTGAAAGGTGGGACGGGAAACCCCCATTCGTTCAGCACCTTCTTCCTGTTCCAGACCCAAGAGATCCTTGAGACGAATAGCTTCCAATTCTTCAAGCTTTACCACGACTTCCTCCAGGGAGGAAAGAGGTATTCCTGCTGGTTTAAACACGGTAACCTTCGGGATAAACTCCACCCGTCGGCATTTAGGTTCTCTGGCCATAGTCTTCCTCCTCCCAATAGCAAGTAGGGACGGTTCTTGCCTTGTCCCTCTCCCTCGCTATCATAAATAAACCCTGATGCTCACCTGATATTATTCCGTCTTAAGAATTATTTTCTCCACGATGGCAGCCATTGCTGCTGAATAGTATTCTTCCACTTGACCCTTGTCAACCAACTGGTTTAAGCGGGTATCCCATGGTAAGCTGCCTAGAAAATCTATCCCCATCTTTTGGGACACCGATTCGCCTTGACTCTCACCAAATATTTTCATCGCTTCACCACAGTGGTTGCATATAAGCTCACTCATGTTTTCTATCAAACCAAAAATAGGTTTCTGCATTTGATTAGCCATTTTTACTGCTTTCTTCACTACCATATAGGCCAAGTCCTGAGGGGAAGAAACAATAACCAGACCATCAACCGGCAAGGTCTGCAGCACGGTTAATGGCACATCACCCGTGCCGGGAGGAAGGTCTACCACCATATAATCCAGGTCCTGCCAGGCAGTTTCTTCCCAGAACTGCTTAACCGCCCCCGCCAACAATGGGCCTCTCCACACTACCGGGTCATCTTCTTCCTTCAGCATGAAATTAGTGGATATCATCTTTATTCCGCTTCTGGTTTCTATAGGGGTAATTCCAAACATGCTGCCAGTTAAACCCTGGCTCTTAATACCAAAAGCCCGCGGCTGGCTGGGACCCGTGATATCAGCGTCCAGTATTCCAACCCGAAAACCAGACTTGACAAGAGTACTGGCTATCAAGGCGGTTACTGTGGATTTACCCACTCCACCCTTGCCGCTCATCACCGCTATTACATGCTTGATATTATTGAGGGAACCCACCAAGTTCTGTTCTTCCCCAGATTCAGGCAACTTTATTTTCATTCCATTATTAGCCACAAAAATCCCCCTTTTCTTAGTTCTTTAGATTATGGTCATATGCTCACTGGCTAAGAATTAGTTTATTATATTTATGGTCATATGTCAATAATAGCTTTGCTGGTCAGCAACCTAACAACTGACATTGTACCTCGATATATTTTTCCTCTTAAACCTCTCCTTAATGTTTACAGCCTGCTAGGAGTTCAACCCTCTTTACAGCATTTTTACACCTCACCCAACTTAATTAACACCAATTTGATACAGATTTGAATTATGATGATCTTGATATACAGGCGTTTCGTCTGGGTATTAATAGTTGCATCGGTATAAAGGTGTAATCACAACAAGATAATATTATTAATGAGATTAAAACCCCAGGTTGGTCTCATTTAGATATCAATACTCGATGTAACAACGACTATTCGGTAAAGGAGGTTGGAAGATGGTGGATCTTGCACTGGGCGGGGTAGTTACCGTATTGCTGTTTGTTTATCTGGTTTACGCACTGTTTAAGGCGGACACTTTATGATTAAAGGTCCTTAATTTTAATAAGACTTAATAGCTGTCTGTCTTTTTACCAACTTCTTAATGAAAGCGGAGGTGCTTGGATGTCTGCCATTGATATTTTTAAAATGGTCCTATTTATTGTTTTGCTTATTGGTTTAGCTTGGCCTTTGGGAGCCTATATGGAAAAGGTTTTTACTGGCAAATCCACTCTACTGGATAGGGTTATTAGCCCACTGGAAAAATTCATTTACCGGATATCAGGAATCGATTCAGACCGGGAGATGGGTTGGAAGGAATATACCGGAGGGCTTTTACTCTTTAATTTTTTAGGCATGGTTTTATTGTTCCTCCTGCAATTGGCTCAGGGCCATCTGCCTTTAAATCCTCAGAATTTTGGGGCGGTTAAATGGGATCTGGCTTTCAACACCGCGGCCAGTTTCATTACCAATACCAACTGGCAGTCCTACGGCGGAGAATCCACCATGAGCTATTTTACCCAGATGGCCGGTCTGACTGTGCAGAATTTCGTTTGCGCCGCCACCGGGATGGCAGTGGCTGTTGCATTGATTCGGGGGTTAATTAGGCGTCAGAGCAAGACTCTGGGTAATTTTTGGGTTGACTTGACCCGCTCCACTTTGCGGATATTACTCCCCATCTCCCTGGTTTTTGCCTTCGTACTAGTTTCCCAGGGAGTAATTCAGAATCTGAGTGCCTACCTGACAGTAAGTACCCTGGAAGGCGGTAAGCAGACTCTGGCTATGGGGCCGGTGGCCTCTCAGGAAATTATAAAGATGCTGGGCACCAACGGTGGGGGCTTTTTTAATGCCAATTCCGCGCATCCCTTTGAAAATCCTACATCTTTTGTTAATCTTTTAGAGATACTGGCCATAATGATCATTCCGACTGCATTTGTCTTTACCTTCGGTCGGATGGTAAAAGACGCACCTCAAGGACGGTCCATACTGGCAGCTATACTGATATTATTCACATTAAGCCTGGGAGCCTTCTATACCAGCGAAACATTTGGTAATCCCCAGGTGCAGGCTCTGGGAGTCAGCAGCCCTACTTCTATGGAAGGCAAGGAGGTTCGGTTCGGGATTGCCGACTCTTCCCTCTTTACTACTGCGACCACCGCCGTATCTTGCGGCGCGGTCAATAACATGCACGACAGCTTGACTCCCTTGGGGGGGCTGGTGCCGCTATTCCTGATTATGCTCGGAGAGGTAGTTTTCGGTGGTGTAGGAGCAGGACTATATGGCATTTTAATGTATGTTATTCTTACTGTGTTCATAATCGGTTTAATGGTAGGCCGCACCCCGGAATATTTAGGTAAAAAAATCGAAGCCCGGGAAACCCAAATGGCAACCTTGGCAATCATTATTCCTGCCGCGGCCATTTTGCTGGGGGCCGGGACGGCGGCAGTAACTCAGGTAGGTGTTTCATCAGTCTTAAATCCAGGCCCTCACGGTCTGAGTGAGATTCTCTACGCTTTTACTTCAGCGGTTGGCAACAACGGCAGTGCTTTTGCCGGTTTGAGCGCCAACACTGTCTTTTATAACGTTTCATTGGGGCTGGCTATGATTATCGGCCGTTTTGGAATAATAGTGCCCGTACTGGCTCTGGCCGGCAGTATGGTAGGAAAAAAAGTGGCTCCGGCAGGACCTGGCACTTTCCAGACTACAGGAGTACTCTTTCCCCTCCTGTTAATCGCTACAATTCTGATTGTAGGCGCCTTGACCTTTTTTCCGGCTCTGGCCCTGGGTCCAATCGTTGAACATCTATTAATGCTGACCGGAAAGACTTTTTAGGAGGGACGTGTAAATGATGGCAAAAACCTATAATTCTGCCCTTGTGTGGCAGGCTGTTAAAGATTCTTTTCGCAAACTGGATCCCCGCATATTATGGCACAACCCGGTTATGTTCGTGGTGGAAATAGGCGCGGTTTTAATCACCTATTTCGTTTGCCGGGATCTGTCCATCGGAACTCATGACCACCTGGCACTTAATATTCAGCTCGCAGTGTGGCTCTGGATAACGGTTCTATTTGCCAACTTTGCTGAATCTCTGGCCGAAGGCCGGGGCAAAGCCCAGGCCGCAGCTCTGCGCAATACCCGTAGTGAGACTGTAGCCAAAAAGGTAAACGGAGGAAAGACAGACAATATTTCCGCTGCTAATTTGCGCAAAGGGGATATAGTGCTGGTGGAGGCGGGCGATATTATTCCCGGTGATGGTGTAGTCATCGAAGGAATCGCCTCGGTAGATGAAAGCGCTATTACCGGAGAATCCGCCCCGGTTATCCGGGAGTCAGGCGAGGACCGAAGCTCTGTTACCGGCGGCACCAAGCTGCTGTCGGATTGGATTAAGGTACGTATCACGGCTGATCCGGGCGAGACTTTTTTAGATCGTATGATTCACCTGGTAGAAGCGGCCAAAAGACAAAAAACCCCGAACGAGATAGCGCTTACCATTCTCTTGGTGGGGTTGACTCTCATCTTCCTGTTGGCAGTAGCAACATTGGAGCCCTTCGCCATGTATTCTGGCGCTCAGGCTTCAATCCCAGTACTTATAGCTTTGCTGGTATGCTTGATCCCTACTACCATTGGAGGGTTGTTGAGCGCCATTGGCATCGCCGGTATGGATCGTATGCTGAAGCGCAACATGCTGGCCATGTCAGGACGAGCCGTGGAGGCAGCCGGAGATGTTGACATTCTCCTCCTGGATAAGACTGGGACCATTACTCTGGGCAACCGCATGGCTACTGAATTTATTCCGGCACCCGGTGTGTCCATAGAAACCCTGGCTGATGCCGCCCAGTTATCATCTCTGGCGGACGAAACCCCGGAAGGGCGTAGTATTGTGGTTCTGGCTAAAAATGAATATAACTTGCGGCAGCGTGATCTTGGCAGTCTGGGTGTCACTTTTGTTCCCTTCAGCGCTTATACCCGCATGAGCGGGGTGGATATGGAGGGCCGGGAAATTCGCAAGGGGGCAGCCGAGGCCATTGAAAATTACCTGCAGGGCCAAAATCAAACCCTGCCTGATGAGATAAAAACTGTCACCACTAACATTGCTAAACAGGGCGGCACGCCCCTGGTGGTAACAGACAGCGGGCGGGCCCTGGGTGTAATATACCTCAAAGATGTGGTGAAAGGTGGTATAAAGGAACGGTTTGCCGAATTGCGGCGTATGGGTATTAAAACCATCATGATTACCGGTGATAATCCACTTACGGCTGCTGCCATTGCTGCCGAGGCCGGGGTGGATGATTTCCTGGCGGAGGCTAACCCCGAGACCAAGCTCAAATTAATCCGTGATTATCAGGATCAAGGGCATCTGGTGGCCATGACCGGTGACGGAACTAATGATGCGCCGGCTTTAGCCCAGGCTGATGTGGGGGTGGCCATGAACAGCGGTACTCAGGCAGCCAAAGAAGCCGGGAATATGGTAGACCTGGACAGCAACCCCACCAAGTTGATCAGTGTAGTTGAAATAGGCAAGCAGCTATTGATGACCCGGGGATCCCTGACCACTTTCAGCATAGCCAATGATGTAGCCAAATATTTCGCTATAATACCGGCTCTTTTTGCCGCTACCTATCCGGAGTTGAATTTACTGAATATTATGGGATTGGCTACACCTCAGAGCGCCATACTTTCCGCAGTTATATTCAATGCTCTGATTATTGTGGCCCTGGTTCCCCTGGCATTGAAAGGTATTACCTATCGTCCTCTAGGAGCAAACGTCATTTTAAGGCGTAATATCTTCATCTACGGTGTAGGTGGTTTAATCATTCCCTTCCTGGGTATCAAATTGATCGACATAATCCTGGTTGTTTTAGGACTAGCTTAATAGGAGGTAGATGTATTTATGTGGAAACAGATTAGTAAAGCGACAATCATATTAATCACTTTCACCTTGCTTTTAGGTATCGTTTACCCTTTAGCGGTGACCGGGATTTCCCTGCTGCTTTTTCCCCGTCAGGCCAATGGATCACTGATTTATAAAAATGGCCAACCATTAGGCTCATCCTTGATTGGCCAGAATTTCTCTGATCCGGGTTATTTTCATGGTCGCCCCTCCGCAGCCGGGGCAGATGGCTATGACGCCACCAGCTCCAGCGGATCTAACCTGGGGCCAACTAATAAAAAGCTCATAGAGAGTATCACTGAGCGAGCGGAAGAGCTACGATCAGATAACGGTCTCCCAGCAGGTTCCCTGGTACCTGCTGACCTGGTGACCGCTTCGGGAAGCGGACTTGATCCTCATATCTCGCCAGCATCAGCTCTTCTGCAGGTAGAGCGGGTAGCCCGGACTAGAAATCTACCCGAGCAACAAGTACGAGATTTGGTCGAAACTAATATCGAAAACCGGGAACTGGGTATTTTAGGTGAACCACGGGTTAATGTGCTGAAACTTAACCTGGCCCTGGATGCGTCGATGACGCCGTAAAAGTGTAGCCCAATATGATGTTAATGCAGGGGAGGAGGAGTAATTATGTTTTTCATACCGGATTCCATAGCTAACATTTATGAAGGTCTGAAGAGATATGGAGCAACCATTGTGGTACCCGGTAGTACCGGAAAGACGCATCATTTCGAAGAAACCAAGCGTTCCTGTATAAATCAGGCCATGAGATATAAAGTCTCATGGCCTGATGGCTGGGTTAAAGACCGGGGACTGGAGCACACCGTCATGAGCCAATTGGGGTGGCCGTTGAGCATTTATGCTGCTACCATCATTGTTTCTGAAAATGCCGGTATTTTATTGCCCAAAATTAGTATAGTTGTAGAAAATGTTGGCGATATAGATATAATAAGCTATACACAAAAACGCTTGAATAAATGGAAAACTCACGAAATAGAAACCTTAGACTATGATGTGGATGTGTGCAAAGATTTTCACACTGTAACAGAAATCCTTTTATACAAACCTGCCCAGGATTTGGAGAGATATCAGATTCAAAAGAGCTTTCTACGGAATAACAAGGCCTATGTTTTTAATATTTTTGATATATATCCGGAGAATATAAAAAAGAAACCGGGGTTGACTACCGACATTATTAAAATCATACATTCTTTTACTTTCCTTGAAAGCACTATACTTTCTAGGTAGAAAGGAGACGCCATGGAACGGGAGAAGAGACGTAATCCTGACGAACTTCTAGTGCAAATACAGAAAGAAGCCCAGGGCAAGCTTACGCTTTTCCTGGGTGCTGTGGCAGGAGTCGGTAAGACCTATGCCATGTTGGAAGCAGCTCACGAGCGCCAGAGCGAGGGTATAGATTTAGTTATCGGCTGGGTAGAGACTCATGGGCGAAAAGAAACGGGGGCTCTGCTGGAGGGGCTGCCGGGAATCCCCTCACGGAAGGTAATATACCGGGACAAAACCTTCGAAGAAATGGATCTGGACGCCATACTCAACCGCCATCCCCAGTTAGTCTTGGTAGATGAGCTGGCTCATACAACAGTACCTGGATCCCGGCATCCTAGACGTTATCAAGATGTAGAAGAACTACTGGGGGCTGGCATCGATGTTTATACCACCTTAAACATTCAACATTTAGAGAGTTTAAATGATATTGTAGCTCAAATCACTGGCGTAAGGGTTAGAGAGACAGTTCCCGACCAAATAATAGAACGAGCTGATCAAATTCAACTGGTGGATATTCCCCCCGAGGAGTTGATTCAGCGTCTTAAAGACGGAAAAGTCTATCTTCCCCAGCTTGCTGGAAATGCCCTCAATAATTTTTTCCGCCCCGGCAACATCAATGCACTTCGTGAACTTGCCTTGCGACAAACTGCCCAGAGGGTAGATCAGCAATTGGACGATTACCGAAGTAAACATGGAATAGATACTCCCTGGCCAGCTGGCGAGAGAGTTCTAGCCTGCATCAGCGGAAGTCCTTTTGGGACCAAAGTGCTGCGGGTGGCTAAACGTATGGCCTCCAACTTGAAGGCGGAAATGCTGGTAACCTACGTAGAAACCCCAGGCAATTCCCCCAAGACCGCCAAGTCCAGGAATAACCTCTCGGTTAACCTGCGCTTGGCAGAGGAACTGAGAGCCAAATTAATTGTTCTAAATGGTGAAAACGTTGCTAAAGAGATTTTGGAGCTGGCCCGCAAGCATAATGTTACCCAGATTGTACTGGGCATGCCTTTGCGTTCTCGCTGGAAGGAATTTCTAGAGGGATCAGTAGTAGATAAGATTATTCGCGGAAGTAAAGGTGTCAGTGTGCACGTAATCCCTGGAACATCCGAACCAGAAGCTCACTCTATACCAATCCCTAGCTCCGGTAAAGAAATAGATATGCTTTCCTACCTGAAGGTCTTTGTACAAGTCCTATTAATTACAGCACTGGGTAAAGTCGCCGGCAACGCTATAGATTTGACGAATCTGGCCATGCTATATCTCCTGCCGGTACTATTCGCCGCGGCTCGGCTGGGATTGGCACCTTCCATCTTCGCGGCTCTTACCGGGGTTCTGGCCTTCGATTTCTTTTTTGTTCCCCCAGTTTTTAGGTTGACGGTATATGATCTCCGCTATCTACTCAGCTTTGGTGTGTTTTTGTTGGTTGCTACCATTACCGGCACTATGGCTAACAGGCTTCGCTTCCAGGCTGAGGAATCCAGAAAACGTGAAACTCGCACCCGGGCTCTCTATAACCTTAGCCGTGAACTTGCTGCAGTAACTGAGCTTGATGAATTACTTAAAAAGGTTGTGGATCAAGTTGCCCAGACCATTGGCGGTGATACTACTATCTTGCTGCCCGAATCCGATGGTGGCCTGGCAATACGTTCGGCCAGTAATCCTATGGGCAATCTGGTAGTGGATAGTAATGAACGGGCCGTGGCGGTATGGGTGTATCAACATGGTCAACTGGCTGGAGCAGGCACCGAAACCCTGCCAGGTGCCTCCGGCGTTTATCTTCCCCTCAAGACTGAAGGGGAAGTTATGGGAGTACTGGGTACCGAACTAAGCCAGCAAGAGAAGTACCTGTTGCCTGAACAAAAAAATCTCCTGGAAGCCCTGGCTGGCCTGGCGGCCTTAGCCATCGGAAGATTGAAACTGGCCGGCGAAGCCCAGAAGATACGCAACCTGGAGGAGAGCGAAAGGCTATCTACCACCCTGTACAATTCCATCTCCCATGATCTGAGAACCCCGTTGTCCTCAATAATCGGAGCGGTAACCAGCCTCCTGGATGGAAATGGCATCTACACCCCCGACCAGCACCGGTCTCTTTTGCAGAACATTAAACAGGGTGCCCTAAGAATGAATCGGCTGGTTAGCAACCTGTTGGATATGGCCCGCCTGGAAAGCGGTCTAATAAAACTGCACCGTGAATGGTACGACATACAGGACATCATTGGTATAGTTCTAAGGCAATATGAGGGATTGTGGGATCAACGGCCGCTCAAGATCAACATCCCTCCAGACCTGCCGCTGGTTGAGGCTGATAGCGCATTGATCGAACAAGTATTTACTAACCTTCTGGATAATGCTGTTAAGTATTCCCCTCCCGTAAGTGAGATAAGCATCACAGTTGAAAGGATAGACAGTGAAATTCAGATTACCGTGGCTGATAAGGGGAAAGGTCTTCCTCCCGAACACGAGGATAAAGTATTCGATAAATTTTATCGTATGCATTCCCCTGGTTATGTAAGCGGAACCGGATTGGGACTCTCTATCTGCAAGGGTATTATTGAGGCTCACAATGGCAGGATTTGGGCTGAAAACAGACCTGGTGGCGGCGAACTGTTTATTTTTACTTTACCCTGGAAGGAACCGCCTTCCGTTCCGTTACTCAGTGAGAAAGAAGGTGATGACTTTGCCGATTAAGGGAGCCCGTATTCTAGTAATTGATGATGAAATAGAAATCCGTCGGTTATTAAAAGTTGCCTTGACTGCTTACGGGTATGATATCTGTGAGACCGCTAATGGGCAAGAAGGGCTTTCTCAGACTGCGATATTTCATCCTGATCTGATTGTTCTGGATATGAGCTTACCTGACCTGGATGGGCTGGAGGTGATACGCCGACTCCGCGAGTGGACAAAGGTTCCTGTTATCATTCTTTCAGTCCGCGAACGTGAACAGGATAAGATTCAGGCCCTTGAAGAAGGCGCCGACGATTACGTGACCAAACCCTTCAGCATGGGCGAACTTATTGCGCGCATCCGGGTAGCGTTACGCCATCAGCTCATTGGGAACGATGAACCAATTCTGGTTTTAGGAAGCCTGACCATCGACCTGGCCCATCGCCACGTTAGCATAGATGAGAAACAAATAAAACTCACCCCCATCGAATATGAAATCCTTAAACACCTAGCGATAAATGCAGGAAAAGTATTGACTCATCGCCACCTTTTAACAACTGTTTGGGGGAAGGAATGCCAGAATCAAAACCACTATTTGAGAATTTTCATTAGACAACTGCGCAGGAAAATTGAACCCAATCCCACCCAACCTACATACATATTGACCGAGCCAGGTATCGGCTATCGGCTGGCTGTCCCTGAATAAAGAGATGCTGGATGGTTATATTGATGCTGAAATAAGTGCGCATCATAACGCCAAATGGTTTGCTGAGTTTAAGGAAGCTGACTGATTAAAACTGCACTGAGTAATTTTTAAATAGGCGGTCTGGTTCTATCCCGACCGCCTATTCTTTTAAGAAGGATGGAGGTTTTGGCAGTGCACTAAGTCTCCCCCTGTAATACTTCTCCCTGTTTCCGCGATATATGCAAGCGATCCTTGAATACCCCAACGACCCCTAGTATTACCATTGCAGCCCCCATTAAGGTCCAGGCCGTAATCTGTTCATCTAAAAGCCACCAGCCCAAAAATAGGGCTAGAACTGGATTAACATAAGCATAAGTCATAGCAATATTTATGGGTAAAAGTTTTAAGGCATTAATAAAAGCAGTAAAAGCCAGTACCGAACCAAATAAAATCAGGTATAATAGCGCCATCCAAGCCTGACCTGTAGGATGAGGCCAAGGTTCTTGAAAGACCAACATTAGTAATCCAAATATGCTGCCTCCGATAAGGTGTTGAAAGCCAGAAATGACTGTAACTGGAAGGTCAATTGGGTTGCGTGATTGGTAAACTGTACCGATTGACCAGCTTAATGCACACATTAAAAGAGCCACCCCGGCCACAAAGTCAGTTGAGTTACCCCGCCACAAGGAAGGAGCCATTAATAATCCCAGACCGCAAAAGCTAAATAACAACGAGCCTAGCAAAAGCTTGGAAGGAGTACGCTGCAAAAGTAAAGAATCCAGGAATGCAACCATAATCGGACTGGTTGACACTACCAGGGCTGCGAAACCAGAATCTGCCCGTTGCTCAGCCCACATCACGAGCATACTGCATAATACCCATAATAAAATACTGCTAATAATCAGGAAAAACAGCTCTGGGCGAGTAACTCTTATTCTATGCCCTCTGACAGCAGCATATCCCAAAAGAATCATTCCGGCCAGTAACAACCTTATCGTTCCCATCGCTAATGGTGATAGTCCACTGCCTTCTGCCAAACCCACGCGGATAGCCAGATAGGTACTGCTCCAAACCATATAAACGATAAAAAGATTGGCCAGACCTACATTAGATAATGTAGAGCTCCAATATTTTAAAAACGATTGCATAGGTGTCTTGCCCTCCGATTAAATCCCATAGTTCAAATACGTACTTTACCATACATATTATGGTTACGGTCCTTTTGATACACTCGTGAACGTCCCAGAGTGTGTCAAAAAGGCCGTACCCTAACCCCTCTTGTCATCTCCCATGGTTTATTTATCTATCTTATGTGACTGGTATTTATGGCCATAATTTACCCCCTAACTTTGGTCTTTATTATACCTTTTTTACCATATTTAAGCACCTACTGATGGCGTGGGTTTTGTGTTATGGTGTATGTTATGAAGATGGTCCGTTTAACACGCTCCTTAACGCAGCAGGGTTGTTAAAAGCACCGTCCCCATGACAAATCCCATAACATCTCTTCGAGAAAATGATAACAATCACGAGCAGGAAAAATCCTTGCTATTGTCTATATCACCCCTTACAATGAAATTACTAGGAAATAGGCTCAGCCTAAAGTACTGGTAAGCACCCTAAACCATTCTAGGCTGGTAGCGAGAGAGATTTAGCTCTAAGCCAGATTTTTCAAACCCAGCGAAGAGCTTTATGAAATGAAGTCTTATCCACGAGATAAGAGGACAGGATGTAAAAACTAGAATGGAAACGGTAAACCCCCAACCCAATGGCAAATAGAGACTCAGTTCTCAAGCCACCGGCCACAGGTCATATTTAGGGGGAATGGTTTGTTAGGGTGACTAAAAGAAGGAGGGCGTACTGAATTGTACAGTACATCCCCAAAGTAAAAGGGCTGGCAAATCACAAAAGTGAGGATGCTGGCCCTTTTACTTTGGTTTTTATTATTTACCTTGATTTAGTTTCTTGAATTGACCAATTTCACAAACCTTCTGTTGGGTAAAAAATGCAAATCCACGACTTTAAGTTTAAGGCAACTGGTTAATCGTTATTTCATCCCGGCTAATAATCGTTAGCTTGTGGCTTCCATTGCCGAGTGTAGCTTGAGCCTTAGTATTCTCGGATTTACTATCACTAATCTCCAACTTCCCCTGCCCTTTGACCTGGGCTTGCATCTCTTTGCTATTTACCTCGAGCTTCAACGGTAACGGCTCACTATTTGATTTGATCCAATTAATGTTTCCTTTAAGAGAGCTTGGATTCGTATATAAGGCTGTTATCAGAAGGTCCGACTGAGCAGGCAGACTGATTTCGGTCCTCCCATTTCCCTGGATCACCCAGTCGCTATTGATATTCCCAGCTAAAAACTGCAGGGGTGCATCATCGCGATCTATCTCTACTGGCAATCCTTCCGGTAAAATCAGGCTGTAACCACCTTGATAAAGCCGGTCATAACCCGAAAGATTTAGACTGAGGTACAAGGTGTTACCTGCCAAATGAGTTTTAACCTCTGCCTTTTGTTGCAAAAGATTTTGAGCTTCCTCTTGGGACTGAGCACGTAGTAAGGCTGTACCATAATATAGAATAGAATTGGATGGAGCAGTGTGAATCTTCACTGATGTATTGCTGGCTGCTTCAATTACAATTCTCTGAATTTGCTTGTCCACCGGAATCTCTGTAGCGGGACTTTGTAAAGAATAATTCTGCATACTTATCATATTCTGAGCGTATTTTACCAGACCTACTTCACTGGCAGCCTGAATCCCCAGACCAGTCAGAACGATCAGGAAAATGATGAAAATGCTAAATAAATCATATTTGATTTTGCTCTCTGGGTTTTTATTAAGATAGGTTTGTACCAGTACCTCAATTCCTATTACCACAAATAATGCCGGCCACCATTTCATGGCTACATAAGCAACAGTAAGCTGATTGAACTGGGCATATAATAGACCGATACCGCTAAACAGCAGCAGTAACCCCATGGAAACAGTACCTACCCGCCATTGCCGCATTATAATTCCTCCCCTTTATCTTTGGTTTTACTTCCCAGCAGAAGTTTTATTCCACCGAAAATTAAGATCAATGCCACCAAGCTGGTTTCGATATAATTTCTTAAAACTGGAGTTAATAGCGTCACCAGCAGCGGGCTAACGATGCGCTGCATAATGGTTAAAAGCCCAAGTATAATCAAGCCCCATCCCACCCAGCTAGGATGCTTGGAAAACCAGTCAAAAAGGATAGACGCATCCAGTCTCAGCTCTTCTTCTTCCAGCAAATGGTAAACATCGAACATACTGTAGAACCATATTACAGGAACTATGAAGGCCAATAATTCTAATTGCAGCCAGTTACTTATCAACATGATTAAGAAAAAACTAGCCATCAACTGGGCTCCTTGCTTCAGCAAACCCAGGTACATATGACCTGCTCCAGGTATCACTGAGAAAGCGATCGCAATCATTTTGCGGCTACTGAAAGAAAATATGCCCTGCTCGCTCAAGCTATCCTCAAGGACTCCGTTTTCAGCATCATCCCTGGATTTCTCCTGCCCTACCAAACTAAGAGCTTCTGAAAGAGCCATAAACCAGATCAAGGCTAGTGCAAAAAATGTTATTGCCGCTACCATCTCCCCCATCACAAAACCCATATTACCCAAAATAATTCCACCCGCGCAAAGCCCTAGAAATATTATGAAAAATGTCAGTGCCCTTTTACTCCACCCTAGATAAAGATGACTGAGCCCAGGAATAGGAGATAGGATAAACACCAAGAACTTACTTTTTTTCTTCATTATTTAACCTCCTTATGATTTTTCAGTTCTATTGATCCTATCCAACCCGTAGTTTTTTCTCTGAGTTGAGTAGGCCAGGTGAAAATGAAATTGTGCTTTTTATTCGGCACTTCCAAGGAATAAGGTATAGATATATTCGGTGCTTGATGGATAGCTGATTGGAATGCCCCTCCGCCCATCAACATCAAGGTAACCGAAGCCGCAGCCACATAATAGGAAAACAGTTTTCTTCTCCAACGCTCTCTATGTTGGTAGGGTTGACCAGTTTGTTTTAAATATTTAAGCCTTTCCCTCTGTTCTTGAACCAGCTCTATAGTTCGAGTTGTGAAGTCAGGTGGAATGATAGCCCTGGCACGACTGATTTCTATTTCATCTATTCTAGCTAAAAATATCTGCATACACTCCTCACAAACGACCAGGTGTTCTTCCATCAGGTGCTCATTTTCTTTACCTTCTTCACCCTGATAGAAAAGCAACCATTCCTGCACGTCAAAATGCTTCATTCTTTCCCTCCTTCCACCGATCTCTCATTAGCTTCCGGGCACGATAAAGGCGTGATTCTACGGTTTTTACACTAATTCCTTCCTCCCTGGCTATCTGCTGGTACGACTTCTCCTCGAAATGGTATTTAATAACAATTGTGCTGTATCGGGACGGTAAAGTACTATATAAATCTCTAATGTTTAATTCTCGTTCTTGTTGAATAAGCACTTGGTCAGGACTTGCCCATCGTTTATCGGCTAGATTGGCTAGGTCTATTTCCCCATCCTCTAATTCGTATTTTGCCTGTCTTCGCTTCCAATCAATAGCCTTATTAGCTGATATTTTGCCAATCCAGGCTTTTAGGTGGTCAGGTTGGTAATCGGGCAAAGAGCGGTAAAGTTGGATAAATACATCCTGGGCAATATCCTGGACATCCTCAGGGTCTTTTACGAAACGAAGAACGATAGCAAATACATAAGCCTTATATTGATCAATAATAGCTTCAAATGCTTGAGTATCGCCGACCTGAAAACGCTGAATCCATTCATCATCATTCCAAACCTTAACCACCTCCTTTCCCGTACATTTATATTAACGCAAGATAATGATAAAACCCTGCTAAAATTTATACTCTAATGTATGTTGTCATGGGGATGATCTCAAACGCTCACTTAATATTTTAGTATTATTAGCTACAGTTCTGGACAAAATTAATTATAAGAGTTTTGAAACTTGAGGTGAAATGTCATGATAAAATCGCGAAATATTGTCGTCTTCATTCTAATAATCTCTATGATATCTCTGGTAGGATGTTCCTCCAAAAGTTCAGCGGAGAAAAAGCCATCAACTTCTGTGGGGCAGAAACCTAAAGCACCAACTGAATTAAAAAGCATGGCAACAGAATTGGATATGTTAATAACAGAACTTGATAAAAAATTCAAATTGCAAAAGATGCCTGCCATGCAGCAAAATATTCAGTTAAATCCTCAGGGAAAATCTCAGGGTGGGCAAGCTCAAGGCGGGCAGTCGCAGAATGGCCAAACTCAAGGCACTCAAAACCAGGGCGGGCAAGCTCAGACTGGACAATCTCAAGGTGCTCAAACCCAAGGTGGGCAGTCGCAGGGTGCTCAGTCTCAAGGTGCTCAAACCCAGGGCGGTCAGTCTCAGAGTAGTCAGTCTCAAGGTGCTCAAACCCAGGGCGGGCAGTCTCAGAGTGGTCAAACTCAAGGTACTCAAACCCAGGGTGGACAGTCACAGAGTGGTCAAACTCAAGGTACTCAAACCCAGGGTGGACAGTCACAGAGTGGTCAAACTCAAGGTACTCAAACCCAAAGTGGGCAAGCTCAGACTGGACAATCCCAAAAGCAGGCTACAGATTGGCAAAAAGAATTTAGCAGCTTGAAAACTATTCACACTAACTGGAATAATTTGATGCCTGAAGCCGTTGCAGCAGGTATGAGTATCGATTCACGCAATCAATTCTCCAAGGCTCTGGAACAGCTTACCCAGGATGTAAGCAAGCAGAAAATGGAAGAAAGTCTGGCTTCAGCACTGATGCTTTATAAGAATTATGCCGATCTGACTCAGATATTCACTTCATCAGTACCGGCAGAATTCTATCAGGTAAAATATGAAATTATGGCCTCTATTTTCGAAGCCAGCCGTAAGAACTGGACAGCGGCTGAGGAACATGCTTCAAAAATGAAAGAGCGTTGGGTTTATTTAAGTGCCCAGGCCAAAGAGTCTGATCCCAAAATATTAAACCGCACTGAATTTGCAGTCTTAGATCTGGAACAGGCCATCAAAAGCAAACAAGTGGAACTAGTCATGATCAAAGGCGAAATTGCTATGACTAACCTTAAAAGCTTAGAGGAAAAGCTTAGTAGTCAGCCTTCTGCTCAAGGACAGTCTTCCGGTCAGGGTCAGTGATCTGGTCGTAATTAATGACGGGTGTTATGGGGATGGTCCCCATAACACACATAACACATTCTCATAAAAGGTTAACAATTAAGCTAAAAGCAAAAAGAACTCCTTTCTTTTCCACACATTAGTCCCAATCTTCTTCCATTGTCACAACACTGGTTGGCTGTAATTCAGTTCGGACATTTTCATCTAGCAAATCAGTCAATGATTGTGCTTCAATTTTCCAATACACTTCCTTCTCAACCGTATTAATAACTATGCTCTTGCGGATTTCATTATTAGAATCTCTAAAAACAACTCGTAAATCCAACTTAAATCTGTTGCCTTCAGCCTTATTAATTTTGTCAGCCTTAATACTGTTTATAGATTCCAATTTACTTAACAAGGGTTCAATACTATTTGTCGAATCAATTAATTTTGCAGCTATTTTCATATCATTTTGGTCAATTGCGGTAATAAAAACGGCAACTATCTCTTGCGGTTTTAACAAAGCTAATTGTTGATCTAGTACGTTGGCAGCTTTCCATATCATTAGCTGGTGAGCCAAATCCACTTTACTGCTACCGTGGGTTTTACTATTCCTGAAATGAATACAGAAATGACCGTTAAAATCGTTATCGCTTATGGCACCCTGACCATGGGGCATTCCGTTCATAGAAGCGGCGATCATTTGTCCGTTGTCCAGTTTCACTACGACAGCCTTCCTTTTCCAGGTCCATTGGCCATTATATATCTTCTTCATAATTGCACTATCAGCAGCTGTTAATGGCTGGACATCAGCATGTTTAGACCCGCCCCTTCTCTGAACCCGGAATGATAACTGGGAATCAACATCAATGACAGTAACTTCAGCATTCTTGGGGAAAGCACCCTTTACTTCATCCCATGTCAAAAAAGCCCCAACCAGGGTGATATTATCTGACTGAGGAGTATTATCGGTTTTACTAGCATTATATTTATAAATCAGCAAAACCGCGATAAACAAGAACACCATAGACAGCAACGCAAATACGAACCTATGTTTATGAATCTTAATAATCAACGAAAATCCCTCCCTTTCAGCATTATATTTAAAAAGGAGGGTTAACTATGCCACATATTATTTTTTAAAAAAGCGATCCGAGTGTGTGTATGGGGTACAAACCCTCATCGTTTCATCCTATCCAGTACCCTTCTCAAGAGAGGAACCTTCACAACTATTGTGCTTTCCGGACACAGCTCCTGACAACAGTAGCACCTAATGCAGCGATTGTAGTCATAGACCGGCGGCTTGGTCTTATCGTCATTATCCCAATCAAGGACTTTGGGAGTGACAGGGCACATATTAACACATACCCCGCACATCACGCAGCCCTCCTCTATAATGAAAGGCTTGGGTACTAATATATTCGTAAGCAGGCCGGGGATTTTCCAGGGAGGAGGGGCAGACTCTTTTTTGACATCAAAATTAGATATAAGAAATTTGCTTAAATCATCACCTAAGAGTTCAATCTCATTCTCCAAATAAGTGCCAATACCCGATTTCATCCCTAGTTCCAGGGTGGGTATAGATTGCGGGTTCAAACCGACCATCTTGCAAACCGTGGCATCCAAAGCCACCGGATCACTGGAAAATAATAATACATTCATCTGGCGAGGTTTTCCGCCTCTAGGTCCGTTGCCTTCCATGGCCATAATACCATCCATTACAAATAAGCGAGGCTTCAAAAAGCTGTTCAAGTCAACCAGCATTTGGGCAAAGTTATTCAAATCAGGCAGCTTAACATGATACTCGCCTTTTAACACCCCTGGTACGCATCCAAACTGGTTCTTGATGCTGCCGGTCATGCGGGTCAAAGCATGGGTTTTCAGCTTAGGCAGGCTCACGATTCCATCGCTGGCTAGTGCGCCCTTGGCAATGACAAATTTTTTATTCTGAACCCCGGCTTCGAAAAAGACTTCCTCCCCATTGCGAAAATCAGCTAATTCTATTTGTAGCTCGACAGCCGCTTGAGCGATCCCAGCCTTTCTGGCTGCCGACTCAGGGCTGCCGAAACCAGGCGAATCGCCATAACTAAGATTAGCTCCGACTTCCTTTAGAATCTCCCCCACTGCCTTGAACACCGTGGGATGAGTGGTCACACACTTCTCCGGAGGATCACCAGTCAATAAATTAGGCTTCAAAAGGATATTATCTCCCGGTTTAACAAAAGCCAACGGCCCCCCGATGAGATTTAAACCTCGTTCAACAGCCTTCTTTACTTCGGAATAATCATAGCTTGTACACATTATTACCGCTACCTTAGACATATAATCTCCCTTACATGACATTCAGGATATTTAAATCTTGAAGCCGACTCCAACATCACAGTTCTATGGTTCCAATACTTTTTAGAAATTATAACATTTTAATGGTTTTCGATATCTGTATATAACCATTATTATCTATTATAAACACTCTGTGACCTAGTCTTAACTTCATTCCATTATACTAGTCAAGGCTGATAAACTTAAATCTCTAGCATTTTATCCTTAAGCTCCTGAAGGAGCTTTTGCATTTCTTCACTATCTGGATAATCCTTAAATCCTTCTCTTAAAGATTCAATTGCCAATTCCTGATACAGACGGGCAGCTTCCCATCTTATTTTAGGGGTTTCCAAGCCTTTATTTATAGCCTGGCATAAATAGTTTTCTGCACCATGTAAATCTCCCCGAGCCCAAAAGGTTTTACCTAGATAATAAAAGGTCTGGGCATCTGTATTGTCTGTTTCCAATAGGTAACGGAATTCCTTTTCAGCTAATTCATATTTTTCATATTTATAAAAGATCTCCGCTAATAAACGGGATGGCCGCTCTCCTAATATTGGGGCAAGATTCTGAAATGCTTCATCTATCCGGCCAATGTCATCAAGTTCAACTACCAATTCCATAATTTGCTTGGCCAAAATATATGCCTGGTCTTGAACGGTATTTGTTTTACCAGTATATCCTCTGATCAATAGGTTTAAAACATAATTTATGGCAGGCTCAGCCCCGGCATTTTTTATCCTTTTAAGACATCCTGCTGCCTTACGGTAATCCTGTACCAACCAATAGTATATAAGCAGGTATTTACGAGCACTTATATACAGGTTTTTATTGCTGTTAATCTTTTGTAGTTCTTCTTCTGCTTCGGAATACTGCTTATTACGCAGTAAACACAAACCTTTAATTGACCTAATATACTCTGATATTGGCGCGCTATTTTCCAATTCGTTTATATTATCAAGAGCAAGCTGATAGGCACCTTCTTCATAGAACATTAAGGCCATTTCTGCCTGTAGAGCCCGATCACTTAAATCGAAGACCTTGTTTAAGGACTGGATAGTATATTGCGGATTTACCCGAGGGTTTAGTATTACAATTATCCGTCTTAGAGAATCAAGCATATAGGGATTCTTCTTTAGAGATTCCAAGAAAAAATATAAGGCATTGTCTTTATCCATAAAGTATTCTGCCAGACCGCCCATATAAAAATATATTTTATCTTTATGTTGGCAGTAGACATTATAATGAAGTGATTGGTTAGGAAATGTCAGACATTTTTTATAAGACTGATAAGCCTTAGCATATTCATAGTTATTTTTATAAACAACCGCTTTTATATAATGCAGATCTCCCATATCAGCAAAGATTGCAAGAGCGTTATTTATAAAGGTAAGAGCATCCGCACTTCTATCCAGCATATACAGACTGACTGAAATAGAACGTAACAGCTCGGGAAAATAATCCGCTTGAAGATCAGCTTGGTCATAAACTAATAGAAAATGCCCCAAGGCATCTTCAAATTTGTGATGAAGATAATAATCTCGTCCCAGGTAGAAGTACTTTATTGCTTCTTCCTCATCCCTGTAAAAGGCTTTACTAATTAGATCTGTATTGCGAATCAATCTATATCGATTTTCATAATCTTCTTTGACATAGCCATAATGTATTATTTGGATATCCCGTGCTGTTTCAATCCTGGCATTTGAGTCCAACATACTATCCAGGATCTGTTCACATATAATACCTCTATATCTGTACTGCTTATTATTTCTAAACAACCGCGGCTGCAAATCAGATATTGCCATTAGCTCCTGAGTGTTTTCAGGATTATTATTTATAGTTACGAGATAGGCGTCAATGTCTTGATTCTGTATTATCTCCTTCAAAAGATCCAGGCATTTCCGGTCTACTTCTTCATCTCCATCAAGAACAAGAATCCAATCACCCTCAGCTTTATCCAAACAGAAATTTCGAGCTAAACTGAAGTCATCTTTCCACTTATAAGAATAAATCTGGTCAGTGTATTCGCTTGCAATCAATAGGGATTTATCGGTCGAACCAGTGTCTACGACAATGATTTCGCTGGCGATATCTTTCATCCTTGAAAGGCAGCGGGATAGATGTTTTTCTTCATTTTTTATTATCAAACAGATACTGAGTGAAACTTTCACAAACATGCAGCTCCTTTAGCATAAGTGTTATTTGTACGATATGAAAAATCCCTAAATACAGTGAATCACGCTCATAGAATAAGAAAAGCTTATTCTTCAAAGTGTATGCAAAACATTTCTAAAGTACATCAAAATGTTTCCTATTAGAATTCATTCATACCATATATGGAAGTAACAGTTAATAGGTATATTTCATAAGCTAATGCAGGAGTTCACCATCGGACTCTTTAGTTTATTGGAAAGGAGAGAGACAAATTGCCGAACTATAAAACGTTCCAAGATTATGCGGATTCATTACGAGTTAGGATTTATGGTTCTGACGACGCTAATAACATTGTTCCGCTTCTGACAGATGCTAGTGGTAAAATGGATGTTGTAGGAACTGTTGGCGTTAGTGGTAGTGTTGCTGTAAGTGGTAATGTTGGAGTTAGCGGAACAGTTGCTGTAAGCGGAAATGTCGGTGTTAGTGGGACTGTCGCAGTAAGTGGAAATGTTGGCGTTAGTGGTACTGTCGGGGTCAGTGGTTCTGTTGAGATCAGCGGAAATGTGGGTGTCAGTGGCACTGTTGCCGTCAGCGGAAACGTCGGCGTTAGTGGTACCGTGGCTGTAAGTG
>CAYWFX010000018.1:0-23447 GCA_964457945.1 uncultured Syntrophomonas sp.
ATTCATTCCACCCAGGCTTTTGCAACAGTAATTGGTCCTCTGGTGGAGGTGCCGGTTTTGATTGCCCTGGTTAACGTGGCTCTGTATTTCAAAAGAAAGTATTACGGCAAAGAAATGATGAAGGCCAATTGATAGTTTAAGGCCATTAAGGTTAAATTAAGCTATGGGAGTATTGAAGGCATGGGTAATTATATTTTGTACGCGCTTATGGCGCTATTATTAGCTTGGTCATACCATAAAGACCGGCAGAAAACTAATCAAGCTTTAATGAAGGCCTGGAAGGCTTTTGAAAACATCCTGCCTGAGTTCTTGGGTATCATTATATTGGTGGGATTAATGCTGGCAGTTTTAGACCCTCAGGTAATTTCTAGTTTAATTGGGCAAAAATCAGGATGGACAGGTACGGTATTGGTTGCGCTGGTAGGCTCGATTGCCTTAATGCCTGGTATAATTGCTTTTCCAACCGCGGCTATCCTATTGCACAACGGAGCTGGGTACATGCAGATCGGTGCCTTCATTTCTACCCTGATGATGGTCGGGGTTGTAACGTTACCAGTGGAAATTAAATATTTTGGTCGGAAGGTGGCTATTGCCCGCAATATACTAGCCTTTTTATTCTCCTTTTTGGTAGCAGCTATTATTGCCCAGGTGGTGGGAATATGAGCCTGTTAAAGAGATATTGGTTTTTTATTCTGATGATAGCAGTAATGCTGGTGATTGCATTCTTAAACCACGATTTGGGAATAAAAGCTGCCGGGATAACTACCTACACTTTAAAAGAAATGGCCTGGGTCATTCCGCCTATATTTATTCTTTTGGGGCTCCTGGATTTATGGGTTCCTCGGGAAATCATGATTAAGTATATGGGCGAGGGATCGGGGATAAAGGGGGTTATCCTCGCTTTTGCCCTGGGTTCTGCCGCAGCCGGCCCGCTATATGGCGCTTTTCCGGTAGCTGGTATGCTTATGTCCAAAGGAGCTAAATTCAGTAACGTATTAATTTTCATAGGTGCCTGGTCGACGACTAAAATACCCATGTTTTTATTTGAAATGGCAGCACTGGGAAGTAAATTTGCTGTCACCAGGTTAATGATTGATATACCCGGTGTAATTATTATGGCCTATATCCTGTCAGCGATGCTCGGCAAAGACGAGATAGAAAGGATATACAGCCGGGTATGAGCCGATCTCTTCTGGATTGGCGGTATATTGTTACTCCATGACGGAGACAATATACTGAACCAATTATCGGGAGGGAAACGATTTGCAGAAAATTCGTCCAGCTATCGGAATTTTACTATCCTTTCTATTTATTGCCCTGTGTCTCACCCCGCAAGTTAAAGCCGTGCTCGTTCTGCCATCTAACCAGAGAATGGTAGTGGGGGAAGCCAGCCTTATTAATATCGATCTTCCCAGCAAGCTGCAAGAAAAAATAGAAATGAAGGTAATGGGTCCCTCCCGCAGTGTTTTTGCTGCCCAGGAGGACCCCACTGTCACGGTTACCCGGCGTACATCTGGTTATGAAATCGTTGCTTTGAAGCCTGGCAAAGCTGACGTAAAGCTTAATTTATGGGGTTACATACCTATAAAATCTATTGAGATTGAAGCAGTACCTACCCGCAGAGTCGTGCTGGGGGGACATTCCATAGGAGTTTTTCTGCAATCACAGGGTATTATGGTGGTAGGTTTTGCTCCGGTAATGGCGGGGAACGGCGATAAGCTTTATCCGGGACGCGATCAGGGTATTGAAATAGGGGACCTAATCTTAAAGGTAGATGAGCAGGAAGTAGCCACCGAGACTGATCTGGCCAAGCTTATTGATAGCAAAGGGGAAAGCGGAGTAAAGTTAAGTATAAAGAGAAATGGCAAGGATATGACAATCCCCGTAAAATCGGTTCACTGTCCAGAAACGGATCGTTTCCGAATTGGTCTCTATGTACGTGATGGGGTAGTGGGGGTAGGGACTTTAACTTTCTGGGATCCGGAGACTCGAGGGTATGCAGCCCTGGGGCATATTATTGTTGATGCTGACACTAAACAGGGAATTAGTGTCCTGAAGGGACGGGTGGTAAGCGCTTCTATCCAGACGATCAAACCGGGGAGACCTGGCCGGCCTGGTGAGAAGATTGGGGTTTTCAATGATAAAGGTATGGTAGCTGGTAATATTATGAAAAATTCATCCTGCGGTATCTTTGGTCAAACTGATAAGGAAGTAAATAACCCCCTAAGTCAATATACGACAGAGGTCGCTTATGCACATCAAGTAAAAACGGGATCCGCCGAAATATTGACCGTTGTCAACGGTGATGATATTGAAAAATTCGCCATAGAAATAGAGAAGGTTTATCCGCCACGCCAGAATGGCAAAGACATGATTATCAAGGTTACCGACCCGCGCCTTCTGACTTTAACAGGAGGCATTGTGCAGGGGATGAGCGGAAGCCCCATAATCCAGGATGACCGGATCGTAGGGGCGGTTACGCATGTTTTTTTGAATGACCCTAAATCAGGTTATGGAATTTTTATGGATAATATTTTGTCGGAGATGCCTAAGCAAAATTCTGTGGCGAAAAAAGTTTCGACAAATTTCCGGGAACTAAAGTTCCCGAAGATTGCAGGCGGAATATACTTCGGGCTGTAAAACCCTGCTGGCGTATTAGTATATTTATGTATTAAGGTGGATCTTTGTGGAGGGGAATGGAATATAATAGGTCAATTTGGTGGAAGCAAAAAAGAGGAAAAATTTACCCTACCGTCGAAAAGCGTTAATATATTAAATATACACGCAATATAAAGGGATGAGGAGGGATTAATCTTAATGATTGATGAAAGGGATCAAATCAAAGTCCTGGTGGCGGATGACAATCGAGAATTTTGCAGTATCCTAAAAGACTACTTTACCAATGAACCCGAATTTGAGATCGTCGATATCTGCTCTAATGGTATGGAGGTTCTAGATGTATTGGCGAAAAAGGAAGTAGAAGTATTAATCTTGGATTTGATAATGCCCTACATGGATGGGATAGGCGTTCTGGAAAAAATCGATGCCTTGAACCTGAATCCGCGTCCCAAAATCATTATCCTAACCGCTTTTGGACAAGAGAATATTACCCAGAAGGCAGAACAGCTAGGTGCAGACTATTATATCTTGAAGCCATTCAATCTACAAGTTTTGGGCGACCGCGTGAGACAGGTAGCTAGAGATATTAGACCGTCTATGGAAAAGCGTAGTTCGGTTACGGTTGCCATGCCTAGCCGAATTCCAAAAAACCTCGAAGTTGAAGTAACCCGTATAATTCATGAAATTGGCGTGCCGGCTCATGTTAAGGGGTATCAATATCTGCGTGCTGCTATCATGTTGGTAACGGAAGAGATTAACTATCTCGGAGCGGTTACCAAGGAGTTATATCCCACCATTGCGAAAAAGTATGATACTACTCCCAGCAGGGTAGAACGGGCTATACGCCATGCTATCGAACTCGCCTGGGATAGGGGAGATATGGATAGGATTAATAAGTTTTTTGGCTATACTATAAACGGGGAAAAGGGTAAGCCTACCAATTCAGAGTTTATCGCTATCATAGCTGATAAATTGAGGCTGGAGGCCAAAGCAGGTTAAAGAGGAAAATTTGCGGGGTTTCTTTATGGCCCTGTGCCTATAAATGTTGTGAATATGACTTGTTTATACCAACCAATGTTTTAAACATATGCCAACTAATACCGCTTATTTATTGGTTATCAAAAACTAATAAGTAGGGGGTATTTTTTTATGATTGATGACCACGAAATAATCAAAAGTGTACAAAAATAAATCCTTGCTTATTAACGGCACTTCATAAGATAATTTGTAAAAGTGGGAGAAGCGCCTTTTTTCATTAAATACTACAAACTGTTACCATGGATCCTATTCGAGTGGTCAAAGGGTCTCTGCTAAAATAGAGCGGGGAAGTAACAGAAGCTGACCACCTAGCAATCACCAATTGCAAATACTATGATGAAAAAGCTTTAAGGATAACAGGAGCATTCCAACTTGATAGGATTAATACAGTGCGCGAAAGTATAGAGGGGGATTAAGATGGCGTTAACTCCAGAACAAAAAGAAGCATGGGAACGGGAAAAACAGGAGAGAGCCGAAAGAGAGAAGAGAAACCTAGAGGAACAAGAAGAAATTAAGAGGCAAAAATCTGAAGAAATAAGGGCTTTGATGGAACAGCAACAGAATAAGCAGAAACGAAAATATTTATTAATTGGCTTTATATTGATAATTATTATTGGGTTAATATATCAAGTTGTATAAACAGTGAATTGGAAATGAAATAATAAACCAATATTAACCGCCTATTTATTGGAAAATACAATCCGGTAAAAAGGCGGTTTTTTACCCTATACTTTTCGCGCCAGTCATATTACTGTTTGTCCACTCATAGAATAACTTTAAAGCAGGTCCTCTGGTGCTGAACATGGTCGGGGACTATGCTTAGGGTAATCTAGGGGAGGGACGGAAAATGAAAAATATAGCGATGGTTTTCATTTTGACCTTAACTATGCTGTCTGGGTTTGTCAGCATGGCTGCGGCCGAGGTCAGGGTGGTAATCGAAGGTAAGGGTGATGAGTATCCTCATTATCTGGAGTTGAATGCAGCCCCGATAATAGAGAATGGAAGTTCTCTGGTTCCCCTGCGTGCCATTGCTGAAGACCTCGGCTTCCAGGTGGACTGGGATTCTGCCACAGCAGGCATTACTATCAAGGGCAATGGAAAGCTAATCCAAATGAACATTGGCAGTCAGCAGGCTTTGGTTAATTCACTCCCGATCAAAATGTCTTTAGCGCCTCAGATTACTTCGGGTAGTACCATGGTTCCCCTACGGTTCGTATCTGAATCCCTGGGTTATTTTGTAGAGTACAGTACCCTTTGGAATAATATGCCTCAGATATTTATTACTCCCTATACCTTAATTAGTGATTTAGAATTAGCTAAGATGAAGGATGCAGATTTCAGCAAACTACCAGATAATCCATCAGGTATGAATGGGTTTGTAACCCTTCAAATGAAGAAAGATGGAATGATCTCCGGGGGTATACAACTAAGCAGTTCAATAAAGGATGTTTTACAGGTATACGGGGTTCCCAGAAGTCCTTACCGAAATCTTAATTATCCTGCCGATTGGTCCGGAAAATTAATTTATTGGGGCACTTTTGTCCCGCAAAGCGGGATGGGAACATTTCTGGAGTTTAGTTTTGACCAGGGAGCACTAAGCGATTTGACTGTTAGCTACTAACGATTACTAAATAACTGTATAATCGAACACCTCTTGTTTTTTGATAGATATAATAAGGAACAGGAGGTATATTTATGTCCGCTTTAGTAAAAATAAGCTAAGCCATTCCCAGGGCGTGATTATTCTGGCTAATGTGATATGATAATATTGATTTAGGGACTGTCAAAGAATAAACAAGGCAGAATACGCCGAGGATTTTTTGCGCTAGACAAGGCGTCAAAGCGCAGTCATACTGGAGGTATATCAAGCTTTGATAACGAAGTCTAGTGCGAAAAAGACCGGAGTAAATGACTAGTTTATTTTTCGATAGTCTCTTTTCATTTGAATGTGGGGATAATTCAAATATACTGCGATTTCAGTAACCTAGGTTTAAGTAATATACAGTTGAGGTGAAATATGCACATTTAATGGTGGACAAAATTTGACCGGGGCAGCGAGAAGGGGGATATTAATGATCAATAGGGAGAGACTGGTAACGAGTTTCGTAAAAATGGTAGAGGTGGCCTCAGTTTCCGGAAAGGAAGGCATGTTCAGGGACTTGCTCAAGGCGGAATTTGCACTTCGGGGATTGGAAGTGGAAGAAGATGAAGCTGGAAAGATCCTGAATGGAGAATCAGGTAACCTGTTGGTGAAAATTCCTGGAACGATTACAGCTCCGGCTCTTCTATTGGCTGCGCATATAGACACGGTAGTACCTGGTATAGGTATAAAAGCCATCCTAGGTCAGGACGAGGTGATCAGAAGTGACGGTAATACCATACTGGGTTCTGATGATAAGGCAGGTATCGCAGCGATTCTAGAAGCCTATGACGCAATTATGGAAAACCGACTCGAACATCCCCCGCTAGAATTGCTTTTTACGGTTAGCGAGGAACAGGGACTCCTGGGTGCGAAAAACTTTGATTATTCGCGCTTGGAGGCGCGGAAGGGTTACGTGCTGGACAGTGGGGGGGCACCGGGTACCATTGTTGTCCAGTCTCCCTGCCAGAATGAGATAGAATATAGAGTATATGGTCAGGCAGCACATGCGGGCATCAATCCAGAAGATGGAATAAATTCCATTGGGATAATGGCAAAAGCCTTAGCTGTAATGCCATGTGGCAGAATCGACGATGAGACCACCTGTAACTTTGGGATTATTGAAGGCGGCATAGCTAGAAATATCGTGGCACCAAGTTGTCGGTTAAAAGGTGAAGCCCGCAGCCTTAGCCGGAAGAAGCTGGATCAGCTTACCGCAGAACTGTGTGGCATTTTCGAAGCGGAAGTCGCAAAAAATGGGGGAAGATGTGAGGTTGATGTAGTACTGCTCTATCCAGAGATCAGCCTGCAGCCTGATGAAGAAGTGATCAGGTTGGCTGTCAGGGCGGCTGATAAGATAGGCTTGCCAACCGAACTGAAGAGTACGGGTGGGGGGAGCGATGCCAGCATCATAAATGGGAATAATATACCTTGCGCAAACCTGGGTATTGGCATGAGCGCAGTTCATACCACCGAAGAATTTATACGGGTGGACGATCTGGTAAATGATGCCCGCTTGGTTGTAAGCATTATTCAAGAAGCAGCCAGGACCTAGTCTTAATTTAAATGTAATTTGATAAATTCTTTCAGGGTTGTTTCAGGCGGATAGTCTGACAGGATATTAAGGATGTCCTTGACTTGACCACAAAAGCATACACTCTGTTGTTGGATAAATAATTCCATGATTTATCACCTCAAACCAAGTTTATGCAGCTTATGGAAAATATATGCAGGAGGAATTAAATAAGATGGATTTAACTGAAAAGACTTTAGAGACTCGAGAAATATTTTCGGGTAGAATTATTAAGGTGCGAGTGGATACAGTTAGCCTGCCGGATGGGCAACAGAGCACCCGGGAAGTGGTTGAACATGCTGGGGCTGTAGCAGTTGTTACCTTGGATAATGACAATAATATCATAATGGTTCGGCAGTATCGTAAGCCAGTAGAAATGGTGCTAATGGAGATACCGGCAGGAACGATGGAGAAGGATGAAGACCCGCTGATGTGCGCGCAGCGTGAACTAAGGGAGGAGACCGGCTACTCAGCCGATCATTGGGATAAGATTTTGTCCTACTACAGTGCACCCGGTTTCTCGGATGAGTACCTTCACCTATATCTGGCTACAGGTTTAACCGAAGGAGAAATCGACTTGGACGAAGATGAGTATGTTGAAACCGTTCATTTGCCTCTAAAAGAAGCCTGGCGTATGATATTTACAGGTGAAATTGTGGATGGCAAGAGTATTATCGGCATACAATATGCTATGAGCCGTGAAACAAATAACATTTATTCTGTAACGTATCCGTAAATTACTCATTCGGGGGATAAACATTTAGAGTTTACAGCCCTAGTTTGTTTAATTAGGAGATTCTTATTACTATTTTTTCCCTTTAACTATTTTGATCCTTTTCTCATCAGGGTCAAAGTACATACTTAGCTGGCTTATATTTTCGCCTATATTTATGGATTCATCCTTGATAGTTAGGCGCATGCCGTGTTCCAGGCCAGAAGCAATTTCAATCATACCTTCGCCGCGCGTGTTTTTCAATATGTTGACTAGCAAGTTGCGTTCCTGGGTACAGGCCTCAATATCGTCGCTGCATTTCATGTATTCGGGTAAGAGTTTTTGTAGTTTTACCAGGGAGTTGGGATCTGAAGTTTTATTCTCGAGTTGCCTGATATTACTCGTTATACGAGAAAGCTCTTTTTCCATATTAGATATTTGTTTGTTTAATTCTTTGACCCGTACGTAATAATGACTACGCTGGATGCCTTCTACCTTCAGGTGTAATCCGTTGGAATTTTGTATGTGAGATGCTTTGATTTTTGTTTTTGCTGTTATATTATTATTACCCATTATTCTTCCTTTTCGTCCTTGAATTAAGACCGAGTTTCCAGCATTCATATCGCAACGCATAACATATTCATTAACAACAATGTTATGGCCTGCTTCCACTATGGCCTCTTGAATGAATTTGGCCTCGACATTTTTATGGGCCTTAATTACGGCTTTTCCCCTGCCAATAATACCTCTCTGAACGAAAACAGAACCATTACGAGAAGTGATCTCTGCATTTTCCACTCCTCCCCGTATATCAATATCGTCATCAGCATGAACCTTGAAACCCTCGGTTACATTACCCGTTATAAGAACTTTGCCCGGAAAATAGATATTACCTACTGAAAAATCGACATCCCCGGTAATAGTAATCATTTTAACCAGCGAAATTTTCTTCTTATCCCAGGACAGTGCTCCATCGTACTCGGCAATTGCTTTATCATCAATAACCAATATACCTTTTCCCACTGCAAAAGAAGTATCTTTACCAGCTCGAGCGGGCAATGTTTCTCCCATTACGTTATAACCATCAAGCCCTGGAGTGGCTGGAATACGTAAGCCGATAATATCACCAGCATGAACAGAAACTATTTGTCCAAGTTCATAATAGTCAACCCTGCCATCTTCTAATAAGATCGGATTTTTCTTCGGTTCATGATAATACATGACTATGATGGAATCCTGTCCATTTACCGCAGCAAACCCGTTGGCCACATCAAAAGGTTTACCGGGGTTTTGGCAGGCCTTTGACAGCGCATCGGGGTTTATCCCATAAACTACACCGGCTTGTTTAAGCTCTAGTTCTAAATCATTCACGGTTAAGGGATGTTTATAATCATTATTTACAGTTATGGTGGCTAACATAGAATTCGAAGGGATCTGAATAGTTGTTTTTTCCTGCTCAGTATCTGGGGAAGGGCCAATATATATTTCCCCACCAGGATTTAACTGGAGTTGTTGTGACAAATAAAATGGATCAATATTAATATGCAAACGCAAAAGTTCTGCCATTAAAGTACTTACATCAGGAACTGATCCGTTCAGTATCATATAGCGGCCATCATTTTTATCCAAAATATTAAAATATTTAGATGGATTCATTGAATAATGTCTCCCTATTATAAATATATGCTATACATTATACATGTTCTTTGTTGTTGGGAATATATAGAAAAATGCTTTATTATTATAGGACAGTAGTTTTGATTTCTTGCTGATAATGATTGATATAGTGTTGGAAATGAATACTGTTTATATATCAAATAATAGATAGATACAACTATATTTAGTACTATCATTTTAGAATTATTATATATAACCCAGTTTTAGTTAGGAGAGTCTGCAAGCTTCACAGTCTGCAATATTTTTATAGGCTCTTTAACGCTAGTAAACTTAGCGAAATTTCGTAAACGCATGAGCAGAACATCGCTAATCTCAGATCCTGCCTGGATTAAATCGACTCCCTTATCATCCTTAATACTTTCCGCTATTACCATTCCTGGAGAAATGTCTCGCAAGTTAATTGATTTTACCACAAAACCTTCCTGGACATTCATCAATTCAGCTTCAAGAGCTGCGAAAATATTAGGGTCATACCAGTCGTAATGGGAACGCATTTCTTCCAATGCTTCTAAGTGTTTCTTTCCAGTCAGTAAAAGACCATCTAGGTCGAGCACTACTTTAAGAATACGGCCTAGCATTGAGATGCCATTTCCAGTAAGAGTTGCTGTAGTAGTATTTTCACTAAATCGTTTTAACTGGTCGCCGATAGCTTCAGCAATATGTTCGAGACGTGGTATTTTGATCAGCAAGGCCTTTCCCTGTTGCGGATGAGTCATAAACATTTCATACTCAGATTCAGATAGAAATTCTCCCCGTTCTCTTTTTTTCAGAATTTCTACGGGTATGGTAACACAGCCAATCTGTGAAAGCATAGCTGCAAGTTCAATTTCCCATAATCGTTCAATCTTCAAACGGGCTGCTAATCTCCTGGCCATTTGCGGCAAACGGGAAGCTTGCTTGAAGGCCAGGGGACTGACAATTGACAGAATATCTATTAGAACTCGGATACTGCCTTTTAAGGTGTTATCCAATAATTCTCGTTCTGCCATTAGTAATTCATACTGGTCCACGGCAGCATTTATACTATTTAAAAACAGATCCACCGGGCAGGGTTTATTTAGAAAACGAAAAATATTACCTTGATTAACTGCCTCAATAGCAACTTCCATGTCGGCCTGTCCGCTGAGCATTATCCGCACGGTATCGGGAGTTAAGTTTCTGACTATGGACAGAAACTTAACTCCGTCCATTTCCGGCATCCGAAAATCAGAAATGACCACGGCAAAGGGTCCTTGTTCCTTAATAGCGGCGATACCATCTCGGGCACTTTCTGCTGCTACTATTAAGTAATTTTTTCGCAGCAGCCTCTGATAGGAACTTAGGATATTAGGGTCATCATCTACCAGCAGTATTTTTCTTTTCATTATTATCCCTCTCTATCATTTGATGAAAAAGTTCTTGCCAATCTAATAGATTTTTAAGCATGTTTATACTAGACAGATAAGCAATATCAATACCGCTTATATCTGGAGTGTAGGTCGGACCATGTTCTGTTGGCAGTAGGGCATTGGCAACATGTACTGCAGTCAAAACTGAAAAGGCTTTTTCTTTCAGTTCGGACGGGCGATGGTGAAACATAACCGGTTCGAGCATCAAATCAGGTAGTCCCCACAGACCCAAAAGGTAAGCCCCTACTTCGGCATGGGAGGTGCCTAATAGCTGATACTCTGCTGCGATAGGGCTACATTTATGATCATTACAAAAAGCGTTCAAACGATCATAATGGCCTGGCAGTTCTAACAATGGAAGTTTGCCAATGTCATGCAGGATTCCGGCGATCATAGCTTTTTCCTCCAATTTAGGATCAGGTGATTCCAGGTGTATGATTAAACGAGCACCATTAGCGACCATCAGGCTATGCCTCCATAAATGCTCTGCTGAGAAACTAGCAGATGGACGAGGATGAAAGGCCGTGAAAAAATGTATCTTTAGTACTAGAGCCTTCAAAGTATTAATGCCTAACAAAGCTACAGCTTGTTGGGGGCGAGTGACCTTGGACGCTAGTCCAAAAAAAGAGGAATTAACCAACTGTAAGACCCGGGCGGTCATAGTAAGATCCTGAGCAATGATTTCAGAGATCTTCTTCAGTGAGGGGTCTTCAGATTCCAGTTCACTTATCAAGTTCTGGTATAATGAAGGTAGGCTGGGCAAATCTTTAATGCCGGTGACTACTTTTAACATGTTCTCATCGTTCAACCTTTCCCGTAACATACAGGCTCGGTTAATGGTCTGTTTTAATATGTTCACGTCACAGGGTTTGGGTATAAACTGATGGGCGGTCTTGACCGAGCGGAATACCATTTGCTCATCAGAATATCCTGATAAAACAATTCGAACTGTGCTGGGATATAGCTGCATGACCTTTTCCAGGAATTCGGCTCCATCCATTTCGGGCATGCGCATATCAGAGACCACAACGTCTATAGGGTTGCTGGCTAAAATAGCCAGCGCTTCAACTCCGCTGTTGACAAAAAACATTTCCCATTCATTGCGCATACTATGTAGCATACGCTGAAATCCCATAATTACGGAAAATTCATCATCCACAAAAAGAATTCTTTTTTTCATAACATATCCTCCAGATCAGTTTCCGAACGATTAATGGGCAAACGAATAATAAAGGTAGTTCCCTGGCCTTCTTCTGAGTAAACATCAATACTGCCCTGGTGTTTATTTACAATAATATCATGGGCAATGGCAAGTCCTTGTCCGGTTCCCTTACCCACTGCTTTAGTAGTGAAAAATGGATCATATATCATGGATATCAGTGTGTTGGGGATACCCCCACCATTATCAGCAATTCTAATTTCTGCATATTCATCTTTGAGCCTGGAAGAAACATTGATGGTTCCTCGTTTAATAACCCCTTTTTCAATTACTTCACTTATTGCTTGGGCTGCGTTGACAATAATGTTTAATAATACCTGATTTATTTCATTCATAGCACAATTAATCAGGGGTAGATTATGGTCGAGATCAGCATTAAGCTCTGCGACATATTTCCACTCATTTCTGGAGATAGTTATAGTGGCTTCGATACCTTTATTCAAGTCAGAGAGCTTTTTCTGTTTGGTTCCTGGATGGGAAAATTCTTTCATAGCCAAGACGAGATCTCTCACTCGCTGAATCCCATCCATTGATTGTTCTAAGGCTGCCGGAATTTCTTCCAACAGGTATTCAATTTCAAGCTCTGTTTCCATGGCTTTAATTGGGGAGGTAAAATCAGCAAGATAATTCATGTCTATTGCCACACCTACGAATTCTTGATAGCCTTTAATTAATTTTAAAAGAGAGCTCACTGATTCTTGAAAAAAGACATTATTATCACTAATATACTGCAGAGGCGAATTAATCTCGTGAGCGATGCCAGCAGCTAGAGCTCCTATTGATTCCAGCTTTTGCGATAAGGCAATCTTAATTTCTGATTTTCGAAGGTCGGTAACATCTCTTATTACTAAAACATGTCCAATTGCTATCCGATCACTTGTTAGGATAGGTGCGCTATTGACAGAAATAGTCTTAACACTTCCATCTCGGGTAACTAAGATTGCGTCTTGAACAAGACATTCAGTTTGATTGCTGCTACTAAGAATGAGCTCTATATCATTATTAACCTGACCTGAAACATGGCAGGACTTACTGTCAGAAAACTCCAGAAAGTCTACTAAAGCTCTACCTATTATTTCGTGCTGTTTCCAGCCTATTATGTTTTCTGCTACCGGGTTGATTGTGAGTAATCTGCCTTCTATATCGGTAGCAATTACCCCATCACCTATGCTATGAAGTGTGACTGATAGGCGTTCTTTTTCGTTAGCCAGAGCAAGTTCCGCCAGCTTCTGCTCACTAATATCAGTGTAAATACCAAACATCCCAATTACATTTCCAGAATCATTTCTTATCGTATCACCGTGTAATCGAATTTGTAAGCTTCGATTATTATGGGAGCGCATCTTTAACTCCCCCTGCCAGGAAGTGCCATTTATCAGAGAATCATAAACCTCTTTCGCAGCAGTTTGCTCACAGAACAGAGTAGCTAATCCGCCTAACTGTATCAGTTCTTCGCAGGTGTACCCAAATAGGTCATAAAAGGCTTGGTTATGATAAATTACCGATGTGCCTTTTGAGTCTATTAAGGCTATGCCATTGCTGGCACTATCAACCGCTTTATTAATGCGAATTAGTGATTCCTCCGTCTTTTTGCGTTGAGAAATATCCCGTACAATACTTAATAAATAACGAACATTTTCGATGGTTATACCTTGGGAACTTACTTCGACTGGAAAGATACTCCCATCTTTACGACGGTGTATAGTTTCAAACAAGATGCCATTAAGATTAGCTTCATTCATCTGAGGAAAGGTATTTAACTGGGATTCGGGTGCACGTATATCCATAATATTAAGAGATAACAGTTCATCGTAAGCGTAACCATATACCTGGCAGGCAATAGAATTAGCATCAATGATTTGACCATTCTGATTCATACACAAAATGATATCCCGAGCATTTTCAAATATGAGCTTATATCGCTGCGATAGTTTTTCCAATTCCTTATTCTTCGTTATATCAATAAATGATGCAACAGTTTGGCAGGATTCTGGGATAATAGCTACTGTCAGCCAAACAGATCTTATTTTTCCATATCGGTCTAGTATGCTAATTTCATAATTACGGGGTGCGGAATCAGGGTCTATAATGCGTGAGTGGTGATACTTCTCAATAAGATCTCGATCAGTTTCATTGACTAACGAAAGCCAATCTTTTTTACCTACTAAATCTTCTTTGGTATAGCCGAACAGTTTTATACATTCACCATTGATAAGAAATACTGTAAGGTCTTCCTCAAGAATCATCATGGCGGTGCCTGTGTTTTCAAAAATAGTACGGTAATAGTAGTTAATCATACTAATACTTTCCTCAGTTCTTTTAAACATTATTGTTATGGAATATTTCGCTAAAGTTTCATGTTCTCCTTTAAACTCACTACAAATACTGCTTAATTGCATATATAAAATAATATGAGTTCTATAAGGTGATTTTTCACTCTTCGTTATAGGTTGAACTGCTGAAGGATAAGGTTCCTATCAGTATTTAAGACATGTGTTATAATTTACCATGCCCGTGTTGACGCACCCTAGGTTTCAGTTTAAGATTATCAATATTCAGTTAAACATGGTTGCTGATGTATATAGAAAACTGAACATCGTATATTCTCCTAGCAGGTTGGCTGTGAAAGGAAGAAAAGCGTATGGAAAAGAGCGATCATAATGTATAAAGTACTTATCGTTGATGATGATGAAAATATTCTATCTACTTTTCGCAGGCTTTTATATAATCATTTTGACGTGACTACCGCTGGAAATGGGTTGGAGGGGATTAAGGCTTTAAAAAATGAAGGGCCATTTGCCGTAGTCGTTTCCGATTTCAGGATGCCAGGAATGAATGGAATTGAATTTCTTTCGAAAGCCCGGCAAATTGCACCGGAAACTATTCGCATAATGTTAAGCGGAGAGGCTGACATGCAGACGACTATTGACGTAATTAACGAAGGACATATTTCTCACTTCCTAACTAAACCCTGTGCAGCTGAGCATTTTCTGAATTCATTAAAGAGAGGGAGCGAACAATATCGTTTATCAGAGGTTGCACGGGAACTTGAGGAAAAGAAGATACAACTGGAGAGTCTACAAAGAACTGTGGATGGAGTTATTCATATGGCAGTATCCATCACCGAAAAAAGAGACCCCTATACAGCAGGTCATCAGGCTCGGGTGGCAGAAATTGCCGGTGCTATTGCTAGGGAATTAAGTCTATCGGAGGGTCAGGTTGAAGGCATTAAAATGGCGGCATCTATTCATGATATAGGGAAGATTTGTATACCTTCGGAGATATTAAGCAAGCCTGGATTTATTAACGAAGCTGAAAACAATCTGGTTAAGACCCATGTGCAAATTGGTTATGACATTTTGAAAACAGTGGAGTTTCCTTGGCCAATTGCGGATATAGTATATCAGCATCATGAAAGAATTGATGGTTCTGGTTACCCATTAGGTCTTGCTGGACATGAAATCCTATTAGAAGCAAGAATCCTTGCGGTAGCTGATGTTGTAGAGGTCATGGCAGGGTACCGTCCTTATCGGCCTGCTTTTACAATGGAGGATGCCCTTAATGAAATAAGACAAAACAGGGGTATTCTATATGATGTAGAAGTGGTTAATGCCTGCTTGACACTTTTCGAAGCAAAAGGGTTTAAAGCAATAAGAACGTAGTTATAGAGGGTTATCCACCTTGATGCAATTCTTCCTTGAAACCTGATAAATGGAAGTTAAGCGAAGCAGTGCTTTCCGAGACCTTGGCTTATTTGCTTACTGCCATTATATCGGATAAGGTGGCTTCGCTTCTGTATTTATACCTTGTTTCTTAATGAATATTGCTTATTATTTCGCAACTGCTAATTTGAGTTATTAGAAGTAATGAGTGCCAAAAAAACAATAAGGCTTGAAACGGGGAGTACTAATGAACGCTATTGAGAGATTAAATATTGAACCGGTATATGCAACTGAATCAATCACTAATTTCTTCGCCGATCTGCATATCCACATTGGAAGTGCTAAGGGTAAAGCTGTGAAGATAACAGCTTCGCGTCAACTGCAGCTAAGGACTATTATCTATCGCGACGCGCCCCGTAAGGGTTTGGATATTGTAGGTGTTGTTGATTCAGGCAGTACGCTGGTTTCTGCTGAAATTGAAGAAATGTTGGCTGACGGGGATCTGTTGGAACTTAAAAAAGGCGGATTTATAGCTCGCAATGGGGTGTTGCTAATTACCGCTTGTGAGGTGGAGAGCAGGGAGGGAATACATCTTATTGTATACCTTCCTACTTTGAAGAGTATAAGTGATTGGCAGACATACATTAGGACCAGGGTGCAGAATATGAGCCTCTCCACCCAGAGGGTGAATGCCAGTGTTCTGGATATAATTAAGCTCTGCAACCAATTAGACGGTATTTTTTGTCTTGCTCATGCTTTTACACCCCATAAGGGTGCATATGGGATGTGGACGGATAAACTTGCCAGTAAACTTGGTGCGGATATTAATCATATAAAGGTATTAGAACTTGGCTTAAGCGCAGATACTGATATGGCGGATATGCTGGAGGAGACCAGGTCCTTTACCTTCCTGTCTAATTCTGATGCTCATTCATCACCAAATGTAGGCAGGGAATATAATTTGTTGCGTATGGGGGCGAAAAGCTTTCAAGAACTACGTTTTTGTTTAGCCAAGCAGGATGGTCGGATGGTTATGGCTAATTATGGAATGCACCCTCGTTTGGGTAAATATCATCGTAGTTTTTGCCCATCCTGTGATGAAATCATTGCCGATGAACCACCGATTAGCTTTTGTCCGCTTTGTGGGAATTCTAAAATAGTCATGGGTGTTTTTGATAGAATTGTGGTAATAAGAGACTATGATAGTCCTCGGCATCCAGACGCAAGACCCCCTTATTTTTACCGAATACCATTAAAGGATTTACCGGGTATAGGGCCGATGACCTATAAAAAACTGCTGGAAGCTTTCCCTAACGAGATAGAATTAATGGAAAAAGTATCTATTGATGATATAAACCGGGTAGCGGGCGGGAATATTGCCGCTGCCATAGGCGATATGCGATTGGATCGCTTAGGTATAAGCGCGGGAGGTGGAGGCAAATATGGAAAGGTTAAAAAAGATTATTGTAACCAGTGATGCCAGCGGAGCACGAGATGCGGCCCGGGAGGGCATGCTGGTAATGATCGTAGATTTAATTGATATGTCCACCGCCCTGGAAAGCGCTCTCGATGCCGGAGCTTATGCGGTACTCGGGGCTAGCCCGGATTATACCCGAGCGCCAGTAAAGGTTATGCCGGAAGATATAGGCAGGTATGCTGCCCGTCTGTCCAAGGACAGCGGGGGAGGTATTATTCTGGTAGCAGAGCCTAGGGTAGGTTCGGATGATGAAAGAATTGCGCGCTGCCAGAAAATAATTCGGGGAATTGAAAGAGAAAAGGGAGTCGTTGAAGCTGTATTACCCAAAATTGGAGCAGAACTACCTCGGCTCGCGAATTTGAGCGGGCGAGTTGTGGTGGCGGTATCTGACCCTGGAGGGGTCGCCTTCGAAGCAGCTTTTATCGAAAGCAGAAGGGTTATTACCGGCACTGTGGCTCGAACCTACAGGCAGAAGGGTATGGAGCCTGCACTTACGGCGGTTCGAAGGATATATGAAAACATTAGCGCAGATGATACCGGTGTTGCTATTGTAGCAGCCAGCCGCTACTCAATGGAAGATGTACTGGCAGCTCAATTCATTGCTAACCTTTTATTAGGTGAAGGATATAAATAATTACTGGAGGTTAATGGTTTGAAACCAATTTACGTGATAGGGCATAAGCACCCTGATATTGATTGTATTGCGTCTGCGATTGCTTATAAGGTCTACAAGCAAAGCACCGAGAAAGGACTATACCTTGCTGCTGCAGCCGGTGAACTGAATCCGGAACTTAAATGGCTACTGGATTTTTTGGGTTTCGAGCATCCCCAGATAGTGGATGACGTGGGAACCAAAGTTGGAGATTTATTGGATGACGAACTGCCATTATACATAAGTACCGATACAACTCTGGTAGAACTAGGAAATATTATGCGCAAAAATGGACTTAAAACCGTTCCGATTTTGGATGAAAAGCAAAGATTTCTGGGACTGATTACCATAGGTGATGTAGCTATGCTTTATATGGATGCGCTGGGCAGTGGGCGGGATATCGACCGAAGTCCAGAAATATTAAAGAACTTACTGGATCAAAAGGCAAGCAATATTATGAAAACCAGGGATCTGATTCTGTTTGAACCGGATGAAAAAGTGGACGAAGCCAGAAAGAATATGCTGGCCAGCCGCTTTCGCAATTATCCGGTGGTGGACGACGAGAACCGTTATATGGGTATGATTTCTCGCTATAACCTCCTGCAGATGAAGCGCAAGCAGATCATTCTGGTAGATCACAATGAGAAGAAACAGGCAGTGGATGGAATAGAGGAAGCTGAGATCCTGGAAATAATCGATCATCATCGGGTAGGCGACCTGCAGACCTTATATCCAATTTATTTTCATAATGAACCGGTCGGGTCTACATCTACCCTGGTAGCCGAGATGTTTTTGTTGAACCAGGTTTATATGTCTACCAGCCTGGCTTCTTTGCTCTTATCCGGAATTATGTCTGATACCATGATTTTTAAGTCTCCAACGACTACCAGTAAAGATAAACGAATAGCCCAGGAGCTAGAGCGCATTTCTGGTTTGGAACCGCTGGCCTGGGGTAAGAAATTGTATTCTGAAACCAACCGGGTGGATAAACAGTCTGATGAAGAGCTAGTCAGTGAAGACTTGAAAGAATATGTTAGTGGGGATACTACCTTTGCTATAAGTCAGGTTGAAACAGTAGACCTGGCTGCATTTGCACAACGTAGATCTTCCGTATTACAAACTATGGAAGCAATGTGTGAACGTAAGAGCTATGCCTTAATGTGTCTTATGGTAACCAATATTTTTGAGGATGGAACTGAAATGATTGTGGCTGGAAAGAAAAGCGCACTGGTTGAGCAGGCTTTTAAACATGAACATCTGAATGGAGGAATCTTCCTGCAGGGGGTTCTTTCCCGAAAAAAACAGGTAGTTCCGGTTATTTATCAGATGCTGCGCCAAGAAAATATGATTTAGAAATTCAGTGTTAATCCTTTCTACCAATAAATAGTTTCTTTATTATTCATATTAAGTCATATTTGCCAATAGAGTGACCTGAGATTGTTTTTCAGGTCACTTTCTTTTTTGCATAAAGTTAACAGTAACTAAATATGATTGGAAAGAGAAGTCTGTATAGCCATACAAATTGCAGCGAAAGGGTAAGCAGATGAAATTGAGACGCAAACTGAAACATCACGTCATAGAAAACCGATGGCAGTACCTTCTAATAACGCTCATTTTTCTTTTGGGAGTGCTTATAGGGGACTACAAGGTGATGGGACTAGCGGGAGGGGTGAAAAGCCACCTGCTAAGCCTAATTGATGATTTTTTGAAAGGAGGTATAAATGCGGACCTGGATAAGCAGGTCATTTTATTCAATTCATTTTTAAACCAGGCCAAGAGTATCATAGCGGTTTGGTTTCTAGGCTTAACTGTTATCGGTATGCCAATCATATTAGGAGTTGTTTTTTTTAAGGGATTTTCATTAGGCTTTACAATTGCATTTTTGGTGCAGGAAAGGGCTGTATCAGGTGTTCTAATTAGCATTTTGTCCATTTTGCCGCAGAACCTGGTGTATATACCCCTGGTAATTATTTGGTCAGTAGTAGGCATCAATTTCTCGGTTTACATCGCCCGCGGCAGAGCAGGTAGTGCAGTCTCTTTGGGAAGAGCTTTGATAAGCTATACTCTGTTAATGATAGTTTTTCTGCTTATAGTGTTGGTAGGAGCATTCATTGAGGCATATCTTTCACCGTGGTTCTTGAGCTTGTTCGTTTAATTTTTTTTATGGGGAGGTTAAAAATAAGATGATCATTGTGGTAGGAAAATGGAAGAGAAAACTTATCCGTCTGGCAACTGTAGTTTTGATATTAGCTCTATTCGTAGCGGTGGTACCGATGGTATCAGGTATTTTTTATGAAAAGGTACCGGTATTCAGTGGTTGGATGAAGGACGAACAACCGAGTGGCAACCCTATGCGAGTAGAGAAGACCCAGGAGGACACCAATTTCAATCAAACGGTGGATCGTTTCGTGGTAAAGATGCAAAACTTTTATCATGAAGAAAAAGAATAAGCTTATTAAGCAGGAATAATGGGTCAGAGTGTCAAACTGAGAAAAGAAAAACAGGAGGCAGGCTGTGGACAAATATATTGTAGCCTTCATGGATTTCATCCATTATGAGAAGGGTTTATCGGCTAATACCCAGGCTGCCTACCGGCGTGACCTACAAAAGTTTGTAAACTACCTCGCCAGTGAACGCTGCCCTGTGAATAGGTGGGAGGATGTAAAAAAGAAGGATATAATCAACTTTCTATCCGGGGAGATGGATGAAGGAGTTGCAAATTCTACCGTAGCTCGGAGTTTTTCTAGTATAAAAGGACTGTATAAATTTCTGGTGGGGGAAGGCTGCATCGAGTTGAATCCCACCACCGACTTGGAGACTCCTAAAATAAGGCGCAAGTTGCCCAAGGTTTTATCTATCGAAGAAGTGGACAAACTAATGGAACAGCCGGATATCTTGCTTCCCCTGGGCTTGCGGGATAGAGCTATGCTCGAACTAATGTACGGCACTGGTGTAAGGGTGTCGGAACTACTGTCGTTGCAATTAGATGACATAAATATGATGGCAGGGTTCCTGCGCTGCTTGGGTAAAGGAAGGAAAGAACGCATCATTCCAGTTAATCAGACTTCTATTATGTGGGTAGAGAGATACCTGGCCAGATCCCGAAATTTTTTGTTGCGGAGGAACCAGGAACGTACCCTTTTCCTAAATGCCCATGGCCGGAAATTAAGCCGCCAAGGGTATTTTAAAATATTGGCCCAGTATGGTGAAAAATCAGGTATTAAGAAAGAAATAACGCCTCATACTCTGCGTCATTCTTTTGCTACTCATCTTTTGGAAAATGGCGCAGACTTACGCGCGGTTCAAGAGATGCTCGGACATGCGGATATTTCCACAACCCAGATTTATACCCATCTTAGCAAAAGCCGATTACGCGAAGTATATCATCAGTGTCACCCCCGAGCATAAGAGATAATAATGAGGAGGTAGTATACATGGGGAAGCGAGCCATATTAATTATCCTGGACAGCGTAGGAATAGGCGCTGCCTTGGATAGTTACCTGTATGGGGATGAAAGCAGCAACACCCTGAAACATATTGCAACTGCGGTTGGTGGGCTTAATTTGCCTAATCTGCAAGCCCTGGGCTTGGGTAATCTGGAGGAACTGGAGGGAGTAGTTCCTAGCGGTATGCCTAAAGGTGCTTATGGAAAAATGCAGGAGAAATCCCAAGGCAAGGATACCACCACCGGTCACTGGGAGATGATGGGCCTAATCCTGACTCAGGCTTTTCCTACCTATCCAGAGGGTTTTCCGGCAGATCTCATCCGTGAATTGGAGCAACGCATAGGTCGGAAGACCCTGGGTAACATCGTGGCTTCCGGTACGGAAATTATAAAAATGCTGGGGCAGGAACATGTAGAGACAGGCTACCCGATTGTCTATACTTCGGCGGATAGTGTGTTGCAGATTGCGGCCCATGAAGAGGTCATTCCTCCGGAAGAAATTTACAATATGTGTAGGATTGCCCGGGAACTATTAACGGGTAAACACGGTGTGGGCAGGGTTATTGCCCGACCATTTGTAGGACAGGCTGGTAATTTTACCCGTACCCCTCATCGGCATGACTTTTCCTTGTTACCAGGCAGGAACATTCTTGACTGTATAGTAGATTCCGGTAAAAGAGTCGTAGGGGTGGGCAAGATAAAAGACATATTCGCAGGACGGGGTATCACTGAAACATATACCACAGAAAATAACCGGGATGGTATAGAGAAAATTAGGAATATAATGGCCGGCAATTTTGAAGGTTTGCTTTTTGCTAATCTCATAGATTTTGATCAGTTATACGGGCATCGGAATGACGTAGAGGGATACGCCCATTCTCTGGAGGAATTTGACCGCGGACTACCAGGGATTATGGAGACCATGTTGCCGGAAGATATCCTATTTATTTCTGCTGACCATGGCTGTGATCCTACCATCCCCGGTACTGATCATACCCGCGAGCAGGTACCACTTTTGGTTTACGGAGAAAATGTCAAATCCGGGCTTAACCTGGGGGTGCGTCAGTCTTTTGCGGATTTGGGCCAGACCATTGCCGAGTTCCTAGAAGTTGAAACGACTAATAATGCGGGGCAGAGCTTCTATTCTCTCATAAGGAGATAAAATATGAACGTACAGGATATAATTTTTAGAAAACGGGATGGCAGGGAAATGAGCGGGGCGGAGATCGATTATCTGGTTAAAGGTATTAGCGATGGTACCATACCCGATTATCAGATCTCCGCCTGGGCGATGGCGGTATTCTTCCAGGGTATGACCGACCGGGAAACTAATGCCCTGGCCCTAGCCATGGCTTATTCAGGTGATGTAATGGATCTGTCTGAGATTGCAGGAATTAAGATTGACAAACATAGTACTGGCGGGGTTGGAGATAAGACTACCCTGGTAGTAATTCCCCTGGCAGCCGCGGCAGGGGTACCGGTAGCCAAAATGTCCGGACGCGGCTTGGGGCATACGGGAGGAACCATAGACAAATTCGAGTCGATTCCGGGGTTTAAGGTGGAGAGAAGTCATCGACAGTTTGTGGATCAGGTCAACACGGTAAAAGCGGCGGTTGTTTCCCAAACCGGGAATCTGGTTCCGGCCGATAAAAGGCTTTATGCCATCCGCGATGTGACCGCTACCGTGGATAGTATTCCCCTGATCGCATCAAGTATTATGAGTAAAAAGATTGCGGCGGGGGCCCAAGGCATCGTCCTAGACGTAAAGGTGGGCAGTGGCGCATTTATGAAAGAAGAGGAAGAAGCATTTCAATTAGCCCGCACCATGGTGCAAATAGGCCAGGGAGCAGGCCGAGAGGTAGTAGCCATACTTACCGATATGAGCCAGCCACTGGGGGAAACGGTAGGTAATGCCCTGGAAGTGAAAGAGGCCATTGACCTACTGCGTGGGGAGGGGCCGAAGGATTTGGAGGAACTATCAATAATTCTTACAGCCCATATTCTAGTCCTAGCCGGCCAATGTTCCACCCTGGAGCAGGCGGAGGATCAGGTGCGTCAACTCCTCCAATCGGGAGCTGGTTTTAATAAATTCTGTGAACTGGTAGCCGCCCAGGAGGGAAGGCTTGATTACTACCAGCCCATGTACGGGCTTCCTCAAGCTATGCTGCACACAGAAGTAAAGACGGAGGCAGAAGGTTATATAGTGGAATTGAATGCTCTGGAAGTAGGCAGAAATGCCATGCTGCTGGGTGCCGGACGGCAGAAAATAGGTGATCAGATTGATCCTGCGGTGGGCATTCAGGTTCTGAAGAAAAGGGGCGACTATGTAAAGCCTGGCGATGTTCT
>CAYWFX010000018.1:23547-59613 GCA_964457945.1 uncultured Syntrophomonas sp.
TGGGCATTCAGGTTCTGAAGAAAAGGGGCGACTATGTAAAGCCTGGCGATGTTCTGGCCATTATTCACGCTAATGATGCAGGGAGGATGCGACTGGGTATAGATAGACTCCGGGCATGTTATCGTCTGAAGGAGGAAAAACCAAATCTTCAGCCTTTGATTATTCAGACTGTAAAGACAGAGTAAAGCCCCCAAGTAATTTTTTATGCTATCTAGGCTTTGTGCCCTCCGAATATGGCGAAATTCAAGTAACGCCAGTGGCAGACGACGTCAGAGAAACCAGCTTCTTGCAGCCATTTCAATTGTATTTCCAACGAAGCAGGTCTATCCTCTTCCAGGTATTCTGCAAACCATTTAACATCATCTTCACCATTGGCTCTGATGTATTCACACCAGAGTTTTTCATAGAGATCAGTTAGATGGGGAGAAACACTGATTACTATATCCCGGTTGATAAACAGCCCGCCGGGATTGAGACTATCGTAAATCCGGTGGTAAAGCAGTTGCTTATCGTTGTCTTCCAGATGGTGAATAGCCAGGCCGGACAGTACGAGATCATAACCGGAACCGATTTCATCTACGGCAAAATTTCCCTGCTGTAACATAAGCCTGTTGGCATAGACCTTCAACTTATCAGCACATACTTTAAGCATATTATCAGACAGGTCAAAGCCAGTTACTTGACATTGCAGGAATTGTTGCAGCAGGATCTGCGCCAGAATTCCCGTGCCACAGCCTAGATCGAGAGCTTTTAAATCGGGTTTATCAATAGTCAGCAATTTACGGATTATCTCATTCTGTTCCTGGTAATGTGGTATAAGTCGGGGTATAAAAGCATCATATTCATCCGTTCGCTGTTCAAAGGTATCGCGGACTTTTGCGAGCCGTGGTTTATCTCCTCCAGTTTTCCGGTCCTTCATTCCATGCCTTCTCCTTCTTCATTTCACAGATTCCCATTTTACCAGCATGCAACAATATATTGGGTATGATGTATAATATTACCGGGCCAGCATTTCCAGGTCAAGCTCTTATATTAACAGGAGGAGGAAACCATGTGTTTAAATTTACTCCTTAAGGGTTTTCCACTTACCTGCAGGAACTATTATCCAATAGGAGATCATCGGTACAAACATAAATCAGCAGGAGCCATTTTACTGATTTCCTTGTGAAAAAAATATCTTAAATAATTATCCGGGAAAAAAGGATATTTTAGGACCTCTATTGAAGTAATAGCTATCTTTTCGAGCGGATGGTAAAAGTTGACAAGGAAGGAATTGTGGATTCAATGGACAATTTCATAGAAGTAGTAGGCATAAATGAAGAGAATTGTATAAATTGCCACCAGTGTATTGCAGTCTGTCCGGTTAAAGTCTGCAGTAACGGCAGTGGGGATGTTGTAAAATTCAATAATCATTTATGTATTGGTTGTGGAAGGTGTATCGAGGCTTGTATAAAGAGTCACGGAGGAGTCGTGGAGAAGAGTGCGCGCTTCCCATTTGATGATTCAGCAGATTTTATCAAAGATTTAGAAAACCAAGATATTATCGCCCTGATTGCACCCTCAGCCCAGAGCAATTTTGATTTAAAAAAATTAATAAATGCATTGAGAATTATAGGAGTAAAAGCGGTCTATGATGTATCATTGGGAGCTGAAATTACCGTTGCTTGCTACCATGAAGCAATTGAATCAGGCCGAGTTAAACTACCGCTTATCGCTCAACCATGTCCGGCCATCGTCAAATATATAGAAATACATCACCCCAGATTAATAGAATATCTGGCTCCCAGCGGCAGCCCGGTTCATGATTTGGCGGTTTATGTAAAATCCTTGCATCCTGACAGCCAATTGGCATTTATTTCACCATGTTTGGCCAAAAGAAGAGAATTCCAGGATAGTAAATTGATTAGCTACAACGTTACTTTTCAATCTTTATTAAAAATTTTTGGAGATAAAGACATTAATCTGCAGCTCTTAGAGAACTGCGAATTTGATAATTGTATTTCCGCCGGGATTGCTACTAATTTTTCAATTCCGGGAGGACTTAAGGAAGCTTATTTATATAAATATCCTGAAACTCCGGCCAGTGCTATAAGTAAAATCGAAGGGCCGATTGTGTATGAAAAATATTTGCGGGATTTAGATAATGCGATCAGAAAAGGCCGACCCAACTTACCTTTGATAGTAGACATACTAAGCTGTGAAAAGGGATGTAATATGGGAGCGGGTTGCATTAATCACCATAAATCAATTGATGAAATAGAAACCGCTGTTTCCAGTCGTTCAGAACAAGGTATCAAAAACGAAAAAGATAACCTGGAATTACAAGCATTTCTGGCTGATGTGATTCAGAATAACGATTTTTCTTACCACTACTATAAAGACTTATCTGCCTATAACGATATTAAAATACCCAACGAAGAGGAATTAAATGTAATCTATGCCAACATGAACAAGGTTGAAGAAAAGGATTTCAGGAATTGTGCGGCCTGCGGATATAATTCCTGCTGGCATATGGCCATTGCCATTTGTAATGATTTGAACAAGGTGGAAAATTGTCATCTCTATCAGGAAAAAGAACTATTACGGGAACAAGAAGTATTGAACAATATGATAGAGGAATCTGTAAAGCTGAATGAGCAGCTGCAAGCAGAAATAGCCGAGAGAAAACAACAAGAACAATTATTGGTGCAGAATTCCAAGCTATCTGCTATGGGAGAGATGGTAGGCATGATTGCTCATCAGTGGCGTCAGCCCTTGTCTTCTATCAGTACTATAGCAGGTAATTTAAAGGTTTTTATTGATCTGGATATGTATGATCAGAATCAATTCGCCAATTTGCTGGATGAAATTAATAATCATGCGCAATACCTTTCGAAGACCATCAATGACTTCAGGCACTTCTTTAAACCGGATAATCCGAAGGATACAGCGTTTATTAATGATATTATTGATGCTACTCTGGGCATCATAGGTAAGGCGATGGAATATAGAAATATCACACTGGAAAGAGACTATTTATTTGCTACCCCTATTTTTACTTATCCCAATGAGCTAATGCAGGTATTTCTAAATATTTTAAAAAATGCCGTAGATGCCTTAACTGACAACCAGGTATTGGAGCCTGCAATTTCTATTAAGGGCTATGAAAAAGAAGGTTATCAAATCGTTGAGATAATGGATAATGGTGGAGGAATACCCGAAGAAATCATAGGAGAAATATTTAACCCTTATTTTTCAACCAAGGGGCCGGCCATAGGAACTGGACTCGGTTTATATATGTCTCGAACCATCATAGAAGAACATTGCGGAGGAGAACTCCGAGCTAATAACCATGACCGGGGAGCCTGCTTTACTATAATGCTTCCCCTTCAGTGCTGACAAGGAGGAATATGGAATTGATTAATGCCAGGGAACTGAGAGATGATGCCCAAGGGCTTAAGATTTTATATGTTGAAGATGATCGAGATCTGCGGGAAAATACTACCAGGCTTCTTGCCAGCTTTTTTACCAATGTTACAACTGCTGAAAATGGTAAGGTAGGCTTGGATAAATATAGGGAAGGCAGTTTTGACATTGTAATTACCGATATTAACATGCCGGTAATGAGTGGCGTAAAGTTGTCCCAGGAAATTAAAGCAAGAAATAAAAAACAGGTTATTATTGTTATTTCTGCCCATGATGAGGCTAAGTATCTTCTGGATTTAATAAATATGGGTGTGGATAATTTTGTTTTAAAGCCTTTGGATATTGGACAGTTTTTAGAGGTGCTGCATAAAGCTATAAGTTTAGTCAGATTTGCTAAGATGGAAGAAGAGTACAAGCAGAAGCTGGAAGAAACTGTGGAAAAACGTACCCGGGAACTCCAGGAAGCCCTGTCTTTAGTTAAAGAACTAAGTGGTGAAGTCGTTCAGAGATTGACTGCAGCTACCGAATTAAGAGATTTAGATACCGGCCTGCACAACCGTCGTTTGGGACTTTTTGCACCTGCTTTGGCCCGAGCCATGGGTTTGCCTGAGGATTATGTAGAGTCCTTGGCATTTGCTGCTCCATTGCATGACATTGGAAAAATTGGCATATTGGATAAGATACTACTCAAGCCTGGCCCATTAACAGAAGAAGAATTTGAAATCATGAAAACGCATACGATTACAGGAGCCAGTATACTTTCAGATTCAATCCATGAAAAGATTAATATGACTGCCTCCATTGCTCTCAGCCATCACGAGAGATGGGATGGGAGCGGTTATCCAAGTGGTTTAAAGGGCGAAGATATTCCACTTGAGGGAAGAATCGTTTCAATATGCGATCATTACGATGCATTGAGAAGTAAAAGGCCCTATAAACCAGCCCTAAGTCACCAAGAGGCCATGAATATAATTATAAACGGAGACGTGAAGAGCAGACCGGGTTGTTTTGATCCCCAGATATTAGAGGCATTTATCAAGATTGCTAACGAATTTGATGAAATATATGTTTCGCAACAGGAGATCACTTAGTTAACTCCCCACTACCCTGCAAAATAATGGCAAAAAAATAAGCTAATGGCATAATAGCTAGTGTACCTCAATATAATTTAGAAGTAAGTTATACAATAGGGGGAGGTACAGGCGTTATGAGAGTTAGACATGCAGCGGTATGGTTGGTGTTAATCTTATTTGTCTTCTCTTGGACTGGGACGGGAGTGGCCCAGGCTAAAATGGAGAACGTGAAGGCAGAGGCTTATGTCTTGATGGATGCTGATTCAGGGACAATTCTAGCAGCTCACAATGAAAACAAGCGGTTGCCTCCGGCTAGTATGACCAAGTTAATGACCCTAATATTGGGCGTGGAAGCCCTGGAAGCTGGGAAAGTTGAACTTAAGGATAAGGTCATTACCAGCGAAAATGCCTGGAAGATGGGAGGATCCCAGATTTATCTGGCTCCAGGCGAATCAATGACTTATGAAGAGATGCTGATTGCTATTGCGGCAGGATCTGCCAACGATGCCTGTGTGGCTGTAGGTGAACACTTGGAAGGTACTCACCAGAATTTTGTTGACAAAATGAATGATAAAGTTCGCGATTTGGGTTTGAAGGATACCCATTTTGTTAACGCTTATGGTCTACCCGCCGAGGGTCATTATAGCTCAGCTTATGATATGGCTGCCATAGCAAGGTATGCCTTGTCCCATCCGCGCTTATTGGAATATACTTCGATAAAAGAATATAATCTGCGGCAGGGAAAATTTAAGCTCTATAATACTAATAAACTGCTATGGTGGTACCAGGGTGCGGACGGCTTTAAGACCGGATGGACCAATGAGGCTAAATACTGCTTGACATCCACTGTTAAACGGGATGGTCTGCGTCTAATTTCGGTGGTTATGGCATCCCCTGAGGTGAGGGGGCATTTTCGGGATTCGATGGAACTGTACAACTATGGTTTTGCTAAATATGCCTATAAGTCTTTTTTTACCCGTGATAGCGTATGTGGAGTGGTTCAAGTAGGTAAAGGAATGGAAGATGGAGTGGAGGCAGTAGCTATCGAGGATGCCGGGATGATTTACCCCAAGGGTGACAAGGCCAATCTGACCACTAAGAAGGAACTGCTTCCCTATATTAGTGCTCCTGTTATAAAGGGACAAAAGCTGGGTGAGATACAGATACTAAAAGATGGAGATTTACAAAAGACCATCGACATCGTTTCGGCAAAAGACATAGCCAGATCAGGTCTATTAAAGGAAATAATGAAAATGTTTGCCGAAACCTTTATATTATAATTGGAATTTTGTGGAAGGAATTATCCCCTGCTTGTAGAAGTTCTTAGCTTAAGGATCACGAAATAATAGATCAGATTATTATTTCATGAACCCTCGGTGGTTAAGATGTACGAGGAGGGGACTTTTGCATGGAACTAGAGTTGAAGCAAATTAGAAACACACTGCTGGTTAGGGTTAAGGGTGAGATGGACATGTTAGTGGCCGAAAAGTTGCGAAAGGAGATTGATAGGAAATTAGAAACCAAGCAAATTGCTAACCTGGTCATTAACCTTGAAAAAGTAACCTTCATAGATAGCTCAGGACTGGGAGTAATCATTGGCAGGTACAAAAAGATTTCAAGTCTAAATGGAAAAATGTATATTGTGGGCGCTAGTCTATCAGTCCGCAAGATTCTAATGTTTTCCGGCATTAATAAACTAATTTCCATATATAATAACGAGCAGGATATTATCAATATTTAAGGGGAGGTGAATGGACAGGCCATGAATATGAAGAATTATGTGCGATTTGAATTTCCCAGTGTACCAGAGAATGTATCCTTTGCCAGGTCATGTGTGGGAGCCTTTGCTGCTCAACTGGATTGCACGTTAGAGGAGATAGAAGAGATCAAACTAGTGGTATCAGAAGCAGTATCTAACAGCATCATCCATGGATATAAAAACCAGCCTCATGGAAAGGTGCTGGTTATGGCTACCATATTGGATGATCGGATTATGGAAATCATGATTGAGGATCAGGGTATAGGAATTGCAGATATTAAACAGGCAATGGAACCTAGCTTTTCAAGCGAGCCGGGTCGTATGGGACTTGGTTTTACCTTTATGAAATCCTTTATGGACGAATTGGAGGTTGTGAGTCAAGCGGGTGAAGGAACTAACGTAAAACTGCAGCGCTGTTTTCTTGTTAAAGATAAAGAAGCACTTGCTTAAAGGGGGAGAGATTATGCTCCCGGAAAAATTATATCAGGAAAACGATAGCCTTCTACAAAAAGCCCAGACTGGTGACGAGGATGCGAGATCGAAGGTTTATGAGGCCAATATAGGGCTGGTTTATATGGTTCTGGAACGATTTAAAAATACTTCTTATGACTATGAAGATCTATTTCAGGTAGGTTCTATCGGTCTCGTTAAGGCAATAGACAAATTTGATTTCTCCTTCCAGGTGCGCTTTTCTACCTATGCTGTGCCCATGATCATTGGCGAGATAAAGAAATTCTTGCGAGATGATGGTATCGTTAAGGTGCAGAGGGGACTTAAGGAAAATTATGGAAAGATACGCTGGGCTCAGGACAAATTGCGAGGAAACCTGGGGAAGGAACCTACTATCACAGAGATAGCCTGTTTGTTAGAAATGGATAAGGAAGAAATTGTCATGGCTATGGAGGCTTGTCAGGCTACTACTTCCATCCACGATGCGTTTGCCGGGGAAGACAAGGAGCAGCTTTCCCTTATTGATAGGCTGGCCAGTGAGGAAAGCAATGTTATGATGCTGGAAAAACTAGCTCTGCGTGAGGCTTTAAGCAAGTTGAATAACCGGGAGCAGGAAATCATTGTAAGAAGGTTTTTTCGTGATGAAACCCAGTCCTCTATTGCTGATGACTTAGGAGTTTCGCAGGTACAGGTTTCTCGAATTGAAAAAGGAGCTCTGTTAAAACTTAAAAGGGTATTGGAATAAAACATCCTTTCAATAGCAATAATAAACCTAAATTGAATTGAAAGGATGATGTAAATTGCAGATTAGAGTTGCTGAGTTTGTTGGAGAATCTCACAAAGATTGGCAGGATGCTGTTAACAGTGCAGTATCTGATGCATCCAAAACCTTTACTAATATTTCAGGAGTTGAGGTATCCAATTGGACTGCAAGTGTCAAGGGGAACAAGATCGTTGATTATAAAGCAAATATCAAGATAGCTTATACTGAATAGCTTATAAGGAAAAATAGGGGACGGTTCATTAATTATCATTCCATGGAAATTAATGAACCGTCCCCTATTTTAATTATTCTCAGTCTTGGTAATTCATGTATAAAGCTATCGCCCGAAGCTAATAATACGATACTGAGGGGGATAACATCATGAGCTCAGAAAGAGAAGAAAAACTAAAAACAGCCCAGCAAGAGGAATATCATAACCTGGTTAATCGTGTCAAACCCAAACCACCCATTTTAACCAACTGCCTGTGGGCTTTCGTGGTAGGCGGATTGATATGTGTGATTGGCCAAGTTATTCTTAATTACCTTATTTATACGGGGATAAACAAGGTGGATGCTGGTTCTTTAACGGCGATAATTATGATATTTCTGGGGGCTTTGTTTACAGGTATCGGGGTTTATGATGACCTGGGGCAAAAGGCCGGGGCGGGTTCAATTGTGCCTATAACCGGTTTCGCGAATGCCATCGTGGCTTCGGCTATGGAGTTTAAAAGGGAAGGTTATATTTTCGGCGTTGGTGCCAGGATATTCAGTGTCGCCGGACCCACTCTAGTTTTTGGTTTTGTTGCCTCCGTATTAATCGGTTTGATTAAATTAGCGCTTCGCTAAATCCTAATAAGGTAGGGGTAAAATGGCTGCAGTAAAGAAAAAGGGCCTGCAAACCTTAGTGTTTGCAGAGCCTCCGTATATAGCTTCATGGGCTTCCATGGTGGGTCCTAAAGAGGGCGAAGGTCCTTGGGTTAAGGACTTTGATTGGATAATGGAAGATTACTTATTCGCCGAAGCAAGCTGGGAAAAGGCTGAAAGCAAGATGCTTCGGGAGACCGTAAAGCTTGCTCTTAGCAAACTGAAACTAGAACCGAAGGATGCTGAGTTGCTATTAGCCGGTGATTTATTAAACCAGATCATATCCTCCAGCTATGCAGCACGGGAAGTAAGCATTCCATTTCTAGGGCTTTATGGGGCTTGCTCCACGATGGCGGAGTCTTTGTTGCTGGGGTCTATGCTGGTTGATGGTGGATTCTTTGAAAGGGTGGTTACGGCTGCCTCTAGTCATCACTATACTGCCGAGCGTCAATTTCGATTTCCCACCGAACAGGGAGTGCAGAAAGTGCCCAGTTCGCAGTGGACGGCTACTGCCGCAGGAGCCCTGGTTCTACAAAAAGCCGGGGCGGGACCACGGGTAACTTATGCAACGGTAGGAAAGGTAGTAGATATGGGACAAACCGATGTTGCTAATATGGGCGCAGCCATGGCACCGGCTGCAGCGGATACGATAAAAACACATTTTCAGGATACCGGTAGGATAACAGATTACTACGACTTGATTGTGACCGGTGATTTAGGTGCAGTGGGAATGGCTCTGGCGAGTGAATTATTTATTAAAGAGGGTCTGGTTCCGGCTCCCAATTACAGTGATTGCGGGGTTCTGCTCTATGATGGCCTGCAGGGAGTTGATTCGGGTGGCAGTGGTTGTGGATGTTCGGGCTGCATGCTGGCTGGTCCGTTACTTCGTAAAATGAAGAGTGGAGAAATAAATCGCCTTTTATTTGTAGCTACCGGAGCATTGATGAGCCCCACCAGTACTTTTCAAGGGGAAAGTATTCCTGGAATTGCTCATGCAGTGGCCATTGAAAATATTTGATCCTAAGGGAGGATAAATAATTTATGTCGCTGATAATGGCTTTTCTAATCGGCGGTTGCATTTGTGTAATCGGTCAATTGGCCATGGATTTAACCAAACCCGGTATTACCCCAGGGCATATACTGGTAGGCTATATTACTATTGGGGCGTTCTTAAGCGCTTTAGGTTTATACCAACCTCTGATAGATCTGGGCGGGGCCGGTGCTACCATACCTCTGAGCGGTTTTGGGCATAGCTTAGCTCAGGGAGCTATAGCAGGTGTGCAGGAAAAAGGAGTACTGGGCGCTTTTACCGGCGGAGTTTCAGCCACTGCCGGAGGGATTACCGCAGCCATCGTTTTTGGGTATTTAGCTGCGGTCCTATTTAATCCCAAAGACTAACGAAGGTTAATTTAATAATTATAGAGTGGGGTGTCGGCAAAATGCGGGTGGGAATACCTAGGGGTCTTTTCTATCATTATTATTATCCACTGTGGAAGACTTTTTTTCAGGATGTGGGCGCGGAAGTAGTCACGTCCGCTGATACGAATCGGAAAACGGTAGAAAAAGGCATTGAATCTGCTGTTGACGAAGCTTGTTTTCCCATAAAGGTATATTACGGACATGTACGGGAACTTTGCCATCAGGAGCTTGATTACATATTTATTCCCCGACTGGTGAGTGTTGAGCCCAAGTCATATATCTGTCCCAAGTTTATGGGTTTACCGGATATGATAAAGGCTATTCTGCCAGACTTGCCACCGATGATCGACATAACCGTTGATATAAGCAGAACCGACCGCTGCTTAAAGAGAGACATACTTCTGCTGGGTGAAATATTTACCAATAACAAAAAGCGCATTAATCAGGCCTACCAGCATGGCCAATATGAGCTGCATAAATGCAGGGAAATATGCGAGGGTGGCTATAACATATCAGAGGCTATAAGAATTTGGGAAGGTGAACACATTACATTACCATTCGACTACGACTTAAATATTGGCGTATTAGGACATGGCTATTCATTGTATGATCGGACGATTAGTATGAATCTAATTGAGCGCTTACGTGAAATGGGGTGCCGGGTACATGTAGTGGAGACAATAGATAGGGACAAAATTGAGATGAACGCTGCCAGGATATCCAAAAGAGTGTTCTGGACATTAGGGCGAAAGTCGGTGGGTAGTGCCCTTTATATGGAGGGGCAGAGGGAGATTGATGGCATTATATATCTAGCTTGTTTCGGTTGTGGACCCGATTCCATGATTGGAGAAGTCATAGAACGTAAATTAAAGACCAAATCTTTCATGATGATAACTATTGATGAACATACAGGAGAAGCCGGGATGGTTACAAGGTTGGAAGCATTTTGTGATATGTTGCGAAGAAAGGCGGGTAAAGTTGAAGATTACATTTCCGCACATGGGTAATATGCATATTGCTATTAAAGCATTAATGGCCGGGCTTAGATTGGAAGTTATACCCCCTCCTCCAATCAGCAAACGCACCTTCGAATTAGGAATTAGACATTCGCCTGAATTTGCTTGTATGCCCCTGAAGATTAATTTGGGCAATTTTATAGAAGCACTGGAAAAAGGAGCGGATACCATAGTGATGGCGGGCGGATGGGGGCCTTGCCGCTTTGGCTATTATGCTCAGGTGGAAAGAGACATATTGGAGGGCCTGGGATACCAATTTCAAATGATAGTTCTTGAAGCTCCAGATTCCAAGGTATATGACCTTATCAAACAGATAAAAGCTCTGGGTGAAAATGTATCGTTCTGGGAAGCCGTTAAAGCCATCAGATATGGTTGGAGCAAACTGAACGCCCTGGAATTATTGGAGCGGCAGTTTGATTATTATTTACCCCGGGCTAGAGATAAAGACTGGGTAGAGAAGATATATGATGGTGCTGTAGTGAATATTGATAGGGCTGGAAGTAAAAATGAAGCTGATGAAGCTTCTCTACAGGCTATAAAAATGATGAGCAGGGTAGATTTGAAGGCGGGCCTGCCCCTCAGGATAGGAATTGTGGGAGAAATCTATACTATGTTTGAACCAGCTGCTAATTATGATATATTCCGCCTCTTGGGAAGAATGGATGTACAGGTAAGCCGATCTGCATATTTAACGGAATGGATTAATGACCACATCATGGGGGGACATGTTAAAAAATCCACCCGAAAAAACCTGATTGCCGATGCCAAGCCCTACTTGAATTATGAGGTAGGTGGACATGGTTTGGAAACAGTGGGCAATACTGTTCATTTCGCTCGCATGAAGCATGATGGGATTATTCAGATAGGACCCCTAACCTGTATGCCGGAAATTGTTGCCCAGTCCATTATTCCCAGTATAAGCGAAAAAGAAGGAGTCCCCTGTATGACTCTGTGGTTTGATGAGCTTTCCGGAACCGCCGGGCTAAGTACACGATTGGAGGCTTTTGTGGATATGGTGCACAGGCAAAAAATGAGGATTAGTAATAATAAAAAGGAGGCATAAGTTGTGGATTGTTACCTGGGAGTAGATATAGGTTCGGTAAGCAGTAATCTGGTATTGATAGACAATGAATGTCATTTGATCGAGAAGATTTATCTGCGTACCCAGGGTAATCCTGTTAAAGCTGTAAGAGAAGGATTTGCAGCGTTAGTGGAGAGTGTATCCCAAGATGGTATCGCTATTAAAGGCGTGGGAACTACCGGCAGCGGTCGTTATTTATCGGCAGTCTTACTTGGGGCAGATGTTATTAAGAATGAAATTACCGCTCATGCTGTGGCAGCTGCCCATTTATATCCAGATGTTAAGACCATTATTGAAATCGGTGGTCAGGATTCCAAGATCATAATGCTGAGGAATGGGATAGTCAATGATTTTAACATGAATACGGTCTGTGCTGCGGGCACTGGGTCTTTTCTGGATCAACAAGCCTCGCGTTTAAATATAGATATTCAGGATTTTGGCAGGAGGGCAGCTCTTTCTCAACAAGCGGTAAGGATTGCTGGACGTTGTGGAGTTTTTGCTGAATCAGACATGATTCACAAACAGCAAATGGGTTACCCGATGGAAGATATTATTATGGGTTTGTGTGAGGCCTTGGTTAGGAACTATTTAAATAATGTCGGTAAAGGCAAGAAGATAGAGGGACCGGTGGTTTTTCAGGGAGGAGTGGCTGCCAATGCAGGATTACGAAGGGCTTTTGAAAAGATATTGGGCATGCCCATAAAGGTTCCTCAACATTATGATGTGATGGGAGCCATTGGGGTTGCCATGCTGGCTATGGAAAAGATGCAGTGGAATAGAGCGATCACGCAATTTAGGGGTGACACATTTGTTTTGCAGGGAAGTTTTAAAACCAGCAGTCATGAGTGCCAAGGATGCCCGAATATATGCGAAGTGGTATGTGTTAAACGTGACCGGGAGGTGCTGGCCTATTGGGGTGACCGGTGCAAAAAGTGGGAAAGCAGCTTGAATGAGAGAACGAGCACCGGATTACAGGTGGTCTAATGAGTGTAATGAGCTAGCTGTTACCTGGTTAGAACAGCCAATTAATAGTGATATAAGGTCTAAAACATCTTTTTTGACAATAATGATCTTGTTAGCAATGAATCCCTGTGATAAAATCATGCTGTATATTATCTTTATTAGATGAGAGGAGCGAGGAATTGAGATGAGTAGAGAAGATCTAACCAAATTTATTTTGCCGGAGGATAAAATCCCCAAGTTCTGGTATAACGTGCAGGCGGATATGCCTACTCCTTTGGCACCCGGGCTTCATCCTGGAACCAAACAGCCCCTGGGGCCAGCTGATCTGGCACCTTTGTTTGCTATGGGACTTATTGAGCAGGAAGTTTCCACTGAGAGGTATATTGAAATTCCTGCGGAGGTAAGGGAATTGTACAAGAAGTGGAGGCCATCTCCATTGTTCAGAGCTCGCGGGTTGGAGAAGGCTTTGGATACACCCTGTCGCATCTATTATAAATATGAAGGCGTTAGCCCGGTAGGAAGCCATAAACTGAATTCGGCACTGCCGCAGGCTTTTTATAATAAGATTGAGGGTATCAAACGACTCACCACTGAAACTGGAGCAGGACAGTGGGGAACCGCCTTATCATTAGCATGTAAACTTTTTGATTTAGAATGCATGATATATATGGTGCGGGTGAGTTATAACCAGAAGCCTTACCGGAGGGTGGCTATGGAAGTATACGGTGGTAAGTGTGTGCCCAGCCCCAGTAACCTGACCGAGTGCGGACGGGCCGAGTTGGCGAAGAATCCTGATACCCCTGGAACGCTGGCTATGGCGATTAGCGAAGCGGTGGAAGATGCTATGAAAAGGGAAGATACCCACTATTCATTGGGCAGCGTGTTAAACCATGTTTGTTTGCACCAGACTATTATCGGTCAAGAAGTAAAGCTGCAAATGGAGATGGCCGATGATTACCCGGACGTGGTAATCGGCTGTTGCGGAGGCGGCAGTAATTTTGCCGGAATTGCCTTGCCATTTATTCCTGACAAGCTGGCAGGTAAAAAGGTACGTCTGCTGGCAGTTGAACCGGCAGCCTGTCCAAGCCTGACTAAAGGAGTATTCGCCTACGATTATGGTGATGTAGCCGGATTTACTCCACTCCTGAAAATGTATACCTTAGGCCATGATTTTACCCCGGCGGGAATTCATGCGGGCGGCTTGAGATACCACGGTGATTCACCGCTAGTAAGCCAGCTCTATAATGATGGCCTCTTTGAAGCAACGGCAGTCATGCAAAATGGCGTCTTTGAAGCAGCCCTGCTATTTGCGCAGACTGAAGGAATAGTTCCTGCCCCGGAGTCTTCTCATGCTATCCGAGCAGGTATTGACGAGGCTTTGAAGGGTAAGGAAGAAGGAGTTTCCAGGTCTATCGTAATCAACGTTAGCGGGCATGGTCATTTGGATTTAAATGCTTATGACAACTATCTTACTGGCCATACGGAGGATGTAGAGCTTAACGATGCTCAAATTCAGGCCAGCTTGAAAACTCTGCCGATAATATAATGAAAGTATCATCATGGATCTGAACTTTGTCCCGGATATCTGCTGCAGGTATCCGGGTTTTCCTTATCAATTAATAATTGGGGTAATTAAATGATGAATGATACGTTTAAGCGTTTAGCAATGATTGCCGATATGGTTATTAAAGGGGAAAAAGTAGCTGATATAGGGGCGGATCATGCATTGCTTCCTATTTACCTGATAGAGAATCAAATTGTCCCCCGGGTTATTATTGGCGAGCTGGGGGATGGACCCTACCTTAGAGCTTGGAGTGCGGTGCAAGCGAGTTCTGCCAGCAATAGCATTGACCTGCGCCAGGGAAACGGTTTGCAGATTTTGGACTATGGCGAGGTTAAGAGCGTGGTTCTGGCTGGTATGGGCGGCGATACGATAGTAGATATTCTGTCCTATGATTGGGATAAAGCAGCCAGTTTTCAACGTTTTGTTTTTCAACCTATGACTAAAGCCCAGGTTTTGCGGCAGCGATTGGCCAGTCGGGGGTGGATTATTGAAGAAGAGCGTTTAGGGACGGAAAATGGACGTTTCTTTCAGGTTATTGCCAGTCGGCCTGCGAACTGTCCTTACATTTTAACGGATTTGGAAATGGAGATAAGTGCAGCTAGTTTAAGGGCGGACGATGAACTGAAAAGGGGATTTATTCAGCTATATTTGCAAAAATATAAGCGGATATACGAAAATCTCATGGGTTCTCCCCTTCACCGGAACCGATTATTGGCAGAGGATTATAAGAAAAAAATTGCGCGATTGGAGGAGATACTGGTTGCAAGTAAAGGTTAGAGACATTGTTAAAATTATAGAATCATTTTTCCCGGTACATCTGGCGGAAAGCTGGGATAATGTCGGCCTGCAAATCGGATCTTATGGTGCCCCAGTCAGCAGGGTGCTCGTGGCTCTTGATCTGGATAAGGAAGTACTGCAGTATGCCCTGGATCAAAAGGCAGATATGATTATTACCCACCATCCCTTGTTTTTTACCGGGATAAAATCTATAAATTATGAACAGTCCCAGGGGAGCTTGCTGAAGGGAATTATTGAGGCTGGAATTACCGTTTATGCGGCCCACACCAACCTGGATGCGGGGGAGCGAGGGCTGAATCAGATACTGGCGGAGAGCATTGGTTTGCAGGATATCAAGCCTCTGGATAAAGGTCACAGCGAGGCTCTTTATAAGCTGGTGGTATATGTTCCTATCGGGCATGAAGAAGCTGTAGGGCAGGCTATTAATGGTGCGGGAGCTGGACATTTGGGGCGGTATGCTGATTGTAGCTTTAGAAGCAAAGGTACTGGCTTTTTTCGACCTTTGGAAGGGAGCAGGCCATTTATTGGGCAGGAGGGACATCTGGAAGAAGCAGAAGAGTGCCGACTGGAAACAGTGGTGCCGCAGCCGAGGCTAGGAAAGGTCTTACAGGAAATGCTAAAGGCCCATCCCTATGAGGAAGCAGCTTATGATATTTATCTGCTAGAAAACCGGGGTAGGGTATTTAGTCTGGGTAGAACGGGAAAACTTGCTAAAGAGATGAGTCTACAAGAATTATGTGGGCAGGTGAAAATGAGCTTGGGATTAGAATTCTTGCGAGTAGTTGGGGATATGAAGCATTCAGTTAAAAAAATAGCGGTAGTTAGCGGTGCCGGAGCCAGCTTTATGAGTAAAGCTCGGAGCCAGAAATGCGATGTTCTATTAACCGGGGATTTAAAATATCATGAAGCAAAGGATGCTGAGGCTCTGGGGCTGGCTGTGATTGATGCTGGGCATCAGGGAACTGAGCGTATAATGGCGGATTACCTGCGGGATCTTCTTAACGAAGAAAATAAAAAGCAGGGATGGGAGCTGGAGGTAATTTCTATAAATGGGCGGGAATGTATCATAACCGTCTGATTTTACTTGATAAAGGTGATTAAAGACTGATTGTAAAAAAAATATTTTTGCGAAACTGGGAGGAATTTCTTTAATACTGTTGAATGTTAAGGTATGATTAGTAGGATATGGGAAATGAGGAATTATGAATGCTGAAGATTAGTATTAGCAGTCTAAAACCAGGGGTTAAGCTGGGAAAAGACATCTATAGCTATGATGGCAAATTATTATTACCTAAAGAAACTGTCATAAGTCAAGACCATCTGGATCAGTTTGCGCGCCGTAACGTAACCGACGTATTTATTGTTGAGTCGAGTGAAAGGCAACAGTCGGATAAGAGATTTGAAGATGTCTATATTGATTGTTTGGAATATGTTAAGGCGTTAATGATGCAGGCCAGGATGGGGCAAACCCTCGCTTATCAGGAATTAAGTGATATTGTAGATATGCTGATGGTGCAGGTCTTTGATCAAAATGATCTTTTTCGGCAGATGCGCATCATGAAAGATAGAGATGAGTATATATATACCCATTCCGTTAATGTAGCCCTGCTGTGTATTCTAATTGGCCGCTGGATGAAATGCGAGGATGCCACTGTAAAGGAATTAGGTATTGCGGGGATACTGCATGATATTGGCAATATGCAGATACCGGATGAGATATTAAACAAACCAGGCCGGTTGTCGGCAGAGGAATTTGAACAAGTCAAAAGACACCCCCTACTGGGTTATAACATGGTTAACGAGTACGATTGGGTGAACGAATCCATTGCCAACGCAATTTTGATGCACCATGAAAGGGCTGATGGGTCAGGTTATCCGCTGGGTATGAAAGGCTATAAAATAGATTTCTTTGCATCTGTAGTTGCGGTGGCTGATCTTTATGATGCGATTACATCTAGTCGCTCCTATTCGGCCAAGGCTTCTCCCTATACCGCGGTCGAGGTATTATGGCAGGAATCGTTTGGTAAGTTGGACCCTCGGATAGCTAAAGTATTTTATGATAAGATTACTAATTTTTATGTGGGTAATGAAGTGGTTTTATCAAATAATGAAAGGGGTGTGGTAGTGTTTGTGGATCCTTCCCAACCTACCCGTCCTATCGTAATGTGTGGTGATAAATTTTATAATTTAGCATTGGAAAGGTCATTGAGTATTTTAGATATGGTTGATTAAATTGGTTTTTCATTCCTCACATAAATGAATCCCGAAAAACAGGCTTTAATTAGGATGATCATGTATAAAATTCATTTTTAATTGGCAGAATTAAAGTAAAGGAAAAACTGAAATTAGCAGTAGATTTAAAAAATATAAAAAAAATTTGAAAATTATCAGTTTTTTAGCAGGATTTGCCGATTTAATGGGGAATGTAAGATAAGGTTAAAAAATTTTAAGGGAGGATTATGTCGTGAACAAATCGGAACTTGTAAAATCTCTAGCAGAGAAAGCGGGAATCACGCAAAAGGATGCTGCAAAAGCATTGGAAGCAATCACGGGAACTATCCAACAGGCACTGGCAAAGGGAGACAAGGTGCAGATTATTGGTTTTGGTAGCTTTGAAGTCCGTGACCGTAAGGAAAGAAAAGTGATAAGTCCGGCAACTGGACAAGAAATTACTGTTCCGGCTACTAAAGTTCCTGCATTCAAGCCCGGCAAATCCCTGAAGGAAGCTGTAGCACTTCCTAAGGCTCCTGTAAAAGCAGCAGCCCCTGTAAAAGGTGCTAAAAAGGCCGCCCCTAAGAAAAAGAAATAGTTTTTACTTAATCTAAGCATGAAGATTAAAGGAGGTATACGTTGGTGTACCTCCTTTTTTTGTTCAGCATTAATAATATAACCCAGGCGGTGAAAAAAGGGAGTCTCAGATGGCAAATCAACTTTGACCCACCCAAATGACAAAAGTCCTAATTAAAGCAGGAAATAATAGAATGTTGTCGAATTATTAAACAAGATCTTATGGATGGAAAGCCAATATTATATCAATCCCCCTATCAAACCATGAAATAGCTTGAATATTGAGGTGATAACAATTGATTCCAGTATCTTTACCCACTGAATTGCAACTAAGGAAATTTGTAGCTCCAGAAATCATCTTTGGGGAAGGCGCAAGGTATTTGGCTGGACGCTACGCGCTAAACCTTGGTGCTAAGAAGGTTTTGCTGGTAACTGATCCTGGCGTAACAGCTGCAGGTTGGCCTCAACAAATCATGGAATGTCTAGAAGGGGTGGATCTACCTTACATTGTATTTAATGGAGTGAGTCCCAACCCTAGAGATGAAGAGGTAATGGCCGGAGCTGAGGTTTATAATAATGAGCGTTGTAATGCGATTATAGCAATAGGTGGTGGCAGTGCCATTGACTGTGCCAAGGGCATAGGCATTGTAGGGACAAATATTGGACATATCAGGCAGTTTGAAGGTGTTGATCAGGTAAAAAGACCTATTCCCCCACTTGTTTGTATTCCGACTACAGGAGGCAGCTCGGCTGATGTTTCCCAATTTGCTATTATTAGAGATATGAGTACTAAGGTAAAGATGGCTATTGTAAGCAAGGCGGTTGTTCCTGATGTAGCCCTGATAGACCCGAGTACACTAACTACTATGTCATCCTATCTGAGTGCCTGTACTGGTCTTGATGCTCTGACGCATGCCATTGAGGCTTTTGTTTCTAACGCGAGTTCTCCTTTGACTGATATTCATGCCATTGCGGCAATTAAACTAATATCCCAGTATTTAGAGGAATCGATACATAAACCTGAAGATATTATGCTTAGGAGTAAGGTGATGCTTGGCAGTATGGAGGCAGGATTGGCTTTTTCTAATGCTATACTTGGCGCAGTTCATGCAATGGCGCACAGCCTGGGAGGGCTTTTGGATATGGCCCACGGCGAATGCAATGCTATTCTGCTTGAGCCAGTGATAGATTTTAATTATTCAACAGCCTTTGAACGTTACGCAGGGGTAGCAGAAGCTATGGGTATAAAACTGCGGGGAATGACATCAAACGATATTAAAAGAGCTCTGCTAGGCGAAATTATTCGATTGCGGAAAGCAGTTAAAGTTGATAATACACTAGGCAATATTGGAATTGGGCTGAGCGATATCCCAGAGCTTGCCAGGGGTGCAATAAAAGATGTATGCATGGCCACCAATCCTCGTACTCCAACCCAACACGAAATAGAGGGAATATATGAAAGAGCACTATAATGCATCTAAGATCCAGGAAAAACTGAGAGAGCAACTTATAGGATTAGGGGAAAGCTCGCTTCGCAAGAGCTATTACCCCGAGTTGCAGCAGCGAACTGAGGATTTGCAGAGGTTTAGAGCTTTACTGGATAAAAGTCCGGATTTAATATTTCTGTTCGAGGTCCCTTCTGGCAAAGTTATTGACTTTAATGAATCTGCTTGTAAGCAGCTTGGATATGCGAGAGAAAAGCTTTTTTCAAATTCCTTTGATATATTTGTAGTTGAACCGGCACCGGTTTGGTCAGGCATAATTAATTCGCGCATTAATTATGAAGATTCATCAAAGGAGACAAGCATTGCCACGTTTCGCAAATGCGATGGGGGTCATATTCCGGTTGAGGTAACATTTAGCCTCGTTTCTTTCGAAAAGTCTCAATATGTGGTGGTTGTTGCTCGTGACATTACAGAGCGGCTGCGAGTTGAAGAAGAATTGCGCAAAGCTCATATAATGCTGGAGGAAAGAGTTAAGGAACGGACAGCAGCACTATATGAGCTCTCTGAATCCTTGCAGGTGGAAATCGCTGAACGCAAGAGGATAGAAGAACAATTGAGGCATCTTAGCCTGCACGATTTTGCTACCGGCCTATATAACCGGGCATATTTCTCGGAAGAGATGCATCGCCTGGATGCTGGCAGGCGTCATCCGGTTGGCTTGATTATGTGTGATGTAGACGGTTTGAAAATGATTAATGATGCTTTAGGTCATGTTTCGGGTGATCAACTCCTGATGGAAGCGGCGCAGATATTACGTATGGGTGTACGTGAAGGAGACGTGGTATCTCGTCTGGGAGGTGATGAATTTGCAATTCTGCTCCCCAACAGCAGGTCGCAAGATGTTGAACGAGTTGTGAATAGAATAAAATTCTTAATTGAAAATTATAATAAAACCAATATAAAAATACCGTTAAGTATTTCAATAGGCTTTGCTACCACCAATGAACGAGGTTCAAATATGGACGAGATTTTTAAAGAAGCTGATGACAACATGTACAAGGATAAGTTGGATCAGAGCAAAAGTGCACATTATTTAATAGTTGGTGCTCTTATGCGCCTTCTTGAAGCTAAAGATTTTGTGGAACAAGGCCACGCAATACGTCTGCGTAACATGTCAGAAGCTTTGGCTCGAGCAATAGACATGCCATTTACAAGCCTTAACGAATTGAAGCTTTTAGCTCAATATCATGATCTGGGGAAACTGGCAGTAAGTGATCAAATACTTTTAAAGCCCGGGCTATTAACATCGGAAGAAAGAATGGAAATGCAGCTTCACTGTGAAAAGGGCAGACGCATTGCCCAAGCTATACCGAAATTAGCTCCGATAGCAGACTTAATTCTAAAGCATCATGAGTGTTGGGATGGAAGTGGCTACCCATCAGGTTTAAAGGGTGAGGAAATACCAGTGGAGTGCCGTATACTAGCTATAGTTGACGCTTATGATGCTATGACTGATAAGCGTCCCTATCGGAGCTCTGTATCTCACAGAGAAGCGATAGCTGAATTGGATAGATGCTCTGGAACTCAGTTCGATACAGAATTGGTAAAAATGTTTCAATGCAATTGTGAGTGCCACTAATTCTTAAGGTTTTCCCAGTGCTCGGCCAGTTCACGTAGTTCGGCCAGAGCCAATCCCAGGTCTTTGGCAGCAATGGAACCGCTTAGGCGGGCTAAATTCTCTTTAATACCATCTATGGCATCCATTTCGGCATGATACTGTACCTTGGGTACAGCTTTTTTCCAGGCCGAATCTAAACTGTCTAAATCTTCTCTAGCCTGGTCCCAGTGAGCATTTTTAATATCGTTTTCAACTTGACTAATATAATTAGGAATATCATTTTTGTCTTTTATTGAAGTTATGAAATAGCAGCCTCCTTGCATTATGAAGACAAAAATAAGCAAGGTAACTATGGGGAAAAGATAGGAAGCCATTTTTTTCATTATTAATACCTCCTGTTTAAGTCATATATAGATAAGACGGGTGCTTATTTAGTATTATCTTTATAAGTGTCAAGGAACAGGTTGCCCGAACCATCTATGGTAGCCATGAATACTTCGGATACCTGGCAAATACCCTTGTTTTTTAATTCCTTTTCCAGCCATAGCCGATCAACATTAGCTTGCTTAAGGTTTTGATCGATTATGATACCGTCAAGGATCAATTCCGTATTCAGCCCCGAAGGCTGGGTAGTAAGGTTCAAATCCTGGGGAGTGGCCGGGAGGAATTGGGGCTTTAATAATACCGATACCTTGCCATCAGTCTCAACTACCGCGAATCCGACCTGCTTTAAATCGAATATTCCTTTATCTCTTAATTGATGCAGAACGTCGGCTAGGGTGTAGCGTATTTTATGCATGGCGTCTTCCATTATCTGCCCATTCATAATTACTATGGTAGGTTCCCCAATAATATATTTGGCGGCAGACCGATATTTTAAGGTAACCCATTGTAAAATTAGAACGATGATCGCCCAGACCAGTAATCCCACCCAATGAGGCCAGGCCCGACTGCTTAAATCCACCGAGAGGGTGGCGGCAATAGAACCAATGGTAATGCCCAGCACATAATCGAAAAAAGTGAGCTGAGCAATTTGCTGCTTGCCAAGTATGCGGGTAAATATTAGCAGGGTAAAGAATCCTATTATGCTCCTTACTACTACTACTAAACCTTCATTCACTTTGAACACCTCTTCACTTCGAATAAATCAATAATATTATGACCCTTTAAGCCTGAGCTAATTCTAAAAAAATAGTCACTCGCTTTATCCTATAAGTTCCAGACACTTCCTAGTTACTTCGAGCATACTTTTATCATAGGCAATGGCGCCGCAGAGACTTACCCTCTCTGCGCGCCTTTTTTTATTTTTATTGTTAGGAGCTGAATACAGATGTGTGGGATAGCTGGTTGGATTGATTTAAAAGAAAATATAATCGGGCAGAGTGCAGTGATGGAGGCAATGGTGCATAGCTTAATTCCCCGTGGTCCTGATGCCGAAGGTATATGGCGGTCGTCTCATGCCATTTTGGGACACCGCCGTTTGGTGGTGGTCGACCCTGAGGGTGGGGCTCAGCCGATGACCCGCAGCCATCATGGTAAGAATTACACCATCACTTATAATGGCGAACTGTACAATACTATGGAGATAAGGCGAACTCTGGAGAATTGCGGGTATCATTTTCAAACCCGAAACTCTGATACGGAAGTTTTACTTACCGCTTATATTGAGTGGGGGGCTGAATGTGTCACCAGGTTTAACGGTATATTTGCTTTTGCTATATGGGATGAAGAAAAGCAGAGCCTTTTTATGGCCCGTGATCGCTTGGGGGTGAAACCTCTTTTTTATGTAAAAAAAGGAAATAGTTTTATCTTTGCATCAGAAATAAAGGCTCTTTTAGTCCACCCGCAGGTTGAGCCATTAGTTGATGCAGAAGGGATGGCAGAAATATTTGTGCTGGGTCCGGCGCGCACCCCAGGAAATGGAGTATTTAAAGGTTTGTATGAAGTTAAGCCGGGACATACATTAAGCTATGATTATACGGGTATCCATATTCATCGTTATTGGTGCCTGGAAAGCTTTCCTCACCAGGAAGATCTGGATACAACTACAGGTCATCTACGGGAACTGTTCCGGGATACAGTCAAACGGCAACTGGTATCAGATGTACCGATTTGCACGTTTCTATCTGGAGGTTTGGATTCTAGCGCTATCACTGCGGTGGCAGCCCAAGTATTCCGTGAAGAGGGAAGTCCTCCGCTAAAAACGTTTTCCGTAGATTATTTAGAAAACGATAAATATTATCGCTCCAATTCTTTTGAAACCAGTGCGGATACTCCTTGGGCAGAGCGGGTATCGAAATACCTGGGTACCGATCACCATGCCATATTTATTGATAATAAGGAACTCTCGGATGCTCTTAGGCCATCGATGGAGGCTCATGATCTGCCGGGAATGACGGATATAGATGCTTCTCTATATCTTTTCTGCCAGGAAGTGCGCAAAGGGGCTGTGGTAGCGCTTTCGGGCGAGTGTGCGGACGAAATTCTGGGGGGGTATCCTTGGTTCAGAGCCGAGGAGGAGCTGGGTTTTGATAGCTTTCCCTGGATTAGGATGCTGGCTGAAAGAACTGCTTATTTATCACCCGAACTGGTGAAAAAGATGAACCCGGAAGCATATAGCCGGGCAAGATACCTTGAGGCCCTAGCAGAAGTACCGCGTTTGGAGGGGGAAAGCTTAGCTGAAGCCCGAGTGCGCGAAATGTTTTACCTTAACATCAGCCGATTTATGCCCACTCTCTTGGATCGTAAGGATCGCATGAGCATGGCCTGGGGATTGGAAGTCAGGGTTCCATTCAGTGACCACCGTTTGCTGGAATATATCTGGAACATACCCTGGAGCATGAAGAACCATAATGGGATGAGCAAGGGTATATTACGACGAGCCTTGCGTGGTTTACTTCCTGATGAGGTACTCCTGCGCCAGAAAAGCCCATATCCCAAAACCCACCATCCTGTTTACGGTCAGGTAGTGCGCTCCGAATTAAAGATTGTCCTTGAAAATCCGGCCTCACCTCTGCTGGAATTGGTTAACCGTGAAGCACTTGAGGGCATTCTGGATTCGGGCCAAGCTTTCTTGAAAAAGCCTTGGTTCGGGCAGCTTATGGGAGATGTACAGTTTATGGCCTACCTGCTCCAGGTCAACCGCTGGTTACTGAAATATAAGGTGAATATAAGCATTTAGTACAGGGACACACCTGCTGCACAGGAATGTCCCCGGGTATGCAGCAACCTTAATAGTGAGCGGAGCGAACATCAGCAACATTAGTTGCGACCTGAAGGGAGCACCAGCAACATTAATCGCGACTGGAGGGAGCATCAGTAGTACCCGTAGGGTGTAGTCCCCTAGGGGAGACTATCCACTAGGAAGGGAAAGGAATATTGCATCTGTACAGAAAGTGAATAACCGCCATCGATGGCGGTCATTTCATAATTTAATATTCATAATATAGCAAGTAAATCTATAAGCGGAGTTCTGTATTTGATAATCATCTATCTAGGATGCTAGTTGCCTAGCACCTCCAGCGACCTAACCCGGGAGCGAGGCGGGCGACCTCACTGCTCCTCTATTCGGTCTTGCTCCAGGTGGGGTTTACCTAGCCAGACAGTCACCTGCCTGCTGGTGAGCTCTTACCTCACCGTTCCATCCTTACCAGAGAACTTTCGCTCCCGGCGGTTTATTTCTGTGGCACTTTCCTTGGGGTCGCCCCCACTGGACGTTATCCAGCACCCTGCCCTGTGGAGCTCCGACTTTCCTCAGGTATAAATACCCGCGATTATCTGATTTACTTGCGTTCCCATTATACACAAATAAGCAATACGAAGCTAGATGTTTTAATTCTCTATCAGTGAATATTTTTCTAATTTCTCAAAAAAAATATATAATATTAGCAGGAAATCGTATTGCATTGGAGAATAGTAATTAAAAGAAAAGGGATCTTGAATAGATGCAAAACTTGTAAGACATAAAATCTTATTGTTTTACATCGTTCTTAGTTATAAAATAACTATCAGAGTGATTTTTAAAAAAGAGGGGGTGAAAAAGTGTTAGCTATATTTGCTTCGGCTACAGCAGAAGCGGAAACTGGATTGTTTCACAATCCGCTGGTGTTAATAGTTATGGTATTGGCTGTGACCTATTTCTTCATCAAATTCTGCTCATGGGCCAAGAAATTTCAACTATCAGGTCAATTAAAGAAATGGATGTTTATCTTTACTGGTTTAGGTGTAGTATTCTTTAATGTACTCTACAGTATGGGAAATACGACAATCCATGAGAGCGGTGATTGGAGCGGTGCTACTACTGCTTTGCTAGCTTCGCTAGCATGGGTAATAGTATTTGCTTTTGTATTAATGGCGGAAACAAAACCTGAGTAGTATTTTTTAAAAAAAGGCGGCGTAATGCCGCCTTTTTCTGTTAGTCGTAGATAGTCCGGGTCTAGAATATTTTGTGAGTGGAAGGAAGAAGTTCGTATATGGCCGACCAGGCGAAGGTGACAATAGTAGAGCCAGATGGAAAAGAATATAGCTTCTGGACCCTCAAAGGCAAAAGCGTATGGGAAGTACTGGAGATAATAGGCTGGGATACGAAAGGATCATGCGGAGGCTTGGGAACTTGTGGTAAATGCAAGTTCCGAGTGACAGGTGGGATTAGTGAGTTATCTCCGAGTGAAAGGGAACATCTTATCCCGGAAGAAATAAGAAACGGGCAACGACTAGTATGTTTAGCCACAGTAAAGGGAGATTTCACTCTATATATTGATTATTGGCAATCAGGTGGTACGGAAAAAACCAGATTGCTTAGATATCGACCTGGGAAATTAAGCCAAAATCAGGTAATGGGCAAGGAGTTTTTTATTCCTGGACGGCAAAAGGATAATCCTATTCCTATCTATGATCGGATTAAGGGAGCTCTAGCCGATTATCGGTTGGAACTTAGCATTGATAACATAAACTATCTGATTGGTATGGACCGTCTGGGAAGGCCTACTCTGGAACTGCATGCGCTGATATTTGACGACGACAAGGTGCAATATGTGGGACGCCAGCGGGAGGTTTTATATGGATTGGCATTAGATATCGGGAGTACCAGTCTTTTTGCAGCTTTGCTTGATTTGGAGACTGGGCAGGCGGTTGCTATGGCCTCCCAGACCAATATGCAGAGAATATACGGCGATGATATTATTTCCAGGATAAATTATGCAATGGAAGCTGCAGATGGTGCCTTGACATTGCATCGCATACTTATTAATAACCTGAACAGCATGATAGAAGAAATGTTGGGTGAAACTACTCTGACTCAAGATAGCATCTACAAGGTAACAGTGGTAGGAAATCCGGTTATGTTACACTTTCTTTTGGGTCTGAACACCAGTGGTTTTGGAGCCGCTCCCTATATGGGTGCCCTCTCGGAAGCCATAGAAATCCCAGCTAATAGCCTGGGGCTTAAAGTAAACCCGCTGGCCGGGTTGAACATTCTTCCCCAACTGGGCGGATTTGTGGGTGCTGATACCACCGCCTGTCTTTTGACCTTGTCTCCAGGTGAAAACGACACTTTTCTAATGATCGATATAGGAACTAATGGAGAGATTGTAGTAGCTTATCGGGGAAAGATGTGGGCGGCATCTGCCGCAGCCGGACCTGCTTTTGAAGGTGGGGCAGTAAGTTGCGGTATGCGCGCAGGCTATGGGGCGATAGACAAGGTAGCCTCTAATGATGGAAAATTAGAGTTCAGGGTTATAGGTGAGGGGCTTCCCCGGGGAATCTGTGGTTCCGGTATTATTGATCTAATTGCCGTATTATTGAAAAACGGCTGCATGGATCGGAATGGCAATTTTACGGAACAAGGTGCTCTTCAATTGGAAATGAGAATAGGCGAACATGGTTCTGAAATAATCCTGGTTCGAGGGGAAGATACCATGACGGGTACTCCCCTGATCTTCAATCAGGAAGATATAAGACAGGTGCAACTGGCCCGATCAGCAATACGAACTGCGATTGATATTCTGTTGAAAAAGGCTAAAATAGATGTCCATAAGCTGGACAATATTTATCTGGCCGGAGCATTTGGCAGCTATTTAGACCCGGCCAATCTATTAAATATAGGTCTTATTCCCGCTGTAGATGCAAGCAAAATTAGAAACATAGGGAATGCTGCGGCCGAAGGAGCTATTCTAGCTTTGCTATCCGACGATAAATCCAAAGAAGCGGTGACAATCAAATCGCGAGTTCAATATGTGGAGCTGGCCCAGCAAGAAGAATTTCAAGCCTTATTTTTAAAAAATTTGAACTTCGTTTAAAATACTCAAGTTTCGCAGTAGACTGATAATGCGCAGGAAGAGAATCGGAGTCGGTGCTTGTGGTGCCGGGGTGTATAAACATAATCCGCTCCGCATTACGCATGGGCAACACCAACGGCTCAGTTTGAATGTCCAGGGGTACCACGCAAAACAGAGCATCCATGCTCTGTTGCGCTCTCGCGACGTCCTATCGCGAGCCTGTCATCGACCATGGATGGGAGATTGACAGGGTATCCCCTGTAGTTCTTCCGGCAAGCAGTTGGTAGAACGAGCCTCTGGAGATGGGAGCAGGCAGAATTACTGAATCTGTTAGCCCCAGATTATAGTCAACAGCTAACACCCGTTCTCCTTCTATTGTTTATTGGGAAATGGCATCAGCATATTCGCTGCTGCGCATAATCCATTTACTGCGCAACTTGAATTATTTAGGGGCGGTAACCGTCCCTTGTTGCGTTGCCTTGATTTATTAGGATAAGAGTGCTTAAATGTAATACGATAAGAGCAGTAGGAGGGACGCGATATGCTGGTGGATTACCATGTGCATGCGGCGGCTCACGGGGAATACCCTTATAGCCAGGAATGGGTGAATGAATTTCTGGACCGAGCATTTCAGCGGGGGATTCAGGAACTTGGTTTCAGCGAGCATGACGAATATAGTGAGCTAGTAGACATTAATCTATTTAAGAAATTACAAATAAATAGGCGTAATAACATTGACATTAAACTGGGGTTGGAAGTTGATTACATTCCTGGTCGCGAGGAAAAAATAAGGGAGATTATTCTCGCCAGGGAATATGATTATATTATAGGTTCAGTTCATTACATAGATGGATGGGGTTTTGACCATCCTGATCACCGAGCTGGATTTAATAATCGAGATATTGATGAAGTTTATGCTCAATATGCGAATATACTGATGAAAATGGTTCAGACAGATTGCTTCGATGTGGTAGGGCATATTGATCTGGTGAAAATATGGGGCCACCGGCCTAGGAAGCGAACCTCACTTTACTACTTGGAGCCAGTTTTAAAGGCGATTAAAAAGTATGGCCTGGCTGTAGAAATTAATAGTGCGGGTTTAAGAAAGACAGTAGAAGAACTTTATCCTGCGTCTAATTTGGTGAATATGATGTTTGCCTATAGTATACCGATTACTTTCGGTTCTGATGCCCACCACCCGGATCAGATGGGGGAAGGCTTAAAGGAAGCTTATAAATCTGCCCGTCAGGCCGGGTACAGGTATCTGGTGAGGTTTGATCAGCATGAGAAACTGGTTACGCCCATAGAATATTAGATAGAGAGGTTTGCTGGTTATTATGAGTGATATTGCTATTCTGGTTATTAGTTTGGGAATTATACTTTTAGGAGCAGAATTATTTGTCAATGGCGTTGAATGGTTGGGAAAATTATTTGACTTATCTGAAGGTGCCGTTGGCAGTGTTTTAGCAGCGGTAGGTACTGCTCTGCCGGAAACGATCATACCAATTATTGCCATCGTATTTGCACGGGGACCGGAGGGAAGCGCAATAGGTATCGGAGCCATCTTGGGAGCGCCTCTAATGCTGGCAACCCTGGCTATGTTTGTCACCGGTATGGCAGTAATTATCTTTAGAAAGAGGCGCAAGACCGGTATTAAAGTAATTGCGGACTATTCTAGTATGAGTCGTGATTTGAAATTTTTTATGATTGTTTTTACGGCAGCGGTCTTAGCTGGCTCAATTCCACCTGAATTGAGACGCTGGCAGCTAATGATAGGTGCTTTTATGGTTGTTTCATATATTTGGTATGTATATGCAATGCTTACCGAGGAAAGGGATCTGGAATCCGAATCAGATATTCCACCCTGTTATTTTGCCCGCCATCATGAAACACCACCGGCACTAAGAGTTGGATTGCAGGTATTATTAGCCCTGTTATGTATTGTTATGGGAGCGAATCTTTTTGTTCACTCCATAGAAATTGTTGCTCTGACTTACGGTGTACCTGCTTTCGTGCTGGCTCTAATTATCACTCCTATAGCCACTGAACTGCCAGAGAAGTTCAATAGTGTTATCTGGATATCTCGTGAGAAAGATACCCTGGCTCTGGGAAATATTACTGGAGCTATGGTGTTTCAGAGTTCTTTGATTCCTGCTCTAGGTATTTTCTTGACTGATTGGCAGTTGAATTCGGGGGCTTTTATATCCGCGATATTAACCTTGGGAGCGGCTGCTATGTTATATTTTCAATTAATAAATAAAAAACATGTAAGTGCAGGTATGTTATTGCTTTGCGGAGTTTTCTACGCGGTGTTTCTTTTGGCTGTGTTTAATGGAATAATTACCGGATGATAAATAATTAAAGCTAATATATAATGTAAAAGGCGGTGTAAGTGATGTTAAACCAGAATCCTTATGACAAGGCTCATGAGCTGGCGCGTGCGATAAAAGACAGTGAAACCTACCAGCGTTATGTGCAGGCCCAAAAACAATTACAGCAAAACCCTGAAGCCGAAGAAAAAATACGTCAATTCCGTAACCGGCAGATGGAAGTAAATCAAGCTCAGATTTTAGGCCAAGCTTTAGATGACGACAAAGTAACCCAGCTGACAGTGGAATATGCTAAATTAAATACGGATAAATTGATTGCTGAGTTTTTTAATGCTGAGGGCCAGTTTGTGCAAATGTTCACCGATATTCAGCAGATCATTCAGAAGAGCATGGAGAGCGGATTTACTGAATAAAGCCAGCAGTTATTTTTAGCTTCGAAGACAGGTATACAATATATTTGCGAAAAATATCTTTACATTTGATGAATAAAGCTAAAGAATTTATTATGTTTATAAGGTTTTAACCATTAAAAACAATATGGTTAAAACCTATTTGTTAATGAGGTATTATAGGTCTTAGAGTTTGTCACGGAGTATTAAGCATGCTTACAGATTTAATGACCGAAAAAATTAATCGTGAGATCAGTAATCTTTATGATACCCGTAAGGGGTGTGTCAAAACACCCTGGTTGATTAGCATTTAGAGAAGGGGTGTACTTAATGACCTGCTGTTGCCAGGAAGAAAAAAATTCTAACCAAGAGTGTGATAGTAGCACAAAGAATTTGCAGCTATTGGAGGATGTAATAGAAAATTACCGGGGAGTGGATGGCAGTCTCATTACGGTTCTGCAAAAAGCTCAGGATATATACGGATATCTGCCACTTTCTGTCTTGCAGCATATATCGGATAAATTGGGAGCCAAACGAGCCAAGATTTATGGGGTAGCCACCTTTTATACCCAGTTTAGGTTAAATCCTATGGGTAAATACATTGTTTTACTTTGTCAGGGGACAGCCTGTCACGTAAATGGTTCGGAGAAAATTGAGACAGCTCTTTGTGATGAACTAAAGATCAAAATGGGTGAAACTACGGCAGATGGTATCTTTACCCTTAACGAAGCAGCTTGCCTGGGTTGCTGCAGCCTGGCACCAGTAATGATGATAAATGGACGAGCCTACGGACCTCTAACTCCCGATAAAGCCCGTAATATTATAAGAGAAATTTATGTCCAGGAAAAGGACTTGCAGAGGGAAGAGGTGGGAGCATGATTGTAAGGATAGGATTAGGCAGCTGCGGTATAGCTGCTGGAGGCCTGCAGGTATGGGATGCGGTGAAAGAGGAAATTGACCTCATAGGACTTGATATTGGACTGGAACAAACCGGTTGTATTGGTATGTGTCACCATGAACCTTTACTGGATATCGTTTATGACGATGGCAGAGTTCATAGCTATGGCAGCGTCAGCCCGGAAATGGTTAAAGAAATATTTGCTGCGGAAATGGAAAATGGTCTGCTAGAGAAATATTTGGTATCTACGGAAGAGAAGCAGAATGATTTTATGGCGGGACAGGTACGGGTAGCCCTGCGCAACTGCGGCATAATTGATCCGGAGTCAATAGATGATTACACCCATAATGGCGGCTATAAGGCCCTTGAAAAGGTTGTGTCGGCAATGTCGCCTGAACAGCTTATTGAAGAAATAAAGATTTCGGGATTGAGGGGAAGAGGAGGAGCCGGTTTTCCTACCTGGTTTAAGTGGAATGCTACCCGGCAGGAGCACGCTTCTGATAAGTATGTGGTTTGCAATGCTGATGAAGGTGATCCGGGGGCATTTATGGATAGAAGCGTCCTGGAAGGCGATCCTCATGCCATACTTGAAGGTATGGCTATAGCTGGCTATGCAATTGGAGCCTCAACGGGTATTATTTATGCCCGAGCTGAATATCCTCTGGCCATACGACGGTTGGAAATAGCAATAATCCAGGCCCGGGATAAGGGAATGCTGGGGAATAATATTTTGGGCAGTTCCTTCTCCTTTGATATCTCAGTAAAACAGGGGGCTGGAGCTTTCGTCTGTGGTGAGGAGACTGCTCTAATTGCCTCCCTGGAAGGGGAAAGAGGTATGCCACGATTAAAGCCGCCTTTTCCATCCCAGCATGGCTATTGGGACAAGCCCACCAGTATAAACAATGTGGAAACCTTTGCCAATGTGCCCTGGATTATAAATGCTGGAGGTCAAGCTTTCGCTGCCATGGGTACTGAAGATAGCAAGGGCACCAAAGTATTCGCCCTGGCTGGCCGGATTAAAAGGGGTGGATTGGTAGAGGTTCCCATGGGAATGAGCCTGCGCGATATTATTTATGGCTTGGGCGGGGGAATAAAGGAAGATAAAAAATTTAAAGCGGTACAAATGGGGGGGCCTTCTGGAGGTTGTATTCCGGAGGCTCTATTGGATACGCCGGTAGATTATCAATCCATAATGAATACCGGAGCATTTATGGGATCCGGTGGTATGGTGGTTGTAGACGATACTACCTGTATGGTTGACCTGGCTCGTTATTTCCTGAAATTCACCCAGAATGAGTCCTGTGGTAAATGTGTTCAGTGCCGGATAGGAACCAAACGCATGCTGGAGATTTTGGAGCGTTTGTGTGCAGGGAACGGGAAAGTGGGGGATATTGAACTGCTGCTCAATCTGGGCAATCAGATAAAGGATGGTTCTCTGTGTGGATTAGGACAAGGTGCTCCCAATCCGGTAGTAACTACTATTCGGTATTTTAGACATGAATATGAAGCTCATATCCATGATAAAAAATGTCCAGCCCGACAGTGCAAGGCCCTGATAAATTATCATATTGAACCTGATTTATGTAAAGGCTGCGGTCTATGTGTTAAGAAATGCCCGGTGGATTGTATTACTGGCGAGAAGAAGCAGCCTCATATAATAGATGGCAGCAAATGTATTAAATGCGGTACCTGTTTGGAAGTATGCCCTTCTAAATGGAGTGCGGTAGTAGTTGAGTAAGAGAGGGGTGGATATGGCTGTGATCAGATTAAATATTAACGGCAGAGAAATATATGGTTATAAAGGACAAACTATTCTGGAAGTCGCCCAGGAAAACGGCATTGAAATTCCGACCCTGTGTCATGATGATCGTATTAAAACCTATGGAGCGTGTGGTTTATGTGTGGTGGAGATAGAAGGCAACAGCCGTCTATTACGCTCCTGTTCCACCGAGATTGCTCCGGGTATGATAATTAATACTGAATCGATGCGGGTACAATCTTCGCGGAAAATAACTCTCGAACTTCTGCTGTCAGATCATAGTGGAGACTGTCGCCCTCCCTGTGTAAAGGCATGCCCGGCTCATACGGATTGTCAGGGTTATGTAGGCCTAATTGCCAATGGTGAATACCAAGAAGCGCTGAAACTAATAAAGGAACAACTACCTATACCAGCCAGTATCGGTATGGTATGTCCTCATCCCTGTGAGGAGGCTTGCCGTCGCCAACTGGTCGAGGAACCTATTGCTATTGCAGCCCTTAAGGTTTTTGCGGCAGAAAAGGATCTGGAAAGTGCTAGTGTTTTTATTCCTGAAATTAAGGAAGCATCTGGCAAAAAAGTTGCTATTATAGGTTCTGGACCTGCTGGGCTTACTGCTGCTTATTTCCTGGCTCGTGCGGGACATGAGGTTTCGATTTATGAAGCTATGCCAGAAGCGGGTGGGATGCTGCGTTATGGAATCCCCGAGTATCGTTTGCCCAAGGCGATATTGGATCAGGAAATCAATGTTATCCGTGCCATGGGGGTAAAGTTCTTTTTTAACACCAAGATTAATGTTGATATAAGTCTCGAATATATAAGAAACCATAATGATGCAGTGTTCATGGGGATTGGAGCCTGGAAGTATTCACGCATTGGATGCTCCGGAGAAGATGTTCCCGGAGTAATAGGTGGGATTGATTTCTTGCGGGAAGCTGCTTTGAACGGATCGGTTGAAATAGGCGATCGGGTTGCTGTAGTCGGTGGTGGTAATACAGCCATGGATGCTGCTCGTACCGCGGTAAGGCTGGGAGCCAAGCAGGTTATGGTTTTATACCGTAGAACCAGGGCTGAGATGCCTGCCGAGGACATTGAAATTCAGGAGGCAGAGGAAGAAGGGGTTGAGTTCAAGTTCTTACTGGCTCCGGAAGAGATAATAGCCGCGGGAGGAAAAGTATCTGCCATTCGTATGCAGAAAATGCAACTGGGTGAACCAGATGCTTCAGGCCGCCGCAGCCCGGTGCCGATAGAGGGAGAGCAGGAACTAATACCTGTAGATACAATTATTGCTGCTATTGGGCAGCAGGTTGATATGAGCGATTTTAGTGAAATCGGTGCCAGTAAGTGGCGAACCATAGCTATTGATGAAAATAGCTTTATGACTAACTTACCCGGAGTATTTGCTGGTGGTGACGCCGTAACCGGTCCTGGTATTGCCATTGGAGCAGTGGGTCAGGGAAGAAGAGCTGCGGATGTAATGATAAGCTATCTTCAGGGAGATTTGCTGCCATATAAGCAATCCTATATCGTGGAAAGAAAAGATTTAACGAAAGAAGATTTTGTTGATCTGGAAAAAGATGACAGAGTGAAAATATCTCATATGGAGCCCCAGGAACGCAAGGATAATTTCAGAGAAATTGCAGGCCGGATGTCTAACGAAGATGCAGAGAGGGAAGCCAGTAGATGCTTGGAGTGTGGATGCCGGGACTATTTTGAATGCAAACTCATTAAATATTCCAATCACTATGAGGTAGAACCCCAGTATTTGCAGGGTGAGAAACACCAGGCAATTATTATAGACGATCATCCGTTTATTGAGCGGGATTCAGCCAAATGCATATTGTGCGGGCTATGCGTAAGGATTTGTGATGAGCTAATGGGGGTTAATGCCCTGGGCTTGGTGCATCGTGGGTTTGATACTGTGGTGAAGCCTGAATTTGGGATGGCCTTACGAGATACCGCCTGCATCACCTGTGGTCAGTGTGTAGCTGTGTGTCCTACGGGAGCGTTGCTGGAACGTTATCCCCAGGTCAAAAATGTACCAGTGCATGTTAGAGAAAATACTACAGTTTGTTCATTCTGCGGTGTGGGCTGCGGACAGATTGTAAATAGTTGTGGAGAATCGGTAATGCGAGTATTACCGCAAGAAAATGAGATTCTTTGTTCTCGGGGGAGATTTGCTTTTGGAGCTTTTGCCAAAGACAGGTTAACCAGTCCTTTAATAAAGAAAAATGGTGAGTTAGTAGAGAGCTCGTGGGAAGAAGCAATTATGCACATTGCTAAGAAGACCCTGGCATTAAGAAGCCGGTTTGGAAATGCTGCTTCAGCTGTTTTTGCTTCTCCTTCTCTGACTTTTGAGGAGGCAAGCCGAGCAGCAATTTTTAGCAAGAATATTCTGGGGACCTCCAAGCTTTCCAGTTTTACTCGAAAAGTGGGTAGTGGACTCTCAAAGGCATTCGGTGAGAACCTATCCACAAATACATTGGATGAGGTCGAAGCAACCGATATGATACTGATGCTAGGCTCTTTCAATGAAAATCAAGTCATACCTGTACGGGTTAGAAATGCAGTCAAGCGAGGGGCCAAGCTGGTGATTATCAGTCAGGAACCAAGCCTGGTTGATGATTTGGCCACAATACGGCTATCCCCGGATAACAGTACTGGGATTTTAAATGAAATCCTGGCAGCTGTTGTCAATCAGGGCAAGATAAACAGGGATTACATTGATAAGAGAACAGTGGGTTATGAAGCTTTACAGGAGGCTTTAAGTACTACTGTTCCAGGTGATCAGGCTTTCGAAATTGCCGCATTATATTGTGGTGAAAAGAAGGCCATGATACTTGTTGATGGATATAACGTTTCCGTAGCCGGAGTGGAGATGTTGGCCAATTTAGCCCTCATTACTGGCCGAGTGGGTTCACCGCGGAACGGAATAATTGTTGTAAGTCCAGGCGGTAATGGAACAGGGGTATGGCAGGTAGGTTTTACAACTGATTTTAGCGAGCTTATCAGTTCTATAGAGAAGGGAGAAACCAAGACAGCATTTATACTGGGAGAAGATCCATTAGGTGGAGGAGCAGTACAACCAGAGGTTTTAGCTGGACTTGAATTCATGGTGGTTTTAAGTCCTTTCATGACGGCTACCGCCGCCATGGCTGATGTAGTACTGCCAGCATCTACTCCTTTAGAAGCAGCAGGTACCTATATAAGTTCAGATGGAAAGATGGCGGTTCTGCAAAAGGTGAAGAGTGCACCATCGGGGAGAGATAATATGGATATATTAGGATCGCTAATTTCTGCAATGAATCCTATGATTAGAGATATTGAGAATGAAGCTGATAGGATTAAGCTGGATAATTTATGTAGACCAGCGGTAAAATTTGCGACAAACTTTGCTTTCGAAGATGGACGGG
>CAYWFX010000019.1:0-58176 GCA_964457945.1 uncultured Syntrophomonas sp.
CCAGCTCACCGACTATGGTTCCCATGGATGTGGCCACGATAGTACTGTCCATAGCAGCCATAAGAATCCCCAATAGTAATCCCGCCAGTATCCAGTTCTTATTATTTCTTTCCAGCAAGAGGCAGACTCAACTCCTTCCATATTAGTTTCACGGATAAGATGGGTGACATGATATCCGCTCCACTACCTGTCGATGACAATATCTATTTAGCGACTGGAATCTGAACCTCAGTAATAATCTGCGTCTCATCTTCAGCCTCATTGTCCGTAACCAGATATATTTCGCGGCAGTTGCCAGAAATATTGTAGCTGTTATCGGCTATCCATTGCATAATTGCTTTATAGGCGGATGGAATAGTGGTATAGCTGCCCCGGTGAATTACGCAAGCCATATGTTCCACTCCATAAAGTTCTGATATACCAGGCCCGCTGACAGTAGAGCAAATCGGTATAGCCGCTTCTATATCTACCTTGTCTTCCCGGTATCCGTGGTCATGGTATATTGATAGTTGCGAACCGGCAGGTTTAACGCATGCTTTGAAACTAGCCGCACGGGCTTTCTTAAAAAGCTCCCCAACAAATTTATAGCTGGCAATGGTTTGACGTAGTGAATAAATCATTTGCGTAGGTATTCGCTTTAAAACCACATCATAGGCAAACATAGCACCATCCGTTTCCTTTTCAATTTGACTCAAACGGGCTTCTATACGGGTCAACTTTTCCTGTTCGGATTGTAGTTGCTCCAGGATTTGAACCTGTCTGCGCTGTAACATTTCCTTTAGTAGAATGGGGCTCATTTCGCCATCCATCATTATGGCGATTTGTTCCAGTGAAAACCCCAGATCTTTCAACACCAGTATGCGATTTAGCCGGGGCACCTGGTCAGCGGAATAGTAACGGTAACCGGACTGTTCATCTACATAAGATGGTTTGAAAAGACCCAACCTTTCATAGTAATGCAGAGTCTTGATGGATACCTGGCTCAGTTTGGAGAAATCTCCGATCTTAAACATCTTTACCTCCAGATCATTACTTCCCATGATTTACCTATAATCTTAAGCTCTACCCTAAGGGGAGAGTCAAGTTTATTGGAAACAATATATAGGCTAGGTTATATATTGTTCCCTATGTACAAATGTTGCTAAGATAAAGGCCTAGGACACTGCGGGGGGTGCATGGAATTGCCCTGTAAAATGTGGTGTGAAAACAAGGATCCGTCCTATAGAGATAAAGAGCATATTGAATCCATTGATAAACGGGTGAGATTATTGAGTGCTAATGACTATGAACGGATTTAAAAAGGTACCCAGAATATCCGCTGGCATCACCTGAATGCTAAGACTAAAGAAGATTTAAAGGTCTTTTACGTGAAGCATCCACGGGTGATAATTAGGGCTGGCAGGGGGGGATGCTGGCTACCCTATTTATAAGGCTCTATCCAGCACCATTATCCCCAATAGCCCAGGCAGCCATTAGGATATTTATGTAGGCAATAATAAAGAGGCTGTCCCGAAAAGTTTTGTTTAGGTTATTTATTGTCTCAATTTGGGTGAGTTCAAGAATATACCGCCAACTTGATGCAAGTCATTATCATCAAAGATCATGGTAACCAACACATCTTCGGTTTCATTAGTGAACTTGGCGTTATATCTGACTGCCACCAACTTCTGATTATTCTGCGTGCTGTTGGCAGCATCTTTGAACTGTTTTGATCCGGGAACATAATTGCCGATTTTATCCCTTATCATTTTATCAGCTTGCTTCATTTTCTCTTCAGAAACAGCACCTTTGAATTGGCTATCGGTATTTTCAATATAATTGGCATAGTTATCATCGTTTTGTGCTAAAAGCATTTTTTCGGTAATATCATCAGCATATTTTTTTATCTCAGTGCTGTTGACCTTCTGTGCACAACCTGCCAAAGAGCATAACAGTAACATGGACACCAAAAACAAACATATTTTCTTATTCATAATAATTATTCAATCCCTTCTAAGATGCTAAATTAGATTTAAAGACCTTCCTGGAATTTTTTATAATGGGAAGCCCAAAATAAATGAATAGAGTAATAGAATAAGAGATTATTGAAAAAATTCTTCTTGCAATCATCACCTCCGATATCGATAAACCGTTATACCATAAGCTGATATAATAATTTTGAGATGTATAAGCCCGTACACTTAGATCAGCAAAAGGTCCAAAATATAATTTAAGAGAAAAACTGAGCCTATTACAAATGTCATCAAGACATAAGATTTTATGGTTCCATAGTTTAGACCCCAGCCAATTCCGAATCTTTTCTCAACAAATAATACTGGATCTTGCGGATTAAAATAAACTAGACCGCCTATCCAGTATTTATCATCATCCAGGCTACTCAAATTCCCGTTGGGCAAGCTGGTTGACGATAGATTTATCCTACTGCCGCTCTGACCTATCCATATTGCCATGATAAGCACATCCAGAAAAATAAACATTATTAGCAGGGGTTGCATAAGTAAGAGCAGACTCATATTGATCTGAATGATTTGGAGGACGAATAAATTCAATATGGTAATGACAAATAATATGAAAACATTCAAAAATATTATGTTTGCACCCCACCTGTACCTAAAAAGTCTATTTCGTTCCTTTGAATCTATGGGTTTAGTGACATTAAGCTGCTGCTTTGACCATCCTATGGCCTTGTATAGCATATACATAAATATTGTAATGAAAAACTGTACCGTAGGAAGCGCGAATATTATTCCCGAAGACTTAAAAATCCGCCCATCTATCACACCTTGAGCATTCCAATGGCTAGGTATAAATAAGGGAAGATTATCAAATGCGTAATACCCCATTATGATGTTAAAAAATATAATTGCCAGCGGGATAAGAAACCATGACCAGGCTGGTAATATTTTTCTCTGGAGGTCATTTCTAAAACTCGTATCTACGATAACTACTTGTTTTCCACTGCGGTTAGCTTCGTTGACTTTTTTAAAGTCCTTCACTTTTTTATGGGTTAAATAGTAGAGCCAGGTGGATAGAAGGAAAAAGATGATCAATCCAGTTACTAGAATAGTATTGTTCGGGACTAGTAATAAAGCTACACAAAAGGAGAAGGTGTAAATCCCGCAAATAAATAAGTAATTCCTTACGTAAGCTCTTTTTAGCATATAAAGCTCGGGAGTATTAATCAACGCCTCAGGTATATGTACTCCGAAAAATATTTCCCGGCGTACTATCTGAGGCATCATTAGCCTCAATACAAAAAGCACTAATATGAAAAAAATAGTCAACATCAAAACAAAAAGTTCATAGTTCATCTTTATCTTCCTTAGAAAAACATTTATAAATTTTCGATATTTCATTCATTAGCTCATCTTCCTGCATTCCTTTGCAAAAAGCCTCGGCAATGATGGGGGTCATCTCTTCAATAAGCTTATTATTATAACTGCCTGATGACATATTCGCTTTGGTATTTATTACAGCACCTTTTCTTCTGTCCATGAGTATGAAGTTGTCATCTTTCAAAAGACTATAGGCTTTATTAACGGTATGCAGATTTATTCCAATATCTTGTGCTAGCTGGCGCACGGATGGAAGACTCTCGCCTTCTTTAAGGCTTCCTTTCGCAATTCCTTCGATAATTTGCTGTTTCAATTGTATATATATGGCTACATCAGACTGGAAATCAATTGATAATAACATTTACCCTCCAGTATTGTAATAGGCTATTATAGCTGTTATATACATACTATAACAGCTATAATAGCCTATTGCAATACCGATATTTACAATCTGAAGGCACAAGGCCAGCATGATCTACCTGCAGACCAGCACATCAGTAATCGCTCCCGGGGTCAGGACATCGAGTATCCTTCTCCAATATGATGTGTTTTAATTACTGTGTACTTCTCTTAATATCCAACTCCAAATAAACCGCCTAACTGCAAGCTATCTTCCGGTTTCATCGTACTTGCTGGTAAGTAAACGAACGGAGGTATAGTGTGATTGAGAAATGTATTTTGAAAATAAAAGGTGGAAAAAATTCCAGGCAAATCACTGCAGGGATTGCTTCTTTTATTCTGCTTGCAATTGTTGTGGGTATTTGCATTAATTATAATTTTTTCTCCTCCAGGAACCGGATAGCAAGTTGGTTGAATAATGGGAGCACTCTGGATGACAGCGACGGCCGAGTATGCGAGATGTTCGTTTCAGACGGAAGTATGTATTATACGGATTTCAAGGATAACCTTTACCGTTATAACAGCTCAGCAAAAACTGGTCAGTCTGTTTCAACTATCGAAATTGCAAAGGCATCAGAAGTCTTCGAGGATAATGGATATATTTACTACTCCAACGGCAGTGCCATTTTTCAGCACGACATTGCCGAAAATACATCCGTAATGCTCGTATCGGGCAAAAACATAGGGGTTAATGCGGTCCGAAATGGCATACTTCTATATACTATCGCCTATAAAGATGATGCCAGCGGATGCTTCAAAGAATTTGAGTATCATATGTATAAAATGACCAGCCAAAAAGATACCGTGCTCTGGGCCCGTTCTGCTGATTTTTGGCAAATTCTTGATTTTAATGGTGATATAGCTATTGCAGATGCAAATCTAAAAAATGATTCCGGACTTTTTGCCTTTAACATTGCCACCAGAACACCTAAAAAGCTTTTAAGTTTAAGAGTGCATGAGGGTAGTATAATTAATGGAAGATTTTATTATACCTCTCATGATGAGAAAGGCTTATGGTGCATAGGTCTAAATGGTGATGGAAAGGAGCAAATTCCTCTGCCCGATACCAATGATCAGTCTGCTTTCGTAGATCGTATTACTGGTTGGGGTGATAATCTTTATATTGCAGTTTATTTTAATGGAGAAAATAACATTCTACAGATAAATTTGCAAACGCACCAATACACTAAACTAGCTGACGGTCTTGGCCGTGTATGGAGGCTCTGCACTGATGGAAAGACCCTGTACGCATATGACACCAAGTCCCCTAGCGATAAAACAGGAAATATAACCGAAATTCCTTTATGATAGCAAAACGCCATTGCAGCTATTTATGCTCCTCATACTAATCCGGGCACAGTGCCGAATTTATGAAGAAAGGAAAACGGGTATGAATTATTCAGCCCCCCAATATCCCGCTCCTCCCAAGAATCGATCCCAGCTGCGACTTGGCCTGGGTCGAATATATTATACAGGGCGTAGGTACTTGGAATGGATCTTTCCGGGGAAGCAATATGCAGGTACTGTCCAAACCGAGAACAATCTTCCCAATAGGGTCATTGCGCATAAAACACCTCTATTGAGACAGCTTAGAAATGTAGATATGCAGCTGCAATATAATAAAATCAACAATCTGAACCTGGCTGGATTACGTTTAAACGGGCTGGTTTTAAAGCCCGGGGAGACATTCTCATTCTGGAGATTGGTGAGGAAACCAACTCGCAGGAAAGGATACCTGGAAGGTATGGTTTTATGTAATGGGGGCTTTTATCCTGGTACGGGCGGGGGGCTATGTCAGCAGTTCTGGCTATTGTCTTATGCGGTAAAATGCTTGACCGTGTTTTCTCATCATAGTTTCCGCTCTCCATATTATTTTTTTCTGATTGAGAATAAGCACGATAACCCTTTTGATTAATGTATGCCGCAATCCAGTCGGCTAATTCATCTGTCTTTTGTTCTTTTTCCACAAACTCATCATGGTCTGTCTGTAAATCATTTCGCATATCTGTAATGAACTTTCTTGATAGTACCATGCAGAATAGAATTGCCTTGGGAAAGCCTTGTGTTTGCTCTGTCGGAAGCTCAGATATGTCAACAAAACGAACAATATTAGCACCTCGTTCGTACAGAGCATTTTTTAATTCAGTATCCATTTTGAATACCTCCCGAGTTTATTTAAAATGAACTCTCAGCTATCAACCAGCTTTTAAATTTACATTAGGGACAAATCTTAAATAATGATGTATTGAGCAGTTACTATCTCTAAAATATACGCTGCCATTTTAATTCCAATCTTCATTTTTTTCTTAGGGTATCAAGATATTAGTGCCTAAATAGCAAGCGGTATTAATAGTTAGTAATGACTAAAACTTATTAACAGCTGATATTGTCAGATAACTCCCATTCGTAACTCTAGTATGGGTGTAACCCATATCTGGTTAAGCCGGTGGTTTCTTCAAGACCAAACAACAAATTCAGATTTTGGACCCCAGCGTGAGCTCCGCCTTTCCCAAGACTATCTAATACGCTGAATATAACAACTCGGTTTCTGGTTTCGTCAACATCGATACCAATGTGACAAAAGTTGGTTCCTGCTACTGCTGCTACCCAGGGATAGGGTTGGTATTGCCATGAAGCTTGCGGCTCTTTAGGCATATCGAAGATCTTGATGAAAAATTCTTTCTTATAGAATTCTTTGTATACATCTAATAAATCCGCTCTCTTTACCTTATTTCTTGGAAAACAATGGCAAATAGCCAGTATTCCTCTAGTAATTGGAACATACGTCGAGGTAAAGTGGACAGTAACCCTTGATTTGGTCAGAAGGCCAAGTTCTTGTTCGACTTCATAACTGTGCCGGTGGTTTACCACGTTGTAAGGCAATAAATTGTTGTTGATTTCGGGATGATGCATAGTAATATCCAAGTCTGCTCCGGCCCCAGCAGTACCGGAGAGGCCGTCAACGACTATTCGGTCTGTTTCGATGAGATCTGCCTTAACCAATGGGGCTAAGCCCAAAATCATTGCTGATGAATAACATCCGGGGTTGGCAATAATATTGGCTTTCAATATATCTTCTCGGTGTAGTTCCGGAATTCCATAGACAGCTTCACTAACAAGTTTAGGAGACAAGTGAGTTTTATTATATACATTCTCCCATTCCCCAACATTCTTGAGCCGGAAATCAGCACCCAAATCAATAATCTTGGTGTTAGTCTCCGCCATCTTCTGAGCTATGTCCATTGCATGACCTGTAGGCAATGCCACAAAAATAGCATCGCAGGGAGTAATGTCATTCGGGTTAAGCAATTTAATATTGGAATCATAAAAGTTGCGATGAAAATATTCGGCGGATTTTTGACTTCGGCTAGTGGCCCATACTACTTCAACGTAAGGATGTTCCAGTAATATTCGCAGCGCTTCACCACCCATATAGCCTGATCCACCTAATATACCTACCTTTATCAAAATCTCATCTCCTGTTCGTTGTAACAAGTACTACTACAACATACCCCTAATGTCTAACCATCATAGGCGGTTGTTTATATGCAATTTATATCTACCCAAGTTAGTGTGCGCCTTTAGTTTTCTCTATTACTCATTAATTCAGATACCAACATTCCACCACTCCCAAGGTTATCCCCATCATGTTCCTTAATAACAACTATAAAGCCTTGTTCAGGAATATTCAGGGCTGAGCTGGCAGTCTTAGTAAGTTCTTTTACCAAACAAGCCTTTTTATCCCTATCCAACTTCACACCTTCAAATGTTATAATCGGCACTTTAACATCCCCATTCTTATGTATTATAAATTCCATTATAATACATTTAATAGGTGCTTACATAATTATCCTTATTATAAGGTTAAAAGTTGTTTAGTACGCGGGGAAATAAGACGCCTTTAGAAAATTGGGGAATCCTGGGTGGTAGACCTGCAACGATGGCTTGGCTACGGCACAATTATCTAATTCTACCATATTTTTATTGACTTCCTAGAGCTCTGTAACACCTAGTTAAGAACAGTCATACATTGGATTAGTTGGGTAATTTATTGATATTTTCTTTAATTAAAAGGGAGGAAAACCTTGAAAATTAGAGAGCAAACCCTGGAAGGCTAGAATGGAAAGCTTAAGTTCAATTGGATGTACAATCATGATGATTAAAAAAATGCTTTCCATTGTAACCAAATAATAGTGTGATGAATAACGTATATCAAGACTTGCAGGGATTACCTTTAGTTACATCATATGGAACCTTGCATAGTTATCATATCTTGAAAGAGTTTGTAACTCAAAGTATTAATTTAGGAGGCGATTTATTGTGAATAGGAGTAGAGGCTGTTGTTGTTGTGAAGAAGAGGTTAAACCTGCACCGGAAAAAAAAGAGCACAAATGTAAACCTCATCACCAGACAGAAACCATTTTAAAGTGTGGTACCAGTACAGGATCAGCACCATTATCTTGTAATAGTGTCGCTTTAGGATCTGTTGGCAGTAATGGGTATGGATTTCAACCCATCGTGCAAGCAAGTGTAACCCTTGATACGAGTCGATTAATTAACCCAACTGTAAAAATCGACTTTTCCTCCCTCATCTCATTTAAAACATGCAGCGACGACAACTATGGCTTACGCCTTGCGTTTAAATTGAGCAAGGTTTGTGGTGGAGGCTGTATCCCCTTAGGTACCTGGACATTTGAGAAGGTCAGTCAAGAAGTGGATGGGGTAGCTCAAGTTGTTGGTGAATATGTGCAAGAGACTGATGCATTCTGTTTCAATTGGTGTGAATGCGATGATTGCTCAGACTGCTGCCGTTATATTGTCGAAATCGTCGATCAACAATGTTATAATATTGAATTTGCAGCGGTTACCAATATCTCTCTTAATGCCCTGGCGGTTGGTTTAAAAAAGTCTCATCATTCTTAATGCGCTAAGCGTAATGCAAATTAGAATCTAATAGTAGGAACCTAATATCAGCCCTTGGTCCAGCTAATAAGCCAGGCCAAGGGCTTTGGCTTGTCTGATTTTAAGGAAATCTTAAGAATTTTACTGCCTTAAATTAAAGAAATGCTCTTTAGAATAAAAGCAGTATTATTTAGGGGGACTACAAATGAATTTATTACAATCTGATACGCACATCTGTAGATCGAGTAGCAGTTCTATGCTGCAAGAGTTAAAAGTGGCAGTTAAAGAAAAAATGTTTTTCCTGCATCAATTCGCAAAGAATCCTAGAAGAGTCGGAAGCATTACGCCGAGCTCCGATTTCCTCGTTCGGACCATGATCGAACCAGTCCAGTGGGATAATATTCGAACCATTGTTGAATTGGGAGCAGGTACGGGTGCATTAACCCGTTATATTGAAGAGTTAAGGCATCCTGAATCAAATGCTATTGCATTTGAAGTAGATCAAAAAATGCGACAGCGTTTGGCAGCTTTGTATCCAGGGATGCACTATCGTTCCAATGCTACAGATTTGAGAGCTGTCCTTAACGAAATGGGACTCAGCGAAGTCGATTGCATTTTATCTGGTTTGCCGTTTGCTAATTTTGAGCAGCAGCTTAGGGATAGTATTTTAGAGGGGGTTCTTGGCTCGCTAAAAACTGGGGGCTTATTTGTAACATTTCAGTATTCCCGGCAGATGAAAAATCAGTTTCAAGAAAGCTTTTCTCATGTGGATGTCAGGTTTGCTCCCTTAAATCTTCCCCCGGCTTTTGTCTATTATTGTTATAAATAAACCATAGAATTAGCTGCAAAGCTCGATTATTTTAGGGCTGATAAAGACAAGCAATACTGTCTTGAAGGGAGAGCGGAAATGGATAGCAATGTTATGATTGGACTGGTTGAAGCATACGGGTATATGGCCTTATTCTTTTGTCTGTGGCTCGGTATAGCGGGGATGCCGATTCCTGATGAAGTAGTTGTAATGGTGGGAGGATTGACTACTTCCCTGGGCCTGTTAGAGTTTGTTCCTGCTTTCCTGGTTACTTACCTGGGGGTTATGTCTGGTTTAACCCTGGGATATGGAATAGGCCGAATAATTGGGGCAACTGCACTGGAAAGACTGGCCAGAAAACAGCGGATAAATAAACATATAGGCAAGGCTCATCAGCTCATAGACAGATATGGTGCTAGTACCCTTTGTATCAGCTACTTTTTTCCTGTGGTCAGGCACCTGGTTCCCTATTTGCTTGGAATTGCCAGGATGCCCTTTGCCCGATATGCCTTGTTTTCATACTCAACCGGCTTGGTGTGGACCTTTTCATTTTTTATGATGGGAAGATATTTTGGAATGTACATTAGTGAAATCGGACAAGTACTGCAGTCTTATGGGCTTAATGCGCTGGCAGTGCTAATGTTGCTGGGTTTAGGAATTGGTCTGTTGCGTTATTATAACAATTCAGCTAAAAAGGCTTTAATTTAGATTATCTTGGCTAGTATTTCAAAATAGCCTAAAATTAAGGAAGTACAAACGCTTAGGGAGTAGATGATGAGGTTGATCGCAAAAGTAAAGTCTTTAAAGAATATGAGAAAAAAACTATCTAAACCATTTATCTATGTAAGAGATGGAATTATCCAGCGAAGCTTACGGGTACAGCTGATAATTACCTTTCTGATATGCCTGGTGATTGCGTGGTCGGTTAGTGCGGTAAGCTATCCATTATTAGGCCATCTCACCCAAAAGGCTTATATTGATTATACCCATGGCATCAAAGATATCGATCAGGAAACAAGCTATCTAGTGATACAGATATCAAATTATGATAAACAATTCATCTCCCAACAGGCTTTACAAGCATTTTTTAAACAAGCTACTGAGTCACACAAGCTTAAGATTTTTATTGTGGACTCCGATGGCAAAGTCTTATTGAAGTCAAACAATGCAGCAGAAAACCAAATTTATCTGCAAACCGTTATGCAAAAAGCCTTGGACAACAGGTACTCAGATCGAAACACAGCGGATAGCAGTGAATATACAACTTTTTATCCAGTCCAGTTGGGTGGGATTACAAGATATCTGATCGTTAGCGGCAACCCCCGCGCTGATATAATATATAAGGATGAGGCCAGTCCATTAGCAGTGTTTTTGGGTATTATCTCGTTCTTAGTGCTATTCTATTTTCTTACAAAAAGGAAGATAAACTATATTGAAGAGCTTGCAGCCGGTCTGTTGGTTATTTCCAAAGGGGACCTTGACTATAGAGTAGCCAGGAAAGGCAAGGATGAATTAGGATCACTGGCCCATAATATTAATCTGATGACCCAAGAGCTGCAAACTAAGATTGAAGGTGAAAAGGCCATTGAAAAAGCCAAGAACGACCTTATCACCAATGTATCTCATGATTTGAGAACGCCCTTGACCTCGATAATGGGTTACCTCCAATTATTAATGGATAAACGATATGAAAATGATTCCCAATTAGAGGAGTATATTCGGATTGCATATGGAAAATCAGAGGGTTTAAAAGGTCTGATCGAAGATTTATTTCAGTATACAAAAATCAGCAATCATAATGTGGTTTTAAATAGACGAGCGGTGTGCATGAATGACTTCCTGGAACAGTTTTTGGAGGAATTTATTCCGATCTGTGAGGAAAACACCCTGTCTGTTTCAAGGGAAATAACTGAAAGCAAAGTCTATTTAGAGTTGGACTCAGATCTTTTTGTCAGAGTGTTGGAGAATCTGTTCAGCAATGCAATTCAATATAGTAACAAGCCAGGTGAAATTCAATTAAAAATGACCCAAGCAGAAAAACATATAATAATTTCTGTACAGAACCGGGGTAAACCAGTATCCAAAGATGATTTACCGCACTTATTTGAACGGTTTTACCGGATAGAACCATCAAGATCGGCTAGTACAGGTGGTTCAGGACTGGGCCTGGCCATCGTGAAGAGCATCGTTGAATTGCATGGCGGGGAGATTTGGGCAGAAAGTGAAGGGGAAGAGATAAAATTTCTTATCCGGCTAACTATGGAATAATTGTCTTATTGCCGAATCTAAGTAAACTTCATGGAACCAGTATTTAATTGAGTTGTTGCTTGCTTTATTCGAAAATCTGCAGTTGAAAATATCAGATGAGGAATAGCATAAGTACAACCGTGATTAGAAAGGAAAAAGATATGGCTAATGAAACCATCCTGATTGTGGACGACGATAAAGAAATCCGAGATTTAATCCATATTTATCTGCAAAATGAAGGCTACAACACCATCAGAGCTGCCAATGGGATGGAGGCCTTAAGTCTGATGCAAAGGCATGAAGTTGATTTAATAATACTGGATATTATGATGCCCGGTATGGATGGAATTCAGACTTGTATAAAAATCCGGGAAGTAAAAGATATGCCTATAATAATGCTTTCGGCCAAAAGCGAAGATATAGATAAAATTTTGGGCTTAACCACTGGAGCGGACGATTATATTAGCAAGCCTTTTAATCCTCTGGAACTATTGGCAAGGGTTAAATCACAGCTGCGAAGATATATGAAACAGAACTCAGCCCTGGCTAAGAGAGAAGAAATCATTGAAATTGATGAATTAATTATTAACGTTAATACCCACGAGGTCAGTGTGGACGGAAAGGAAATTAAACTTACCCCAAGAGAATTTGGCATACTAGAATTTTTAGCCCGTAATAGCGGAATGGTTTTTAGTATGGAAAAAATCTATACCCAGGTATGGAATGAACAAGCCTATGAGTCTAATAATGCGGTAATGGTACATATTCGGAATTTAAGAGAAAAGATCGAGGAAAATCCCCGAAAACCACGCTATATTAAGACTGTATGGGGAGTAGGGTATAAGTTGGCAAAGTAGTGGATCTATTCCAATAATTTTCAGGGGTAGGAAACGAAGGGGGGCCTGACCCCAACCCCCCCATTCTCCTGCTGCGTACACGAATAACCTCCTTTCGAACCCGAGTGCCCCAACATTAGGGTTCCGTTATCTTTATCTCCATCCTACAAACTAATCAAATCTACATAATTGGGTAAGGTTATTATGAATGGTGGTTGAACATTACCTAAAGTAGTCTTAGTCTGCTATTTTTAAAAAAATCAATTAAAATTATTGCATCTTTATACATGAGAATGTATAATTATAAATGTGATATTCAAAGGAGGGTCAATAATGTTCAAAGTTGGTATTATAGGCGACGGGTATACGGCTGCCGAACTAATAAGGCTTATGGCCGGACATGATGAATTAGATATAGTGGCGGTTACTTCCACTGAAAATATAGGGCGGAGCATGGCGGAGATTTATCCTCATCTGCGTGCTGGTACAAAACTGAGATGCGAAGCAACTGATTTGCAGACTATGAAGGAAAAGTGTGATGCAGTCTTCTTAGCCCTGCCCCATGGACTATCGGTTCCCATGGTTAAGGAACTCAGTGGAGCAGGTATTAAATGTGTGGACTTAGGAGCGGATTTTCGCCTTAAAGATAAAAAGGTTTATGAGAAATATTATGAAATCATCCATGAGGCTCCCGAGATGCTGACTGATGCTGTTTATGGTTTGCCAGAACTCTATCGGGACAAGATAAAAGAGGCCAATATCGTTGCCAATCCTGGTTGTTATCCCACCTCGGCCATTCTGCCATTGGCTCCACTTCTGGAAGCTAGGGTGGTGGAGAGCCGGGGGATTATAGTCGATTCCAAGAGTGGTTTAACTGGGGCCGGCAAGGCTCTGAAGGCCAGTAGTCACTTCTGTGAAGTCAATGAAGGAATAAGAGCTTACGGAGTGGGGGGCCACCGGCACGGCCCGGAAATCGCCCAGGAACTCAGTCTGGCGGCTGGGGAAACCGTGGGGATGATATTCACACCGCATTTGGTGCCTATGAACCGGGGCATACTGAGTACCTGCTATTGCCGTTTGAGACCCGGGACTAAAGCAGAGCATGTTAGAGAGGCATTAGAGGATAAGTACAGGAATGAATACTTTGTAGAGATTCTGCCGGAGGGAGTTATGCCGCACACCAAATGGGTTTATGGCAGTAACTTTGTGCAAATTGGTGTTTATGCGGATGATGAGAGTGGCAATGTGATTTTGGTGTCTGCTCTGGATAATTTATGTAAAGGGGCATCCGGACAGGCAATCCAAAGCCTGAATCTGATGTTGGGAATAGAAGAAAGCAAAGGTTTGTGCGGTGGGGGTATATACCCATAGAAGTAAAATGGAAATAAATAGCAAAAGATTACGGAGCAAGCAAATGTTTAGAAGCCAATTTTGAACACAATTATGGAGGAATATAGGGATGAAAATTATTGCAGGATCAATTACCGCTCCCCAGGGTTTTTTAGCCCAGGGTGTTGAAGCGGCGATTAAGAAAGAAGATAAAAAAGATGTGGCAATTATCTATTCAACGCATAAATGTACGGCTGCTGGAGTTTTCACCACCAATAAGGTACGGGCAGCATGTATAGATATAAACCGTTCCCATTTAGAGGATGGTCAGGCTCAGGCGATAGTGGTTAATAGCGGCAACGCCAATGCTTGTACGGGTAAACAGGGATGGGATGATACCTTAAGTATGGCAGTGTTTACCGCCGATCTATTACACATTAGTTCACGGGATACACTGGTGGCATCGACTGGGGTAATCGGAGTAACTATGCCCATGGATCGTATAGCCCTGGGAATTCAGGCGGCGGCAGCATCGCTGTCGGAAGCAGATGGGCCCAATGCTGCCCAGGCAATCATGACCACCGACCTGACCAGCAAGGAAATAGCGGTAGAGCTTAACCTCAGCGGCAAAGTGGTTCGAATAGGTGCTATTGCTAAGGGTTCGGGCATGATTCACCCCAATATGGCTACCATGTTGGGCTTCGTTACAACTGATGCCGCGATTAGCAGTCAATGTTTAGAAATAATGTTGCGCGATTCCTGTGATCGGTCTTTTAACATGATAAGCGTGGACCGGGACACTTCTACCAATGATATGCTGCTGATCATGGCTAATGGGCTGGCAGGCAACCCGGTGATAGACGATGCCTCAAGCGAGGATTACCAGATTTTTAAAGATGCTCTGGATTATGTGAACGTTAGTCTGGCGAAGATGATAGCTCGAGACGGCGAAGGAGCCACCAGGCTTATTGAAGTTGAGGTCCTTAATGCAGACAGTTGTGATACGGCGCGGGTCATCGCTCGTTCTATCACTTCTTCTAATCTGACTAAAGCCGCAGTTTTTGGTGAAGATGCTAACTGGGGCCGCATCCTGGCAGCCGCTGGCTATTCCGGAGCGGAATTTGACCCGGAACTAGTGGACATATATCTGGGCGCAGAGAAAATGGCTGAAAACGGAATGGGTTTAGTCTTCGATGAAGACCGGGCTCGCCAGGAGCTGAAAAAGGATCCGGTGTTGATAAAGGTTGATCTGAAGTCTGGAACCCACGGGGCTACCGCCTGGGGTTGTGATCTTACTTACGAGTATGTGAAAATTAATGCCTCTTACCGGTCATAGGTAGAGAATAAACGGGAAGAGATTCAAACGCTGAGATTTATTAATTGGGGTTAACGGGTGTATTTGCTGGGAGGGAATAGAAGTGATTAAATCAGCATTAGAAAAGGCAGAGATACTGGTTGAGGCTCTGCCATATATTAAGGAATTTTCCGGAAAACGCGTGGTTATTAAATATGGCGGAGCTGCCATGCAGGATTGCGGCTTGAAACAGAAGGTAATGCAGGATATTGTACTGATGAAGTATGTGGGTATGCACCCCATTGTAGTTCATGGGGGTGGGCCGGACATTAATGACATGCTGAAGCGGTTGGATATTAAGAGCAGTTTTATTGATGGTTTGCGAGTTACTGACCACGACACTATGGAAATCGTGGAAATGGTTCTGGGTGGCAAAGTGAATAAGGAAATAGTAACCGGGCTTAACGCCAGCGGTGGCAAGGCTATCGGTATTTCTGGCAAAGACGGCGGACTATTGGAAGCTCGGGCCATAGATGATACTGGCAGAATGGGCTTTGTAGGTGAAGTCTGCCATGTAAACCCTCAGATAATTGAGACTTTGATTGATAATGGCTATATACCAGTGATTGCTCCGATTGGGATAGATAACGAGCAGCAAAGCTATAATATTAACGCAGATTTGGCAGCCGCAGCTCTGGCAGTAGCCCTTAAAGCCGATAAACTAGTTCTGCTCACTGATGTACCCGGGCTTTTGCAGAACCAAAAGGATAGTGGAAGTCTGATATCGATACTCAAAGTAAGCGAGGTTTCTGACTATATAGCCAATGGGACGATATCCGGGGGCATGATACCCAAGGTCAAATGCTGTGTGGAGGCGGTTACTGGCGGGGTTGGCAGAACCCATATCATTGATGGCAGAGTGCCTCATTCCATACTTCTGGAAATCTTCACCGACGAAGGAGTAGGAACCATGGTAATCAACGAATAAGAAGCGATTGAAATAAGTAGATAAGTGGGGTGCATGGCACCTGCCGAAGGGAGATTGAGTTATGACTAATAATGAAATTATGAATAAAGGACAAGAATATGTTATGAGTACCTATGGCCGCTTTCCCATAGCTCTGGTTAAGGGGAAGGGTTCATATGTGTGGGATGCGGATGGCAAGGAGTACCTGGATTTTCTGGGGGGAATAGCGGTATGTGTCCTGGGGCATAGTGATGAAAGTTTACAGGCTGCGCTGCGGGAACAGGCCGCGGATTTGTGGCATGTTTCTAATCTCTACTGGATAAAACCCCAGGTGGAATTGGCTGAGAAACTGGTCAAAATATCGGGGCTGGGCAAGGCTTTCTTTTGTAATAGCGGGGCTGAAGCCAACGAGGCGGCTATAAAGCTGACCCGCAAATATTTTTATCGGAAGCAGCAAGCTGCTAAGAACGAGATCATCGTTTTCAAGGAATCCTTTCACGGGCGAACTCTGGCTACCGTAACTGCGACCGGCCAGCGCAAATACCAGGAAGGCTTTGCACCGCTGCCGGAGGGTTTTGTTTATGCGGATTATAATGACATCAGTTCTGTAGAGAAGCTAATTAACGAAAATACTGCTGCCATAATGTTGGAGGCGGTGCAGGGCGAAGGTGGAGTCCATCCCGCCCACCAAGAATTCCTGCTGGAATTACGTCGCATCTGCAACCGTGAAGGCATACTGTTGATATTTGATGAGGTTCAGTGCGGAATTGGCCGAACCGGGACTTTCTTTGCATACCAGTCCTATGGAGTGAAACCGGATATTGTTACCCTGGCCAAGGGCTTGGGGGGAGGTTTTCCGATAGGGGCCATGTTAGCAACTGATGAGGCAGCAACTGGTTTTGCACCTGGTGATCATGCATCTACTTTTGGCGGAAATCCTCTGGGTACAGCAGTAGCTAACGTCTTGGTGGAAACTGTGTCAGCTCCGCAATTCATGGAAAATACTAAAAAACTGGGAGAATATTTGCAGGAGAGTCTTAACAAAATAGTTGATAACCGTATAATAGAGGTTAGAGGTTTGGGGTTGATGCTGGGTGTGGAATTTAATGCGGATATAAAGGAACTGGTGCAAATTTGCATGCAAAAGGGTTTGCTCCTCATCGGAGCAGGTCCACGGGTCATGCGATTCGTACCCCCTTTAAACATAAACCAGAAGGAAATCGACCAGGCGGTGGCTATATTTAAAGAAGCTCTGCAGGAATGGGAATAAATAAAATAATTTGAGGAGGATTGGTGAGGCGTGGACATCAGTGATAAACTTAAAGGCCGGGATTTTATAAGCATTCACGATTTTAGCGAGGCAGAAGTAGCCTATATCCTTGAAGTGGGATTGGAACTGAAGAAGGAACAGAAAAAGGGGATAGCCCACCCAATCTTAGCTGGAAAAACTCTGGGTATGATTTTTCAGAAGGCTTCCACTCGCACTCGGGTCGCTTTCGAGGTAGGTATGTACCAGCTGGGAGGTCATGCTCTTTTCCTAAGCCCCAGGGATATTCAAATTGGCCGGGGAGAGACCATAAAAGATACCTCCTTAGTACTGGCCCGGATGGTAGACGGCATTATGATTCGTACCTTTGATCATGAAGAGGTTTTGGAAATGGCGCGCTGGTCTTCCGTACCGGTTATAAACGGCTTGACCGACCTTTTGCATCCTACCCAGGTAATCGGGGACATGATGACCATTCACGAACACAAAGGTGGGTTGCGGGGTTTAAAGTTGGCCTATATAGGCGATGGTAACAATGTGGCTCACGAACTGCTTTTTGGCGGAGCCAAGGTAGGGATGAATGTGACGATTGCTTGCCCAGGGGGATTTGAACCAGATAAAGAAGTATTGAAGCTGGCGGAGAAGGATGCACTGGAAACCGGAGCTAAATTGCAGGTGATTGATGATCCCTGGAATGCGGTAAAAGGCGCTGATGTTATATATACCGATGTATGGGCCAGCATGGGGCAGGAAGGGGAAGCCGATGAAAAGGAGAAAAAATTCCTGCAGTTCCAGGTAAATAAGGCATTATTAATGGCAGCCAACCCGGGCGCCATCGTTATGCATTGTCTGCCAGCCAAGCGGGGCAAGGAAATTACTGACGAGGTCATGGATGGGCCGCAGTCAGTAGTATTCGATGAATCAGAAAATCGCCTCCATGCCCACAAAGCTATAATGGCACTGACCATGTAGGGGAAAGATCGCATGGAAGGGGAGAATTTGAACCACTCAACATGGAGGATTTGCAGGGCGGAGAGAAGCAACATTGATGCCATGCTTAATATGTGGAGCTATATTCCAGAAATACAATCTTCTATTGCAGATTCTTTCGAATCTGTCCAAGACTTTATGGAGTTAAACCAGGCCAGCTTCCTGGTGGCCCTTTTAGATGCAAAATTGATTGGTACCGTGATGGGGGGCTATAATGGCTGGCGCGGCACTATCTATCACCTGGTTGTTCATCCCGATTATCGGGGTCAGGGTATTGGAAGGGCTTTGCTGGAACAATGTATGGTGGTATTACACCAGCGGGGCGCGCCACGAGTTGACCTGTATACCTATACCAGAAATGAAACTGCTCAGGCTTTTTACAGAAAAATGGGATGGAGAGAAAGAAAGGAAGTCAAAAACTTCTCATGGGAATACCCCCGTGATCTGGAACTGCCTGGGGACAAAGGATAAATCTATATTATGATGGAGGGAAAAGCAATGGACAAAGTAGTCTTAGCCTATTCGGGAGGGCTGGATACATCGATAATTATACCCTGGTTGAAAGAGAACTATGGATATGAAGTGATAGCCTTTTGTGCCAATGTTGGGCAGGGGGAAGAGTTGGAGCCAGTCAGGGAAAAGGCTTTGAAGTCAGGAGCATCGAAGGTCTATATTGAGGATCTGGTGGAGGAATTTGTTACTGATTATGTTTTTCCAGTACTCAAAGCTGGTGCCATCTATGAGAAGAAATATCTTTTGGGAACCTCTTTTGCCAGACCCCTCATGGCGAAAAGGATGGTGGAGATCGCGGAGAAAGAAGGCGCAGTAGCCATCTGCCACGGAGCTACCGGTAAGGGTAATGACCAGGTGCGATTTGAATTAGGGGTTAAGGCATTTAATCCTGACCTCAAGGTTATAGCCCCCTGGAGGGAATGGACGATCCGGTCTCGCGAAGAAGCCATAGATTATGCGAATAGCCACGGCATAGACATACCGGTAAGCAAAGAGAAAATATACAGCAGTGATCGCAATATCTGGCATATTTCGCACGAGGGCGGCGATCTGGAAGACCCGGCCAACGAGCCTCAGAATCATCTCTATATGCTGACCGTCCCTCCGGAGGAAGCCCCGGACCAGCCTGCTTATGTGGAAGTTGGATTTGAGGCGGGTATTCCTGTGTCCATTGACGGGCAGACCTACCCTCCAGTGGAACTGCTTACGGAGCTGAACCGCATAGGAGGAGAAAATGGCGTAGGGATTGTTACAATGGTAGAAAACCGTCTGGTTGGCATGAAATCGAGGGGTGTTTATGAGACTCCGGGTGGAACTATACTCTACACCGCTCATGAGGAACTGGAAAGACTGACCCTGGATCGGCGCACTCTGCAGTTCAAGGAGCAGGTTGCCGTAAAATACGCGGAACTAGTTTACGATGGCAACTGGTTCTCCAAACTGAAAACCGCTTTGGATGCTTTTGTAGACGTAACCCAGGAGACTGTTACTGGCAGTGTAAGGGTAAAACTTTACAAAGGCAGTTGCACAGCAGTTGCTTCCCGTTCGCCTTATTCGCTCTACAGTGAGGAGTTGGCTACCTTTGGTGCGGACGAAATCTACAGCCAGAAAGATGCTGAAGGATTTATTAATCTTTTCGGACTGCCCCTAAAGGTGCAAGCCCTGCTGGATAGGAAAATAAATAGCGAAAAATAGAATTTTTAATAGTTACAAACCATGAAATATCTTGTAATATAATTCATGCTTTAAATAACAGAGTAGGAGAAATCCTGCTCTATTATTTTTTCCTCAAATATTAAAAATTGCAAAAGATATAAAAATAAAAAAATCAAGTCTACCAATTAAAAAAAAAACGATATATACTACATATAGTGGTTGGCAAATAGAAAGGACCATATATATAGTGCTATGGTTCTATAGTCTATAGGACGTAGGGAGGATTTATTGTGGATATTAGCAAAATTAAAAAAAGAGATGGTCACTTAGAAACCTTTGAAAAAAAGAAGCTGGTAGATGCCATATTCAAGGCCGCTCGTGCGGTAGGGGGCAAAGACTATCAGATTGCTCAGGAACTGGCTGAAAAAGTTGTGGAAATCGCTCAGTATGTGGATGATGATGAAGTGGCCACCGTAGAGGGTATACAGGACTTAGTAGAAAAAGTTCTGGTTAAAAACGGGCATTATAAGACCGCCAAAGCCTACATTCTCTATCGGAAACAGCATGAGACCATCCGCAATGCCGATCAGCTATTGCAGAACAATCAGATTATCGCCAACTACTTGGGCCGAAACGATTGGCGAGTAAAGGAAAATTCCAATATGACTTACTCGCTGCAGGGGATGAATTTCCATCTTTCGTCCGTCATTGTATCCCAGTACTGGCTGGATCAGATTTATAGTCCCCAAATGAAAGAAGCCCAAAACAGCGGGGATTTACATATTCATGACCTGGGCATCCTGGGTGTGTACTGCGTGGGTTGGGATATCCGAGATTTATTATTGGAAGGATTCAAAGGGGTTCGGGGTAAGGTTGCCAGCGGCCCGGCCAAGCATTTCCGTTCCATACTGGGTCAGATTGTCAATTTCTTTTTTACCCTGCAGGGCGAGGCCGCAGGTGCACAGGCTTTCTCAAACTTTGATACCCTATTGGCTCCTTTTATCCGCTATGACGAACTGGATTATAAACAGGTAAAGCAGGGTCTGCAGGAATTTGTCTTCAACATGAACGTTCCTACCCGGGTGGGCTTCCAAACGCCATTTACCAATGTTACCATGGACCTGAAGGTGCCGGAATTTATGAAAAATGAACCGGTTATCATTGGCGGCAAATATATGGATGAAACTTACGGTGAATTCCAGGCGGAAATGGATGTATTCAACCAAGCCTTTGCCGAGGTAATGATGCAAGGGGATGTTGAGGAGCGGGTTTTTACCTTTCCCATTCCCACTTATAATATAACTGAAGATTTTGACTGGGATAATCCCAGCTACAATAAAATGTGGGAGATGACCGCCAAATACGGTATACCCTCCTTTTCAAATTTCATCGGTTCGGACATGAGTCCCGAGGATGCCCGCAGCATGTGCTGCCGCCTGCGGCTCGATAATCGTGAGCTTAAGAAAAGAGGAGGCGGACTTTTTGGCGCCAATCCTTTGACCGGTTCTATTGGAGTAGTTACTATAAACATGAGTCGTTTAGGTTATCTTTCCAAGAGTAAGGAAGACTATTTCAACCGCCTGGGCGACATTATGGACATGGCCCGGGATAGTCTGGAAATTAAGCGGAAAATGCTGGAGAGCCTCACCGAATATGGACTTTATCCCTATTCCCAATTCTACCTGCGGGGGGTCAAGGAGGGCTTCGGCCAATACTGGAAGAACCATTTTTCCACCATCGGTCTAGTAGGCATGAACGAATCTTGTCTTAACTTCCTGGGTCACGATATTGGCAGTGAGGCCGGTCTGGAATTTACCCGTGAGGTTATGAACTTCATGCGCGAAAGACTGATCGCCTACCAGGAAGAAACGGGCAACATATTTAACCTGGAAGCAACGCCTGCTGAAGGGGTTTCCTACGGTATTGCTCGCAAGGATAAAGAACTTTATCCGAAAATTATCGTAGCTAATGAGGAAGAAGTGAAAAAGGGCGCTGAACCCTACTATACCAACTCAACCCAATTACCGGTTAACTATACCGATGACCTGTTTACCGCCCTAAAGATACAGGATGATCTGCAGGTTCTATATACGGGAGGAACAACCTTCCATATATTCTTAGGTGAAGCAGTTTCCTCGGTCAATGGGGTTAAGAAACTGGTGAAAAAAGTTTGTGACCAGTTCAGTTTGCCATATTTCACTATTACGCCAACTTTCAGTATTTGCCCCAAACATGGTTATATAAAAGGGGAGAACTTTGAATGTCCGGTGTGCGAAGCCGAAGGAGTAAAAACATCATGTGAAGTGTACTCAAGGGTGGTTGGCTATTTGCGGCCGGTAGATCAGTGGAACGCTGGCAAGCAGGAAGAATATCGGGAGAGAAGCAACTTCGACAAGGCGATAGTCTAATATGAAATATGCAGGCATGATCAAGCAGAGTCTAGTGGATTACCCCGGGGAAATAGCCGCCGTTCTTTTCACCCGGGGGTGCAACCTGCGTTGCCCGTTTTGTCATAATCCAGACCTGCTGGTGAAACCGAAAATACTGGTGAAACCAATAGATATAGAAGAAGTGTTGGAATTTTTGCTGGCCAGACGGAGTTTCCTGGATGGGGTGGTTATCAGCGGGGGAGAGCCTACTTTGAATGAGGAACTTCCTCTCGATATAGCCAGCATGAAATCTCTGGGCTGTCTGGTCAAGCTGGACACCAACGGTACTAACCCGACTATGCTGGATAAATTGCTTAGTAAGCATATGCTGGACTATGTAGCCATGGACATAAAGGCACCACTAGAATACAAGAAATACTTGCAGGCCTGTGGCAAATTAAGTTCGGAAGAATTTTTTAATATACGTAGTTCCATCCATCTCTTAAGAAGTTCACCGGTGAACCTGGAATTTAGGACTACGGTAGTGCCCGCCTTGCACACAGCCGAAGATATTGTAAATATTGCCCGTCATATTGAGGGATGCGATATATATACCCTGCAGCAGTTCAATCCGCGCGTTACCCTGGAACCCGGCTATGCTCGGGTTCTTCCCTATAGTAAGGAAGAGATGCAGGAAATGGCAGATAAATGTACTGTTTATGTAAAAGAAGTACGCGTAGTTAACTTATAACGGGGACATTCCTTCGTAGAAGGTGTGTCCCCATACCTTAACCCGGGGACATTAATTCTTAAAGGTGTGTCCCCGTACCTTGCTAGGAGGTATTATGGCCAATAATATACAGGCAGCTTTAAAAAAATATTTTGGTTACGAATCCTTTAAACCTGGGCAAGAGCCTATCATTGATAGCATCTTACAGGGGCGTGATATTTTAGGAATCATGCCTACCGGTGGGGGCAAATCTGTTTGTTATCAGATTCCGGCGCTCCTCTTACCAGGAATGAGCTTGGTTATTTCACCACTTATTGCCCTGATGAAAGATCAGGTAGATGCCTTAAACGACCTGGGGATTCCTGCTGCCTATATTAACAGCGGAATGGGTGCAGGTGAGATCCGTACCTGCTTGTCTGAGGCTCGCCAGGGACGATATAAACTTCTGTATGTAGCTCCAGAACGGCTGGGATCGGAGAATTTCACCAATCTCCTCAGGAATCTTCCCGTTGCTTTGATTGCCATTGACGAGGCCCATTGCGTTTCCCAATGGGGACATGATTTTAGACCTTCCTATCTGGACATTGCCCCCTGGATCGCAGAGTTGCCTGAACGTCCGGTTGTAGCTGCATTTACTGCTACCGCTACTCTGCGGGTGCGTGAGGATATAGCCAAAATGTTGGAATTATCCGGCCCGGATATTTATGTGACTGGTTTTAAACGTGAGAACCTGCATTTATCGGCTGCCAAAGGGGTAGACAAGACCAGTTTTATAAGCAGCTATGTGAAGAACCATCCTGAGCAGGCAGGCATCATCTATGCTGCTACCCGCAAAGAGGTAGATGCTCTGTACGAACACCTACAGTCTCGGGGTTATCTGGCAGGACGTTATCATGCCGGGCTCGATAAGGAGGAAAGGAATCAAAACCAGGAAGACTTCCTCTATGATAATATCCGTGTTATCGTAGCAACCAATGCATTTGGACTGGGTATAGACAAATCCAATGTCCGTTATGTAATACATCACAATATGCCTCGCCACCTGGAGGCCTATTATCAGGAGGCAGGACGAGCCGGGCGTGATAACGAACATGCTGATTGTATTCTTCTCTATGCCGCTGGGGATGTTCAAACTCAAAAATATTTTATTGAAAATAGTGAATTAAGCGAAGCGAGAAAGAATGGTGAATATAATAAACTGCAGAGTATGATCGATTATTGTCATACTACCCACTGCCTGCAGCAGTACATATTAAATTATTTTGGTGAAGAGGACGCTTCCGATCACTGTGGCAATTGTGCCAACTGCAGCCAGGAATTTGATATTAAGGATGTCACTATTGAAGCCCAGAAGATATTTTCCTGTATGAAGAGAATGAACGAACAGTATGGGATGACCTTGGTAGCCTCGGTACTCAAGGGCTCCAAGAACAAAAGAATACAGGAACTGCGCTTCAATCAGTTGTCTACATTTGGCATCATGAAAGAAATGACTATTCCGGCTATTGTAGAGCTCATGCATATGCTGGAAGCAGATGATTATATTTATAACACTGGAGGTCAGTATCCGGTAATGCGCCTTAGCCCTAAGGCGGGTCCAGTCCTCAGGAGCCAGGCCCGAGTTCTGGTCAGGATGCCCCATGTTCCTGAGCCGGTAGCTGCTGAGAGCGGTATTTTCGAATTACTGCGCTCCCTACGCAAAGAGATTGCCCAGCGAGAAGGAATGCCTCCCTATGTAATATTCCACGATAGTACCTTAAAGGAAATGAGCGGCCGCTTACCCAGGGACGAATATGAAATGTTGACTATTACCGGGGTGGGTGAAAACAAATTGAAAAAATACGGGAAACAATTTCTGGAGGTCATCAGGGACTATCTGAATATCTAGAACCCGGTCAAAAAGGACATTATTATTATAAAACTTTCCAGGAAACCAATCACCCTTGGGATGCTCTCTTTGATCGCCATTAATGTAGCAAAAATTTTGTGCGAAGATATTTTCAAGGCTCAACAATCGGAGCTAATTACCGATGGTTGAGCCTTTTGTGTGCTCAAAACTTCTGATTGGTCCCCTTGATGACTATCCTTGATTTTACTAGGCAAAGGTCTAACGGGGTCAAGCCTGACTCCATAGTGCTCTGAACCAGTCTGTAGCTTGAGCGAAACAAATTGGCTACCAAAAGTACGACACTGGCCCTAATTGGAAAGGGCAGCTAATTTAAAAATACCTGTTGTTTAAGCAGATACCTTGGCGTAATATGGAATTGTTGGGCTATTCATACTCATTTTACATAATAAACAGGGCTTTCTTTTAATAAGATATCTTCTGGCACAGTATTTGCGAAAGAACAAGAGTAGAGAGTCTGGAATAATGCTGGGGGGTGAAATATGCTTTAAGAGAAGCCAGAATCTAATTGTAGCATCCACTAAGCCTAATCAATCAACCTCCGCTCTCTATAAAAGCCGGAAAACCGCAGAAAGGAAGAATAAAACATGGATACAAACGCGATCGCCCTTGACCCGTTACAGACTATTATTAAATTAAAGACTCCCCAGTTTATGTCTCTGGGTACGGAACTGGAGAGGCAGGCTTTGCAACGTCCCGATAAGACGGCGTTGGTTTTCGAAGGCCGAACGTTTAGCTTTTCAGACTTGAACCGACTGGCCAATCGTTATACTCACTTTTTTATCAGCCTTGGTTTTAAAAAGGGTGATGTTGTGGCTCTGTTAATGGAGAACCGTCCCGAGTTTCTCATCGCTGCCAGCGGTTTAAGCAAACTTGGGGTTATTGTTTCCCTCATCAACAATGGAGTCAGAGAGGAAGTCCTGGCTCATGCCCTGAGCATCTGTGACGCTGGCAGCGTAATCCTCGGGCACGAATTTATGGAGGCTTACATGGACATACAAGAGCAGGTAAAGCTGAAGGCTCCGGCCCGCATTTTCGTGGAGAACGAAGGTTTGGACATCACTATTCCTCCTGGGATGGAGGATTTAAACAGTCTTTTAGAAAGCGTAAGCGACACTAATCCTCCCACCACCTCTCAGGTGAGCAGTGAGGACGTCATCGTTTACATCTATACCTCCGGAACCACCGGCTTCCCCAAAGCAACAGCGGTGACTCATAAGCGCTGGCTGATTCTGGGCAATATCTTCACTCTTTCCATGCCCATGAACCCCGACACCATTCAATACATGGTGCTGCCTCTCTACCACAACAGCGGTTTTGATATCGGCTATTCCAGTCTCCTGGTATCTGGAAGCTGCATAGTTTTGCGGCGCAAGTTTTCGGCCCGGGCCTTCTGGGACGATATCCGTGAACACCATGTCAATTATTTCATCTACGTTGGTGAGTTATGCCGATATATCTATAACCAGCCGGAGAAGCCGGATGATGCTGACAATCCGCTAACCATCATCACTGGAAACGGCATGCGTGGCGATTTGATGGAACCTTTCCGCAGGCGCTTCGGCATAAGCAAGCTGGTGGAGGTATACGGAGCGACAGAAGGGGTAGGGTCCTTTATCAATGAGGAAGAGGTTCCAAGTATGTGCGGGAGTCTGGTCTACAACGGGATGCGCCAGGGGGAAGTCGTCAGATGGGATTTCGACAATGAGGATATGCTCCGGGATGAAAATGGCTTCGCCGTCAAGTGCCGGCCGGGCGAGACCGGCCTTTTGGTCTGTACTATCAATGAGCTCAACCGTTTCGCCGGCTATGTGAACAACCCCCAGGCCACCGAAGAGAAGATCCTGCGCGATGTGTTTGAAAAAGGAGATACTTACTTTGACAGTGGGGATCTGCTCTATCTGGGGGAAAGGGACTATATTTCCTTCGTTGACCGCCTGGGCGACACTTTCCGATGGAAGAGCGAGAATGTCTCTACCAATCAGGTGGCTGATGTTATCAATAAATTTGGCCATATAGAAGATGCCAATGTCTACGGTGTGAAGGTTCCAGGAATGGAAGGACGCTGCGGTATGGCCGCCTTGAAGCTTTTAGATGGAGAGTCTATTGACTGGGATGAATTTTCCGTCTATATAAATGAGCGGCTGGCATCATTTGCCCGGCCTTACTTTATTCGCATCAGGCCGGAAATTGATGCCACCAACAGTTTCAAACAACTAAAACGGGGCTTGCAAAACGATAATTTCGATCCCAACAAAGTAAGTGATCCCTTGTATTTCTTGCACCCAACCTTGTGTAGTTATGTACCTATGTCCCAGCAGCTGTATCAAGACATTATGGAGGAGCGCTTACGGTTTTAGAAGACCAACAAGATTAATGCTTAGGCGGATCAATAACTGTAGCTTGTATATCAGGCTGGCGACAGTAAGATAAAACTGAATATCTTGCTGGAAATATCAAAAACTCCGGGCAGGCTGTAAAGCTCCCGGAGTTTTTTACGTTAAATAATATTATTGCAGTTAAAAGGCAATGTCTTTTAAGGAATGCCTCCCTATGTAATATTCCACGACAGTACCTTAAAGGAAATGAGCAGCCGTTTACCCAGGGACGAATATGAAATGTTGACTATTACCGGGGTGGGTGAAAACAAATTGAAAAAGTACGGGAGACAATTTCTGGAGGTTATTAAGGATTATCTACATATCTAGGACCAGTGAAAAAAGGCTAGGATTATACAACTTTCTAAGAAGCAATCACCATTCGGATGCTCTATTTGATCGCCATTAATGTAACAAAATTTTACCCAAAGATAATATTAAGGCTCAACAATCAGCGGACTATCTATTGTTGAGCCTTTTGTGCGCTCAAAACCTCTGATGGTCCCCTTGATTACCTGAATTTGAGTGGAATAAATTGGCTGCTGCTCAGGAGTTAATATTGGGTATTATCAGACAAAAAAATTAGCCAAATAAGAAGGAATGTTGATAAAAATGAAGAATAATACAATAATAACATAGGATGGAAAAGAGGCGATTAATATGGAAAACTTTCCAATATTTATGATCAATTCAATGTCTGAAACCATTCTTCTTGTTCATATAGGCTTCTTATTAATTGGAGTTAAACCGAAATTGAGAGATACTTTTGTAATAGCATTAATTAGTGGAGTGCTTGCTTATATAATTCGATCGTGGCCTTTGCCACTCGGAGTAACCATGTTAATTCAATTGTCGATTTTAATGGTTCTAACAGTCTTTTTTTATCGCTTGCGTATTTTGCACGCTGTTTTGGGATCGTTACTGGGATTTGTAATTATGGGGCTAATAGAGATTCCCTTTAACTGGATAATTGTGAAGATGAGCGGAATTAGTATAGAACAGGCTTACGCCCAGCCTTTATGGAGTTTCATTTTTACTGTCCCTGAGTTTCTTGTCCTGGCCGGTGTGTATATAGTTTTGAATCGCTATAATGTGGCTTTATTTAAAATCGAAGCAAGCAATACTGAACGGGGAGAGCACTATGAACAATATAAATATTAAGAACGTTATAGCTCTCTTGACAGGCGCTGTGGTTTTATTGATCATTGGATATTGTTTTCAAATCAATCAGATAAGTTCTAAAGTTGTATTTTCTTCAGAAATGCTGTTCACAAGTATGTCTGCATTAATATTTGTGACCGTATTAGTTTTGCTTTTATTCAGCATCAAGATGTTTACTATGATTAGACAGGAGAAAACGATCGAATTTCAAAAGTTTTATATTGGACATTTGTACGAAATGATTGGAGTGGTTAAATCCCAACGGCATGATTTTATCAATCATATGCAGATTGTATATACCCTTTTGCAGCTTGGTGAACAGGGGAGAGCCTATGAATATGTGGGTGAGCTTTGTCGTGAGGTACAGATAACCGGGGAAATGCTGAAGATTAAAATACCTGAACTTACCGCTATTCTATTGGCAAAAAAAAATTTGGCTGATGCGCTCGGTATTAAGCTGAATATTGAAGCTGAGTCTGATTTAGCCAAGATACAGATTAAACCCATTGAATTATCTGCTATTATTGGCAATTTAGTTGATAACGCGATGGAGGCCGTATCATCTTTGACAGACAACTGCAAAACCGTGCAAATTGGAATCTTTGAAACAGCACATAATTTTGCGTTTGAGGTTTCAAATTCTGGCTATATCCCACCGGAAGTTCTAAATAAGATTTTTGTTGAAGGTTTCTCCACTAAACCCGATAAAAAAGATCATGGAATAGGTTTGGCATCAGTAAAATACCTGGTGAAAAAAAACCGGGGTACTGTTGAAGTTAGCAGTAATTTGAACGAGATGGTAAAATTCACTGTTATCTTTCCCAAATAATATTGCCATTTTATCCTGAAAGCATAGAACTGTGCAGGTGGTGAGGACAATAAGCTTAAGAGTATTAATTGCTGACGATAATCCGGATTTTTGTAGATACTTGAAAGGTATTATAGAAGCAGTGCCGGATTTCACAGTGGTTGCCATGGCCAGTAATGGTAAAGAGGCCATAATCTTGAGTCAAGCCTATAAACCCCAGGTGGTGTTTTTGGATATCGAAATGCCAGAAATAAATGGAGTTGAGGCAGCCCGGGAATTGGCTAAAACGCAGCCAGATATTTGCTTCGTCTTTTGTACGGCTTACCCGGATTATGCTCTGCAAGCATTCGAACTTTATTCCTTTGATTATATCTTGAAACCGATAGATGAAATGAGAGTCAAAAAGACACTTGAACGATTAATGGTAAAGATTAATGGCGGGCAGTTATCCGGGAATCATTCAGCGTTAGGCATATTATTCGATACGGATAACAGGCAGGTATATATCAATTCCAATGAAATAATGTACATTGAAAATAGCAAGCCGAAAGTAATTGTTAAAACTGAAAAGCAAATATATCTGGCCCGTGGAAACCTGCATAGTCTGGAGATTAGACTTAATCCCTATGGTTTTTTTCGCTGTCATCGCGGCTATCTGGTGAACCTGAGCAAAGTAACGGCTCTTGTTCCCTTCGGACATACCTTTCAGATATTTCTCCAATCGGGGGATACCGTATTATTAAGCCGAAAACGAGAAAAGATCCTGCGAGATAAACTCAAAATATGATGGGATAAAATACTATTCGGCATCATATATGACCATTCGGCCAAAATTAATTGCAATAATTATCTAAAATGGTATAAATAAACCAGAATAATAATGGAAAGGAGTGAAAGCTATGTTTAGGACTAGACTTCTACAGGTAGCCTGCGCATTTCTATTAGTCATTGCAAATTCTGGAGTTCATACAGCTTGTTATACTCTTTGGTACCAGCCCAAAATGCCGATTGATTAAGCTTGTTGGTGTAAGGAGGGGGCGCCAAGAATTGTTTGGCGCCCCCATGTTTTAAACAACGTTATCCAATTTGAACATAATCAATATTTCGTATTCATATTTAGTGTATTGGCAATCTAATGCTATTTATAAGGTAAGAATTGATAGGGGATGACAAATAACTCCTTGCAACAATATTTAATTGATTAGGGTGATAAGATTGAGCATTCATGAATTATCGGTCAGAATAGCTGGTTATATAGCCCAAGAAACCAATAAAGACTATAGAATCGAAAACTGGATGTCCTTCGGACTGGAATTATTGCTGGGGACCTTATTTAAAATCTTCATTATTACAATTCTGGCCTATTGCCTGGGAATACTCAAGGAGACCTTGATAATTACCATAACGGCAGGTAGTTTACGATTGGCTTCAGGTGGGGAGCATTGCAGCGAATACTATCGTTGTCTTGTTGGGGGATCGATATGTTTTCTGTTGCTTGGCTGGGGGGTAAGAAGTCTAAATCATTTATGGTATTATAGCAATATTGACAGTATTGTCCTGCCTTTGACGATAATCTTCTTGATTACTATTTTTGCCCTATGGAAATATGCGCCTGGAGACACTGCAAACAAGCCAATTACTAAGGAAGACGAAATAGCTAGATATAAGAAGTGGTCATTAATAATGGCAACTCTTTTTTTCGGAGTGGCAGTTTTATTTTCGACAATAGGAATATTGAAGGAATACAGTTTGATAATAACTATTGGGGTGCTTGAGCAGACATTCACGGTAACCCCTTGGGGGTATAGTTTTATCCGGTTTGTCGATAATATGTTAGGTAAAGCAACGATTGAGAGCCAGGCGTAAGGGGATGCAGGACAACATCCGAAGCCAACCATTTGGAAATCAGGAGACAAGCGGGGACGCTCCTATTGCGTAGAAGGAGTGTCCCCTTGGTCTCTTTGCTGTGGGTCTAAGTGTCTAGGTCTATCCTTGCAGCTTTTATTCAGCCTTTTGCCCTACAAAATGCTCCTTTACAAAACCGGGCGCATCAGCCTCAGAAAAGCCTCCCGATAAAATATTACCGTTCTTGAGCACGAAAAACATATTGTAGGTCGGTTGCTCAGCAGACGTATAATTGCGCAAACATATTTCCAGTTGGTCTTGATTAGTGATTTTAAGAATGCCAGGCTCTTTTTCTAAATCTTGAATAAGTAACTGCAGGGTTGGTATTACCTTAACCCTGCTTTTTGCCATGTCTTTACCAATATTAGCAGGGTTTCTTTCCACAATGGCATAGGCAATATCTTCACCGGGAATTATGCGGGCCTGATTATATAGACCGTTCTTTTTAAGCCACTCTTCGAAATTAACAAATGATTTATTCCAGCTCAGGTTATAACCAGCATAACGCTGCTGGTCACCTATAAGCATTTCGATGTCAGCCCATACAGGTCGGTTGCTGGTCATCTCTTCATAGGTCTGATTAAGGGTATCTCTCTGCAAGGCATCTATAGCCTGTCTAATCTGTTCTGGAGTAACCAGCTTCACGTTTTTAGTGGTCTCGCGCACATTAATTTTTATCTGGTTAATCATAGCCGGGTCAATTCTAAGAATTTCATTATGCAGAGCTTTGTACTCACGTGCTTCATAAATGGGTTTTAATGTTTTTGCATACATGGGAGTAGTAATAGAATACTCGCGGTATACACGTTGACCATTTTTCAGATTATAGGCCAGACAAACTCTCTCATACTGCAGCTTCCGATTATCGGAGAAAAGGGTGCCTTTTTCTGCGCCCTTATTTGCAATTATCTGCTGGTGCAGTGAATAAATGTTGGCTATATTATCTGCTTCTGTAATAACTGGCATGGGCCTATCTAGCCGATTCTCAAAGTAAGGATTATTGTTTTCTGGATAGATAACCCGGGGCCTATTTTTTTCGTGCAAAGAGTAAAAAGAATTATCCATGTAGATGCTTTCTACATCAGCCAGTACAGGCAGCCTTTTTTCATAACCGGCGAAATCAATATGCAGTCCAGCAATTAGCATGATAATAATGAGGGAATAGGCTCCGTAGCCCTTGAGGATTTTGGGCTTAAAAACATGTAGTGATTTGTTAAGCAATATTTCGCATAGGAAATAAGCCAGGATCGAACCCAGGAAATAACCGATGAACGTCCAACCCATGCTTGCGTTTTGAGTGCCATAAAAATAACTGCCGAACATTAGCATGGTGCAAAAGGTTACCCCATATTTAAAGATTGGACTGAGCAGGTCAAAGGTTATAGCATTGCCGGCTGCTTCCAACTGACGACGCTGATAAAAATATCTGCCTGCCCAGTATAAGGCGATGCAGATCAATAGATAAGCAATTATTTCTGCAGCCTGGAGGGTATAGCTTGGAATATCAAGAATTCTCAGCAGAGGAGAGAAGTTCATGTTATATGAATAGTATTCGTAAGCGAAACCATGAGTGTACATTTTCATATTGTGCAGCAGCAGCTCTAATAGTCCGGTGGGCAACAAGAGCAGGATATAGGTCAATACTCCCTGTACGGCAGACATGCCGGTAATCATGCCGGTAGCCACACTGGTCATAAAGAAGAGCAGGTTAAAAAGCAGGCTAATGCCCAGCCAGGTAAGTATATGCAAACCGCTGACGGTTTCTATCCCCAATCCGGCAATTACTGCCCAGGATACCAGTGCAGTAATAATGAGAGGCACAAATAGAAAGATGATACCTGCAGTTATATGAGTATTATACAGGGTGTCTCGTTTGATGGGCAGAGAGTGTGCCATATCAGCGGCTGGGCTGGTTTGCATATATCGAAATAGCAATAAGCCGGTTAGTACTGGAACTAATATTAACAGCATTAACTGTAAAGGCGATGAATTCTGATTAAACAAAAATATTTGCAAATATCTATATACACCATCCATACTAGCATTATCTGTCTGGCTATACATCATAAGTATTTTTAAAGGGATACTTAAGAGCAATGCTCCGAGATAAGCTGCACCGATCCAACCGAAGCTTTTAAAATCATTGCGCAGTATGCCTAGATTAATAAAGGACGTTTTTGATTTCATAACCATTATCCCCCATTTCATAAATGAATATTTCCTCCAGGGTGAGGGGCAGTATATCCAGAATAGCTGGGTGATAGCTTTGGATGCGCCGAATTATTTCGTCATGGGCTCCACGTACAATTAGAATCATTACGCTGCCTCTTTGTTCCTTATAAAGTGCCTGCATATCTTGCAGCAGAGTGGGGGGTATTTCTCCGGCAAAGGCGACTTGAATCTTATGCACATCGGCTTTTAAATCGTCCAGGTCCTTCTGGATAAGCATTTTGCCCTGATGCAAAATGCCGATATAATCACAGATATCCTCTAAATCGCGTAAATTGTGGGAGGATATTATGGCCGTCATATCCCTTTCCGCTACATCCTGGATAATAAGATTCTTTACTTTATGACGCATTACCGGGTCCAATCCGTCTATGGGTTCATCCAATATCATAATATCAGGCATCATTGCCAAACCCATCCACAAAGCATACTGGCGCTGCATACCCTTGGAAAGGGTTTTAATGCGACGTTTTACATCGATGTTGAAAACGTCCTGCAGTTTAAGGTAGCGTTCCTTATTCCATTTGGGGTAAATAAGACTATAGAAATTGGCCATGTCCTGAATGGTGTAATTGGGGAAGAAATATAGGTTATCAGGAATAAAGGCGGTACGGGCTTTTATTGCGTTATTTTCAAAAACAGATTCGGAATCAATCATCAGCTGTCCAGAATCCTGTTGATAAATGCCGGCTAACAGCTTAAGCAGGGTGGTTTTTCCAGCTCCATTAGAACCAACCAGACCGTAAATTGAGCCTTTGTGAACAGACAGGCTTACATCATGCAAAGCTTCTATTTCATGGAATTGCTTACTAACCCTTGCTGCTTCAATCATGTATTTTACCTCCTTTGTCTTCGGATAATGATCTTTGAATGAGACTAATAATTTCCTGTGGACTCATGCCTAGATATCGCATTTCTGATATATTTTTTAAAACTTCTTTTTCCAGGATTTGCAGACGAGCAGAATTATTATCTGGCACGGTAGCTCTGATAAAATTACCCTTACCCGGTACGGAATAGATGTATCCACGGTATTCCAGCTCTCGGTAAGCCTTCTGGATGGTGTTGGGATTGATGGTTAATTCACTCGCCAAAACCCTTACGGTCGGTAATTGTTCATCAGGTTTTAGTACATTATTAATGATTAGCTCCTTAATTTTGTCGACCAGTTGCTCATAAATAGGTGCACGACTACGTAAGTCCAGTTCAAACATAAAAAACCTCCTTCCGTTTGTTGTGTACTAGCATGAATAGTACAGTTAGTATGCTGTAGATTATATAGCTATTATTTAAAAATGTAAATAGGTGGGATAAAAATATTTTTGAGTGAGGGCGCAGATGGTTGAAGAATGTTTGAATGAAAGGTTTTTAAGTCATCAGGTGCATTATCGTCCGAAAAGTCATATAATAAAAGTCAATCTTTCTAAAATAGGGTGCTAATAACTCTGAAGAGAAATCAATTTTGCTATGGGGTGTAATGATGAAATTATGGAGCGGCAGGTTTACCAAGGAAACAGACAAGCTTACTGAGGATTTTAATGCCTCTATTGCCATCGATAGCCGGATGTTTCGGCAGGATATTCAAGGAAGTATCGCTCATGCTTCCATGTTGGCCCGACAGGGCATCATCACTCCCGCCGAACGTGATCTAATCGTATCCGGGTTGGAAGAAATAAAGACAGAGCTGGAAGCTGGCCAGTTGGAATTTACCGTGGAAGCCGAAGATGTACATATGAACATAGAAACCTTACTGACCTCGAAAATAGGTGGATTGGGCAAGAAGTTACATACTGCCCGCAGCCGCAATGACCAGGTAGCATTGGACGTACGTCTCTACCTGCGTGACGAAATTGCTGAGCTACGTGAACTCCTTCTGACATTGGAAGAGGCTCTCTTGAAGCTGGCGCGGGAACACCTGGATACCATTATGCCTGGTTATACTCACATGCAGAAGGCTCAGCCAATTACTCTGGCCCACCACTTAATGGCCTATTTTGAAATGTTACGTCGGGATGTGGGGCGCTTGGATGATTGCCGGAAAAGGCTTTTGGCTATGCCGCTCGGATCAGGTGCACTGGCCGCTACCGGGTTTCCCCTCGACCGAGAATATGTCCGGGAACAGCTCGACTTTCTAGAGATTACCCGCAACAGTCTGGATGGGGTGAGCGATCGTGATTTTGCCATCGAGTTTTGCAGCTTTGCCAGCATTATGATGATGCACTTGTCACGTTTTTGTGAGGAATTAATACTGTGGTCCACTGCGGAATTTTCCTTTCTTGAGTTTGATGACGCATTTTCAACCGGTTCCAGTATTATGCCGCAGAAGAAGAACCCGGATATTGCGGAACTGGTGCGGGGCAAAACCGGAAGAGTATATGGGGATTTGCTAACCCTCTTAACCCTGATGAAATCGCTGCCGCTTGCCTATAACAAAGATATGCAGGAAGACAAGGAAGCTCTCTTTGATGCGGTGGATACCGTTAAAAAGTGTCTGCTGGTATTTACCCCTATGCTCTTGACCAGCAAGTTCAACAAAAACCAGATGGCTGAGTCAGCCCGGGGCAGCTTTACAAATGCCACTGATCTGGCCGATTACTTGGTGGGCAAGGGCCTTCCCTTCCGTGATGCACATGAGGTGGTAGGCAAGGCGGTACTTTATTGCATAGACAACAGGCAGGCCTTAGAGGAGATGAGTTTAGAACAGTTGCAACAGTTCTCGAAATTAATTACAGATGATGTTTACCAGTGCTTAGATATACGAGAATGTGTAGCCAGGCGCAAGATACCAGGAGGACCAGCCCCAGAAGCAGTTCAAAAGGCTCTGGAAGAAGCGGATGAGTGGATGGAGGGGATGAAAAATGGAACATACAAGTAAATTCGAATTAATAGATGGAGAGCCGGATCTAGAGCAAATAGAAGAATGGGCTGAGGATTATTATAATGGCTTGCTCAATATGATGAAACCACTTTGGGGCTTGGCCGATATTAATGATGTACTTAAAAGCATGGCTGGGATTCCTTTTAATAAATTGGTAACTGAAGAGCTGGCGGGGGAAAGCGCAACGCTTATTAAGCTGGCAATTGATCAAGTTAACCAAATAGCAGCCAGAGAAATAGAATATATAAAAGCCTATATGGTATAAGAAAAGACATAGGGGCTGTCAAATACCAGGGCTAAATAAATAGGGGGTGACGTTAGTGGAAAAGTGTAATATATGCAGTCATGAGTATCCCGAAGCCACTCTCAGAAGAATGGTTCAGATTATGGATAGAAAAGCCTATCTGAGCTTTATCTGCCCAGCCTGTCAATCCATCGTAGCGCATAATCCCAATTACTATTATCTGGTTGAACCCAAGAAGGAATAGGTAGAAACTTGTGCACAGCTGGGCAGTGCGACCATATTGACTGCACCTAATTATACTGCTATCATCTAAAGGGTATTTTGCCGGAAAAACATATGCCGATGTGGCTCAGGGGTAGAGCAGCTGATTCGTAATCAGCAGGTCGGCGGTTCGAATCCGCCCATCGGCTCCAGTTGAAATCGAATAACCGCGCAGTTTGCGCGGTTTTCTTATTGCCTTTTGATTTTTAATTTTATGGTTCATGCTGCAGTGTGCTGCAACGCGAGAAAATTGTGTTTTTTTTATCCTCTTTTTAAGATAGCATCCATCTTACTAGCTGCCCTTTCCTGCATGGACTTTGTTAGGTGCCCATAGATATCTACAGTTATTGAATAGCTGCTATGTCTGGCTAGTTTACTTACTGTGGATATATCCTCACCGGCCTCCAAGAGTAGGGTACAGAAGGTATAAACAAGTATTATTAAGTTGTAACAACCAATGGTATAATATGGTATGAGCGGGATTTCTAGAGAATAGAAGGGTCACCATTATGCCTGAAGGATTAAAAGTTGCGATTATTCTGCTAGTAATTATCTGTATGCCGATTATCTTATGTTTACCTATTTTTATTACCTCATATTTTTCAAATCAAAAAAAGAATATTAGTGCAAAAGAATATGGGGTGGTAGGACAAAAAATAAGCAATAATATTTCCGGATATATTTTCAAGAGAATATTGTATATTGTTATGTTGCTTACAATGTTTGCATCGACTTATAACGAAGCTAAGCTTATCGCTTTTGCAGTACTCGTTTGTTTGGCAATAATAATAAAAGATAATTATAAGATATATTTAGATCTTACTGCGAAAGATGGATTAAGTATTAGTGGTACTATTGTCAATGCTTTTACACAGTCTTCTTTTAATGCTTGGGGGGAAAAATATCAAATGGAAGACTTTGAATATTTAATGGAAATCGAAACCGACGATGGAAATCATGTTAAATGTGCTTCGAAAATAGTAGCGTTATTACCAGGAGAACGAATTGAAAATGCATATGTAACCAAGAGAACGAAATTATTAGTCTACTGCTATAAACCTCGAATTAACTTAAATGATTAGATATGAATGTTTCATTGCAGCAGGGTATAGAAAACCCGGGATTTTCCGGGGTTATTTCTGTGTTATCTGACTGTCTATCAGGCTGTTACATATAATTTTATCCCTTCAACCGACAGAATAGAAAGCCTACAATAAACGTGGCACTATTAAATATCAATATAATATATAGCGAGGTATGTGAAATACCTCAGAGAACCCCAATATTTAGGCATTTATTAAATATGTTTGTTTGCGTGGTAACTGCGAGGTACGCGAGAAACCTCTAAGTTCCTGTAGTTCAATTACATATTATGAACGCGAGATACGCGAAGTCATACAATTAAATATAACACATTTTTCGACTGCGTTGCTTATCAGCTATTTGCCAATAATACCTAATCGTATATTATGGTATGTAATAGACTATTTTGTATAATTATATAGATTTATATCACGGCAACTAATGAAGGTAAATAAATGAGTAAAGGGACAGCCCAGGTGATTGAAGCGTTAATCGGTCTTGCCAAGGATATGCGTGAGGCCAGCCGATGTTGGGGGAGCCCTAGGGCTTTTACGGATGATGAGGTTGCATTTTATGATGCTCTTGAGGGCCGCTAAGGTGCTGGGCGATACCACCTTATTTGAGATAGCCAGGGAACTGGTCCGAGCTATAAGAAACAACCTTAAGAAAGATTGGACTGTAAGGGAAAATATCCGCGCTGAAATAAGAGTCATGGTGAAAAAGATATTTCGCCGGTATGGTTATCCACCTGACAAACAGGCAAAAGCTACTAAGTTGGTTCTTGAGCAGGCTGAGGTTTTGTGTACAGACTGGGTTATTTAAAATAATTAAAAGAGTGTTCTATGGAAATACCCCCCTTTAACCAGGTACTCAATTAATATATATCTTCAATAAGGAGTTGATGAAAACGCTAAAATCGTTAATTAATAATCCTTGGTTCAGTATCACCGGTTGGATAGGTACGATACTGGGGGTCTTGTTAACAATTTATTATTATTACAGGTCGAATCAAAACAAAAGGCTCGTATATAAAATTGAAACTGTTGAGGTAATTACAAATAAAATTAAACAAATTAAATCTTTTCATATATTTTGGGAAAATACAGAAGTAAGCGACTTATCTATATCCAATATTTATCTTTGGAATGGCGGCAATAAAGCCATTCAGCCTAATGACTTTCCCCCTTTAGACAACTTACGCATTCATATCGAAAAAGGTTGTACACTTTATAAAATTGAAATAGTTAAAAGTACTGATTCAAATAGTAATTTTGTACTTCAACAAAGTAATAATAATCAAATCCTATTAAATTTCGATGTGATTGAGCCAAATGAAGGACTGCACATCAGAATATATCATGCTATGTCCAATGATCATCCTTTGTCAGTAAAAGGTAAAATAATAAACTTTACAAGCCCCAAGATGATTTACATAAACAAACCAGCACTTATTTATCTGGGATTGTTGATCATTGGATTCTCTATGCTTACACTATCTACACTATTTGATCCAAGAATAACTAAGTTTGATTTTTTTATGCGATTTATCAGTTATACAGCTACATTTTTAGGATCATTCAGTTTTGCTAGAAAAGCAATAAAAAATCCGGACGTTCCAAAATCGTTTTATAAATAAACATATTTATGTTCATATTAGTTATCAAAGATCTAAAGTCTAAATGCCATTAACCACATAATGAGATAGCCACCAAATCTCTTTTACCATGTGCTTGTTTATGCAATATTGCAGCCCGACTGCAGCAGCATACAAATAACCCCGGTAAATCCGGGATTATTTGTATGCAATCTGATTGCTTATCAGCTCTATAAAAATATGTTCCTAAAAATGAACCTGTTCTCTTAATACTTTACGCAAACAAAAGCCAACCCACTCCAATAGATTAATCGAAGGAGGGTTTGACCGAGATTGACAACCATTTGTTTGACTAGGATCAAGTAAAGGAATAGACATGCCCGTATAATTTTGTGAAGAAAATGGCATTCCGGTATGGACCGCCTTTGATCGAAGTGAATAATAATCTTTAAAAATATTTGCCATTGGTTCTGATTCCAACAATTCTGATGCAACTGTTGCTACTCTTTCCGATATCTTAAAAATCGGTTGACTACATTCTGGACATCTTTGAGGCCTGGGTGCATTTATTAATGAAACAGTTTCCATAGCTGAATGAACAACAAATTGATTACTTCTGATGAAGCAGTTCCAAGTAAAATATTAAACTGTTTTTCTTGAAACTGTAAATACTTGAGTGCAGAATGAAAAAGCCTGCAAGAACGTAGATATAAATCTAAATCTTTTTCTGTTTCAGCATACTTAATATAGTAATCTATTAATTCTTTCCCCTTTTGCGATATAACAAGTGTTCCATTTTTATAGGGGTAGCCATCCATCCAATCTGGATCATCAACATAATTTTCGTCATAACTCTCTTTGCTATAATCTGCTTCTACACGATTGTATTCTGTCCAATACGAATTATTTGTTTCAACTGAAAGCATGTCAAGAAGCGAGATCAATATGCTTTGGGCCTGTGTTCTAGCATCAACCATATCAAAAGCATTAATACCTAATGTAATAAATATCTGTTTTTCACTTATAGGTTTAATTTCAAATAATGAGCCGCGATAATATCCCAGTAGACCCGCATTAGATTCGACTACATGTCCAAGATATATGGTTTCTAGCTTCCTGCTTAATAGAGCATTATTTACCGCCTTTTTGAGAAAAATCTCAAGCTCAGGATCTTCCTTCACACCATCGCGAAAATAATCAAAGTAAATGTCTTTAATTGAGCTCCTTGTTCGGTAAGTAATACTTACGATAATAGATCCTTCTTTTACCCTAAGCCCATGTTCCCAAAAATTATTCTTTGTTCACTTGAATCTTTGAATGGAAAGGCAAAACACCATATACTTTCCTTATTTCTGCCCAAGGAATGCGCCAAGGACCTGAGAATAACCAGGATGGGTGGAATAGAAGCGCTGCGGGAATATAATCGGAAAGCACCAAGGAAATCAAAAGGTAAAAACGCACAGGGATTAATCTAGTATAATGACTTATCTCACAGTCTTCAGTCAAGTCTTGAATCTACGTAACACTCTATACCGTTCATTTTTAGTACTGTAGCAAAGGCTTCAGCATATGCCTTTGCTCGTTCGAATGACTGCCCTTCCGTTTCTGCTGGAATGCATTGACCCGAACGATAACCAGGATAACCAATTTTATTATTCCTAAGCCATCGCCCAAATCCTTTGCGAGCATCAGGAATCAATATCCACGCAAATCCACATAACCCATCATAAATAGGTTCAGAGTAACCTTCGATTAACATTGGAGTTGGTATTGTTTGTTCAGCAACTTTGATGCCTTTCAATTTTGCTAAATCAAAAATCTGTTGCCATTTATCATTTATATTATGTTCTGTCAAAACAACAGGTGGTGTTTCAGCTTTCCCATCCTTTTGGTGTTTCTTTTTTGCAACAAATACAGATGTAAGTCGGATAATTTTTCCATCCAAAGTTATCCAAGCTGATCTAACTGTCCTTACATTGCCGTTAAGCCCCAAGACCTGTAAATCAGCATGATATTGAATACCATATGGTGTTTTTCTAGTTCGGATAGTTGATGACTCCTTCAAGCGTTCAACCAATTGAGCCGCAAGATAACGCCAATCTTTGGATGTGATTCCTAACTGCTTCTCAAAGACTTTTGCTTTCTCTTTCCCATCATCATTATCATAACAAAGAGCATATTTTACTAATTTCTCCTCTGGCACAATAATTTCAAAACCCTGTTTTGTATCCAAATCAAAGAATTCTTTTTTGCTATGATCGGTAAATGTATTTATATAAAGTTCATAGCCAACTTGTTGAAGGTGACTAGGTTTACCTTTTCGTGCAATCAAATTACTAGCAACCTTTCCTCGTTGGGAATCAAATTCCGGGAAAATTAATGGTGGAATAATTTTCTCATAAGAAATTGAATCTAGTGGTATAACCCCAACAAACTCTTTCCCCAATTCATTTGCCCAAAGCGGACGAATTTCATCTCCATCCAATTCATCATATTTGTAAAATACGTTCCCATATTTAATGCAACAGGATTCAATTAAGTACTTAATAAACAAAATCCGATGAAGTGGGTTACCCAAATCAGTTTCCAAACAACCTAAGTAACCGTCAGATCCGTGCAAATTTGAATCTATTTGCATTGCTAAAACTTTTGAAATTGAAAGTGTTGTTATGCAGTACAAATTATGGGAACCTAGAAGAAGTGGTAATTCATCAAAATCCAATGAGGACCAGTTTTGGCATAGGGAATCGGCTAAATCCCAAATTAACGAAACTAAAAGATCTTTATTCATATTGTAGGTTGCAGAAAATTCATTGACTTTTTTATAGGATACTTCGGTAATTTCCCTGCAAAATGAATGTAATAATACATCACCATCAAGAATTCTGGTATATACTGTCTTTTGTATATCAGATAAGACTAAACTTTTGATAAATGCATTCTGGCAAGGGTATCCATAGAAGCCGCCAAGATTAGGGTTATCCGCATTAAAAAGGAAAGCATATGTCCTCTGCTCTTTAAATAATTGTCCGAAATCCATAACGTAAAAATTAATCCTTTCAATCAACATATTTATCCATAATTCCCCAAATAGTACAGAAACCCTCTTTTTCCCAAGAGAAATATATAAATAGCAGCAGTAAGAATAGTTGTAATTAAGTTTGCTGCAACGCTGCTGCAACGTGAATAATAACTACTACATAACAGATATAGATAATTCCTGTATTCAGGCATTGGTACTAGGCTATAAAAGCCAATAACTTAGAAAAACGGGATTCGTAATCAGCAGGTCGGCGGTTCGAATCCGCCCATCGGCTCCAAAGAAATCAAGAAACCGCCTATGTTAGCGGTTTTATTACATTATTAAACGAGACAGCTCTTATTTTCATAATTATTTATTTTCTGGTACGTTCTGTACATTTATTCTATAATAAATGTGCCATAAATATGGGACGGCGGATATTTTTGTTATATTGCAGGTAATATAACAAGGAATGATTGGAAGGAAGGGATGATCCATGGACTGGCAGATATGGTTGGTAGGTATACTTTTTGTGCTAGTTTACGGTATTATTATATCCGAAAAAATTCACCGTACTATCATAGCCTTATTTGGCGCGGCTTTGCTGTTAGTATTAGGAGTACTAGCTCAAAGCGAAGCCATCGGTTATATAGATTTTAATACTATCGGATTATTGACAGGTATGATGATTATAGTCGGCATTACCCGTAAAAGTGGTGTTTTCGAATATATGGCCATCAAGGCAGCTAACCTGGCTGGGGGAGAACCGATAAAAATACTTATAGCTCTAGCTATAGTGACCGCGGTAGCATCAGCTTTCCTGGATAATGTAACCACTGTGCTATTGATAGTCCCGGTAACTATCTCCATCTGTAAGGCGTTGGAAATTAATCCGGTACCTATTTTTATTACCGAGATTATGGCCTCAAATATAGGGGGAACTGCCACTCTGATAGGCGACCCTCCCAACATCATGATAGGTAGTGCAGCTCCCTATGGTTTTATGGACTTCGTATATAATCTGACCCCGGTTATTATCGTAATATTTATTGTTACAGTATTGCTGCTCAAAATCATATACAAAGGTCAGCTTAAAACCAGCGAAGAGAATAAAGCTAAAATACGAGCCATGAACCCCGCAGATGCTATAAAAGACTATATTATTCTAAAGAAGTCAGTAAGCGTTATTGCCATGGTGATTATTGGTTTTGTTACCCATCAGTCCTTGGGGTTGGAATCGGCCACTATTGCCCTGGCTGGGGCCGCTTTGTTGCTGCTCATAACCAGGGAAGACCCGGACGAAATTTTGCATACGGTAGAATGGTCCACCCTGTTTTTTTTCATTGGTCTTTTTATATTGGTAGGGGGACTGGAAAAGGTAGGTATTATCGAAAGCATGGCACGGCAAGCAGTAGCCCTCACTCACGGCAACCTGACCGCAACTACCATACTTATCCTGTGGTTCTCCGCTATAGCATCTGCTTTTATAGATAACATTCCGTTTGTAGCTACCTTTATTCCATTGATTAAGGAAATCGGAGTAATTAGTAATATGTCAATTGATCCATTATGGTGGGCTTTATCATTGGGAGCCTGCCTGGGCGGAAACGGAACCATTATAGGTGCTTCAGCTAATGTAATAGTTTCAGGCATCTCCGCACGCGAAGGCCATCCCATAACCTTCTTGGGGTACATGAAGGTGGCCTTTCCCCTGATGCTGGTATCTATAGTTATTTCTACAATATATCTGTTGGTATTTTATTTGTAGAGTAGAAAACAAATATGATGGTGAGGCGTATGGATATCAGGAAAAATTGACAGAGATGAATTAATGTTAGAGTTGCTTAGGCCCTTAAACCTTGCAGTTTAGGGGCTTTTGACACGGGAATCATCGTTGTGAAATACCAGGGAGAGCTCTTTAGGGTTTTATATTCTTCATTTATGACCCATTATTAATACATGGTGATATTATTATATTAGAGCCAATATTTAAGCATATACTGGAATTTGAAAACATAATAAGTGATTGTTTAATCGTGTTTGGTGCTGGTAAATACTTAGGAGGTTATCATATGTCGCTATATGAATTAGAAGGAAAGCGCCCGGTAGTACCAAAATCAACATTTGTGCACCCTCAGGCCGTAGTAATCGGTAACGTTGAAGTGGGAGAAGGGTGTTATATCGGAGCAGGTGCCGTTATTAGGGGTGATTATGGACGAATAGTAATAGGAAATGGATCCAATGTTCAGGATAATTGCACCATTCACGCTGATCTTGATGCTGCAGCCATTATTGGCGACAATGTTCTGATCGGTCACGGTGCGATTGTTCACGGTCCCTGTTTAGTTAAAGAATATGCTGTAATAGGCATGGGATCAATTGTGTCCAATGGATGTGAAATAGGAAGTGAAAGCCTGCTCGCAGCAGGGAGTGTACTGCCCCCCAGGCGTACTGTCCCGCCGCGCAAGTTGGCCATGGGAAATCCCGCAACAATTGTAAAAGATTTGAGTGAGAAAATGATAAGCGAAAATAAAAACGGACTTAAGCTTTACCAGGATATGGCTAAACGCTGTATTGATGGACTGAAGTTAATAGATGAATAAACAAGGTTGGAGCTCCTGTTGTTGGCTCATACAGCACATTGGTTTATAGTTATATATAAACAAAAGACAAATTTGAGGTCTTGACAAGTAATGCCAACTAGATTATAAGTGTATTGTACTAATTATATTTGTGTATTCATTACAAAAATAGTCGAGGAAAGGTTTGTTGTTATGAATATTAAAGGCCTGGAGGAAATATTGAAAATTCATAATATAAAACCATCGTACCACCGGATAAGGGTGTTTCAATATCTGCTTGAACGCAAAAATCATCCGACTGTGGATACGATCTACAAAGATCTATTAGAAGAGATCCCTACGCTCTCCAAAACTACTCTGTATAACACTCTGAACTTATTTGTGGAAAGAGGTATCGTCACTGTGATTACTATTGAAGAGAACGAAAATAGATATGATGCTGATATGTCCCTGCACGGTCATTTGAAATGCAATCACTGCGGGCAAATATACGACATTAGGCTGCCGGTCTCCGCGCTTGAATTTGCAGGCATGGAAAAATTTGAAGTGACTGAAAGCCATATGTATTTCAAAGGTACCTGCCCTATATGTTTAAGAAATCGGGATGAGCGGATAAATTAACAAATAAACTTAAGGTGGACTGCCTGAGAGGTATTTCACTGTCTATAAAATACCTAAATTGTAAACATATCTAATCTGCCCTAAGCCTTCGGCATAATTTACCGGGTGCTTGGGGCTTATTTTTTTGCTAAATCATTGCTTTTATAGGTATACGGAATACATGGTTTAAAGCACTTATTTTGTAAATGTTTCGTGTTAAAATATGGTGGTCGAAATATTGGCGGGCTGGGAAATTATTATCCCAACCAAAAAACATAAAGAACGGATGGAGAATAATAATGTCGAAAAAAACCGCTGCAATGAAGCAGAGTAGTCCTGGCAAGGGATTGCTAATATTTTTCCTGCTACTGGTAATTGTCGCAGCTCTTGGTTTTGTTCCTGCTGTAAACCAAAATGTAGCATCAGGAATGAATTTGGTAGCATCTAACGGAGTCCATACCCCTGAGTTAAGCGGAGAAATTGGTACTATATTCGACACCCTGAAATACCAGCGCTCTATTCACATATTGGCTATGTTGCTGGTGGGTTTTGGATTCCTGATGGTTTTTATAAGAAAACACGGTTACAGTTCGATTACGGCAACATTTTTGGTTGTGAGTGTTGCTATTCCCATGTACATGCTGGTTAAAAGTTACGGTGGCCAGCATTTTTCAATGTCGACTATTGATATTAACACCTTCATTTTTGCTGAATTTGCAGCTGCAAGTCTGCTAATAGCTATTGGGGCGCCGATGGGCAGGCTTAAGATGGATCAGTACTTCCTAATGGCCCTGCTTTTCATTCCCGCCTATATATTAAATGAATGGCTCATTTTGGATAGCGGTTATTTCAGCGGTTTTCTGGATACTGGCGGCTCAGTAGTTATCCATGCCTTTGGGGCTTATTTTGGACTGGGGGTAGTAGCTAACACCCTCGCTCGTTTTAAGGATGCCCCCTCTTGTGAGAGCGATGCCATGAGTAATCAGTTTGCTTTGCTGGGTAGTATGATACTTTGGCTGTTCTGGCCGTCCTTTACCAGCGCTCTGGTTGCTCCTGATAGGGTGGTTCTCACCGCCATTAACACCGTTTTTGCCCTTTGCGGGGCTACCCTTGCAACTTACATTTTCTCTCGCTTAATTAGAGGCAAAATTGAAATTGCTGACATCGCCAACGCAGCACTGGCTGGCGGGGTAGCGATAGGCTCCATCTGTAATCTGACCAATCCAGGTTATGCTTTGCTCATTGGCATTGCAGCGGGTGCCATCAGTACTATTGGGTACACTATAATTGCCCCTAAAGTGGAAATGCTTATCAAAGGCACTGATACCTGTGGGGTTCATAACCTGCATGGAATGCCTGGAATTTTTGGGGGTCTGACTGGAATAATAATAACCGGTGCGGCTGGCGTACAGGTACTTGGAATAGTTGTCACGGTATTAATTGCTTTCATTGCTGGTAAAATTACCGGCTTAGTTATTGACCTTTTGGGTACTAAAGAAATTCCCTACAGCGATGAAGAAGAATTTCTGCTGAACGACTAAAATAATTGATGTTAAAAATGAAGTGGATCTGCAATAGATCCACTTCATTTATTTAGAAAGTCATCCATTCTCCATCATAAGGGATGTACACTTGGTCAATAAGTGCTTCCTCTGCAATATACTCCTGCAATTCTTGCCTCGATAACGAGCAATGGTTCCATGCTTCTAAATGTACAACGATAACTTTTGACCATGGAGCTTGTTTAGCTACTTTATAAATATCTTGTTTTGTCATAGTAATTGGATCGCCGCTACTAAACTTAGCCGCTCCAGCAAAGCAGACGATTATCTGGGGGTGGTATTTTTCGATTGCGGATTGGACTTCGGGACACCAGATAGTATCTCCGGTAATATAAAGAGACGGCTCACCTTTGGACTGAAGCACAAATCCGGACACAGGCCCCATTTTTTGACCGATTTTCCCCGTACCGTGCTGCCCTTCAGTTCTATAGATGGTAATCCCTTGCCAAGCATATGTTTGATCAACAATTTGAACTTCAGAAAAACCTGCTTCTACAATTTTTACTCCATCCGCAGGCTGGCAAAAAACATGGGTATTTTTGGGCAATAATTGCATAGCAGTGTCATCAAAGTGATCCCGATGGGTATGGGTTAGCATTATTGAATCGGCGTGGATTAATGCTAATTTATCCATTGGTAAATCAACCAGCGGATTATTAAAGGTGTTGGCGACATCTGGAACGGCTGGCATCGCTCCTGCTTCACTCAGCATCGGATCAAGCAAGATTCGTTTTCCGTTAATGTCTATTTGTAATGTGGCATGACGGATTAATTGAATTTTCATATCTTACACCTCCTGATTTTTGAGGGGCTATCAAGGAATAAACAAGGCAGAATACTCCGAGGATTTTTTGCGCTAGACAAGGCGTCAAAGCGCAGTCATACTGGAGGTATATCCAGCTTTGATAACAAAGGCTAGTGCGAAAAAGACTGGAGAAAATGACTGGTTTATTCCTTGATAGTCCCTATTATACTTATTATTACATAAGCCTTAATTGCTTAGAGTGCGAATAGCAGCGATTTGAATTTTGTTGTGAAAGGATATTAAGTACTATGCTTGACGAAACGGATATTAAAATACTCGACTTATTAAGCAAAAATGCAAGAATGCAATGGCGAGAAATTGGCGACCAGGTCCACCTGACCGGGCAGGCAGTAGCCAATCGCATTAGTAAGATGGAAGACTTAGGGATCATCGAAGGTTTTACGATTAGAATTAATGAAGGGCGATTAGGAAAACCGGTGCTTGCTTTTGTAACAGTTTTCATGAAAACAACGGATCATATGGCATTTCATCAGTTCATTGATCAAAAAGAGATTATTAAAGAAGCCAATCAGATCAGTGGCGAAGGGTGCTATTTATTAAAGGTGAATGTCTCAACCCAGGATGAGCTATTGCAATTTCTAAATGACATATTGAGATATGGTAATTATAGGGTTAATTTATCAATTGGAAAAATAAAAGGATAATAATGATGGCAATAAACAGAGAACCTTCCATGATCATAGGCTATCCTCGTTACAATTATCAAGAGAGAGTTGGCAGGGGTAAACTATGAAATTAGATATGGTAAGTTTTGAGATGATGCAAGCTATCATCTCTTTTTTCGTACTAAGGTAAGATAAGCAAGAAAGAGGTGGCTTTGTTTATGCATAAGAAAATAGTGTTACTACTGATTTTCCTGATGGTGTTGACTCTTCCTGCGGCATCTGTGGCTCAACTGGCAACGGATGATTTTGTTGATGTTAAGGGTTCGTGGGCAGAGCCGGAAATCCAGACGGTTTGCCAACTTGGCATCATGAATGGTACTGGCACCGATGCCCAGGGATTTAAAGTTTTCACCCCCGAAGGCCTGGTTAGCCGTGCTCAGTTATCGTCCGTATTAGTGCGCACTTTTAGGCTGGATTATGGTCAAATCAGATTTATCAAAGAGCCGGCAGCCAGTGATTATTACCGGGATGTTGATAACAAGGCCTGGTACGCCAGCGATGTGCTAATGTGTGCTATCAACAAAATATTTGCTAGTACGGAAAAATTCTATCCTGATAGTGTTGTTAGCCGGATCGAAATAGCCCGAGCCATTCAACAATCTTTTACGGCTAAAGGAATAGTGATACCTATGATTATGAGTATGCCCATATATGAGGACACGAATAGTTTATCCCAGCAGGACATGAACGCAATGATTTTTGTTAATAATACTGGAATTATGAAGGGAGACGGCACCAAGTTCCGGCCCGGGGATAATGTTAAACGAGCTGAACTGGCCATGATTATGAAGCGTTGCAGCGAGTTAAGTGGAGTCAATGAGAATAATAACGGTCAGGAATACACGGTTGCAGTCGGCCAAAGCTTTGTAGTTTCCCTGGCTAGCAACCCTACCACGGGCTATGTTTGGAATGTTTCCAAGCCGGAGGATGAAAAAGTGCTGGCGAAGACGGATGGCAGCTATGTTAGCGATGGTAATTCGAGTCAGATGATCCCCGGCCAGGGAGGCCGGAATTACTGGAAATTTACGGCCTTGCAGGCGGGGACGACTGAAATATCAATGGTCTATGCCCGTCCCTGGGAGAGTGTTCAACCTGCGCAGACCTTCACGCTAAAAGTCATTGTAAAGCAGGTGGCAGCACCGAAGGGACCGCTTGTGGTTAGCCTCAAAGAACTGAAAGAAGAATCAGCCAATATGAAGGTTGACTTGAATATACCAGTATTGCAGGGCATGATTGATGACAAGGCTCAAACGGCTATTAATGCTCAGTTTGAAAAGGATGTTATGGATATAAAGACCGAACTGATCTCGCAGTTGGACAGATATGTGCAAAATGCTAAGCAGAATGATTACCCCATAAGGTCCTATGAACTGGTAACTCGTTATCAGGAATGTTATCAAAACGAAAAATTTCTGAGCATGTACCTTGACTACTATCAGTATACAGGTGGTGCACACGGTATGACTGAGCGTCGTCCTTATAATATTGATCTGACTACCGGCAAAAAATTGACCTTAAAGGAACTTTTCCAAGATAATTATGATTATAAGTCAATTATTGACCAGGAAGTACGTAAACAAATAAGTCTCAATCCAAAGGATTACTTTAGTGGTGATATGGGATTTAAGGGCATTGCTGAGGATCGAAGCTTTTATATTCAGGAGGGATTCCTGGTTGTGTATTTTGGGCAGTATGAAATCGCTCCTTATTCTTCAGGAATTCGTGAGTTTAAAATTCCCTTTACCCAGTTCCCGAGCGGCCTAAGCCGAGTATAGACACCGATTTTCGTTGATATTAGATTCATCCCTGTGCCATAATTAACAAGACTTTGTTTGTTTCGAACAATTTTATTTGTGGGGTGGGGTATGAACTTCCAGGATATGTACCGGCGTAAGCTGGTTACAGTTGATAAAGCGTTGGAGAATATTAAGAGCCATCATGAGGTGGTCTGTGCCTTATGTGCCTGTGAGCCGGTTGCTATTCTCAGCCAGTTGCATACTATTAAGGATCGAGTGGAGAATGTATCTGTGGTGAATGCAATGATTCAGAACGAATACGATTTCTTCATGAATCCAGAAATGAAGGATCATTTTATACTTAACAGTTGGTTTTATTCTGATCCTTCCAGGAATGCTCATCCACATGAGACGGTCTCTTTTGTTCCTATGGAATTGCACCAATTTAGCCGCAAACGCATGGCCTATCGAAACCCCAATGTGTTTCTAGGCAGTGTATCTGAGATGGACAAGCATGGCTATTTTTCTCTTTCTCTAAGTACGGTTATGGAAAAAGATTTTATCGAGCATGCTGATGTGGTGATTATGGTGGTTAATCCCCATTTGCCCAGAACCTTCGGGGACACTCATGTTCATATCTCGGAAATTGATTATCTGGTGGAGAGTGACCTGGATCTTCCGGAATATCCTCCACCGGATCTAACGTCAAAAGACCACTTGATTGGGAATTATGTTGCGGATCTTATTGAGGATGGTTCTACTATTCAGTTTGGTTATGGGAGCATACCGGGAGCGGTTGCCCATGGTCTGAGTTACAAGAAAGACTTGGGAGTTCACTCCGAGATGCTGACTGACGCGATTCTTAATCTTTTTGAGGCAGGAGTCATCACCAATCGCAGGAAGGCTTTATGGAAGGATAAATTTATTACCGATGAAGCCCTAGGTACCCGGAGGCTATATGATTGGTTAGACAATAATATGGCGGTTGAATTTCACCGGGGTAGCGTAGTAAACAACCCGTCAGTAATTGCGCGCAACAATAAAATGGTGTCTATAAATTCAGCCCTGCAACTGGATCTAACCGGACAATGTTGTGCAGAGTCGGTGGGCCCTCGCCAGTTCAGCGGTACCGGAGGACACAAGGAGTTTATTAACGGGGCGCAGCATTCTAAAGGGGGTAAATCTATACTGGCTTTTTACTCTTCAGCCCGTAATGATACTATATCGAGGATATTGCCTTTCTTTGATGCGGGTACGGTGGTGACTACTTCTAGGGTAGATGTGGATTATGTGGTCACAGAATATGGGGTAGCTTGTTTGCGTGGGCGCTCTGTAAAAGAAAGAGTGCAGGAATTAATTAACATTGCTCACCCCAACTTCCGCGATTACTTGAGCAGTCAAGCCCGGCAGCACATGATATGGTGAAGCCCCAGTAACGAGCTTAATCTAAGCATATAAATAAATTAATCTTAGAAACATAGTCATATTATTTATAATAACTATGTTTTTTTTTCTACGCATATGTAGGTTGAAAACTAGTTCCAGTATGAGGCAGTCGACTATTAACCGGATACTTGCTAAAATGAGGAATGAGAAGCGGGGTGAAGTGGACATGCTCAAAGCAAATTATTATCATGGCAATATTATCATTCTAAGAATCTTTTGGATATTCTTCTTCATAAATATCGTAGCTGTACTTGTATTAGGCGGTCCATACTTCTTAAGTCTCATAATTATGCAACTTATTGAACTAGCTATACTTATGCTGGCTAATTTTTTTATGGGCAATCCCAAGCAGGCGTCATCTAGCGAAGAGGCCAGCCTGGAAACAGTTTTAGGCGAACTGGATATTGTTACCTGGTCTTCTGAACCGGGAAAAAACAAGTTCTTTATCTCGGATGGGATAGAGCAGATAGCCGGATATAGTGCCAGAGATTTTAACCAGCGGCCTGAACTGTTTAGGAAAATGGTTCATCCTTATGATCTGTTCCGGGTCAGGGAGGCCGAAAAGGATTTGCTGGCCGGGAAAAAGAGTATAATTGAATATCGTATCTTGATACCTAATAGTGAGACACGGTGGATAAATAATATGGCTGTGCCGCTGAAAGACAAGTTCGGTCGGGTTTTTAGGCTGGAGGGTATTATCATAGATGTTACCCGGGAGAAGGAATTTGAAGAGAAAATGACCCGAATGGCCTTATATGATGCGTTGACTGGACTACCGAACCGCAGCATGTTTGAGAAATATTTCGCTTATTTTGTAGCCCGAAATAAACATATGCCCCAGAAAATGGCAGTTGTTTTTATTGACTTGGATGCCTTTAAGGCAGTTAATGACACACTGGGTCACGACAAGGGTGATCTGTTACTGAAAGAGGTGACGGTTCGATTGAAAACCATTTTTCGGGGAACTGACCTCTTATCCCGACTCGGAGGTGATGAGTTCATAGCATTACTCACCCGAATAACTAAAGAATCACTTATATTAGTAAGCGAAAGAATAATCGCTGCCTTCTCAGAACCATTTGTGATAGACGGTCATGAGCTAGTCATTGGGGCCAGTATTGGTATAAGTGTTAGCCCTGATGATGGTGAAGATATGGAGACGCTAATAAGAAATGCCGACCAAGCAATGTACGATGCTAAGGCTAAGGGTAAAAATACCTACCAATTCTACAACAAATCTTTCGAAGGTTGAGCAGGTGGGACACCGTCAGCAGCTACCATCTCATTTAAAATTTTTATAATACCATCATATAAACCTTGTGCGGCTTTCATTCTGAATTTTTCAGTACTAAGGTTTTGTCTATCCGATTCATTGCTAATATATGCTACTTCAGCCAAAACTATGGGCATATTCGTGCTGGAGTACTTCATTTTAGGGGTTAACTCCTTTACTCCAAGATCAACAGTTCCAAGTTCTTTTACTAATTCCTTTTGTACCAGTTGGGCGGCTCTTTTTCCTGTAATTCCATAGGAAGCAGCATTAATTGAAGGATTGAAATATGTCGTAGTCCCATTGTTTAAATTTACTTTATATGAATTGTTATGAATACTAACAAATAGCGAAGCATTCAGACGGTTGGCCAATTCGCCCCTATCTTGCAACTTCAATGTTCTATCGTCCAGTCGGGTCATTTCTACCCTTATCCCGGAATTCTTGAGCAAACTATAGAGCTTAAGTGATATATCCAGATCAAAATCTTTTTCCTTCACCTCAATAAGCTTTGGATCAGTAGTATGAGGATAGATTGCTCCCGGATCCTCCCCGCCATGACCAGGGTCAATTACTACTAATTTTTCTTTGAATTTGTTTTTTTGGGTAATACTATTAATAGTATCTATTGGCGAATTCAGCCAGGTAATATTTTGGGCCAAGGAAGTATTGTTATCTTCGTGCTTACCAGCAGTATTGGTAAACATTGAAAATGCTATTAATATAAAACCTATAAGTGCAACTCCGGATATTATATAAGAGCCATTTTTGAATATTTTTATCACTTTATCCTCCTTAAGTTCTAAACAATCATTTCTAAACTTGTTTCAATTGCGAATATTAGCCATAATTAAATTTTAGTTCGTCCTGTTTATCTAAAATTCTATATACTTTATATAATCAACGATTTTTATTAAGTGAGCAAGCTTATAATATATAGGAACGGAGGGATTCTGTGGATAAGAGTACTGGGATAATTAATGAACTAGCCACCTTTGCAGGAGGTTGTTTTTGGTGTATGGAGGCTCCCTTTGAACAATTAGACGGCGTGATTCAAGTGGTAGCTGGTTATACAGGCGGCAAGACTGATAATCCTACTTATGAACAAGTGTGTTCCGGAAACACCGGGCACTTGGAGGCGGTACAGATTAGTTTTGACTCTGGAGTGTTAGCCTATGATAGTCTTCTGGATACATTTTGGAGGCAAATAGACCCTACGGATGAGGGTGGTCAGTTTCATGACCGAGGAATCTCATATCAAACCGCTATTTTTTATCACAATGAGTCTCAGCAGCAAAAAGCCGAAGCGTCTAAAAAAGCCCTGGATGAAAGTGGACGTTTTAGCAGACCGATTGTAACTCCTATCCTTCCCGCAGTTACTTTTTATCCTGCCGAAGACTATCATCAGGGTTACCATGCAACCTGTTCGCTTCCCTATTCGATGTATCGAAAAGCCTCAGGGCGTGATGAGTTTATTAAAAGGCACTGGGCTCAAGAAAAAGCGGGATTAAAAGAGGATTTGAAGAATAAATTAAGCACTTTGCAGTATGAAGTAACCCAGAATAATGCTACCGAACCCCCTTTCCAGAATATCTACTGGGATCATAAGGGTGAAGGGATATATGTTGATATTGTATCTGGTGAACCGCTTTTCAGTTCACTGGACAAATTTGATTCGAACTGCGGATGGCCCAGTTTTACCAGACCGCTTGATCCGGAGGCCATTAAGGAGAGAGTGGATAGAGGCCTTTTCATGAAACGCACTGAGGTTCGCAGCAAAGAAGCTGACTCCCATCTGGGCCATGTCTTTAACGATGGTCCAAAACCTAACGGTCTGCGCTACTGCATAAACTCCGCATCCTTACGCTTTGTTCCTAAAGAAAAACTTGAAAAGGAAGGTTATGGAGAATATAGTGCTTTGTTTGCTAGCCATTAGGGTGATCACCCCTCTAGCTTCCGGTATTGTTCAATTCCTCTGGTCATTAGTAAATAGTAGAAAACCACTGCTGCCACACCGAAACAGCATAACATAAATACTGTCGCCAGGATCGGGGAATGAATGAAGCGGATTACGATGTATAGTACAGCCCCGCCCAGCAAAATTGAAAAGAGCATGGAAAACAGTGCATTTAAATTCTGCTTCACTGCCTTTTGTTCGTTGTCCCAATCTAGTTTGGGCCGGAAAATATCGATCAACAAACCTGCTTCTATAATAGGCACTATCGCCACCAGGCATACAGCTAATATCATTCCTATTAGAGCCATGTCCAAAGGCATTAGAATAATTACCCCAATCAACAGTAGGATGGCCCCTATAATGCCGAATATATAGCCTGATAGCAGCTTAGCCAGCACCTGTTGCTGATAAGGTAGAGGGATATATTTGGATATAAAAAACTCCTTGCCTTCTCGCGATAATGATGTGGCAGTAATAGCGTTAGTAGCTGCTAGAAAGATAACTGCGCCGACAATCACCACCATCAATATCTTCTGACCGTCCGGTTGGGCGATTAGGTCTTCCCAGGGCATGGCTTCTTTTCCATTATGCGATTGGATGAGGAATGGGATTATCAGTATTACAGGTACTAGTAAGTTGGTCAGTACACAGTTCATAAGATATGGGGGGACTCTTAGTAAGAGGCGTATTTCTTTCCTACAGTAGGACAGCAGGGCAGGTGAGCCCTTGCCCAATCTCTCATAATCTGAACTAGTAAGCATTTTCCGTCGGGCGGTCGTTTCACTGGAACCTACCAGACCTTTAAAATACAGTTTATCGCCAACCAGCCAAGCTAGGGCAACTGCCAGCAGAGATAGGGCCGCAAATATCAACAGGTTAATTAGCCCCGCAAATTTACCTGCACTGACTAGAGCCAAGCCCAGATATTTTGTGGATGGGAAAACCTGGCTTATCAGGTTCATCAGTCCATTCGGATCTGTAAGCAAGTTCAGTAAAAATGCCGGATCCATAGCATTGGTGCCGGATTTCTGAAAAAGGAATTGGTATCCAATAGCTAGAGCTATCACCATCAGACCACCCAGGATTTTAAATAAATCCTTGCGGCGGCCCAGGTTGGCAAATCTCATTAATATTACTGTAGGTATCGTTGCCAGGCTCAAGGGAAGCAGGGGGATTAGTAAAAAGCCAATCAGCGCATATAGCCAGTAAGTTAGAAATGCCCCGCTTTTTATCCCGAAAATCAATAAGGGAGGCAATAAGAACGGTAATTCCGTCAGATATTCATAAACTATGACCACGGAAAACCTGGCTCCCAACACCTGCCAGCCGCTGAGAGGCAAAGCCAGCAGGTTCTGGGCATCCCCGGCAAAATAGAATAAGTTAATAATATAGAAAATACCGAAGAAAAATATCATACTGCTGACCATTACTATACCTAGGGTTAATATGGCTCCTTGCTGTCCTAAGGGTGCCAGCAGGTTATATCCCTGTATAAGTATCTTCGAGTACAACCACAATGAAGGGGTAACACCGGCAGCAATAGCGACTCCCAAGCCTAATACTTTTAGATATTCAAGCTTGTTTTTTCTGGCTTTAGCCTGGATAGCGGATATGCCCAAGTTGTTTATTAATAGGGCTTTAAGCAAAGTTAAAAATCTATTCATTTTCCGTAAGCTCCAGAAATAGATTTTCCAGTGACTGGTTCTCTTTGAGATGTTCATGGATTTCCTGCATACTGCCGTATAAAATTACCCTGCCTTTATTGATGATAGCCAGGCGGTCACAAACTTTTTCGGCCACGTCCAATACATGGGTGGAGAAGAAAACCGTTTTCCCGGCATCGGCATGCTCACGCATCATTTCTTTCAAATCGAAAGAGGAGCGGGGATCAAGGCCAGTCATAGGCTCATCTAAAATCCAGACCGGGGGGTTATGGAGTAAAGCTCCTATTACCACGATCTTCTGTTTCATACCATGGGAATAACTCTGGATGAGATCTCCTGCAGCTGCTGCCATTTCGAAGCGCTTTAACAGCCTTTGCATGAGGTCGAGCCTGGTTTCTGGGGGCACCAAATACACATCGGCCATAAAGTTAAGGTATTCTAAGCCGGTTAGACGGGCAAAAATATTAGGGTCATCTGGAACAAACCCGAACTGCATTTTGGCCTCAATCGGGTTTTTCCTAATATCTTTATCGTTTATCTTTATTGTGCCTGCATCAGCATTTAAGATCCCAGTAATCATTTTTATCAATGTGGTCTTACCAGCCCCGTTCGGCCCTAGGAAGCCAAATATTTCACCGTTTCTAATGCTAAGGGTTACGTCGTCAACAGCTTTCACTGCTCCTTGGTTGTAACTTTTGGAAACCCCGATAATTTCTATCATTTACCTATCCCCTAACTTAACTTGTATGCGGGTGCCAGCCGAGAACCATCTACGTATCTATTGAGTACCTGTATTTAGTATGTCTATATATTGGAATGATATCATAAATTAAATGCAAATTTATGAGTCCGCTTGCTTTCGGGTGAAAAGGAGAATCGTTCACTTTTTACTCGGCTTCTTCGCCAACTGGTAATTCTTGTACTTCCCGCAGACGTCTCTCTATACTGCGGGATCTTCGAGAGGCGGTATCAATGGTGTTGCTGGCCTCATCCAGCTTCTTTTTGGTTTTTTCCAGCACATCGCCAAACTTGCCGAATTCGGTTTTAACCACCCCCAGCAGCTCCCACACCTCACTGGAGCGCTTTTCGATAACCAGGGTTCTAAAGCCTACTGAGAGGCTGTTCAACAGAGCCATCATGGTATTGGGGCCGGTAACGATAACACGGAAGTCGTTCTGCAGGGAGGACATTAATCCAGGCCTCCTCACCACTTCAGCATACAGGCTTTCCGTGGGCAAGAACATAATACCGAAATCAG
>CAYWFX010000020.1:0-57328 GCA_964457945.1 uncultured Syntrophomonas sp.
GGATGACATTTTCCCTGATGAGTTATACCATGACATTATCACTGATTAACAACAAGTAGTCCTCAGAGGGATTGCGTTTTGATTAAGGGTATGTTATAATTCTTTAGAAATTGTAAAGCAGGAGCCTTGCTTCTCACCTTACAACCAAGGTTCGTAAGGTCATCAGTAAACAGATGTGAATATTGCTTGTGTTATCAATTATAGGTACATAAGTTAATGGTCTGTTATTGTGTTTAGAAGCGGGTTTTTGTAACCCGCTTTTTATATTTTCAGGAGGTGAAATTCTTATCAGCAAAGATTGGAGAGTTAATGAGGATATCCGGGTCAAAGAGGTTAGGTTGGTCAGTGAAGATGGCGAACAACTGGGTATAGTACCTATTCGTGAAGCCTTAACAATGGCCGAGGAAAAAATGGTTGACTTGGTAGAAGTAGCTCCATCCGCAAAACCGCCAGTATGCCGTTTAATGAACTATGGCAAGTTTAAATTTGAGCAGAGCAAAAGGGAAAAGGAATCTCGTAAGAAGCAAAAGATAATTTCTATCAAAGAAGTGAAAATGAGGCCTAACATTGAAGAACATGATTTCCAGGTGAAGGCCAAGAATGCCCGGAAGTTTCTAGCTGCCGGAGACAAGCTTAAGTTTACCATTATGTTCAGGGGCAGACAGATCACTCACCCTGAACTTGGGGAAAAGCTGTGTATTCAATTAGCCAAGGAGCTATCGGATATATCTGCAGTTGAAAAACAGCCTAAAGTAGAAGGACGGAACATGGTTATGATACTGGTTCCTAAATTAGAAAACATTTCGAAGGAGGATTAATCCATGCCAAAAATGAAAACCCACCGCGGCGCGGCAAAAAGATTTAAAAAAACTGGCAGTGGCATGATAAAGAGGGCTAGGGCCTTTGCTAGTCATATTCTGGGTGACAAGAGTCCCAAGAGAAAAAGAAGACTGCGCAAATCTACTCTGGTATGTGCAGCAGAACAGAAAAATATCTCCAAATTGATTCCTTATAAATAGATAAAGGGAGGACTTATATATGCCAAGAGTAAAACGTGGGGTTACGACTCACAGAAGACATAAAAAGATATTAAAGTTAGCCAAAGGATATGTGGGGAGTAAATCAAAACTATATCGCGTAGCTAATCAACAGGTTATGAAATCAGGGGCCTATGCTTATGCCCATAGAAAGCTGAAGAAAAGAGAATTCCGCAAATTGTGGATTGCACGTATAAACGCTGCCGCCCGTAACAACGGTACTACTTATAGCCGGATGATACATGGCCTGAAGATAGCAGGGGTAGAAGTAGATCGCAAGGTTCTTGCGGATCTAGCAATAACCGATCCCCAGGGCTTTTCCGAACTGGCTGATGTAGCTAAAAAAACGGTATAGTTTCTATTACTTAAAGAAGTTTATTGAAAAAGTGTGGCTATACAGCCATACTTTTTTTTATACTATCAATATAACTTGTGTCTGACACCAAGTCATATTGCAGGAGAGTGGTTCTTAATGAAGCTGATTACTTCTCAGGACAACAAGTACATAAAACTGGCCGCCAGTTTAAAACAAAAAAAGCATCGGGATGACGAAAAAGTGTTCCTGGTAGAAGGTAAGCGAGCAGTAATAGAGGCTTTACAGAAGCCTGAATTACTGTCAGTCATATTTGTGGATGAAAGCCTAAAAGAGGAATATTCGGAATTTGCCCATTTACTCTCCCCGGAAGCTTATTTGATAAGTGCTCAGCTTATGCGGCATATTTGCTGTACTGAAACGCCTCAGGGAATTGCCGCTATTATGAAAAAGCCGATATGGTCGTGGCTGGATGTGGTGAATAAAGCTGGTTTGCTGATCTTACTGGATCGAGTTTCGGACCCGGGCAATATGGGCAGCATATTTAGAAGCTGTTGGGCACTCGGAGTAAAAGGGGTATTAATGACCAAGGGATGTGCAGACCCTTTCACTCCCAAAGTAGTTAGATCGACTATGGGAGCACTGCTTAATATACCCGTATTTTGTGATGTTTCTGATACCCAGCTTGATACTTTGGATGAGCAAGGGTACGCATTTATATGTACCGACCTAAATGCGGACAAAAATTATTATTCGCTGAAATATCCAGATCAATCGATAATTATTATCGGGAGTGAAGCCTTAGGAGCTAGCGCTGAATTAAAAAGCAGGTGTGATCGGTTCATAAAAATACCAATGAATCCTCAGGTTGATTCTTTGAATGTGGCGGCGGCATGTGCTATAATAATTGCAGAAGCAGCGAGACAGCGCTACGAGAGAACCGGGTTGGCTTAGAACCAGGGGTATGTTGGTGTGAAGTTTAATTCGTCTGAATTAAATCGGAGGGTGAACCACTTATGTATGATCAAGCCGAAAGCCTATGGCATCTTTTCGAGAGTTCCGGTTGCATTATTTATTATCTTTTATATAAACAGCTTAAAATACAATAATTAAAATGTAATGATCAGGACAAGTAGCTTGCTGACAAGCTTCCAGGGAGGTCGTATCGCAGACTGAGAGTACGACTAAGGGGAAAGCAGGTGAATTCACCTGTGAGCAGAGGATTGAAACAGCAGTAGATCCTAACGGTTGCCGCCGTTATTGGCATTAAGAGAATTGGATGCATTGATCCAGTTAATTAGGGTGGTACCACGGAACAGCGCTTTCGTCCCTTGGGGATGAAGGCTATTTTTGTTTTCTGGGATGGTATTAAGAAGTAATAGATGCGTTGTCTGTGTCAATTTTCATGTTTATTCAAATGAAAAGAGGAGGTCGGAATATGATAGATAGGTTAAAACAGATTAAGCTCCTGGCAGTGGAAAAGATAGCAGAGGTAAGTGATTTTGATTCTTTAAATGAGCTCAAGGTTAAAACATTGGGTCGTAAAGGCGAAATCACCATGCTCTTGAGAGGGCTTAAAGATCTAATCGGAGAGGAAAGGGTGGAAGCTGGCAAAATAGCCAACGAGATTAAAAATGCCCTGGAAAGCCTAATTGATAGTAAAACTGTTGAGCTAAAAACGAAAGAACTAGACATGAAACTTAGGAATGAAAAAATAGACATTAGCTTGCCCGGTCTGCCCTTGCAGGTGGGGAGGAAGCATCCTATCAGTATGGTTACTGAAGAGATTAAAGATATATTCATGGGTATGGGATTTAGCGTAGCTGAGGGACCGGAGATTGAGAGCGATTACTATAATTTTGAAGCTCTGAATATACCCCGTGATCATCCAGCTCGTGATATGCAGGATAGCTTCTACATAAGTGAAGAAATGCTGTTAAGAACCCATACTTCACCAGTTCAAGTTAGGACCATGGAGAAATTAGCTCCCCAAATCCCGGTGAAGATTATTGTTCCCGGCAAGGTTTACCGCAAGGACGATGATGCCACCCATTCGCCCATGTTTAACCAGGTGGAAGGTCTGCTAATAGATGAAAGAATAACCTTTGCCAACTTGAAAGGAACTTTGATGTTATTTGCCCAGAGGGTATTTGGCGAGGAGGTGCGGGTGCGTTACCGCCCTAGCTTTTTCCCGTTTACCGAACCCAGCGCGGAAATGGACATTTCCTGTGTTCACTGTAAGGGCCAGGGTTGTCGGGTATGTTCTCATACTGGCTGGCTGGAGATACTGGGCGCTGGTATGGTAAATCCGCGGGTGCTGCAATATGGAGGCTATGATCCGGAGAAAGTAACTGGCTTTGCTTTTGGAATGGGCATAGAAAGAATTGCCATGCTGAAATATGGTATAAATGATTTACGCCTGTTTTTTGATAATGATAAAAGATTCCTTACACAATTTTAGGAGGTGAAAACATGGGAGTATCGATAAATTGGTTAAAAGACTATGTGAATTTTACCTGGACCCCGGAAGAAGTGGCGCATCGCTTGACGATGGCTGGAATTGCCATTGAAGGAGTAGAGAAGAGCGCAGATGATAGTATTTTAGAGCTGGATCTAACCCCCAACCGGGGCGATTGCTTGGGAGTAATAAATCTGGCTCGTGAGGTTGCGGCTTTAAATGGCACTGATATTTCTATACCCAAAATAGAGATGCAGGAAAATCAGGAAGACATCAATGAATATATAACGGTAGAAATAGATGATCCTGTTCTGTGTCCACGATATACAGCCCGATTAATAAAAAATATTACGGTAAAACCATCACCGGAGTGGTTGCAGATCAAGTTGCTTAGCTGTGGAATAAATCCCATTAATAACATTGTAGATGTTACTAATTTTGTAATGATGGAAAGCAACCAGCCCCTGCATGCCTTTGACTATGACCTGCTGGGGGAAGCTAAAAAGATTGTGGTACGCCCTGCCTTAGCAGGCGAGAAAATAACTACTTTAGATGATGTGGAACGTGAACTGGAAGCCGGTATGCTGCTCATTACCGACAATGGCAGGCCGGTTGCCATAGCGGGTACCATGGGTGGGCAAAATACGGAAATTACTGATCATACCGTTAATGTTCTCTTAGAGTCCGCCTGCTTTAAAGGTACCAGCATCCGCAAGACTTCTAAGAAATTGGCATTGAGGAGCGATTCTTCTATACGTTTTGAGAAGGGCTCAGATATTAATGGACTAATTTATGCTGTGAATCGAGCGGCAGCTTTGATGCAAGAATTGGGTGAAGGAGAAGTTGTGGCCGGAATATGTGACTGCTATCCAGATCCGCAACCGCTTCCGCAAGTAGTTTTACGGCCGGAGCGGGTTAACTATCTTCTGGGCATCAGCCTCGGCGCCGCTCAAATCACGGATTACATTGAGAAGCTTAAATTCAAGTGGCATGAAGAGGAGGGTAATCTTCTGGTAACGATTCCTTCCTATCGGCCGGATATTGAAATGGAAGTAGACCTGATTGAGGAAGTTGCACGTCTGCACGGCTATGAGCAGATACCTGCCACCTTACCCTGCGGGGATACTACTCAGGGGGGGCTTACCGCCTACCAAAAGTTTAAAGATCGTCTAAAACAGCTTATGACCGGCACCTGCTATGAGATTATCAATTATAGCTTTATCACCCCGCGCTATTTTGATATGCTCTTACTTCCTTCAGAAAGCAACTTAAGAAATATAGTAAGAGTTGCTAACCCCTTATCGGAAGAACAGAGCGTCATGCGTACCCTCCTCTTGCCCGGTATTTTGGACACAGTGAGCCGCAACCTGGCACGGAAAAATAGCAACCTGGCATTTTTCGAAATGGGATCAGTCTTCTATCCTCAAGTAGAAGGGCTGCCAATTGAAGTGCTAAAACTAGGAGCCGTTGTAGCCGGTAAGCTGGAAATGAACTGGCTGAAGCAAGAAATAGAGATGGATTTCTATTACCTCAAAGGGGTATTGGAAAACCTACTAAGCTCGCTAGGTATTGATCAGCTAACATGGATGGAAGCTAATGATTCGTGTTATCATCCGGGTCGATCTGCATTTGTTATGAGCAGCGGCAAAGTTCTGGGGGTCATTGGAGAGATACATCCTTTGGTCAGGCAGAATTTTGACATAAGACCTCGTGCCTGCGCATTTGAGTTAGACGTAGATACCTTATTCGAATTATCCCAGCAGAGAGTAATGATGGAACAGATTACCCGCTATCCAGCAGTAGAAAGAGATTTAGCTATTGTTGTGGATGAACAGGTAAAGGCTTTTGAGGCAATAGAGATTATCCGAGAACGAGGTGGAGACCTGTTGCAAAACACGGTGGTATTTGATGTCTATTCAGGGGAACAGGTTCCTAAAGGCAGCAAGAGCATGGCTTTCAAGATGACTTTTCAGTCCAGCGCAAGAACTCTAACCGAAGCCGAGGTCAACACTAGTATGGATGAGATAATGATGGGGTTAAAGGCCAACATTCAAGCCGCTCTCAGGTAGATATGATATTGTAAGAGGAAGAACTAAACATTTCCGTTGGAAGGTCGCTCTGCGGAGCGGCCTTCCTAGTTTTAATTACGCAATAAACTGAATTTATGAGCGAAAAAACTCGTAATATACTTTAGTTTTACCTGAACGAGTTGGAGTTGGTAGCACAGTACAAAATGCAATCTAAAAATATTTCTCCATTTATTATGGAACTTTTTACATCACTCTCTCATCTTTAGGTAAAGGAGGTGAGAGCAACTTGGAGGCAACAATGGATTATAAGCATGAACAGTTGGTAGATATGGACGTGCCAATGGCTAAAAATGGTGATGGTGAAGCTTTTGGAAGATTGGTACATAAGAATAAATATTCCATGTACAGGATTGCCAAGAGTATTTTAAAAGATGAACATGATGCGGAGGATGCAATAGGTGCAGCAATTTTACACGCCTATGCAAAGATCTATTCCCTCAGAAAAAACGAGAACTTTAGCCACTGGCTTCTGAAGATACTGATTAATGAATGCTATGCAATAATCCGCCAAAGAAATAAGGAAATTTATGCCAGTGAATTCATCGCTGCTCAAGGTACTTATGAGGATAAACATAATGATGATGAACTCACCGATTCCCTGAATTATCTTGAGGATGATCAAAAAATTGTAGTGATGCTTTTCTATTACGAAGATATGAGTCTAAAAGACATTTCAAAAACCCTGGATATTCCCGAAGGAACAGTCAAATCAAGGCTTTACCGGGCCAAAGGAAAACTGCGGGATATTTTGGGTAATTCAATTTAAATAAGGAGGAAGTTCTATGGATGATTTTGATATTCTTCTGAAGGAAAAGGCCCAAAAAGAACGAGTAAATATACCGGATTCGTTGGAATCCAAAATTAAGGAAATATTGAAAGAGCTTCCCCGAGATAGAAAAAAACGCAGAAGACCAGCGATTGCAGTGGCTGTTGCGGTCACCTTGTTAATGTTGCCGATAATGACTGTTTACAGCAAGGATATCCCCCTGGTAAGTAGTATTGTGGAATACTTCCAAGGGAATTCGGGACACCGTTACAGTGAAGATGTTGGGGTATACGAAAAATACTCCATCGGGGTTAGCAAAACTATAAGCGATAACGGAGTCAGTGTAAGCATAGACAGTATAGCTTGTGACGATAACTTTCTGGTACTGTTTTATACTGTTGAAGGAGATGTAGAAAAGACTTTTAAGGGAAGGGGTGAGGATACCTTTCCGCGGAGCCTATTCGGACAAATTATAATTAACGGGAAAGAAAAGTCTAGATCGAATAACGACAGGTATAATTATGATGCGTATCTTACCCCAGAAGGCCGTCTTAAGGGGATGATAAGGGCAGATATCAGCAGGGATAGCCTGCCGTCCGAACTTAATATTGAATTCCTGGCCAATGAAGTATGCGGTAAAAAGGGCCAATGGGATTTTAAATTCAGTATTTCCAAAGAAGAAACCACGAAAGCAACAAAAGTGGTAACGGTAAATAAAGAGGCTTATATAAAGTATCCGACCCGCGAACATAACATTAAGATAGAGAAGGTTTCCTTTACCCCCTTCGGTAACCAGATAATCATTAGTGAAAAATACAGGCCAGTTGCTAAAGGAGAAGACCGTATAACATTTGGTGATTTTGCTCTATTCGATGATCAAGGAAATGCAGTGGATGTCCTGCCCTCATCAATCATGGGTGGCGTTGAAAGTGTAGAAAATAGTTTTGAATTTATAAAATGTAATAAAGACAGCAGGTTCTTAACCCTCGTTCCTGTCTGTCATACAGATAATGCACCGGAAATTCCATATAACCCGGCAGGTGTACCAATAGAAAATCTACCGATAGAACTTAAGCTGTCCAGCCAAGGTTCCTTGGTAATCGAAAAAGTAGATTTCTCGGGTATAGATACCAGAGTCTATTATACAAAAAAAGGTGTAGTCTCCCCCATTACAGGATTCTTCCATTTGATAGATAAAAATGGACAAAATATATCTGCCCAAGCCAGAAGCATAGTAGACCGGGAACGAGGTCTTTATGTTGATATTCTGCCTAAATTAGATAGCAACGAGAAGTATAAAATTGTTTATTACACCGAAGGTAAGTTTGATTTGCTCTACCAATATAAAATTGATATTCCTTTAATGTAACTCGATTCCGCATTGTTGGTGAAAAACAAAACGCCGCCTATGTTACCTGGCTTTTATGGACTTCCTCCATTAAATAATTAATCGTTTAAGAAATGCGGGCAATACAAAACAAGCGATGATGATAAAAACTATATCAATATGGATTTGAATACATTTTCCCCTCGGAGCCTCAGGTATACGCAGAATACTTGGGGCCTGTTTAATGATTGGGGCAGATCACGTTTTGATGACTAGCACAGGCGCTGAGGTAGTGAGTATAACAGCCAGCCCAGGAACAGTTAAATACTCTATCTTGCAGGAAAAAAACACCCGAGGGTTGGTGTCCTCCATGATAAACCTCTAGCCATCAATTCTGAAAAAATGCTTATACAGCCCCAACTTTTTTGAAATTAAGGTTAAATTATTCAGAGCTGCTGGCTCTGGTTACTCCAGCCTGTAAAACAGTAATGCTCTTGCAGAGCGAATGATTAGGGTTTGCAAATAGTATATAATAGCATTAAGAAAAGAGGGGACTTATAATTATGGCTATTGCAACTATAAAAATTGAAGTGAAGATTAAAGGGGTAGGATCTTACCAAGTTGATTCCGGAACATTGCTGGGTGATTTGTGTATTAACATCCAAGAGAAGTGGCCATACCCTATTGTTGCTGCAATTATCCATAATACCTTGCGGGATTTGCATTATGGGCTGGAGAGTGATTGCGAAGTTGAACTGGTGGATATTTCTACAGAGATGGGCTTGAGGATTTACCGACGGAGTGCGGCATTTTTGCTAATCAAGGCCTGCCGGGATCTTTTCCCCCAACGCACCTTGATGATAAAGCACACCTTGTCTAATGGATTGTTCTGTGAGTTCCTTCATGAAGCCAGCACGGATGCAGAAATTGAACAGATTCAGGAACGGATGCAGGAAATAGTAGGTCGTGATTTACCCATCCACAGATACCTTATTAATAGAGATGAGGCCTGTCAGATATTTGCCGGACAGGGGCAGGGTGACAAGGTGAAACTCCTCGAATACCGAGATAAGGTGAACGTTCATATATATGAGTTGGATGGTTTTAAGGAATATTTTTATGGCTATATGGTGTTTCGTACTGGCATGCTGGACAAATTTAAGCTGCTTAACTACCCTCCCGGTATGGTTCTGCGAACTCCTGAAAAGGATGATATTGACCTTTTACAGCCCTACCACGAGCAGAAGAAACTGACCATGATTCACCGAGAAGCCAAGAATTGGGCAGAGATGCTGCAAACTCCGCATTTGGCCGCATTGAATGAGATCATTGAGCTAGGCGATATTGATGATATTATCAGGGTAAATGAAGCCCTGCATGAAAAAAAGATTGCCTACATCGCCGACTCGATATGCAGTAACCCTGGCATCAGGTTAGTTTTGATAGCCGGGCCTTCGTCTTCCGGCAAAACTACCTTTGCCCAACGACTGCTGATTCAGCTTCGAGTTAATGGATGCAAACCAGTTTCTATTTCCATGGATAATTACTTTGTGGATAGATGTCATACTCCTCGAGATGCAAACGGTGATTATGACTTTGAATCACTGGAAGCCATGAATCTAGACCTTTTTAATGACCATCTCAGCCGTTTGATCAATAATGAGAAAGTGGAAATTCCGGTATATAATTTTAGAAAGGGCTGTTGTGAAGAGCGAGGCGTAATGATTAAAGTACCTACGGGAGAGCCCATAATTATTGAGGGAATCCATGGGCTAAATGATCGCTTGACCTGGCGTATACCTCAGGAATTGAAGTTCAAAATATATGTGAGTGCCCTGACCCAGTTAAACCTGGACTACAGTAACCGCATCCCTACCACAGATTGCCGCCTTATCCGGCGGATTATACGGGATAGCAGAACTAGGGGCTACGATGCGCGGGACACCATTAAGTGCTGGACTTCGGTGCGCAGAGGGGAGGAGAAAAACATTTTTCCTTTTCAGGAAAACGCTGATGTAATGTTTAATTCCTCGTTGGTATATGAGTTATCCGTATTAAAGCCCTATGCTGAATCGCTTCTGCTCGATATCGGCGATGAACATCCCGAGCATGTAGAAGCCCGACGCTTACTTAGATTTCTAAGCTATTTCCGAGCTATAGAACCTAACAATATACCGCCCAATTCTATACTGAGGGAATTTATTGGGGGCAGTTGGTTTAAAGACTAATTCATGGAGTCCGAACACTACCCTTTCTAATCTTAATAGTCTATCAAAAGGATTCGGTTTACCCGAGTCCTTTTTTCGTTACCTCGCCATTCTGCTAGACCCATGGAGTTTACCTGAGAGATGAGATAATTATATTTGTCGATTCGCAAAAGAATTAATATATATAATACTCATTATTAACCTTGCGTTGACTGAAAATTATCAAAGCCGCTTTACAATGAGATCAGAGAATTAATAATGAGTGAGGTGGCAATAATGTTTACCCAAACACATAGACTGATTGGCGAGACGATTGGCACAATAATTAGGAGAGAATATCCGGATATATTAGATGAAAAGGCCTTCCAATATGGTTGCATGATACCTGACTACTATCTGCGCTTTGTATCTATTCCCCATTACAAAAATAAATCATTCCAATTTGTTACTGGTATGATTCAAAAAGCCAGGTGTTTGCCCCAAACCATAAAAGAAAAACAATGTTTTTCTACCGAACTGGGAATAATCACCCATTATATCAGCGATTATTTTTGCCAGGCCCATAATTATTCGAAATATGACAACTGCATGAACCATTTGATCTATGAAGGTAAATTAGCAGCTGAATTTAAACGGGTTAACCTGCAAAAGTTCTGTTTCTCTAATCTGTCTGGATACAGTAATCATAAGTTGGGATCTCTTGTTCATCTGCCTGCCTTCATTAATAATCGTCATCTTGAATATAGAAACGAAAAACGGCAAATGAGAACGGATATTGCATTTTGCCTGGATGTAGCTACTACTGTGGCTTTAACCATAGTTAAGCATTCTCAATTTGAAATATTGCATCAAGCAGCCTGATCGCGGAGGAGGTTCATAAATGAGCAGCATGACTAACTATGTAAAAATGAGTGATTTACGGGTACTATTCCTCTTTAATCAAGGTTTGCACTGTCTGGTTCTAGACGTTTTCATGAATACGATTACCCAGTTGGGATCTTTCGTATTTTCAATAGCCTTGCCATTGACACTCCTGTTTTCTGGTAAAGATAATTTAGTATCTACAGGAATCCGTATGGTAATGGTTCTTGCATTCAGTCAAACTGTAGTTTTCCTGGTGAAACGCTTGGTTCATAGACCCAGACCCTTTAAGGCTCTTTCCAATATCATTAACAAGAAGCCGACGAATTGCCAATATTCTTTGCCATCCGGACATACCTGTGCCGCGTTTTCGCTGGCTTTTGTGCTGTCTGCCAGTCTTCCAGGGTTTAGTTTTATATTTTTTACGCTGGCCTCCTTAGTTGGATTTTCCCGAGTATATCTGGGAGTACACTATCCAACTGATGTTATGGTAGGATTTCTGACCGCTTATGCTTCATTTCTACTCAGTACCAGAGTGTTTTTTTAACATCAGCCGAAGCAGCAAATTTGTTATAAATAGTTGGTGAAACCCACTGTAAATCGTGACCAAATCTAAAGGAGTGAGTAATATGCGAATTGCAGTTTTTACAGATACCTATTTACCGCAGGTTAATGGTGTAAGCAAATACCTGGAGGAAATGCAGAAATACATGGATGATAAGGGTATTGATTATCAGCTTTTTGTACCCCAAAAGCCTATTGGCATGGAAATGAATAATATTACCTCTTTTTATGGAATGCCCTTTTTATTATATCCTGAGCTCAGGATTAGTTGGCCTAGTTATGCCAGGATTAAACGTGCTCTGGATAAATTCAAACCCGATATAATTTATTTGGCTACGCCATTATCCATCGGGAGAGCTGGACTTAAATACGCCAGAATAAATGGCATTCCCATGGTTTCAACCTACCATACGAATTTTCCCCAATATCTGCGCTATTACCACCTTGATTCCTTACAGGGAGCCGTATGGAAATACTTGAGGTGGTTTCATTCTTTTAGCACAGTAAACTTTTGCCCTTCTATGGAAACAATTGAGCAATTGCAGAACCATGGGATAGGGAACTTTATTCTCTGTAACAATGGGATAGACTGTGCTTCATTCTCACCGGAAGTACGCAGCGAAAAGCTAAGAAAACTGTTTGCACCGGAAGGGGAAGTGCTGCTACTTTATGTGGGAAGAGTGGCGCCGGAAAAAGACCTGGATGTTTTAATAAGAGCTATTGGGTTATTGAATAATACCCAGATTGCTTTTAAGCTGCTAATAGTAGGAGACGGCCCGTCGCGAAAGTCATTACAAGAACAGGATTTGAAAAATATCATCTTTACTGGCTATAAAACAGGTCGTGAATTACAGGAAATATATGCTTCCTCGGATATTTTTGTATTTCCATCAAGAACGGAAACCTTTGGCAATGTGATACTAGAGGCCATGGCTTCGGGATTGCCGGTGATAGCAGCTTACATGGGAGGGGTCAAGGAATCTCTGAGGGACATGTCCAATGGTCTTGCATTTACACCGGGCGACGAGAAAGCGATGGCGAATTGTATTTTAAAGCTTCTGGTTGATGGCAAATTGCGTAATAACCTGGCTGAAAACGCTAGAAGTTTTGCATTAGAAAGAACCTGGGACACAATCTTTAACAGGTTTTTCGAAAGCTGTCATAAGATAATACCTGAAACCCCACAATCATCAGAAACAGCGAGCGATAAAATTGCTTGAGAGTAAATGAGAATAATAACAATTCGTTACAAACTTATTACAAACATCAATATAGTTTTTAATAATTCATGTTTATATTAGAAATAGACGAGTCAGCCCTAATACTATTGTCCTCTAACAACAATTATTAAAAGGAGTGTATTATTAATGACTGATAAGATTAACCAACAAGTGATAGGCACTGTGGAAAAGACATTTACAATGGCAGACAGTTTTGTTGATCGTTTCTGGGATATGTTTAATTTGAGTATGGGAAGCTTCGCCTGGTCTAATGAACAAATGGAACAAATAACCAAGAAATACATGGACCAACGTAGAACAGCTATCGAAGAGGGTTCCAAGGTTTTTGAGCAGATTGTCAAACAAGTTCAAAATGATCAGAACAGTATGCGGAAGATGGTCAGGACCACAATGAAATGCACCATCGAAAACAGCGATAATCCAGTTTACAATTATTTAGCAGACATGAACAAAAAAGTATTAGAGTTATCCAAAAATGATACCAATGTTGCGGAGAATATGATTTGAAAAAAATGAGACAAAATCCTCATGGAAGGGTGGCAGCATAATGGTAAAAACATTCGTTCTTGATTCCAGCGTACTACTTCATTCAGCAGACAGTATCCTGTCTTTTGAAGAAAACATTGTAGTCATCCCTGAAGTAATAATTGAGGAAATTAATTCTTTTCTTTGGGAGAAAGGTGATTTAGGTAAAAGTGCCCGAAAAGCACGAGTAATAATTAACCACCTGGTATCAAAGGGGAAATTAGGCAAAGGGGTTCCATTGCTAAACGGCGGAATATTCAAAGTGGAGTTGAATCACATCAATCAAAAACTGCCTCCTCATTGGAATCCGGACGATTTTGATAATCGGTTATTTCAGGTGTGTCTGGCTTTAAAGGAAAATAGCAACGAAGTTATTTTGATTACCAGAGATGTTTTAACGCGTATAAAAGCTGACATCATGGGAATCCGTACCCAGGATTTTGAATACGAACTGTCATATGAGCTTCAAGAGCAATATCAGTACAGAAATGATGTATTCGTATCATCATCCGAAATTGACCATTTTTTCAGAAAAGGATATTTAAACCCAGAAAGAATCAAAACACATACAGACCAGTTATTGCTTACTCCTGGCCGTTGGCAATGGAAGCAGCAAGAGGACAATGAAAAAGCACAAAAATTTGGATGATAAATTAATAAAGACCCCGCCTTTTCAAATATTTTAGACAACATATAGAAGGGTGGCAGCTATGTGGTAAAAATATTTGTTCTTGATTCCAGCGTATTACTCCATTCTGCAGACAGCATCCTGTCTTTTGAAGAAAATATAGTAATTATTCCCGAGGCAGTCATTGAAGAAATAAACTCTTTTCGAAGGGATAAAAGTGATTTAGGGGAAAATGCCCGAAAAGCGGGAGCAATGATCGATAACTTGAGATTAGAGGGGACATTAAGCGAAGGGGTTCTGTTACCAAACGGCGGAATATTCAAAGTAGAATTGAATCATTTGAATCAGAACCTGCCTCCCCGCTGGAATCCGCTGGAGTTTGATAATCGAGTGTTACAGGTGTGTCTAGCGTTGAAGGAAAATAATGATGAACTTTACTTGATTACCAAAGATGTTTTTACTCGCATTAAAGCTGACATTTTAGGAATCCCAACCCAGGATTTTCAACATGACCTATCACCTGATCTTCACGACCAATACCAGGGTAGAACTGAGGTATTTGCATCTTCAGCTGATATGGACGATTTTTTCTGTAAAGGATATCTTAATCCCGAAAAGGTCAAAACATATAAAGACGAACAGCTATTTACCCCCCAGTTGTTCGTGAATCAGTTTGTTTTGATGAAAGCATTGAACCATCCCAGTCAAAGCGCATTAGGAATAGTCGAGAAAGATGGAATCAAGCCTTTGAGGTACTTAAAACAAATCCCTTTTGGAGTGAATGCTCGCAATGTAGGGCAGAAGTTTTACCAGGAAGCCTTGATGAGATCTGCCGAAGAATTCCCGCTGGTAATTTGTAAGGGACCTGCCGGAACCGCCAAGACATTCTATTCTCTGGCTGTCGGTTTAGAAAAGGTACTTAACACTCATGAATACAGGAAAATACTAATCTGTCGTCCCAACATTACCATGGATGAGACGCTGGGATTTCTTCCTGGTACGGAAGCTGACAAACTTAGTCCTTTGATGAGGGGTGTAAATGATAATTTGGAAATACTGGTGGATAGCGATGAAAAGTTGCGCTATAAATCAGAGTTAGCGTTAAAAGACAAGGTGGAAGAACTATACGCCCGTAAAACAATTAGCGTCGAAGCAGTAGCCTATCTAAGAGGTCGGTCTATAAGCAAACAATGGATTATTATCGACGAAGCCCAAAATCTAACCCCCAATCAGGCCAAAGGGATCATTACTCGTGCCGGCAATGATTCGAAAATTATTATGATCGGTGATCCTACCCAAATCGACCATCCATTTCTAGATTCCCGCAGCAATGGGCTATGCTATAGTGCGGAAAAAATGAAGGGAAGCCCTATATGCTGTCAGGTTTCTTTGAGCGAAACGGAGTGTGAACGATCGCCCCTGGCTATGGAAGCGGCAAAAAGAATGTAACCAAAAAATAACCTCATCTTTAGTTAATGATCATACTAAATTTACTTCAGTGAGTTAGAATGATAGCAAAAGAAAGGAGGTGAAAGAAATGAAACTTGAAGCAGATTTGCATGTTCACACTACTGCCAGTGGTCATGGGTACAGCACGATAAAAGAAATAGTTGAAGAAGCTGGTCAAAAAGGACTTAAGATGGTTGCCATTACCGATCATGGGCTTAAAATGCCAGGGGCTCCCCACTGGTATCACTTCACTAATATGATATCACTGCCTAGAGTAATGAATGGGATTGAAGTATTAAGAGGAGTGGAGGCCAATATATTGGATTGCCAGGGGAATATTGATATGCCCGAAGAAGTCTTATCTTCATATCTTGATATAGTCCTGGCAGGATTTCACGATTCAACCGGTTATATCGGAACAACCATAGAAGATAACACTGAAGCCATGATAGCAGCGATCAAGAATCCTTATGTGCATATAATATGTCACCCTGGAAATCCCAAGTATCCTGTAGATGTCGAAAAAGTTGTGATGGCAGCCAAAGAATATAATAAGGTTATTGAACTAAATAACCAATCCTTTGTTTGCCGCCCGAACAGTTTCCCCAACTGTAACAAGTTTGCCAGGATGGCCAAGAAGCACAATGTACTGGTAGCCATCAATAGCGACGCTCACATTTGTTATAACGTAGGAAATAATGAAATTGCTCTAGCTATGGCCCAAAAGGCAGGTATCCGTAAAAGTCAGATTATTAATACTTCCACCCAAAGAATCGGTGAATATCTCAATTGGCATAAGCAACAATCTATGAATGTGAAGAGAGCTTAGAAGCCACATCACATTCTAATTATATCCAACAACCATCCCCGGAAAATGGGGATTTTTCATTTTGTGTTCCCGAGAAACAATATTTGCCAATATTTTAAATTGCATAAAATATTAGCAAACATTGTTCTGTGAGTAAGAGTTAGCAGTATTGAATAATGTGTTTCAGGAGTGTTAAACCTGAGGGAATTGGGCAAGGCACTCTTAAAGAAAGAACAATTCATTCACTGAATATGGATATTTTCATAGAAAGGTACTGCAAATAAATGACGAAAAAGAGCTATAAAGAGCAAAGGAGAACTTATGAAAGCTGATTTGCATTGTCATTCCCGGGTTTCGGATGGTTCCATGGAAATAATAGAAATAGTTGCACTGGCTAAAAGAATTGGAATTGAGGCCTTGGCTATTGCCGACCATGACACTGTAGAAGGACTTGCGGAAGCGAAAAAAGCCGGTCAGGAATATGGAATTAGTATTCTCTCCAGTATAGAAATATCTGCCTATGATTATGAAAGAAGGCGGAAGGCACATGTTTTGGGTTTTCTAATGGATGATCCGCAGCAAGTTGCTGAAGTATGTAGGCCAATGCTCAGGCAAAGGCAGGAAACCTCCAAGTGGATCGTGGAAACACTTAACGAAGTCGGTTATCCAATCACTTGGGAGTTTGCCGAAAAGATGGCTGCTGGCAGTACTAACGTTTATAAACAGCATATCATGCATGCTTTAATGCATCTGGGCTATGCATCAGGCATTCATGATGTATTATACCAGAAGCTTTTTGCCAAACCCAAGGATGGGAATTCTGGGGGAATAGCCTATAAAGAGATAGAGTATATCGATGTATTTGCAGCAGTTCGGGCGATTAAACAAGCAGGAGGAGTTGCGGTACTGGCCCATCCGATTGGCTATAACAACATGGAATTGGTGCCCAAACTTATAGAAACCGGCTTGGATGGGCTGGAAGCCTGGCATCCAAGTCATAATAATGCCAATGTTAAGTTAATTATTTCTGTAGCAGAAAAGTACGGGTTAATATTAACAGGTGGTTCGGATTTTCACGGAATGTACGAAGGTAAACCAAATTCGCTGGGGAGTTTCTATATGACAGAGGAATGGCTGCAGCGGCTTTATGAACGCAAGGAAAATGGGCAGTAGTCTAGCAGGTGAACCAAGTATTGTCTATCGATTTTATCGCGAGGACAGTTGGCCTGTTTATAATTTTGACACCAGAATAATGATGCGATACACAAAATTTAAGAATCCTTTACATATTCATAAAACTACTTTTACAATACTGCTTTAAAATAAGGAATATTTAAAGGTTGTAGGAGGTTGTATGAAACAGACATTACTGATCACCAATGGCAAGATAGTAAGGCCGGATTGGATTATTCCGGTTGGTGAAGTTTATATTGAGAACGAAATAATTCAATATGCCGGCAAAAAAGAAGAACATCGCGGAATTAAAGCCCAAAACTATATTGATGCGGGTGGCGGTTACATATTACCGGGGCTCATCGATACCCATAGCGATGCGATTGAAAAGGAAATAGAACCTCGCCCCGGAGTTTTCTTCGCGGCGGACATCGCTTTTCGGGAACTGGAAAAGAAGTTGGCCGGCAATGGGATTACGACTATTTATCATTCTTTTTCCTTTTTTGGTGCGGAGGGAAGTGTGCGTGAAGACAATAACGTCGAAAAAATTATCCGGACAATTGTAAACATGAATAAAAGCTCTACATTAGTGCGTAATAAGATTCACTTGCGTTTTGAAATCACAAATTCGACAGGAGTTCCCGCTGCCCAATCCTTGCTCCAGGATGGTTTGGTTGAACTGCTGTCATTTATGGATCATATTCCCGGGCAGGGTCAATATCCCACTGTGGATGATTATATACAATATATGCAAAAAACTTATAATATGCCTATTAGAGAAATTGAGGATATTTTGGCAAAACAAAAACGTGGACAGCTTTTTGCTGCCGAGTGCGTAGAAATTTTGAGTAAAACAGCCTTAGCTGCGAGTATTCCGATGGCTTCGCATGACGATGATACCCCAGAAAAAGTACACTTTTACCAGAAACACGGAATAACGATCCACGAGTTTCCTATTAACATGGAAACTGCCGTAGCAGCTTCTCAATTGGGTAACTATGTCTGTGTAGGAGCGCCGAATATTTTACGGGGAGGTTCTACTGGGAAAGGCTTACGGGCGGTCGATGCGGTGAAAGGCAGCATTGCTAATATGATTTGTTCAGATTATTATCCCCCGTCAATATTGCATGCGGTGTTTAAGTTGGCGGATGAAGTAGTATCCTTTAATGAAGCGATTGCCATGGCTTCCAGTACGCCGGCGCAGGCTTTGGGGCTCAATACGGGTAGTCTCGAAGAAGGCAAATGGGGCGATGTGATCGTTGTCAGGAAAGATGGAACTATTCCGATCGTGATGAACACAGTAGTAGCTGGAATTCCTGTTTATGGGGTGAATTATCGGATGCCTGACTATATTATGCAAAACAAGGAAGAACAGTCAGCATAAGTTGATGACTGCAAGTGGAGTCTAGAAAGTGGGTATATGATAATGCCAAATGAGCACGAAATAATAGATAAACTAGTATCTCTCATAGTCTCAGGCAAATACAATGCCCACGATAAGCTACCGTCGGAAAATGAAATGGCAGATCTTTACAGGGTACCAAGAATTACAGCCCGGAAGGCGTATGAAAAACTCGAGGATTTGGGGTATCTCTACAAAAAGCAGGGAAAAGGGAGTTATGTTAAAGACAGAAAAAAACAAATTGAACTTGTTATTACCGGCGATGTGAGTTTTAGCCAGAAAATGCTTGAAAAAGGGTATGATTACCAATCGGAAAACATATTTTGCCGACCGATTAAATACAATAAAAAGATTTCTGATTATTTGGAAACTAATGAAAATGACAGGATTTTTAAAATCGGGAGACTGAGGTATATTGACCATCAACCTATTGCCCTGCATATCTCCTATGTTGCCCAATCAGTATTTCATGATATCGATGTTTTGGGACCCAAAATTACTTCTATATTTGATTATTTTAACAGCAAGGGTTATACAGAATATTCCTCAAAAACCAGCCTATTAAGTGTTTCCTTTCCCACCAAATTCCAACGAAAAATATTTAACTGCACCTATTTAATCCCTCTATTAGTTTCAGAATCTGGCTGCATAGATAAAAAAACCTGTACCGTATTGGAATACCGGAAAATATTTTATCGCAGCGATTGCTTTTCATACATATTACCATAGACCTACCAAACAGGGACGGTGCTTGTTTGCCGTGAGGTGGATAGAAAAAGTCCTGGAATATTTCAGGACTTTTTCTATTTAGGGTCGGTTGGGGACAGCTCGTTTTACTAAAGTTTTACAAACCATTACAGAACTTTGACATTGGCCAACTTGGCAACAAGTTAAGATTATCTCAGAGGGTAAATTGTTTCAAAAGTAGGCTGATTATAAGGAAGGTTCAATTTATGAATAGAAAAAAGAGAACGGAAATCTTAATCAAAGGTTCAGCAGATGTGGCTGAAAACTTGGCCCAGGAAATTATGAATATATATGATGTCAGGACAGTAGAAGCAAGCAATAACGGTATGGTTATGGTTAAAGTACGAGAAAGTGCCCAACGCACCTTATTCTACTTAGGCGAAGTATTGATTACGGAATGTAAGGTAATGATCAACGGATATCTGGGAATTGGAATAGTCAAGGGACATGAACCGGAGCTGGCCTATAACCTGGCAATTATAGATGCGGCTTATAATGCGGATTTGCCGGAGACAAAAGCATGGACCGCCCTTTTATTAATTGAGGAAAGCCGTTTTAATCAAGAAGACGTTGCTTTAAAAAACAAGATCTTGAAGACAAAAGTAAACTTTGACACTATGAACGTTTAAGTTAGAGGGGTAAGAATTGATGAGTTTGGATTTGGTTCATGATGTACAAGCAGCTTATCGCCAAACGGTAGATTCGATGGCTAGGCCGGGCTTGATTAGGAATATCCATACTCAGGCCGAAAAGGTTGAACTTAGGATTGGCTGTTTTGATTCGACATTAATACTGATACTGCTGTTTTTTGATACGGAAGTAAAATTTAAAGTTTGTTCCAAACGTGAAGATGAGATTGCCAAAATGATAAACCAGTTGACGTATGCCAAAGCAGAAGAACTGGAAAGTGCGGATTTTATTCTAGTTTTACATGATGCTCAGCCAGAGGATTTGGAGAAGGCCTTGAGAACTGCCTATCCAGGCGATTTGTTGAACCCTCATAAAGCAGCCACAATCATCGTTGAAGTGGACTCGGTGAGTAATGACCGGGATTTAATCCTGACTGGTCCAGGGATTGAACATGAAAGCCAGATAAAAGTTCATACCCCAAATAGGTGGGTAGATATACGGTCGGAAAAAAACTCCGAATACCCAATGGGAATTGATCTGATTTTTATCGATCGATATGACAATATTTTAGGTCTTCCGCGAACGACTCAAATAGCAAAGCAGGTGATTGATTAGATGGGATATGTTGCAGTAAAAGGCGGAACCTTGGCTATTGAAGAATCAATCAAACGACTGAAGTATGAACGACTGAAAAAGGGCATGGTTTTGGATTGTCATATTATTGAAGGCGGAATGCGCTGCCTGATTGACCAGGTTATGTCGGAAAGCTGTCTTTACAGTGAAGCTCTGGCATCTATAGCGATCAAACAAGCGGAAGGAAGCCCTGAGGAAGCAGCTTTTTTAATGAGGGCCTACCGTTCCACTTTGCCCCGCAAGCATTATTCGCGAACTGTTCATTCAGGAAATATGTTGGTGGAGAGAAGAATCTCAGCCAGCTTTAAGGACATTCCCGGTGGGCAGATTTTAGGGGCAGCGTATGATTATACCCATCGGTTAATCGATTTTGACTTGAATGAAGAAACCGATACAGATGCCGCCAATTGGCTGAAGGAGTTTGGCGGGGAGATCGGACTTGACAACGACAATACGGATTTGGCCAATCTACCCAAAGTCCTGGATTATTTACGCGAGGAAGGTCTGATTAGCACTTGTGAAGATAATGACAGTGAACCGGACGATGTAACTACAGAAAGTGTACAGTTTCCAACTAGCCGCAGTGAAAGGCTGCAGATTTTAACCAGGGGCCAGACAGGAGCAGTTACTTCCTTGGGATATGCGGCCTTGCGTAGTTATGGGGCATTGCATCCTACGGTGGGGGAATTACGGATTGGCAGTCTGCCTATCTATGTAGATAACCCGCTCCAGGAACAGAATGAGGTGGATGCTTATTATATAGGCGATATCAAAGTCACTGAAGTAGAGACCTTGTTCCCCTTAGATGTTCAAAAAGAAAATGGCCAAAAAGAAATTGAATTTGGCATTGGGTACGGAATCTGTTATGGACAAAATGAAACTAAAGCTATCGCTATGAGTATCTTAGACCGTTGTCTGGAAGCGGGTAAACCGGAGTATCCAACCCATAACGAGGAATTTGTACTTTTACATATTGACTCAGTTGAATCGACCGGGTTTATTTCCCATCTCAAATTACCTCACTATGTGACATTCCAGTCCAAACTGGATAGTGTCCGTAAGACAAAAAGAGGTAAAGGCAACAACTGGGAAAATGAGGAGCTAAAACATGAAAATTGACTATAATTTTGCCTTTTTTGATGAAGGTTCCAAAAGAGAAATTAGAAGAGCGACACTCAAAGCTATCGCCATTCCAGGGTATCAGGTGCCTTTCGCATCCCGGGAGATGCCGATCGCCAGAGGCTGGGGAACAGGAGGGCTACAACTGACTCTTTCCTTGGTAGGCAAGGAAGACCTTCTGAAAGTAATTGACCAGGGCTCAGATGAATCAGTAAATGCAGTAAATATCAAAAAGCTTATTGTTACAACTACCGGTATTGCAGTAACCGATGAAACGTCGAAGGCAACTATAATCCAATCTAGACATAGAATTCCGGAAATTACCTTGTGCGAAGGTCAGATTCTGGTTCTTCAGGTACCTTTGCCGGAACCATTAAGGTATTTTGAACCAAGTGAATATGAGACGAAAAAGCTGCATGCCGAACAAGAATATAGTGGTGCCTGGCTCATGTTGTTTGAGCAGATCATCAACTACGGAAATATGTCAACTGGTGCGGATCATCCGGTTATGGTTCATGACAGGTACGTTATGGCTCCCAGTCCAATTCCTAGATTTGACAATCACAAGCTAAATAGTTCCCCCGCTTTGATTCTATTGGGGGCGGGTCGTGAAAAAAAAGTATATGCGGTACCTCCATATACCAAGGTGGTTTCGTTAGCTTTTGAAGACTATGCTTTTGAAGCCGAATCCTTTACGGATAGGTGTTGTCGACTGTGCGGTGCCAGGGGAGTATATCTGGATGAAATACTGGACGATGTAACGGGAGCAAGCTTTTATCAATGCAACGATACTGGCTATTGTTTACAGAGCTTAAATGGAAAATCGATATCATGAGGTATTGTAATATGGAAAATTTTGAACAGAATGTCTTGTCGGTAAGCAAATTAAATAAACAATATGGCAAGGGATGTGTTAACTGCAGAAGAACAGAAGATAATCGCATGATGAAAAACTATTGCCCTATCTGTGGCACGGTATATGCCTGCCGGGATATCACTTTTGAAGTATATGAGGGAGAGATATTGGGAGTTGTAGGGGAAAGCGGCAGTGGCAAGTCAACCTTAATGCAGTGCCTGTATTTTGATCAGGATGTCAACAGCGGAGAGGCTTACCTCAGCACCTACCAGAGCGGGCAAAAAAATATATTTGCCGAATCATCCCAGCAGAAGAGGTTGATTAGGAATCTGATGATGGGAAAAGTCTATCAAAATCCGCTTATGAATTTAAAAATGAATTTCTCGTCCATTGGCAACATTGCTGAAAAATTAATTGCCGCCGGCAACAGAAACGTCGGCAACATGCAGGCCAGAGCGGAAGGACTGCTGGAGCATGTCAACATCCCGGTTTATCGTATGAAAGAAGCTCCCCAAAATTTCTCGGGGGGAATGCAGCAGCGGGTGCAAATTGCCAAAGCTTTATCGAACAATCCACCAATACTTCTGCTTGATGAAGTTACTACCGGATTGGATTTGTCCGTTCAAGCCAGTGTTTTGGACTTAATCAAGACCATACAGAGAGAGTTGAAGATTAGCATGATCATTGTCTCCCATGATTTGGGTGTAATTAGAATGCTGGCAGATAGAACCATGGTGATGCTGGATGGAAGAATTATTGAACAAGGCTTAACTGATCAGATTCTCGAAGATCCTCAACACAGCTATACCCAACAGCTGGTGCAATCATTGCTATAGAGAATGTGCAGTTATTATTTGGGGGGATTGTAATGATTGAAGGAATTAGCCATTTAACTTTTATAGTAAAAGATCTTGAACGTTCATCTGCATTTATCAGATTTATCTTTGATGCAAAAGAGGTTTATTCAAGTGAAGATGATACTTATTCATTATCAAGGGAAAAGTTCTTTCTCATTAACGATCAATGGATTGCATTAATGGAAGGTGATTCATTATTTGACCGTACATATAATCATGTTGCTTTTAAGATAAGCGATGAATCATTTGATACTTATGAGTCAAGAGTGCATTCATTAGGTATAGATTTTAAACCACCTCGACCAAGGGGTGAAGGGGAAGGGCGCTCTTTATATTTTTATGATTATGACAATCATCTTTTTGAACTACATACAGGTACCCTTTCAGAAAGATTAGCTAGATATGGGAAAAAGGAGACAATTAAATGTATTTAATTACCAATGGACGGATTGTTACAGAGGATTCAATCCTTATCGGGTATGAAATTTTGGTAAAAGATAAAATAATATTCAAGATTATGCCCCAGGGAGTATTAAGGATCGATGAGAACACTGAAGTAATCAATGCTGCCGGTGGATATGTTACCCCCGGGTTTATTGATATTCACTCTGATTATATAGAGCATATGGCAGCACCACGGCCTACTTGCCTAATGGATTTCCAGATGAGTATTAAAGAAACGGAACGGGAACTGGTCTCTCATGGGATTACCACTATGTTTCATTCTCTTTCCCTTTTTAAGGATTCTGAGTTTAAACGTAAACCGATTCGCGATCCTGAAAATGTTCGAAAATTCATTGATATAATCGCAATGACTCATTCAGGCCAGTCTTTAATCAGGCATCGTTTCCACGCCAGATTTGAAATTAACAATGTTAAGGAAGTAGACCAATTGAAAGAATATATTGCTGAAAATAAGGTTCACTTGGTATCATTCATGGATCATACGCCTGGACAGGGTCAATATAGAGAGCTACAAGTATACAGGGAAATGGTCAAGAGCTACAGTGATTTCTCGGATGAGGAAATTGACGAGCTGATATCTAGGGATCAATCCAAAGAAAAAGTGACCATCGCAGGGATGCAAGGAATTGCTGAACTAGCTGCAACAATGGGCATTCCCATTGCCTCACATGATGATGATGACGTGGAAAAATTGGATTTGCTACAAAGTCTGGGGGCAACGATCAGTGAATTCCCATTGAGCGTGGAGATAGCACAACAAGCTCAAGCTCGGGGAATGTTTACGATGGCTGGTGCACCTAACATCCTTTTAGGTGGTTCGCATAATGGTAATTTATCCGCACCAGAAGCCATCCTGGCTAACAGTATAGACATTTTATGCAGTGATTATTATCCACCCGCATTGTTGCACAGTGTTTTTACTATGCATAACAAATTGGGAGTAAACCTGGTTGAAATGTTTAGAATGCTTACGATCAATCCGGCTAAGGCGGTGAACATGGATCAGGAAATAGGCTCCATTATAGAAGGGAAAAAAGCAGATTTACTGGTTATTGAGAAGATCGAGCCGGATTTTCCGGTTATAACAGTGGTCATCGTAGACGGGAAATTAGTCCAAAGAACAAATTATGCGGTTTGATTGAGATAGCACAACATGATAAGGAGACAGCAAAATGCTGGGTAAAGAACCGTTAGTACACGAGAACTGTCGATTACATAATAGTGAACTGGGTGCGTATACAGAGATAGGCATTTTAAATTATATGGAAAATGTAAGGCTCGGTGATTTTTCGTATACCGGCGAATATTGTATTATTCAAAATTCTGAAATAGGCAAGTTTGCCAACATTGCAGCCATGGTAAGAATCGGTCCTACCGAACATCCTATGGATAGGCCGACCTTGCATCATTTTACCTATCGTAGAATGAAGTATGGATTGGCGGCAACAGATGATGAGGAATTCTTCCACTGGCGAGCGGAGCAGAAGATCTACATCGGGCATGATACCTGGATAGGCCACGGAGCACTCATCATGCCCGGAGTGAAGATAGGCAGTGGGGCTGTAGTGGGTGCCGGTGCGGTTGTTACCAAAGATGTTGAGCCTTACACAATTGTGGTTGGAGTTGCGGCTAAAGCTATTAAAAGAAGATTTGCCGAAGATACCGTTAGAAAACTTTTGGATATTAAGTGGTGGGACTGGTCTTATGAAATTATCAAGGAAAGACTTGATGATTTTTACCTCCCCATCCATGAATTTACGGACAAGTATGAAAAAGCAGGTGAATAATGTGGAAGATATCCTGGCCATTCAGCATTTATCGAAATCCTTTACTATCCATAATTTAAACAAACATATTGAAGCACTCCACGATGTTTGTCTTGTTTTAAAAGAGGGTGAGTTTGTAGGAATCACCGGGAAAAGCGGCGGTGGAAAATCAACTGTATTTAAGTGTATTTATCGCACCTGCTTTCCGCAGCAAGGCAGTATCTGGTATAACTCCAAAAAGTTTGGCCTGGTTAACCTGGCGGAAACATCGGAAAGACAGATCATTTACTTGAGAAAATATGAGATTGGTTATGTATCCCAATTCTTAAATGCCATTCCCCGTACAACCGCGCGGGAATTGGTAAAACAAGCGGTTTTGGAGATGGGGGGTGAGGAAGAATTCGCAGAGGTTGAAGCAAGAAAAATGCTGAAGCATTTTGAATTGGGACAAGAACTGTGGGATAGTTATCCGGCCACATTTTCCGGCGGCGAAAAGCTTCGCCTGAATATTGCCAGGGCCATGGTCAAGCGTCCAAGACTGTTGCTCCTAGATGAACCAACTGCCAGTTTAGATTATGCCTCCAAATTGAAGGTAAGAGAACTTATCGAGCAATTGATTAGAGAAGGAACAACTATGTTGGGTATTTTTCATGATATAGAGTTTATGGAAAACCTATGTAACTGGGAATATACTATGCGCGATGGAAAATTGCTTGCTATGAAAATTCCAAACAGGTATGAAGGAATACTAAGGAATGCTTGAAAATAATACAATATTTTACCTCAATTAAACATAAATATTACATTGCTTAATAATAGACCTAATAATAATTCGGTAACATGGAATTGATTAACCACACTGTTCTCAGTATCAAGGTTCTGCTAACATGCTGGGACACAAGGTGAGGTACTCAACATATTAAAAAATGAGAGGGGATTTAATGTGAAAAAGGTTTCTTTACTTACAATGGTAGTTCTCTTTGTGTCAATTCTCTTAACAGGTTGTGGTTCCACAAGTACAGTTGTCAAAGACCCCGATACGATTACCGTGGCCTGGTTGCCCAACAACTCGGGAGATGATTTCAAGGATGTCCGGGCCGAATTCGACAAGGTTATCGAAAAAGTGACAGGTAAAAAAGTTGCCGACAAACTGACAACCGACTACGCCATTCTCATAGAGGCAATGGCCAGTGGCAATGCGCAATTAGCCTATTGTGGAGCTCAACAATACATACAGGCTCATGATAAAAATGCTAAAGTTTTGCCACTGGTGGTTAACAGCGGAGATTCAGGAACTTTAAAAGATGCCATGTATTACAGCCGGATAGTAGTTAAGAAAGGCAATGAAGATCAGTATAAATCCGGTACAGGCTATGCTATCGACAACATAGCTGGCAAGAAAATGTCTTTTGTTTCCAATAGTTCCACATCCGGATATAAAGTGCCGGCAGCAACTATTGTATCCACTTTCTCCCAACAAGACAAATGGAAGAATCTGAAAGCAGAAGATCTGCTGGAAGGCGGCAACGGGAAATTCTTTAGCCAGGTGCTTTTCGGAGGGTCTCACCAATTATCTTTAGTGAACGTTCTTACAGATAAAGCTGATGTCGCTGCAGTTGATGATATCGATGTTGCTACCTATGTAAATCTGACCTCAGGAACTGAAAACACAGCAGGAGCTATCTACACAGTAAGGAGCGACGCTGCTGCTCCGTTTGATAAACTAGCCGGTGCCCAATATGTGCTAATCAAAGCACTGCCAGTTATGAATGCTCCCTTTATAGCCAATACCGGTGCGTTAAGCCCAAAAACCATTGATGCACTAACGACAGCATTTACTTCAGATGAAGTTATCAATAATCCGAAGATTTTCTTGCCAAAGGATTCTAAAGATAAAGGGCTTTTCAAACAACCGCAACGTTTTCTTAAAGTCGAAGATGCCTGGTATCAACCCATCAGAGATCTAAGTAAATAAGCGATGTACTCCGGTTGAAAATAGCATAGTATGGTGTTGGGTAGGAGAGGTGTTGGACTTCCACGCCTCTCTCTCAATGCACGATAAAAGTAAAGGAAGTTTAGCATGGAGTTATTGGAATTGAAGAACGTCACCAAGTATTATAACCAAGAAACACCGGCCTTATTCGATATCAGCTTTTCTGTCCAGGAAGGAGAATTTGTTTCGGTCATTGGTCCTTCGGGATCTGGCAAATCAACCCTGCTACGCTGCATAAACCGGATGATTGAGCCAAGCAGCGGAGAAATTACTTTTGATAGTGTTAATACCCTAAATCTTAGCAAAAAAGAGTTAAGAAAACTAAGAACAAAAATCGGCATGGTCTTTCAGCACTATAATCTGGTCGATAGGTTGACGGTTATTGAGAATGTCCTCCACGGCAGACTTGGCCATAAATCGACCCTGGCAGGTGTTTTGGGCAAGTACAGCGAAGAGGAAAAAAGACAGGCTTTTCAGCTTGTTGAGATCTTAGGTCTGAATGACCAGGTTTATCAGAGATGCGACCAGTTAAGTGGCGGCCAAAAACAGCGAGTCGGAATTGCCAGAGCTCTAGTGCAAAATCCCAAATTAATTTTGTGTGATGAACCGATTGCTTCTTTAGACCCCAATGCCTCGAAGATCATCATGAACCACCTTAGAGACATATGTACAAAAATGAAAATTACGGTAATTGTCAATTTGCACCAGGTGCAAGTAGCGCTGAAATATTCAGACAGAGTCATTGGTATTAAACAGGGCAAGGTTGTGTTTAACTGTTCACCGGACGATCTGTCCCATGAGCAGATCTATGATATCTATGGTTCAGAATCCGGAGATTTGATTATTGACCTAGGAGAAAAAAATGCAAGTTGATATTTTTGCCAAAAGAAGGAATGACAGTCTGGTATTTTTTGCTTTTTTGATTATTCTTACTATAGGTTCGCTTATCATTACTCAGTACGATGTACTGAAGGGCTTTACCAGTATAATCAAAGCAATAATCTGGGGGGGCGCCAATTTCTATCCTGATGCTAATTCGCTGACGAAGCTTCCCGCTATGTTGATTAAATTGCGGGAAACGGTACTGATGTCGATTGCGGCAACAACTGTGGCGGCTGTTTTTGCTTTATTATTGTCTTTGCTAGGTTCCCGAACCACTAAAATAAACCGTATTCTTAGCATTATTAGCAGGGGAATAGCTTCGCTTTTTCGTAACATACCGCTGGTAGCCTGGGCCATGATTTTGATGTTAGCTTTTAGCCAAAGTTCACTGACAGGTTACCTGGCCTTATTTTGTGGTTCTTTTGGATTTCTGACCCGTGCTTTCATTGAAACAATCGATGAAGTAAGCAATAATTCGGTCGAAGCGTTGTCAGCGACCGGTGCCGGTTATTTTAACATTATTTTTCAAGCAGTGTTGCCCTCCAGTATGCCCCAAATGATCAGTTGGTTATTATACATGATTGAAACAAATATTCGTGATGCCACCCTGGTAGGTATGCTTACAGGTACAGGTATCGGGTTTTATTTTGAATTATATTACAAGAGTTTGAATTACCATGCTGCCAGTTTGGTTGTTATTTTGATCGTGATTACGGTTATTACCATTGAATTGATATCAAATAATATTAGAAGGATGATTTTGTAATGCAAATTGAAGCATCAATTGAAGATTGGGTGCAATTGAGTAGCGATGCCATTAAAGAAAATATAAAGTTAAAAAGAATCAGACCCCTTAATAGGCCTTCAATTGTTATACGGGTAATCCTGCTATGTTTGTCAGTGTTGACAATATATGCTTTATTGACTATGGATTATAAGGGTGTGGACGTTCTCAAGGGTTTTAGCGATACTTTTAATAATTTTAATACAATGTTTCTGCAACCACACTCTAACCGTTTTACTTTATGGAAAGCTTTATATGAAGTAGTGATAACTTTGGGGCTGGCCTTTTTAACCACCCTGTTCGGCGCATTTATCGCTTTGTTCTTAGGATTGCTGGCAGCTGAAAATTTGAGTAATAAAATTGTTACTAATATTATAAAAGGGTTTATCGCTTTTATCCGAGCAGTACCAACTATCTTATGGGTTTTGATTTTTGCTGTGGCTGCAGGGCTGGGCAGTGCTGCGGCGGTAATCGGCATGACTTTTCATTCGGTAAGTTATTTGACCAAGGCCTATTCAGAGTCTTTTGAAGACCTGGATAAAAGTGTGATTGAAGCTTTAAAGGCTAGCGGGGCTAATTGGTGGCAAATTGTATTTCAAGCGGTTATACCATCCTCAATCACCTATTTGATTTCCTGGACTTTCATGCGGTTTGAAATAAACTTTGCCAATGCTGTAGCCATGGGGGCAGCTGCTGGAGCGGCGGGGATTGGATTTGATATGTTTATGGCCAGCGGGTTTTATTTTGACATGCCAGAAGTTGGACTTATCACCTACATTATTCTAGCTTTTGCCATAGTTTTAGAGATGATTTCCACAAACATGAAGGGGAAGCTTCAAAAACGCACTTAATCATGATCGGCTCTTATTTATTGAAACGCGAAGGTGTTGATAATATATGTTAATCAGACAAGCAATAGAGACAGATCTGCCGAAAATTATCGAGCTTTTACAAGATATGGATGGTGAGGAGGGGTTGGCTCCTGACGAATACCTGAGAATGTGGAATAAAATAAATGAATATCCTTACTATAAAGTCTTTGTGGTTGAAGATAGAAAATTAATAATGGGTATATGCAGTCTAATAATTATCGATAACTTAGGCCATAAAGGGGCAAGACTCGCAGTTGCGGAAAATATGATTGTCAATCAGGACTTCAGAGGACAGGGTGTTGGAAGCCAATTGATGCAATTTGTTATGGCCAGGGCTAAAGAGGAAGAATGTTACAAGCTGATGCTTTCTAGTAATAAAAAAAGGAGGCTTGCTCACAGGTTTTATGAGCAACTTGGATTTGAACAGCATGGGATCAGTTTTATGATGGAGTTTGGCCGTAATGACTGATTCAATTTTGCCTAATCTCGACCTCCATTTATACTGCAAAAGATTTTACTTCACATTTTCGTAATTAGGGAAAAACAAAAATAGGAGGTAGAAGCAGCTATGTTTTAAACTATAATATGATATAATAGTATATAGTTAAATACTGTTGGAGGCAAATAAACATGAAACTATATACTATGAAAGACGTAATGGAGATTCTAAACGTTACCCGCATGACACTTTTGTCCTGGGAAGAAAAAGGAAAGCTGCATCCAGTGAGAACTCCCGGTGGCAGAAGGCGTTATCTCCAAGAAGAAATAGATATATTATCTGGCAGTGCAATAACTAATACAGAGGGAAAAGTATTTATCTACTGCCGAGTATCCACTAAGAAACAGCAAGATTCAGGCAATCTACAAAGACAAAAAGAAAGGCTAATTGGCTATTGTTATGACCAAGGATACCAAGTGAGTGAAGTCTTTCAAGAAGTAGCCAGTGGCATAAATGAAAGCCGGAAAGAACTTAGTCGAATGATGAAGCGACTAAACGAAGTTGATAAAATAGTTATCGAATACCCAGACCGTTTAGCTAGATTTGGCTATAAATACTTAGAAAATCACTGTACCCAGACGGGAGTCGTAATTGAGGTAATGGAAAGAAATGAGTTAAAAGGACCAGATCAAGAAATGGTCGAAGATTTAATTGCTATTATCACTTCGTTTTCAGCTCGCTTGTATGGCGCCAGGGGCGGTCGTAAAGTAAAACAATGCCTGACAGAGTTGGCAAAAGGGGGTGACTAAGGATGAAAACCACAGTAAATGCTGTCCTTATCAATCTTAGCCCCGGTCAAGAGTTCCTATTAAATAGCTTGCAAACATTGTTTTCGTCAGCCGTAAGATATGCTTATCAGCGACTACTGGAAGGCGTAGTTAAGAAAGACATCCAGAAGCTGATTCAAGAAAAGTACGGACTTAACTCTCGGTATGCCAGTGATGCGATTGAGCAGTCCCGTCAACTAAAACTATCTCAAGAAAAACTACTGGATATGCACATAGAGAATTGGCAGACCAAAGTCAAAGCAGTTAAAAAGAAAATAGTGAAAACGAAAAAACCAGCACAGATCCCTGGTTTACAGGCCAAGCTCGCCAAGCGAGAAAAGAAGTTGGCCTATTGGATGAAATATCGGGATACAGGGACCTTGCCCAAAGTAATATTCGGGGGCAAAAAGAACTTTGTTGCTAGATGCCAGGGCAAAATAAGCTCTGAAGAATGGAAATCCTTGCGGGATAATCGTTTAGTAAGCCGTGGCGATGTAACTAAGAAAGGCAATCCGAATACTCGGCTAGTAGTTGAAGCTGGCAGGACTTATCTGTTAATCAATACCGACCAATACGAAGCCCATGGTAAAGTAAAACGCTATGTCCAAGTCAAAGCCGAAATCTACCTGCCTCATAAACCATCTAAAAAGACCGGTAAAATCAATGGGCGTAATTATCGCCAGATGGTCTTGGATTATATTCAGACAAATCAAGCCTATCAAGTAGAAATAATCCGAAAAAACAGCCAATACTATTGCCACATTACTATCGAAGAACCCGAGCCAGAAGTAATCTTTAATAGATACAACGGGTTAGAAGGTATTGATACCAATCCCAATGGATTAGCTTTAACGCTAATAAGCAAAGACGGTAATTTTAAGGAATCCTGCTGGTTAGGGAATGGTGAATTATGCAACGCTTCGTCAAAGCGACGAAAACACATAATTGGACAGATAGTAAAACAAGCCGTAGCAAAAGCCAAAGAACATGGCGTAGCAATCGTAATCGAAGATTTAAAGTTCAAGGACAATCGAGATGTGCGAGCTAAAACCGCCCGGAAGATACACCAATTTAGCTATGCTAGTTTACTGGAAGGCTTGGAACGCGAAGCTATTCGTGAAGGAGTAGAAGCCATAAAAGTGAACCCTGCCTATACCAGCATAATCGGCAGATACAAATACCAAAAGCAGTTTGGACTAACCGTCCATCAATCTGCAGCCATGGTAATTGCTAGAAGAGGATATCAGTACAACGAAAAACTACCCCAGGCGGTTAGAATGATACTACCTAAAAAGACCAAAGAATCTAACAGACACCACTGGTCACAGTGGTATGTAGCAAACAAGACCGTATTAAAATTAAGAAAGGCAGGTGAAACTCCTGCGTTTTCGGTAGTTTAGCAGGAGTTCTGCCAGAGAGAGCCACCTAGAAGGAAAGGCACTGGCAGTAGACTTAGGAGACGGGTAACTCCCGTAGCCCTGCAGAACGGTAGAGGATGTATGTCTTTTATTGGCAATGGGGTTTGTAGTCCGATTAGGGTTACACTTCAAGGTAGCGAATCCTGTGAGCTACCCGTCCTACAAGTCGGTAGGATGCTGGACTATATGAAATTATATAGTTTAGAAAACCAGGACAAGCCATGAAAATACTAGTAATTGGTTCGGTAGCTGCAGGAACCAGTGCAGCCGCCAAAGCAAGAAGGAACTCGGAACAGTGTGAAATCATAGTATTTGAAAAGGGAAATGATATTTCCTATTCAGGCTGTGGGATGCCATACATGGTATCAGGCCTTATTCAGAAACGACAGCAGTTAACTCCCCGAGATGCAGTATTTTTTAAAGAAAGATACAATGTAGACGTCCGAGTGCAAAACCAGGTTGAGCTAATAAAACCGACGGAAAAGTCAATTCTGGTGAGAGACCTATGCTCCAATGAAAAATATACTATGCCTTACGATAAACTAATTATTTGTACGGGTGCAATGCCCATCATACCTTCACTACCAGGGGTATATCTTCCTAATGTGGTAGCACTCCGCACCATGGCAGACTTGGATATCCTGCTGGACCGTCTACAGGATAGAAAGCCCCAAAAAGCTTGCGTTGTAGGTTCTGGTTTTGTTGGCCTGGAGATGACCGAAAGCCTGACTGCGAATGGAATAGAGGTCACTCTAATCGAAAAGTCTTCTACAGTTATGCCCTATTTGGATGCAGATATGGCGGCATGGGCAAGATTGGCACTGGAACGAAATGGAGTAAACCTGGTTGTCGATGATGAAGTAATAGCTCTAGAAGGTGATAGTGGAGGGGTACAGCGGGTGATTACCCGGGATGGCCGCCAGTTAAAAACCGACCTGGTTGTTTTAGCTGTGGGGGTAAAACCAAATGTAGATCTAGCCCGAGCCTCTGGAATAAAAATCGGGTCAATGGGCGGGATACTGGTTAACAAATATTTGCAGACTAGTGACCCAGATATTTTTGCTGCTGGAGACTGCATTGAGACAGTCTCACTCATAACGGGAGAACCTATTTATCGGCCCCTGGGGTCAACAGCCAACAAAACTGGACGCCTGGCTGGCCATAATTGTTTTGGCAGCCAGGTAGCTTTTAACGGAGTATTGGGGACATCTATATGTAAGCTCTTTGATACCACCATCGGTTTAACTGGCTTAACCGAGAAAGATGCCAGACAGCATGGATTCAACCCGGAAGTAGCTCATTTGATCAAGCCCAATCACCCCGAGTATTACCCTGGAAGTAATGAGCTTGTAATGAAAGTAATTGCTGATAAGACCTCGGGACGTTTGTTAGGTGGACAGGTGATTGGCCAGGAAGGGGTTGATAAAAGGTTGGATGTTCTAGCAACCAGCATCTACTTCAAAGCTAATGTGAATGATCTGTTCCAACTGGATTTAGCTTATGCTCCTCCTTATTCAACTACCAAAGATCCCGTTATTTATGCAGGCATGGTATTAGATAATTCGCTTGACAATGATAGACCATTGATACGGGCCGAAGAATTAAAAACCTTATTGGATGAAGGCAGAGTAACCTTAATTGATGTACGCGAGCATACACAATTTGAAAATGGGCATATTCCTGGTGCCGTCAATATATCGCTAGCTGAACTGCGATCTGAAACAGCAAAAATTAACCGTGATGTGCCTGTAGTCGTATATTGTAACAGCGGTACAAGCGGAAATGCTGCTCAGAATATTATGATTAATTCAGGTTTTAATCCAGTCTTCAATCTATCCGGAGGATATAAAAATTGGGCCGTATATATGGGATAAATTAGTGAATATATTATTTCGACTTGCACCAAGGGGGTTATTCTTTTTGAATATCTATCTCAAATACGTATGTTGCTAAATAATATGTTTTTGAAAAAAAGAGGCTGCCCCCTGTCCATTTGGACTTTTCAGGGCAGCCTCTTTTAACCGACCTTATTTCTTTTTCTTATCTTTTGATTTCTTTTTTTTATCTTTTGGTTTCTTTTCCGGCATAGCCTCGGGAGTTTCTTTAATGGGAGTTTCTTTAATTATTGCCGGTTTTGGAGCTACAGCTTCCTTGAGACTCTTCCCTGCTTTAAATGCAGGTACTTTAGTCGCAGGAATAACCATATCTTCTCCTGTTGCCGGGCTTTTAATTTTTCTTTCAGCGCGATCCCTTACCTCAAATGAACCGAAGCCTACAAATTGCAGCTTTTCCCCTGCAGCCAATGTTGCCTGAATTGTGGCAAGTATTGCATCAAGTGCTTTCCCGGCATCTTTTTGTGATAAATCGGCTTTTGTGGCTACTTCTTTAATAAAATCGTTTTTGTTCAAACTTAAACTCCCCCTTATCAATACTGTATTTGCTTTGCATTTCGCCATTTATTGGGCTTTTTCCTTCTTTTTTTAAGAATAATATTGAAATATGTCAACAATTCGAGCGGTGACAGTTCTTCGTAAGCGAAGGTGGCTGATTGGCGGTACAGGGCCAACCGGATAGATTGGCCTTGTATCGGGATCGCAAAAGTCATTTCAGTGTTTGAGGGTACGTCAGGTTGGCCTCAATTATTTTACATAATACTACATTTAAGTTTACTATATATTGATTAATTTCTAAGCTTGCTGGTAGATAATCTATATTAGTACATTCTTATTAAAGCCAGGTAACAACAGCCTTAGAGGCAGATAAGGGAGGAAGTAATATTGTGAAATATTTGATATTTCTTAATTACCTGATTCGGCACAAATGGCATGTATTCGTAGAATGTTGCCGCTATGGAATTCCCTGGCGGGGATTAAGTCACGATATAAGCAAGTTTTTACCCAGTGAGTTTATAGCCTATGCCAATCATTATTATGATAACCAAATCAGTTCACGGCATATTAATCCTACAGATATTGAAAAATCACCTTATTATTTAGCATGGCTGATTCATCAGAAACGCAACCGGCACCACTGGCAATGGTGGGTTCTTCATGGGGAAGATAACAACCCCAGGGTAATCCCGATGCCGGAAAAATACATTAAAGAGATGGTGGCTGACTGGCGGGGGGCAGGTAGAGCACAAGGCCAGCCGGATACACTGGCCTGGTATCAGGCCAATAAAAACAAAATGATTTTAGATATATCAACCAGGATTAAAGTTGAACAAATGCTTCAGGTTGACAGAATAATCGATTCCGAATACAAGCGGGGAACCGCTTCCGTTGTGAATAACCTGAATTTAAAGGCAGTGGAGAATATAAATCAAATGTGTTAAGGCTTAAGCATTGGTTTGGAGTATATGAGGAGGAGAATGTGTGATTACAGAAAGAATAACGAAAAAAATATCGATTGTAATATGTGAAGGCGGGAAGTATTCCAGTGATATTGAGAAAACTGTATCTGCCATTAGAAAATCTTTTGTACTCGACCTTATCGAGCTGGCTGACGAAGTAAGGAAAATTGAAAAATTCTTATTGATGACCAATCATATTGATCTGTCTGAAACCAATAATTAACAAAAAAGCAAAATGACTAATGCAAAAAATTAAGGAGACGATGGGTGAATCATTACATTGAACTTTTATAGTTATTCCAGGATGGTTTTCCAAAATAAGACTTTTATAGAAAAATGAATAGTGCATACAAGTTTATGGAAGCCAACCGAATATGGATTACTGTAAGAGGGGTGAGTGAAATTGACTGCTGGTGCAATTTACTTTACAGAAAGGTTGAAAAGCCAAAGACCTCATGATCATATTTGTTTAATTTATAATACTTTTGAAGAGTGGCGGAATATGGCTATACCGTATCTCGAAGCAGGACTGGAGGGCAATGAGAAATGTCTTTATATTATGGATTCAAATATTTCACAATTAATAAGCGATTGTCTGGAACAGGATGGGTTCAAGTCTAAATCCGTCCAGGAATGCGGGCAGCTGGAATTCGTCTCTGCCAATACGTTTTGTCTCAATGAAACCTGCTTTGATCCATTTCAAACCATAAATTTTCTTATAGACCAGGGTCGGACGGCCTTAAGGGAAGGCTATGATTCTTTAAGAATTTGTTGCGAAATGAGCTGTAGCCTTGGTCATGATCCTGATTTAATCATAGAATATGAAGCCAGATTGAATAGATACTTTATACCCAGGTATCCTTGTAGCGTTTTATGCCTGTATGATTTTAATAAGTTTAATCCTCGCCTTATTGAAAACGTAATTGCCAATCATCCAATGGTAATGCAAAAAGGCTATATCCACAGCAATTTCTGTTATATTTCACCGCGAGAGGTTTTAAGCCGGCAGAGCGGAGAACACGCAATAAAATGCCTGTTAGAGAAGATTGAAAAGGAGCATAATTGCCACCAACAACAAATCTCCTCATATGAAGAGAGCATAGAGGCCATATCCAATTTTATTAATTTCGACCTAAATTCATCTGAAATGAGGATCATTCTTAATGATTATTCCTTATTTCAATTGGATTCAACACCAGAAATGAAATTGCGGACGTGATAGAAGAGACATAAGCCTATTGATTTTATTGGATGATTAAAAATGGTGGGCTAAATACGAGGAGGTATAAGATGTTAAGTCAGGAAAAGGCCAATTTATTAAAGGATCTGGCACCATTAATAGAAGATCTGATACCCAGTGGCGTGATTTTTTCAATGACAGATACCGAAAAAATCGTCTGGAGATTAGCCTCGAATGTCTTTGATGTGCCTACTATAAATGTGGGCACTGATATTCAGGTTGGGAGTGGGCCCTACCAGGCCATGAAGGAGAAAAGGACAATTATCGAAAAAGTCCCGCGTTCAAGTTTTGGTATGAGACTTATTATGAAATGTGTACCAATAGTGGAGGCTGATTCAGCGACCGGGTGTTTTATCTTCATTATTACTCGTTTACATCCGGTGGGACGTGCATTTCAAGATTTTGCTCCTATGATAGCTGACATGTTCCATGAAGGGGCTTGTATTTACATGACTGATTTGGAACAGGCTATTAATAGGTGCGGCTCCAAGAAATTTGATTTACCGGACATGCAGGTTGGATACCGATTTAGGGAGGGGTCTGCGGCCAGTGAAGCGATAAGAACCAAGCGGCCTGTAATCCGCCAATTTGACTCCAGCGGGTATGGGGTTCCGACCCTGGTGATGAGCTATCCTCTTTTTGACGAAGATGATGAAACTCAGGTAGTCGCAACCTTTGGAATCATCCTGCCCAGGCAAATGGCTGTACATTTACGTGAAATGGCAAATAATATTAACAAGGGCATGGAAGAAATTTCTTCAGTTATACAACAACTCGCTGCATCAGCTTCACAAATATCCATAAATGAGCATAAATTAAATAGCAACATACTTGATGTATTAAAAATTTCGGAAGATATCAATTCGGTTCTGGATTTTATAAAGCAAATAGCGGATGAAACCAAAATGCTGGGCCTTAATGCTGCCATTGAGGCTGCACGGGCTGGTGATGCAGGGCGTGGTTTTGGGGTGGTAGCTGAGGAAATACGAAAACTATCAGACGAATCGAAAGGAACTGTAGTTAATATTAGAGCCCTTACCGATAATATTAAACAGAGTATCAATGAAACGGTTGATAATAGTAAATCAACTTTGCGCTCCAGTGAAGAACAAGCAGCGGCTACTCAGGAGATGAGTGCCAGCATTGAAGAAATCTCCAGCCTCGCCGAAGAACTAGAGAAGATGGCTGCACAAATATAGAAAATCTTTGAATAATCGGGATTCGTAATACCCTGCGTAGTAGTGGAACTTGATGATGTATATTTAGTTTTCCCAAGTACCGCAGGGGAACCCGGTTAGTTCGTAAATATTGCGGGGGCTGGGTATGAAACATAACACGTTTTGTTCGACCTATTGCGATTGTAATGCAATTTTATAAAAATAATCCTGGCTGTCGAAGATAGGTTTGCCCCTTTTATCAACCCGGCAATAAATGCCGTCGTTCTTGAGGATTCTGGCCTTAACCGTGTCCTTTAAATAGGCGTCCAGAATACTTATAAGTCTGGTCTTATTTTTTTCGTCTTCGACCGGGAAGAGTAATTCAATCCTGCGATCCAAATTGCGCGGCATCAAATCAGCACTCGAAAGGTAGATGCCCTTTTCCCCATCGTTATAAAAATAGAAGATCCTGCTATGTTCCAGGAATCTGCCCACTATACTTCGTACCCGGATATTTTCACTCATTCCAGGTATGTCTGGCTTCAGGCAGCATATTCCCCGTACAATTAAGTCGATTTCTACACCGGCACAGGAAGCTTCATACAAAGCCTCAATAAATCCTTGATCTAAAAGGGAATTTACTTTGATAATAACATGAGCTTTGCGGCCTTTACGAGCTTGCTCTATTTCTTGCTGCAAGAGCTGCATTAGTTTCTGGCGCAGGGTTACCGGTGCAACTGCCAGTTTGTACATCTGCCCTAAATGCGAATAGCCCGAAAGCATGTTGAAGAGCGCTGAGGCATCTGCACCGATATAAGCGTTGCTGGTAAACAAGCCCAGATCCACGTAGAGGGTGGCGGTAACATCGTTGTAGTTGCCGGTTCCCAGGTGTACATATCTTTTTATCCCATCTTCCTCGTCGCGCACAATTAAAAGTACCTTCGCATGGGTTTTTAACCCCTTTATCCCATAAATGACGTGACAGCCGGATTTCTCCAGTCTTTTGGCCCAGGTAATATTATTTTTCTCATCAAATCTGGCTTTGAGTTCCAATAATACCGTGACTTGTTTGCCGTTTTCGGCTGCTTGAGCAAGTGCTTCGATAATAGGAGAATTGCCGCTTACCCGGTACAATACCTGCTTGATAGCCAGTACCTGAGGATCCTCCGCTGCCTTTTGAACAAGTTCAACTACCGGTTGGAAGGATTCGTAAGGGTGATGAACCATAATATCCCGGTGGGAGATGACCGAAAAGTAATCTTCTTCGACTTTAAACTCTGCAGATACCTGGGGGCGCAGCAGGGGATAGCGCAGGTGTTCCATTTCCTGTAAAGTACTCACTTTAAACAAAAAGGTTAAATCCAGCGGTCCATTAATCTCATATACTCCGCCTTCCGCCACTTCTAATTCTTCTACCAAACGCTTTAGCAGTAAATCATGCAAACCTTTTTCATATTCCAGCCGGACAACTTCACCCCATTTGCGCTGTTTAATTGATTGTTCAATCGCTTCCAGCAGGTCTTCTGCACCTTCTTCATCCCAACTGAGATCGGCATTGCGGGTAATTCGATAGCAGCCCATGGCTAAAATACGGTGCCCTGCAAAAAGAGTCTGAATATTATTTTTGATGATTTCTTCCAAAAAAACCAGGTAGGTTTTGGAGTCTTCTGCAGGGATGGCAACCAAGCGATCCAAAACTGCCGGAACCTGCACAGTAGCAAATACTGGTTCTTCCTCGTTTTCCTGATTGGCAAGAAGTAAGGCAATATTCAGGCTCCGGTTTAGCAGAAGTGGAAACGGACGACTGCTGTCGACCACCATGGGAGTGAGGACGGGATAAATACTCTTGTGGAAATAAGTCGCCAGAAATTCTTTTTGAGCCAAATCCAGTTTCTTGCCTTTGGTTAGCTGAATACTCTCCCTCTTAAGACTTGTTTTTAAGGAACGTCCGTAACAACTGTATAAGTCACCAATCATCTGATGTACTTGCATTGATATCTGCTCCCAGACTTGTTGAGGCGTTAGACCGGCTTCGTCCGGTTCATCCAGTCCTGCCAGCAACTGATCCCATACTGCTGCAACTCTGACCATAAAGAACTCGTCAAGATTGGAACTTACGATAGCTGCAAATTTTGCCCGTTCTAACAGGGGATTATCCTTGTCCTGGGCTTCTTCTAAAACCCGCTGGTTAAATGCCAGCGAACTTAATTCACGATTTATAAACTGCCTGGGGGCATTTTGAGTTATGTGCAACATCTCCATCATCCTTTACGTTTAAGTATAGGTTTGAGTCCATAAACCTCTTCAAAAAAAGTGCTTTGGTTGTTAAAATCCCAATTTTCTAGTAAAACACCGCCTCGAACCCGAATAGTAAAGTAGATATCCCGGCCGGACAGGGTGATTTCCAGACTTTCTACCTGTTTCTTATGGGAAATATCGAGAGAATCTGCCAGTTTGAGAATGGCGGCCAGTTTGCTAACAATAATCTTGTCCTTTTCATCCAGTAAACGGTAATTATCATGCCAGCGATGAGGAGAGTCCTCGCTATGATACCTGGCAATATTGGCTACCAGGTTTAATTCCCGATTGGAGAAGCCCATAATTTCTTGATAACGGATAATATTGCAGGAATGCATATAATGCTGGTTGATATTTATATACTTTCCCACATCATGAAGAATGGCAGCAATCTGAAGGTATAGTCTTTCTCGATCCCCCAATTTATGAATTCGTTTTATCTGATCAAAAATGTCCAAAGAAAGATTCTCTACCTGGGCAGCATGTTTTTCATCAAAATGAAATTTACGTCCTAAATATCTGACAGAACTAACGATATCATTTATAAAATCATATTTGCGAGTGGTGTTATACCATTCATCAACCATATTAGCCAGTAATCCATGGCGAAGCGAAACCATAGGTACATGAATTCCCTCGGCTTTCGTTGAGCGTAGAAAACGTCGAAAAATGATAGCTGATGGGACTAAAATTTCGGCTTCATTCCGGTGCAAGCGGTAGGTGGAAATAATCTGCTCGGTAGTCATGGTATGAAGACGGGCATACATTTTTTCCAGCACTTCCCGATGCAAAAAATTTTCTTCCTGGGTCAACTTGTTTATTCGGCACAGGCTTAAAATAGAACTGAGTTCTCCACCCAGGCCGATCACGTTTTTAATATCCATATTACGATTCAATGATTCCAACAAATAAATTTTGCTTTCCAAAAATTCTTCAATGACCCTGGGGAAATCAAGGGTTAGGCGTTCCAGATCTGCTAATATCTCCATTAATCGCAGAGAACCGACCTTCACATACTCAGTGAACTGCAGCATTCCTTCTTTATATACCGAGATCTCTACTCCGCCCATACCAATACTAATAATGAGTATTCCCTCCTGGCGCATTTGACGGGTATTGGCTAAATTGTCCCGCAGGGCTTTGAATTCATAAAAGCGTTCTTCAGCGTTATTGATTATGCCAACATCTAATCCAGCTCGTACTCTGATCTGATCCAGGACATATTCACGGTTTTGTGCTTCTCGAACGCCGCTGGTGGCTACCGCATGATAGTGTCTGACGCGATAGTCCTTCATCAGCAGTTGAAAACCTTTTAGAGTTTCACATAATGTATGTATGGATTGTATTTCGATTTCGCCGGTGGCAAAGGTGTCCCGACCAATTTGGGTGGGCTTCCAGACATCTTCCAGGGGCAGGATCTTCCCTTCCGCTGTAATCTCGGCAACCATCATGCGCAAAAAATTACTTCCTACATCAATCGCGGCAACAGTTTCGCGCCGAGGCTTTTTCATACTACGATCCTCATTTCTGTCAATTTGCTTATATAAATAACTGCTGCCGTCTTTACTATATATGCGACATTTGAAGTACATTATAGACGATATATGTCCAATAAACAGGAAAAACATGAAAATTTACAAAAAAATTACATTTACTATACAATATGTGGTTTTATTTATCGAACAGATATAATACGATTGGATGAATAAAGGTTTGCATAACTGACAACTGAATCGAGCACCTTATTGAAGCCTGGGGGGTATCAATAATAATCTTATACAACAAGGATGATGGAAAGGGAGATTGCCTTGAAGCGAATTGTTATCATAGATGTAGGTTCTAACTCTATTCGTCTGGTTTTGGTACGAATAGGAGAGAACGGTAACTATAAAATTGTTCATGACTTGAAGGAGTCTGTTCGCCTGGAAAAAGATATGGGGGAAGAACAGACAATCAAACCGGACCGAATGGAAAAGGCCGTGAAGACCATGCAGATGTTTAGGAACCTGTGTGACGCGCTGCATCCCGAGGAAGTGATCACGGTGGCTACCGAGGCCGTCCGCAGGGCAATCAACCAACAGGAATTCTTAGAAAGAATAAAAAAGGAAACCGGTTTTACGATCAGGGTATTATCAGGTGAAGAAGAGGCTCATTATGACTATCTGGGCATAATATCCAGCATGGATATTGACAATGCTTTGATGATGGATCTGGGAGGGGGGAGTACCGAACTCATTAGAATGGAAAAGGGTGAAGCCAGGGATACCATAAGTCTGCCTTTCGGCTCCATAAATATTTCTCAGCAGTATCAATTCCATGATACGGTGCAGGATGAACAAATGAGTGCTTTGAATTCGATGTTATTGAATACATACAAGTCCGTACCCTGGTTAGCAGATCAGAAGCACCCTCTTTTGGTGGGGGTAGGCGGTACCTTTCGAAATCTAGGGAAAATTGACCGCCGCCGCAAATCTTATCCCCTGGAACTATCCCACAATTATCGCATGCGTGCCAACGATGTTTTTGAAATTCATAATGAAGTGAGCAGCCGCAATTTGAAACAGCGTCGGGCCATAAAGGGTCTTTCCCGCGATCGAGCCGATATTTTTGTGGGAGCTACCGCAGTAATCTCCCAACTGGTAGAATTCTGTGGAATTGAAGAGATTGCTATCAGCGGATATGGGTTGCGGGAGGGTATTATCCATGATTATATATCCCGTAATCATCAACCGCAGCGAAATGTTTTGGATTATTCAATAAGAAATAATCTCCTGAACTACGATTTGGACCAGAACCATGCTCTTACAATATGGAAAGTAACGGCTTCTCTTTGCAGTCAGCTCCAAGAAATAGAGAAATTTAACGGAAATCAGGACAGAATTATTAAAACCGCTTGTATGCTTCATGATGCAGGAATTGCTATTAACTTTTACCAGCAAAACGAGCATTTAATTTACACCCTTCTAAATTCCGAAATCAATGGTCTATCCCATCGGGAAATAGTTATGAGTGCCTATATAGCAGCATTCCACCGAAATAATCATAGTCCGCTTATGCCGCACTATAAGGCCCTTCTTAATGAAGATGATGTTCAGGCGATTCGGGGGATTGGAGTTCTGTTAAGAATAGCCAGGAGTCTGGATCGTTCCATGAGTGGTTTGATCAAGGATGTTATTTGCGATATTAGGGGAGATAAGGTTATCATAACGACTATTGCCAGTGGGAACATTGACCTGGAAATATGTGACGCCCTGCGTTATGGTGATGATTTTAAAAAAGCTTTTCACAAAGACTTGTTCATTATGTGATAAAGGATGATGATAGTGTCTAAATTGAAAGAAAATCTTAATAGAGAAATAATATTAGCTATGGGTGACAAATATAGAACTGGCAACGTCCAGTCCCATGGTGAAATCGTGGCCGGCCAGGCCTTGAAGATTTTTGACTGTATGGCAGGCACGACAAATTTGTCAGCCGGTTGGCGCGATTTATTGGAGCAGGCCGCCCTGATTCACGACATAGGTCATTGCATCAATGAAAAGGACCATGATCGGCATACTCACTATCTAATCATGCACGATGCTATGATGAATGATCTTCCCGATCATACTCGCTCACTACTGGCCCAGGTGGCTGGCAGCCATCGTTTGATGATTAGAAAGTCCCTGAAAAAACAGAGCTTTGCCGTTCAGGAAAAAGCGCTGCAAGTCATTTCCTTTCTCCGTATCGCTGACGCTCTGGATTATCCTTACCTATTCCGGGTAGAGGTCAAGTATTTTGACTGGTATGGCAAGAAATTAATTACCGTTCTCGGAGAAGGTGATTTGAAAGCCGTTAGAAAAAGGCTGGAGAAAAGAGGCCAGTTATTTCGTAAAATATTTGGTCACCCTTTGGTAGTTAGTCATAATCGAGAATAAAACGAAAATTAGCTGCTTGATTTAAGCTTGTTTTGACCAGATTATTCATATATCCATCAATCCGCAAAATACTGGCAGTTTTATCGAGAATTTTCACACAGTAACATCCACCGGAAGCACCCGTGTAAGGGAGCAGGTTCAAAAGCTTAAGTTGGATCGAGCAGGTTTAATCGAACTTAAGTCGTCCATTATGGCTGAAGGACTAAGGAAGATTGCTGTCAAATGTAGAAAAAGAAAAAATACACTAAATTTACCAATAATAAACATAATGATATGCTTAACCCATCTAAAATTTTACACGTAATGCTTATAATTAGCCAAAAAAGGAAAGGTGGGTTAATTAATAATGATGAAAAAGGCTAATCAGACCGTGACCCTGGTGATGGCTTTGATAATGCTGGTAGGGGCCTGCGGGATACCGGCAGCAACAGCTGGCGAAAGTCCGGGGTCAACGCCGGCAAAGATTCAGAATGTTATTTTGTTAATATCTGACGGAATGAGTCAGGAAGCCATGACCCTATCTCGCTGGTATCAGGGGGGGCAATCCCTGGCTATGGATGAAATAGCCTGTGGACTAGTACGGACATATTCTGCTGATGCAGTTATAGCTGACTCAGCACCGGCAGGCACAGCATTTGCCAGCGGCTTTAAATCGCATACCGGTTATGTTGGAGTTTTGGCCGATGAGGCAACCATGCCAGGTGTCACTAAAGTTTCTTCGGGTGATAAAGAAAAACCCGTGGCTAGCATACTGGAAGCCGCTAAAATGGCTGGAAAATCAACCGGACTGGTGGTAACATGCGAGATAATGCATGCCACCCCTGCTGATTTTGCCGCCCATTATCCAGACCGCAAGAATTACGATATTCTGAGTAAACAAGAAGTCTATAATGATGTTGATGTTGTTCTGGGCGGCGGTTATAAATACCTGCAGCCCGATGGTCGTAAAGATAATCAGGACCTGGTTAAGGCCCTCAAAGATATGGGTTATGACTACGTAACCACGCCGCAGGCCATGAACAATTCCACTTCTTCACATCTATGGGGTTCATTTGCCCCCATTGCCCTCAAATACGATATGGATCGGGATCCCCAAAAGGAACCGAGTCTGGCTGACATGACTTCCAAGGCAATAAGCACTCTGACTAAGAATGAAAAAGGCTTCTTTCTTATGGTTGAAGGAAGTAAAATCGACTGGGCTGAACATGCCAACGATCCGGTTGGAACAGTAAGTGACGTTCTGGCCTTCGATAAAGCTGTAAAAACAGCACTGGATTTTGCCAAAAAGGACGGTCATACTGCGGTGATAGCAGTTTCCGATCATTGCACCGGAGGCGTTTCCATCGGTGATATCGGGACAAATAAGACATACGATAAGGAACCTCTGGCAACTTTCATCGCTCCTTTGAAGCAGGCTAAGCTTACTGGTGAAGGTATAGAATATCAACTCAATTCGGATAGAAGCAATATTGATGAGGTTCTAAAACAATACATGAACATTGATGGTTTAACCGAAGATGAAAGAAATAGTATTAAACAAGCCAAAGCTACCGAGGTTAATTACGCCGTGGGACCGATTATCAGCAAACGCGCTCACATAGGCTGGACTACCGGTGGGCACACAGGCGGTGATGTGACTCTTTATGCCTATGCACCCGATAATAATCGTCCCACCGGAGTCATTGATAACACCGATATTGCGAAATATATGGAAAAAGTCCTGGGACTAAATCTTGATGATACCAGTAAGAAACTGTTTATCCCGGCACGCAGCGCTTTCGAAAAGCAAGGGGCGACTGTTCAATGGGATGCTGCTGACGCACAAAATCCAGTTCTGGTCGTCACTAAAGGCGCTGCCCAGCTCCGTCTGCCGGTGAACACCAACATAGCTTATGTAAACTCGCAAAAGACATACATGAATAACCTTACAGTATTTAACGGCATTCAGACCTATGTTCCCGAGGAAGCATTGACACTGCTTAAATAAACAGAATGAATAAAAGCTTGAATCGGAAATTAAAATGCTGTAATGGATACAGCTAAAGTGATAAAGACGGGGATTTAGTGCCCCGTCTTTTTTATTTACATCCTTTTTACTTCCTTATTACCAAGAGGAAACAAAATACCACCCGTCATTTTACCTTCTTAGCTTACACTTTCTATAATATGGGAATGATGTGAAAAATGAAATGAGAGGCTAAAAGAATGAGTAATAAAATCCTTAACTTATCCCTTAAGAATAGAATCGGTTTAACGTTTTCCTTAATTATACTGATTACTATACTTGTTCTAAGTGTTACCAGCCTGAATCTGCAAAAAAGTCAAATTTTACATATGATGGAAATACATTTAGGGGACTCCGCTTCGAGTGTGGTAGAAAAAATGTCCATACTCCAAGCGACTACGGATTCGCGGGAGTTTGAAAAGAAATTGGCTTATTTTTTAGGAAACCAGAGGTCTAGCTACCAGGAGCGTAATTATCAACTCAATCAATATATTGTTGGTGACAGCGGCCAGACTATCAATGCATATGGAAGCATGTCGGAGTTTCCGGCTAGTAAGCCTGAACTGGAGCAGATGTTTAAAAGCAAGCAAGGCATAATGAACACCAATTATGAGCAGAACCGATATACGATAGCTTTTGCCTACTCTTTGGAGAGAAAGGCGATTGTAGCCTTGGCGCTTTCCCAGGATGAATACTTAAAACCTGTATATGACCTGCGCAATATGATGATCTTCATTGGTTTAATCGCCTTGTTGTTAGCTTGTGCTGCTGCCTGGTGGATTATCATCAGCATCACCAGACCGATTAACAACCTGATCGATGCAGCTCAGAACATTGAATCCGGGCAGCTTGACAGCTTTATTCCTCAAACCGGTATACCATTGGAACTTTCCCTGCTGGGCAGCAGTTTTAACAGCATGCGCAAATCGTTAAAATACTTTCTATTACAGATCAACAAAACCGTAAAAAATCTCCGGACTAGCAGTTTCGAACTCGATAAAACAGCCTATGAGCTAAAACAAGGATCAGATAACATTGCCTACAACATTACCCAAGTAAGTAATAATGTTATAAGGCAAATGGATTCCGTGGAAACCACCCGTCAGCTTATTAATGGTTTAACTGATTCAGCGCATGAAATTGCTGATCGCAATCAAGTATCAGTAGAAATAAGTCGGGAAGTATTAAGTATGTCCCAAAGCGGACAGATCTCTATAAATGAGGTGATTGGCAAAATGGATGGAATTTGTGACTCTGCGATGTTAACCAGAACAGCGTTTGAACAGTTGGAGCAAAAGTTCCAACAGGTTTTACTGATAAATACCTCTATCGAGAGTATTGCCCGAAATACCAAAATGCTGGCTCTAAACGCCACCATCGAATCTGCCCGGGCAGGAGAACATGGAGCAGCCTTTGGAGTGGTAGCCGAAGAAGTAACCAAGTTATCTCAGGAATCACAAAAATTTGCTATCCAGACTTCGCAGATAATAAGTCTGGTAGTACAGGAATTTTGTGAATTGAGGAACATTTACGAGCAGATGCATGCGGAGGTTATAAGTAGTTCTGAGGCAGCCAGGTATTCTGGAGAAATATTTTGGCAAATCAATAAGGAGATTATTAAGAACAAGGAAGGCATTGATGACGTTTCCGAATCAATAAAGGCTATATTATCGCTATTAGTCCGAGTTAGGGGCGAGACCGACAGCATCTTGGCAGAGTCGATTACTATAAATTCCAGCATTACGGAAATGATGCAGTCGTCGACTCAACAGGAGAATAATACGGCCTCCACTCTAGATCATTCCGCCCGGTTGGCTGAACTGGCTCATAAGCTGCAAGAGTTTATGAATTCTATCGATAATTCTTCAGCCAGTCCAGTGATAGAAATGGTTGCCGCAACTAAAAATTCATCTAAACCGTTGTTGAAGGTACTGGCGTAATAGTAATGTGGAAGCGGGGGGAGCAATTTGCCCAAGATTATTAAACCAATGAATCGACTAATGAACTTTTTTAAATCGAAGCATCCTCAAGCTCTGTTGGCCAATGACAGGGTAACAGATCTACCTACCTTGGTGACTCTTTTTCCCATACTGGAGAATAACCTTATCCATTCGAAACTGGGATTAATCTACCTGGATATTGAGAACTTTAAGGCCATTGAAGCTTTGTATGGCCGTGATATCTGTGATAAGGTACTCCGAAAAGTAGCCGGAACCCTGCGCGATTTACCTGTTAATTTTGGCGGTCCCCGGCAAAAGTACGGTGTATGCAGCCTGGGGGGAGATGATTTTCTTATTTTTATTGATGCTCCGCAGAATATGATTGGTTACGAGCAGGCATATAAAAATATAAAAAAACATTTTGAAGAAGAAGTAAACCGTTCCATTCAATCCTTAGAACTGAATAAGTTTCTTACCCTGCATGTAGGATATACGGATATTAGAGATATTCCTGGTTACCATATTGAATCACAGATTTATAATGGTCTTAAGGAGGCATCCTTCGCAGCCAAAAGCTATATTAGTGCCAGTGAGCACTCAGATTGGCAATTGATGCGCAATATTATTAATCAAAAACAAATAAGAAGCGTTTACCAGCCAATTGTATCGCTGAGAACGGGAGATATAAAGGGGTACGAGGCTCTATCGCGAGGTCCAGAAGGAACAATATATGAATCTCCCCTGCAACTTTTTTCCTCTGCTGATAAATATAAATGTTTGCTGGAGTTGGAGGAATTGTGCAATAGTTTGGCAATTACTAATGCGGTAATGGGATTGGGTAAAAACTATCTATTTTTAAATATTAACCCACTGGTTTTAAATTCGGTTAACTACCATCAGGGTCATATCCAGGAGGTTCTGCGAAAAAATGGTATTGATTTTAGTAATGTGGTTCTGGAGCTTACCGAAAGAAGTGAAATTGAGAATTATGCAAACCTGCGGGAAGCATTACGGTACTACCGCAATCAGGGATTTTTGATTGCTATCGATGATGCTGGAGCTGGTTATTCCAGCTTACAGGCTATTGCTGAATTGAACCCGGAATTTGTGAAAATGGACATGTCATTAGTAAGGGATATTGATAAGATTCCTATTAAAAGGGCTATGATGGAAACATTTGTTGATTTCTGCTCTAAAATAAACGCCCACATTATAGCCGAAGGAATTGAAACTTTAGAGGAATTAAAAGTGCTAAGCAATAGCGGATGTGAATACGGACAGGGATTTTTACTAGCACGTCCAGGGCCTATACAGCCGGAGGTGGAAGTAGAGGTACGTGAGCAAATTCAAGTTTGTTATGCTGAAAATAAAAATAATCCATCTTCCACCCAGAAGAACATAGGGGAGATTGTAACTTACAATAAGCATATTGCCCCGGAAATTTTGGTCGGGCAGGTGGTGGACATGTTTAGAGAGAATAAGAGCATGAACGGGGTAGTGATATGTAAAGATATGAGACCGGTCGGCTTGGTTATGCGTGACAGGTTATTTGCCATGCTGGGAACTAGATACGGATATGACCTATTCATTAAACGACCTGTCTCTGAATTTATGGATGGTGATCCTTTGGTTATGTCCTGGAAAACACCTCTGGAAGATGTTTCCCAAATGGTCTCTCGTAGACTGGATAGCGGTATTAATGACTATCTTATCATCACCCGAGATGATCGATATTGCGGTATCGTCTCGGTTGCTACTTTGCTAAGCGCCATGGCTAAAATGCATGTTGAACAGGCTAAGGACTCAAACCCTCTTACCGGGTTACCAGGCAATCGGTGTATAACCCAACGAATAATAAAGGAATTAGACAATCCAGAACAAAAAATGATGATTCTCTATTTTGATTTAGATAATTTTAAAGCCTTTAATGATCATTTTGGTTTTGAGCATGGGGATAGGGCACTGGTGTTCCTGGCTCAGATTATCAGCAATACGGTTTTGCAATATGGGAATGCAGATGATCTAATCGGACATGTGGGGGGAGATGACTTTTTAGTGGTTACTACACCTGATCGGGCTTCCGCTATTGCTGCAAGGGTTATATATCTTTTTAATGAAGGGATAGTTGATTTCTATGACCCGCCAACCTTGGAGCAGGGTTACATCACGGCTTTAGACCGGCAAGGCAACTACACCCATTATCCTATAATGAGCCTTTCTATCGCCGGGGTTAGCAATGAATTCAGGGATTATGAAAATCATCTGGGACTTGGTGAGATTGCGGCGGAAGTGAAAAAGAAGGCCAAATCCATTCAGGGAAGCTCTTATGAAGTTTACCAAGCAGATATCAACTAATAGCTTAAAGTATCATTTTAAACCAACCAAATTAAACCAACCAAGTAATTCGTTGAATAATAAAACTAAAATCCTTTACAGGTAACCCGAAAGGGTTTTATTTTTTCACCAAAACCAGGGACATTTTTCAACGGCGCTAATTCAGTGCCAGTAAATAGTATATAATAAATATCAATAGAATAAGGGATCAATATTCTATGGCTAAAGCTGGTTTTAAAGATTAATTCGTGGAGTGGATAAGTGGATAAGTGGGTGCCTGGCACCGAGAAAGGGGTGATCTCAATGAAAGGTAAAATCATGGTGGTGGATGACGAAGAGGCATTGGTAAGGCTGATAACTTATAACCTGGGGAAAGAGGGATTTTCAACTATTGCCGCTTATGAAGGCAACGAAGCATGGCAATTAATTATGCAAGAGAAGCCGGATCTTATTATCCTGGATTTGATGCTGCCGGGTAAAGACGGATTGGAGATATGCCGGGATTTGCGGCGGGAAAATATCAAGACCCCCATAATTATGCTGACCGCCCGCGACGATGAAATTGATCGGGTACTGGGCTTGGAGTTAGGAGCAGATGATTATGTTACCAAGCCTTTTAGTGTTCGTGAGTTAACTGCCCGAGTAAAAGCGGTCTTGAGAAGAAAAATAGATAACAGCGAGCTTCAGAAAGCCGATCGGGAATTGGTAGTGGGTAATTTTATAATTAAGCCTGAAAAATATGAGATTCATTTTAATGGAGGACGCTTGGATTTAACCCTGAAGGAATATGAACTACTGGAACTGTTAATCAGAAATAGAGGACGAGTCTTAAAACGTGACTATCTGCTGCAGGTATTGTGGGATTATGCAGACAGCGTGAATACCAGGGTTCTGGACGTTCATATCAGCAAATTACGTGACAAGGTGGAAAAAGATAGCAGGGATCCGAAGTATATTATAACGGTGCGTGGATTGGGATATAAATTCGAGGAGAATACTGATGTTTAAAAGCTATCGTTGGAAACTTAGCGCAGCCTACCTGTTAATTATCACTCTCATTCTGGCCCTTCTGGGGAGCATAGTTTATGTTAATTTCAAGGATTATTATCTAAATAATTTGGAGGAAAGGCTTACCAAGGAGGCTTTTTTGGTGGCTGATATGACCAAATATCGCCATGGAGATAACGGTATTATTCGCAGCTACCAGGATATATGCGATATTGCCGCTAAAGACAGCGCCACCAGAGTTACTATCATAGATGGCAATGGTCTGGTATGGGGAGATTCATCAGCTCAATCGGAAAAAATGGACAGTCATAGTAATCGCCCCGAAGTATATAAGGCTTTGCACGGGGAAGTTGGGGTGGAAATGCGTTACAGTGATACGGTGCAGATAAACATGCTATATGTAGCCGTACCTTTCGATAATCAGGAGATAAAGGGTGCCGTTAGAATGGCAATGCCGCTGGCAGAACTGCAGGCTGTATATAACCGCATTTTGTCGATGATGCTTATGGCTTTATTTATCTCTGGGCTGATTGCCTTAGTATTAAGTCTTTTCCTGGCCAGAAATTTTTCTCGTCCACTTCAGGACATTACCGAAGCTGTTAAAGATATGGCGAGTGGCAATCTAAAAAGGCGCACCTCTTACAATTCCTCTGATGAAATGGGGATACTAGCCCAGGCCTTCAATGAAATGGGTCAACGCTTTGAGCAGAGTATGCAAGAAGTCTCGGAGGTGAAAAACCGCCTGGAGGCATTACTGAATAATACGGTTAATGGCATCGTGATGATCAGCGCTCAGGGGATAATTACTTATGCAAACCCGGTAGCTGTATCACTGCTTAATATGGGTAATGACTTTACAGGCAGAAATCATATTGAAATTATAAATGCCTATGAACTGCTGGAAATGATTGATGCCGCGAGAAGTAGTTTGAAACCAGTGCACAGAAATATTGTATTATATTCACTCGGTGCAAAAACCATTGAGGTTAATGTCGTTCCTATAAAAAACGAAAAAATAGCTTGTCAGGATATTCTGGTAGTTCTAAATGATATTACTGAGATAAAGCGTCTGGAAAAGGTGCGCAAGGAATTTGTAGCCAATGTATCTCATGAGTTGAAGACACCGGTGGCTAGTATCAGCGGTTTTGCTGAGACCCTTCTGGATGAGGGCGGAAAAAACCCGGATAGTTTAGCTGAGTTTACCAGGATTATTTACGATGAATCTCAGCGTCTATCACGTCTTATCAGCAGACTATTAGAATTGTCAAAATTAGAATCGGATGAGATTAAGCTTAACATTGAACCGATCAATATTAGCCAATTGCTCCGAGAAACGGTAGAGATCATGCGAAAGACAAGTAAGTTAAGAAACATTGCTATCCTATATGATGAACAGAAAGGTTTTCCTAATCTAAATAGCGATGCGGATTTAATTGACCAGATTCTCATGAATCTTCTAGATAATGCAGTTAAGTACAGTGCGGATGGAGGCCAAATAGAGGTCAAGCTGGAAGACCTGAGTGAGCGGATAAAAATCAGTGTGATCGATTGCGGTATTGGTATTCCAGAGAGGGAGATGCCTAGAATTTTCGAGCGCTTCTACCGGGTGGATAAAGACAGATCTAGAAAAACTGGAGGGAGTGGGCTGGGACTGGCAATTGTGAAGCATCTGGCCGAAAATCTAGGTGGTCAGGTAGCAGTTGAAAGCATTTTAGGCCAGGGTTCCACCTTTTCTTTTACCCTGCCGAAATAGGTTGATCTGCTATTTGCTGTGCGTAAAGCATTACAATATCTTCACAGGTGATGGTAGAATATAATTATAGGAATGTAAAAGGGGGCAGTTTTTGCTTTGCCGAAATTTAACACCCAAGATATAAATGAAATTCTGGTTGAAAGTCCCTACGTGGCACTGGTCATGGTGGATAAGGAAGGTTACATTACTGTAATGAATCAGACCTTTTTAGATTTGCTGGGGTTAAGGAAGGATCAGGCCATCGGGCAATATGTGCTTGATATCTTGCCAAATTCTGAACTTCCGGAAGTGCTCAAAACCGGTAGAATTGACAAAGCCGATATTTGGCCCCTTAATGGCATTGATACAGTGGTAACTCGATTACCCATTATTAGAGACGGGGAAATTGTTGGCGCAATTGGCCAGAGCTATTTTTTGGATATGTCTGGGGCCAGGATTTTAATGCAGAAACTCCAGGAAACCGAAGAAGAATTCAGAGCTTATTCTGAAGCGCTCATCGAAAGCCCATATATGGTTTATGTGACTGTAAACAAAGAGGGCTTAATTACTATGATGAACCAAACCTACCTGGATGAAATCGGCCTGGAGAAAAAGGATGTAATAGGGAAATACATACTAGATGTAACCCCCAATTCCCAACTTCCTGAAGTATTACGTACCGGGCGGATAGACAAAGCCGATATCTGGACCATAAATGATCGGGATACGATCGTGACCCGCATTCCCATTGTAAAGAACGGAGAAATCATCGGAGCAGTTGGGAAAAGTCTGTTTTTAGACATGTCCGGGGCTAAAATTATGATGCAGAAATTACATGAAACTGAGAAGGAATTTAAGGCTCTGTCGGAAGCTCTCACCGAAAGCCCTTACATGATTTATGTTATTGTGGATAAGGATGGCTTTATTACTACTATGAATCAGACTTATTTGGATGCGTATGGTTTAAAGAAGGAAGAAGTGATGGGCAAACACATTCTGGAAATAGTACCCAATTCTGAGCTGCCTATCATTCTTAAAACTGGTCGAATAGATGAAGCCGTCATTTGGTCGATAAATGGACGAGATACTATTATGAGCCGAATGCCAGTTATTAAAGATGGAGAAATTATTGGAGCCATTGCCAAAAGTCTTTTCTTGGATATGTCCGGGGCCAAGATTCTGATGCAAAAACTCCAAGAAACGGAGCAGGAATTCCAGGCTATCTCAGAAGCATTGATCGAAAGCCCATATATGGTCTATGTCATAGTGGATAAGGACGGTATAATAACAGCCATGAATCAGACCTATCTTGATGCACTGGGCTTGGAAAAAACCCAAGTGGTGGGAAAGCATATTTTGGCAATTACACCCACCTCCCAGCTGATTCAAATTCTTAAGACCGGACGCATAGATCAAGCGGATATACATTCTATTAACGGGCAGCAATACATAGTAACCCGTCTGCCTATAATCAAAGACGGTGCAATCATCGGCGCTTGTGCCCGAAGCCTATTCATGGATATGTCTGGTGCTAAAATACTGATGAAAAAGTTACAGGAGACTGAAAAAGAATTAAATATATATAAAGAAGAAGTTCGCCAAGGCTATCGGGCTAAATGGCAATTTAAAGATTTGATTGGTGAAAGTCCGGCCTTTGCTAAAGTTAAATCCATGGCTGAACAAGTTTCTCATACCGTATCTACTTTGCTTATTACCGGTGAAAGTGGTACCGGTAAGGAATTGTTTGCTCATTCCATTCATAACTCTAGTAACCGGAGCTCGCATCCTTTTGTCAGGATAAACTGTGCTGCCTTACCCGAGAATCTCTTGGAGTCTGAACTGTTTGGATATGAAGAAGGTGCCTTTACCGGAGCCATGAAAGGTGGAAAACCGGGTAAATTCGAACTGGCGATGGGTGGAACCATTTTTCTGGATGAAATAGGTGATATGCCATTGACCATGCAAACTAAGCTATTATCCGTATTGCAGGAAAGAATGGTGGAAAGGGTGGGAGGTACCAAGCCTATATATATTAATGTCCGAGTTATAGCTGCTACTAACCGCGATCTAGAACAAATGGTAGCCGATGAGAAATTTCGCCAAGATCTTTATTACCGCTTAAATGTAGTAAGAATTAATATTCCAGCTTTAAGAGAAAGGGCTAATGATATTCCTCAACTGGTAAAAGCCCTCATGCGCAAGATTAACCATGGATTAGGTACGGAAATTACTAAAATATCTAATAAAACCATTGAGTTAATGCAAAACTATGCCTGGCCTGGCAATGTGCGGGAATTGGAAAATCTGTTAGAGAGAGCTCTCAATCTGGCTGATATGAACCGTGAAACCAGTATCACTATAAAACACTTTCCGGTTTTGGTAGAAAAGGTATATTTTAAGGATGAAGAAGAGGCTAGTACTCACCCGACCACACTAGGGGATGCAATTGAGCAAGTGGAGAAGAAAATAATATTTCAAGCTTTGGAAAACACCAATGGTAATAAAGTCCGAACGGCTAAACTGCTGGGTATCCATACCTCAGCATTGTACAGGAAGCTGGAGAAATATGGCATGGATTAACTATAAGGGGCTATCAATGACTAGTTTATTCATTGATAGCCCCTTAAAACCTTATTTATAACAATCTTCCGCTTTAATACCTAAGATTGGGTAAAATTCAACTTGGCATTTTCACCTGTTGTATTAAAAAACCTCCCATTTTGAGATATAACAATAAAATATTACCACTTCGTATATCTTTCCAGAATAGTACCGGATGTTGGTATTTATGCTGTAACTTAATAATAAGAAGTATTGTTAAATATGTTTATCATCCTATTTTGATATACCTCCGTAAATTTATATAGTAGTGTTATTTGGCCATTTAGTGATTTAATTAACTATCTATTTTTGGGATACTGGAAAAATAAAACAAAAGCTGTTGAACTATTGGCGACATACTGGAAAAACCGGTATGTCGCCTTTTTGTGTGCTTTAATTGTCCGCTTTTGCGGGTTGGCATAGTTTTTGCTGTATATATAGAAAAAGACAAATTGCTAGCTTTTTATATAAATATTCTAAAAATTTTCGATGCATCGGAAGGAGGTGAGAAATTTACTCTAGGGTCCCATTTTCAAAATAGGTAACAAATTCATTTAATGAGGAGGAATAATGGTGGAAATTAAAAAAATAGGAGTATTGGGTGCTG
>CAYWFX010000021.1:0-56422 GCA_964457945.1 uncultured Syntrophomonas sp.
ATTTTGAATTTCTTCTCACATTCTATTACCAGTTTTGCAACGTCGACTGCCTTAATTCCATATTCGCTTGTCAATTCTGTTTCTAGCGTTATATCTTCGTAGTCAATTTCAATAATTTCTGCTAGAATCTTCGCCACCTTTTGAAAAATCAAATCTATCACTCCTAAAAAGTTAACTTCGTTATTGCTGGAATTACGGTGATTACAATAAAGGACTGATTTCTCCGGTATAAAACAGGCTGAGTCTATGAAGTGCCCTGGTACATGCAATGTATAAGAGATTTTTGTCATCTTCGGTGCTATAATGATCCTTATCTGCGTCACATATTAATACGGCATCAAACTCCAGGCCTTTCGACATATATACGGGTATGATGAATACTCCTTTTAAATCAATTACAACATCACTTTTTATCAGCTGAATATCGATCTTATCCTTTAGACGCTCATGTAAAGAAATAGCGTCTTGTTCAGTTTTACAGATTAAACCTATAGATTGATAATCCTTTTCCTTGCAAAGTATACATTCAGTTATAATCAGATAATCCAGAGCTGATTTGGTTGGGGCTGTAAAAACTGCGGGAGTATCTCCGTTTCTACTGAAACTATTGAATTTAAAGCTTTGGTCAAGAAACTTGGTGCTATACATTAATATTTCATTGGTACAACGAAAGCTTTTATCTAAAGTAACCAGAGTGGATTTTTTCTTATCGAATATTTTGCTTGCGTGGTCATATAGTGATAAATCTTCCTGTTTTTCTATGGTTTGATTTATATCTCCTAAAACAGTATATCGGGATTTGGGAAACAGGGAATTTAGTATTGCGAAATGGAGGGGATAATAATCCTGAGCTTCGTCTATTACAACCTGTTTTATACCTCTATAGTCATTATAGCCTTTTGTTTTTAATTGTAGAAAAACCAGTGCCAGGGCATCTTCATAATGCAAATAATCTTTTTTTAGATTTTCACGAGTAAAGTCTATAATATCCTCGATACAATCTGGTAATTCGATACCTTTGGCTAAACTATAAAAGTAGTTTTTATTACTAAATAGTCTTCTATAAAGTTCAAAATAGTCTAACTCGGTAAACTTTCGTATTTTCTTAATCAGAGTTGTGCTTTCATGTATGGATAACATACGGGCTACTTCTTCCACTTCAAACGCATGCGATTGCTGTTGGGAAATATGGTTTTCCAACTTTTCGATCCGGCTTTTTCGCTGTTCATGTACTAATTCCAAAATAGATTCTTCCAATTGCTCTAAACGCGAACACAGCAGAGAAGCCTTATTTCCCCTTAGTAATTTGGCCTTCAATAATTGCCGACTTGCCAGGTGCTTCCCATCATAATAGATATCACTAAACTCGATCCATTTATTAGGCAAGTCATTGATGAAACGTTTTAATATTTCTACAAATTGGCTGGAGCCCTTAAACTTCATGCTGCTTTTTAAGATATTCCTGTATTTTTTGTTATTAGAAGAGAGTAAACATTCTAAAAATTGATTCTTGGTTTGCACATTTTGAATCTGTAAAACCCTGCGAAGTACTTCTTCAAATATGATAGAATTTACTTTGTTTTCTCCCAGTTCGGGCAATACATTTGAAATGTACTGTTCAAATAAAGTACTGGGTGAAATAACTAGTATATCGTTATTAGATAACTTGGCTGACAGCCCCTGATACATAAGATAGGCTACCCGATGCAGTGCAACTGAGGTTTTGCCACTCCCTGCAACTCCCTGGACCATCATCAAATCCATTTCCATATCTCGTATAATGATGTCTTGATCTTTTTGTATTGTTTCTACAATTGTTTTCATTTTAGGGGAAGCGTTTTGGGACAGCAGCTTTCGTAAAAATTCATCTATAATTTGAATATCCGCATCAAAGAAGTATTCCAGCTTGCCCTGCTTTATTTCATATTGACGTTTTAAACTAACCTCGCCCTTTATCTTTCCTGCAGGGGCCTCATAAAATGCATTGCCGGTTCCGAAACGGTAAAATATACTTGCGATTGGTGACCTCCAATCGTAAACATACATTTCACGAGACTTGTTATCTCTTAAGGAAGACAGTCCGATATATACTATTTTAAATGTGTTTGCATCGTCGAACTTGAAATCAATACGAGCAAAGTATGGTGAATTAATCATCTTCTCTAATGACAATATCTTTTTGAATTCCATATCATATTCCGAGATTTTGCCCGATATTGGATTTGCGTATTGGCTTAATTCTACAAGTTCGTGGAAGTTTTCCATAGACCAAAGGTTTGATACCAAATGAGAAGTATCTTCTAACATTTCTTTTTTTGAAGAAATAATGGCAGATTGATTTTTCTGGCTTCTTAATCTGGCAGAAGATAATTGTTCCTGCGCTATTGATATCGTTTGCTTTAAGCGCTTCTCTTCAAAATCTCGGTCAACAAGATTATATTCCAATGTTGAAGCCCCCTGTAATTGTAAATATTTATAGGAACACCAATACGTTCTTCCAATGATACACACATAAAATGATAATTATAAGACTATTATGAAAAAAATATATATGTTATAATATAGTTAGGAAAAAATAACTGTTTTTATAAGATCAAAGAGCGGGAATACTAAGGGGTTTCAGGCTTAGAGCTGAAGCCCCTTTTCCTATTAGGCATTCCAACAGATACTAGGCGGAATAAAAAGTCTTTATAGCTGAGGAGTTTCCTGATATAATCAAAGCCGAATGGGAAAAAAGCAAAAAAATGTCTAATATGGACAACGAAATGAAGCCGATTATTAGCAGAGGTGGTTCTCTAATGAAAGAAGCTAGCGACTCGGGTTCAAGAACAATCAAAGATTTGATTTCTCGCACGTATATGCGGGCGGCTCTGCTACCCATACTTACTATTGAAGTGATTCTGCTTTTGCTTTATTTCAGTGTTAACTGGTACATTTCTGTCCATAACCAGAATACCCTGCTTGCTGAGGTAAGGCAGAATATCGTGCCCCTCACCGAACGAGAGGCTCAGAACCTTAACCAGCAGTTGCAAGAAATATCTAACTCCATGCAACTGATACAAATTGAGAATAGCAGATATTTTGCTAATCCTGCAGGCTTTGCACTGCCGGGACCGGAGCCAAGCTTTGCCTACGCTCCAAATAAAACTCTTTATAAGACTAATTCGGGCGGGAGCAGCCTTTTTTACGCCAACAATACCCAAATAGGCCCGGCACAACTAGCCAAGGCCAGAGCTACGGAAGCCTTTGATCCGCTGTTTAGGGCTATTTATGATAGCACTCCTAACATAGTTGCAATATATTTTAATTCATATGACAACATGAATCGACTCTATCCATACATCCCAGAAGTCTATAAACAATATCCCCCGAATCTGACCATGACTGACTATAATTTTTACTATTTGGCAGATGAAGAGCACAACCCGTACAGAAAACCGGTTTGGACCGGAGCTTACCTGGATCCAGCCGGCAACGGCTGGATGCTGTCCTGTGTAGCTCCCATTTACCGGGGCAATTTCCTAGAAGGGGTTTCGGGGATAGATATCACGCTGGAAACGCTGGTTAAGAACATTCTGGCTAAAGAGCTGCCTTGGAATGCCAGCGCTTTCCTGATCGACAACCAGGGCATGATTCTGGCTATGCCTGAACCGGTAGAAAAGGTTTTGGGGCTAAGGGAACTGAAAGAACCGGTATATAGTTCAGCCATTAGCAGCGAGATTATGAAACCAGAAGAGTTCAACCTGCTCAAAAATACGGATAGTGAACTGACTAATCAATTTGCAGAAATAATGAAAAGTAAGGATGCCAGTCACGATATTACCATTAAAGGGCATCCATATATGCTGGTAAATTCAACGGTGGCATCAACCGGGTGGCAATATATGGTCCTGGTAGATCGCAATATTATTTTCGAACCCATTTATGAGCTGCAGCAACTATCTCAGCGAATCGGTTTCGGTGCCATCGCTTTGATGATTCTGTTTTATGCAATTTTCTTTGTCTTGCTGGCGCGCAATTCTGCTCGCCTGGCAACTAAAATATCCACTCCTATTGAGGAGCTGGCTTTGGCAACCACCGAGATCGGAACGGTGAAAGACCTGCCGATGGCATCAGGCTCTAGGATAGCTGAGCTAGACTATCTTTGGGACAATTTCAAACAGATGAATAGTGAGCTTAGTATGCGGACTCAGGCCGTTTTAGCTCAAAAACAAGCCGAAGAAGCTAATGAGGCTAAGAGTATATTTCTAGCTCGGATGAGCCATGAAATCCGTACCCCAATGAACGCTATTATTGGCCTGGCTTATCTAGCATTAAGTGGCAATCCGCCGGCTAAATATGCTGATTATATAAAAAAAATTAAGGCTGCTGCGGATAATTTACTAGGGATTATCAATGATATACTTGATTTTTCTAAAGCTGAGGCGAATAAGATTTTCCTTGAAAAAATTTGTTTTAATTTAGAAGAGGTTTTTTATTCTTTTACCAACCTGATTGTATTAAGGGCTGAAGAAAAAGGATTAGAGTTAATTATTTCCATTGATCCGGACATACCGCGTGATCTTATGGGAGATCCTGTAAGATTGAGTCAGATTCTAACCAATCTGGCTAGTAATGCGGTGAAATTTACTGATGCAGGAGAGGTCTTAATCAGTGTAGAGTTGGAAGAAAAACTAGAAAATCAAGTTGCGCTTCAATTTAAGGTAAAAGATACTGGAATTGGGCTGTCGCAAGAGCAGATTGGTATATTGTTTAATGTTTTTACCCAGGCAGACGAAAGCACCACCCGCAAGTTTGGCGGCACAGGACTAGGTTTAGCAATATGCAAACAGTTGGTAGAACTTATGGGCGGGAAAATATGGGTTGACAGTATTCCTGACCAAGGGAGCAGCTTTATCTTTACAGCTAGTTTCGAAATAGCGACAGAACAGCAGGCTAACCGACAGATTAACTGGATAGATCTGCGTGGGCTTAAGGTGCTGGTGGTTGATGATAATGCTACTGCCAGAGAGGTTCTTGCCCAAATGGCTGCATCGCTTAGCCTGGAGGTGGAAACAGTTTCTTCCGGGGAAGATGCTTTGCGTAGCATCGCGGCCACTGATAGTGAGAACAATCCGTATGATCTGGTGCTTATGGATTGGAAAATGCCTGGATTGAATGGACTTGAAACCTCACAGGCAATAAAAAAACAGCAGAATATGTCCAAAGTACCGGCCATTCTTATGGTGACCGCTTATGATATTGAAGATGCTCAAACAGATGAGAAAATAGTTAATATTGATGGATTTTTAACCAAACCGGTAAGGCAATCCGTGCTTTTCGATACCATTATAAAAATTTTTAATCGGGAAAGGTCCGTGGGAAATCGTATGCAAGAGCTTGAAAATAACGATATTGATTTAAGGGCGTTACAATCTATAGCTGGTGCAGAAGTGCTGCTGGTGGAGGATAATAAAATCAATCAGCAGGTGGCCATGGGATTACTGCTGCAATTGGGATTGAAGGTGACGGTTGCTGACAATGGATTTGAAGCTATTGCGGCGGTGGCGAAAAAACCGTTCGATTTAGTGTTTATGGATATACACATGCCACAACTAGATGGAATAGAAGCGACCAGGAAAATAAGAAGCCAGAGCCAATATGCCGAGTTGCCTATAGTAGCAATGACGGCTAATGCTATGGCGGGAGATAAAGAAATAAGCCTGGCAGCAGGAATGAACGACCATATCACTAAACCCATTGAACTGACTATATTAAAAAACACGCTTCTTAAATGGATTAAACCTAGAAGTACCGATGCAGAATATCAGGATATTTCAGAATCTGTCGATGGAGAGGAAGAATTTCCTGAGTTTGATTCGATTAAGGTAAAACAGGGGATTAAGAACATAGGTGGAAATAGTAGGCTATACAAAAAGATTCTGCAGGATTTTGCTGATGATAATAAAAACACGACCACAGAGATCCATAATAATATTAGGGTCGGCGATTATAAAAAGGCTTTTATAGCAGTGCATACAGTAAAAGGAGTAGCCGGGAATATGGCAGCTTTTTCTCTGTATGAAGCAGCTTCACAATTGGAAGAGGCATTAAAAAATGAATCATACGATAAAGTAGAACTATTGTACGTAGCGTTTAATGAGGCTATTACTTCATTATTAGAGGAAATTCAGGTGTTTGCTGTTATTCCAAGCCAGGCACCCCAAGTGATGATTGATGATATTGATAGAGAGAAAGCCCAGCAACTTATAGAAAAGCTGCGCCCATTGCTGCTGGAAGCCAATGCTGAGGCAGGGGATCTAGTTACAGAGATTGGTGATTTATGGGCATTATCAACAAAGCAGGTTTGGGTGGAGACATTAATTGACCAAATACAAAATTTTGATTTTGAAGAAGCTGTTGAAACGCTGAATAGGATTAGCTCTGAATTGGGCTAAGAAACTATTATATACACAATGTTTAACTTGTTATTGAAAAGATAAGAAAGGGGAGGGAAGAATGATAAAAGACCAAAGAGCAACTATCCTTATAGTAGATGATGAACGATCTAATCTAAATATTTTAGCAGATATTTTAAAAGCAAAATATAAAGTGATTTTAGCGAAAAGTGGCAGTCAGGCACTGGGGAGAGCGATAAAACAACCCCCGGATCTGGTATTGCTGGACATCATTATGCCGGAGATGAACGGGTATCAAGTGTTATATGAGATGAAGAACAATGAGTTGCTAAAAGATATACCGGTTATCTTCATATCGGCGCTGAGCAATGATGAGGATGAGGAGAGAGGACTGGTGCTCGGAGCCGTTGATTATATATCTAAACCTTTCAGTCATGCAATTGTGCTAGCCAGAGTGAACAACCATATTAAAATCGTAAGGCAGCGAAAACTGATAGAAAGTATTGCTCTATTGGATGGTTTGACAGAGATACCCAACCGGCGCAATTACAATAACCGAATCATAATGGAGTGGACTCGTGCGGTGCGAGAGAAGACCACCATTTCATTGTTAATGCTGGATATAGATTATTTTAAGCAGTATAACGACAACTATGGACATTCCAAAGGTGATGAAGCTTTAAAGTCAGTTGCTGCTGCTCTTTCTAATATCATTAGTAGGCCAGCAGATTTTGTAGCCCGCATAGGTGGAGAGGAATTTGCAATTTTGCTGCCTAATACCCAGGCGGAGGGAGCATTAAAAAAGGCGGAATTAATTCGGATTGCGATGGAAGAACTGGGGATAGTTCATCAGTATTCCGGCGTATCTTCAGTTTTGACGGTAAGTATAGGCGGAAATAGTTGCTTGCCAGATCAAGTGCGGGGGCTGCAAGAGTTTATTGATACGGCAGATAAAATGCTGTACAGAGCTAAAAACGAAGGTCGTAATGAAGTAATTTGGCATCAATAAATGCTGGATACAAAAAATGGTGCCGGATAGCCCCAAAAGTAGATGTTGCCAGGATATTTATGCTATACTAACAAGTAATTTGTTTCTATAGAAAGGAAAATAAACCGTGGCAACAATATATGAAGAGATTCAGGCGCAGGTAGAAAAGCGACGTACTTTTGCAATCATTTCTCATCCCGATGCAGGCAAGACTACCCTTACCGAAAAGCTGCTTCTTTTTGGCGGTGCTATTCGTATGGCTGGTGAGGTGAAAGGGCGTAAAGCTCAAAAATTCGCCACATCGGACTGGATGCAGATCGAAAAAGAACGTGGAATATCCGTTACCTCTAGTGCCATGCAGTTCAAATACCAAGAACAACACATAAACATTCTGGATACACCTGGACATCAGGATTTCAGTGAAGACACGTACCGCACTCTGACTGCAGCTGATAGTGCAGTGATGTTAATTGACGCAGCCAAAGGGGTAGAGACACAGACCATCAAGTTATTCAAGGTTTGCAGCCAACGGGGCATTCCTATTTTTACGTTTATAAATAAAATGGATCGTTACGGACAAGAGCCTCTGGATTTACTGGAAGAGCTTGAACGGGTACTCGGGATTCGTTCTTGTCCGATGAATTGGCCCATCGGAATGGGTGATGAGTTCTGTGGTATTTATGATCGGCAAAATAATCGGATTGAGTTGTACCGGCAGGATGGGCAGAGAGAGTTTCTATATCCAGATCAACGAGGGGTAGAAGACCCGTCTATTCGAGATGTCATGGGTGATTCGCTTTATTATAAGCTTTGTGAAGATATTGCCCTGCTGGATATTGCGGGCGATCCTTTTGACCAAGAAAAAATCAACCAGGGAAAACTCACTCCGGTTTATTTTGGCAGTGCCATCAGTAAATTTGGGGTACAGACCTTTCTGGACGAGTTTTTACAACTTGCTCCGGCTCCTCATGCCCACATGAGCAGCATCGGGCCAGTGGATACCGTCAAGACAGCTTTTTCTGGATTTATTTTTAAGATTCAAGCTAATATGAACCCGGCCCACCGGGATAGGATCGCCTTTTTGCGGGTGTGCTCGGGTAAATTTGAAAGAGGTATGGCAGTTAACCATATAAGAAGCGGAAAAAAGATCAAACTGGCTCAACCCCAGCAGTTCCTAGCCCAGGATCGGGATATTGTCGATGAGGCCTACCCGGGTGATATTATCGGCTTACATGACGCAGGTAATTTCCGCATCGGCGATACCCTGTGTGCGGAAGGCAGCTTTGAATTTGAACGTCTTCCCCAATTTCCGCCCGAACATTTTGCCCGAGTAATTAATCTGAATGCTATGAAATATAAACAGTTCCAAAAGGGTGTAAATCAATTGGTTGAAGAAGGAACCGTTCAGGTCTTTCGAACTAATGACCGAACCGGAGACTTAATTCTAGGCGTGGTTGGTGAATTGCAATTTGAAGTTTTTAGCTATCGGTTAAAAGCAGAATACGGGGCAGATATAAAGCTGCAGCGACTGCCTTACCAGTTGGCACGATGGGTATATGGAGAGAAGCGAATCGAGGCTGGTCGGCTTAGCAACCTGAGCTGCATTGATGTTACTGACCAGGACGACAAAATGGTGGTTCTTTGCGAAAGCGAATTTGCTTTAAGATGGTTGGCAGAAAAGAATGCGGATCTTACTTTTTATACAAATGCCAATGAAATTGATGATCATTATGAGATCCGCCGCGCCCGGTAAATGGTTTAGATGCCTCCCGTTATTGCGAGCGGGAGGCTTTTATTTGAGATAAACTCCTCATTCGCCAGCCTGGAAAAACTTATAGTTATTTTTCCCCTTACTTTTAACGCTGTACATAGCCATATCAGCGTTATTAATTAAAGCATGGGCATCATCACCATCCCCTGGATAAACACTGATGCCGATACTTACACTTATAAGAACTTCATTTCCCGGGAGGGAGAACGTTTGCCTAAATTCATTTCTTATCTTGGCGGCAACCGTTGCCGCATCATGCTCACTTTTTATACGGGGTAAAAGCAAGACAAATTCATCTCCGCCTAAACGGGCCAGGGTGTCACTATCTCGCAAAAAGAGTTTAATTCGGTCAGCTACAGCCTGCAATACCAGGTCACCTGCTTCATGGCCAAAAGTATCGTTAATCTCCTTAAAACCATCCAGATCTAAGAACATGACAGCGAGCATATCTCCCTTTCGCCGAGCCAGGTTGAGAACATTGTCCAGACGGTCAAGGAATAAGCTGCGATTAGGAAGGCCGGTGAGCGAGTCGTGCAAAGCCTGGTGCCTGCTTATGGTCTCTGAAGCTTTGGCTTGCTGGTATTCTAGTCCAATTTCTTTTATCATGTTTTTTAACTGCTTCACGTGAGTGTAGTGGCCAGTCATATCAGTAATTTGAAGTAAGGCATATTTTTCGTCGCCATCAGAAAGGGGCTCGACCAACATATTCTGCCGGATATTTTGCTGAAGATCTTCTGCTGGTGGAATGAAAATTTTGTGGAGCGCACCGGAAAGAAACCTGCTCTGTCCATTAAATAAAGCTCCCTGCAGGATACCAAGGAACGATTTCTGGGCAAACAGCGGATACTCATCAATTAAATTCTTGCCAATCATTTCCTCCCCGGTTTTGCCGGTTAGACGTACCAGCCATGAATTCCAAACAATAATATTGAGACCTTTATCGATGATAATAGTCCCTAGGTTCACTTTATCCAGAGCATTCTCAGCTAGGCTGTGCATAACTAATCCTCCAATAAGGTGTCAATTTTTTCAATTAGCCAGGTAACCGAGTTCATACTCAAGGCTATCATAATAACACCTTTAAGATGGGTTTCAGCTAGCAAAAAAGCCGTATGTAAAATCAGTATATAGGTATTGTTCTTGAGCAGGAGTTTCTGTTCCGATTCGGCAACATAGATCAATTCAATATCGGGCAGGGAGTACTCCAGTTTGGTATCCAGGAAATTGCCAAATTCTCCAATTACAGCATTGAGGATAACATTGCTGATTTCTTTTAATACATCAAAGTCAGTATCGATAAAGCCGAGGACATCGTTATTGTCCTGAAGAACTAGGTCTTCGCCCAGACATGCATTAACCAGCAATTTGGCCTGTTCAGCAGGAAATATCAGATATGCTTTTCCTTCAAAACTGTGCCCAAATCGCATAGAAGACGAGATAATATGTCCCGGAGAAAAAATAGGAGGAAATTGCTGACTGGATTGATCTTGAGGGGAGACGGCTATGAGTTCAATTTGGGGAACTGACAGTATGACCCTCTGGTTTACCATTTCAGATAGGAGTCCGGCTGCCCGTCCAACATATACATTTATCATTTCGGTAAGTACATCTTTTTGCATTGGATTAAGCATGGAGAGTCTCCTTAATTAAAGTAATCAATTCTCCGGCGGTTTCGTTAGTCAGCGGCTTGTTGAAAAAAGCTAAAGCCCCCAACTGTTTCACTTCTTCACGGGTTGATTTCTGAATATCAGCGGAAATAACTATAACGTTGGCCTGCGGATCACATTCCTTGATCAAGCGCAGCAAGTCCTGCCCGTTTCTTCCCGGCATTAACAGATCGGTGAGTACAACGGCCGGCTGTTCTTTTTTATATACTTCAAAAGCTTCCAGGCCATCGTTAGCCGTTAAAAGCTCACCTTCCGGAAGATATTTGGTGAGAATCTTAATGACAAAATTTTGATGGAAACGAGAATCATCTACAATAAGGATTTTCATAGTTTTGCCTCCATTTTTTATTTAAATAACTAATTTCAGACTCATAAAAGCCCAAACATTTCCTAGTTGATTAAATAATTCTAGCATATATTGATGCTAATGCAATTTGAAAGTTATAATTATTAAGAGGCGAATGATTTCCGTTAATCTGCGTCTTTTGACATGAAAATTTTCCTGCCAATAAACTAATTGCTAAAAGGAAGCGCTGGAATCAGATAAAAATAGAGTACTAACCAATAAAATGATTATAATGGTATAAGATGATTTAGTTTACATTATCGTCCATTATATTAGAAACAGTGGCTAATAGCTAAAACCGGGTAATAAGGAGTGCTTTATTATTAACAGCAAACCATGGCTAAAGGTTCTACTGGTTGAGGATGATTCATTAGATCAAATGGCATTCAAGCGGACTGTCGATAAGCAAGGCTTACCCTATAAATATGTATTAGCAGGTTCAATACATAAAGCTCGTGAAATCCTGGAAGAGGAAGAATTTGATATGGTTGTATGTGATTTCTCTTTAGGGGACGGCACCTTGTTTGATATTCTGGATGATATTGTTAAAAAAGGCATACCAGTTATAGTTACGACCGGAACCGGCGATGAAGAAACTGCGGTCAAAGCCATGAAAGGTGGGGCAGATGACTATCTTATTAAAGACGTCGAACGCAATTATTTAAAGATGCTCTCCACCACTATAGACAAGGCTCTAGAAAACAAAAAAGTAATTTTGGCGCGCAAGCAAACAGAAGCCGCCTTACGACTATCCGAAGAAAAGTTCTCTAAAGCATTTCATTCTAATCCTGACCCAATTACAATTGCGAATTTAAAAGGAGGGTATTATGTTGAAGTAAACGAGTCCTTTTTTAAGACATTTGGGTATGAGCCAGAGGAGGTCATTGGACATACTGCCAGCGAATTGGGAATTTGGAATACGCCGGAAGATCGTGACTATATAATAGAAGAAATTCAGAAGCAGGGTAGTATTCGCAATCGTGAAATTAAGTTTCGAACCAAATATGGCCAAATTCGAATCGGACTTTTGTCGGCTGAGATTATAGACGTGGAAGGTGAACCACATCTGCTATGTGGGTCTAAAGACATTACTGAACAGAAGAAAGCGGATGAAGAAATAAAATATCTAAGCTTTAACGATAAACTAACGGGTTTGTATAACCGGGCCTTTTTTGAAGAGGAACTAAAACGCATAGATACGGAGAGACAGCTGCCTATAAGCTTGATTATGGGAGATGTAAATGGGTTAAAACTGATAAATGATGCCTTGGGACACCATGAAGGGGATAAACTTCTAATAAAGGTAGCCCAAGTATTAAGAAAGGCATGTCGCCAAGAAGATATTGTTGCTCGCTGGGGTGGAGATGAATTTATCATCCTTTTACCTGAATGTGACAAAGTAGCAGCTTCAAGAGTATTTGAACGAATAAAAAATTCCTGTCAACACATTGATGAATTACCCATACAGATAAGTCTTTCACTCGGACTATCCAGCAAGAATAGTATGACTCAGGACACCAAGGAAGTAATCAAAGAAGCCGAGGATAAGATGTATCGTAATAAGCTATTGGAAAGTAGGAGTGCCCGGAGTTCTTTCATAATTTCCCTGGAAAAGACCCTCCGGACCAGAAGCCATGAAACCAAAGAGCATTGCCACCGCATGCAAGAGATAGCGCATTGGATTGGAAAAGCCGTTGAGCTGCCGGATAGCGAACTGGATAATTTGAAGCTATTAGCGACTCTGCATGATATAGGCAAAATAGCGATATCTAACAGCATTCTCGATAAGCCTGGAAGACTATCCCCCGAAGAATGGGAATCAATAAAAAAACATCCGGAGATTGGCTATCGTATTGCGCTTAGTTCTCCAGAACTGGCGCCCATAGCAGAAGCCATTTTAAACCACCATGAGCGATGGGATGGCACCGGGTACCCTTTGGGACTGAAGGGGGAAAATATACCACTGATATCACGCATAATAGCTATTGCAGATACTTATGATGTTATGCTAAATGGGCGGCCATATCAAAAAGCCGTGAGCCAAGAAGAGGCGATGGTCGAAATAGAAAGATGTGCAGGGACCCAGTTTGATCCCAAGTTAGCACGAATATTTGTGGAGTTGAAGGCCTGAGGTGCGGGGACGAGTCCAAAAGGGAATGCGTCCGGATTGCAGCGGGTGAACGGGGGTAATTTCAGACATGCGACCAGAAAGAACCATCTTTCTGGTCGCATGTAGCTTATTAACTACCTTACCCAGATCATGTCAATTCCAGTAATGAGCATTAAAAATCCGGTAAAGCGAATAAACATGGTGGTATACTTAATTCCCAGCCGCTCATAATACTTGGTAGTAGTTAAGCCCAGGGGAAATGCAACTAATACTGCTCCCATCAAAGAAATCATGGCTGGTGAGCCTATAGTAACAAAAATAGGATTTCCGGTTATTGCTTTCAGCCCGTAGGGAATACCCAGGAAAAGAAGCAGCCATACCAGTGCAATTCCCCCGAAACTAGGCGCATATTTATTGTGGGCTTTGGCGAAATCGCGAATATTCTGCTTGCAGGCATCGGAGCAATAATCCAACTCTAAGGTTTTTAGCCGGTCTTTGTTCCAGAGGCGGATAGCAGTTTTTTTAGTTGCCCCTTGCTTTTTGCAATAAGCACATCGACTCATTTTGCTCACCTCTCTTAATAATATATCTATGAAGCATTATAACAGATTAGTTCTATTTCAAAGAGGTATTTGGCTTGGTTAAGCTTGTTTTTCTCCCCATATTAAATATTTGCTGATATAGTTATTATATTCATATTAAACACATTTTCATGGCTCAATTATATAAAATTAGGTTAAGGAATGATTCCCATAATGGAAGGGCTGCTTTGAATAGGGGAAGGCATTTGACACCTCTAAATGAAAATGGTAAAACAGAACGGAGGAACTGTTAGAATTCTCTTTGATAGGGAAACTTTATAATAAGCACAACATCAGCTGAAAAGAAAGAAGCTGTATGGCTGGATATTAGCGAGGATAGGGAATAAATAGATAGAGGGAGACATCAAGATGAACATGACCAGCGTACCATTACCGGCTAATTTTATTCAAAACATTATTACTGAAGATTTGAAGGCTAATAAAAACGGAGGGCGGGTGCATACCCGGTTTCCACCTGAACCTAATGGCTATCTACATATTGGACATGCCAAAGCTATTTGTCTTAATTTTGGCCTTGCGGTAGCTAACAGCGGCCTCTGTAACCTGCGTTTTGATGATACAAATCCCAGCAAAGAGGAAGTTGAATACGTAGAATCTATTCAATCGGATGTGAAATGGCTGGGATTTGATTGGGATGACCGGATGTTTTACGCATCAGACTATTTTGACAAACTTTATGATTACACAGTTGAATTAATTAAAGCTGGTCAAGCCTATGTCTGCGATTTAAGTGCTCAGGAAATAAGACAGTATCGTGGTACTCTAACTGAACCAGGGCAGGACAGCCCCTATCGAAATCGTTCCATCGAAGAGAATTTGGATTTATTTGAAAGGATGAGGGCGGGGGAGTTTCCGGATGGAGCTCGGGTACTGCGAGCGAAAATTGACATGGCGTCACCAAATATTAATATGCGGGACCCGGTGCTTTATCGTATTTTACGGGCAAATCACCATCGAACCGGCGACAAGTGGTGTATTTACCCGATGTATGACTATGCCCATCCCCTTTCGGATGCCATTGAGAATATTACCCATTCTGTGTGTACACTGGAATTTGCCGACCATCGCCCCTTGTATGATTGGGCCCTGGATAAGGTTGATTATTCATTGGAAGCGGATGGTCGTCCTCAGCAAATTGAGTTTGCCCGGCTGAATCTTACTTATACCGTAATGAGCAAGCGTAAGCTGCGGGAATTGGTGGAGAATGGATATGTGAGCGGTTGGGATGACCCGAGGATGCCTACGATATCTGGTCTGCGCAGACGGGGCTACACTCCGGAATCCATTCGCGATTTCTGTGACCGCATTGGTGTGGCCAAGAGGGATAGCATAGTGGATATTGCGCTGCTGGAGCATTGTATCCGCGAGGACTTAAACCTGAATGGATCGCGGGTAATGGCAGTTTTACAACCTTTACGGGTAATAATCGATAACTATCCCGAAGGCCAGGTGGAATGGCTGGATGCCGAAAATAATCCGGAGAATCAGGAAATGGGTTCGCGCCAGGTTCCGTTTTCCAGGGAGCTATATATTGAACAGGAGGATTTCATGGAAGAACCTCCTAATAAAAAGTTCTTTCGGTTGGCTCCCGGCCGGGAGATAAGGCTAAAGAGTGCTTATATTATCAAATGCGAGCGGGTGGTCAAGGATGAACAGACCGGTGCAATCCTGGAACTGCATTGCACTTATGACCCCGAAAGTCACAGTGGTGGGGCTACCAGTGGCCGTAAAATAAAAGGGACTTCGCACTGGGTTTCGGCTGCCCATGCACTTAAGGCCGAAGTTCGCCTATATGACCATCTCTTTGTGAGCGAAAACCCAGACGATGAAGGGGATGGTCTAGACTATAAAGCCAAGTTGAACCCAAAGTCACTTCAGGTTTTGACTTCATGCTTAGTTGAGCCAAGCCTGGCCGGGGCAGCACCCGGAAGTCGGTACCAATTCATGCGCCAGGGCTATTTTTGCGTTGATCCCATTGATACATCTGAAAACCGGTTGGTATTCAATCGGATTGTATCGTTACGCGATACCTGGGCTAAAATTCAAAAAGGAAGCGAATCCAGCACCTAAGCGGAAACCAGAAAACCCCGGCCATGTGTGAATATGACTGGGGTTTATTTGTGAAACTGCAGATGAAAGTTATTACAGGTTCATTGAGCTGACGGCTACACCGTTAATATTGCGTAGGTCGCTGGATATGCGTTGGACATCATTGGCGTCAGCATTCATGACAATAGCGATTAGTCCATCATTCTCTTCAGGGGCTGGGACTCCGAAACGTCCGATAATTTTATTCCCGTAGTTGGTTAATACTTTTTGCACACTGCTGGCATGGTCATCCCGATCATCTACCCTGATCCCGATTATGTTTAGGTTACTCATGCAGTTCACCTCCTTCAAGCATTAGCTTATCCAGGTAATTGAAGGACTATTCAGACCAGGAATATTGCTAAGAACTAAGGGAGAGGATAGTTTCAGGGGCAGTATCTTCTTCATGAGAAGAGAAAATGCTGCTTATCTACAGTTTAAGGGTAATAACTAATATGTTAATAATTTATATATCAACGGATAAGTATAGATAATTAGGAAGAAATGTCCTATAATTGATGGCAATTCGAACGAATGCTGGGTAGGGAAGGTGATTAAACGTCAGGCAACGGCGGTTGGCTTTTTTATTGCTGGGACTGTGCAGTTTGTTCATTTTAAGGTAAAATTTTCACAAGGTTTTATTAAATTATATCAAGGAGGTTGTCGGATGTTAAAAGGTAAAAGCAAGGTTTTAGTGTCGGTTCTTTTGCTCGTGTTTTTAGTGGGAATTATGGGTGGCTGTAGTAAAACCAGCACCACCAAACCTGCCGATGATGCAGCGGCCAATGTTATCAAAATCGCTAGTGTAACGCCTCTATCCGGTTCACAAGCTGCCATAGGAGATAATATTAAAATGGGTGCTCAAATGGCTTTTGATGAGAACAAGGCAGAGATTGAAAAATTGGGTTTTAAACTTCAGTTTGCTCCCCAGGATGACCAGGCTGACCCCAAGGTGGGGGTAGCGGTGGCGCAGAAGTTGCTGGCAGATAAAGACGTTTTGGCGGTTGATGGGCATTTTAATTCCGGTGTTGCCATCCCTTCTTCTGAAATCTATGCCAAGGACAACCTCTGTATGGTATCCCCTGCCAATACCGCGATCGGGATTACGGATCGCAAGATACCCAGTGTTAACCGTATTTGTGCTCGTGATGATGTACAGGGCCCTCTGGGTGCAGATTTTGCAGCTAAAGATCTGGGAGCCAAGAAGATTTTCATAGTTCATGACAAGACCACCTATGGCCAGGCTATTGCAGACGAAGTGAAAAGTCGGGCTGCTACGGACGGCATGGAGGTTGTAGGCTATGAAGGAATTACTGCTGGTGAAAGCGATTTTAGTGCAGTTCTGAATAAAGTAGCGGTAATAAAACCTGATGTATTGTATTTTGGCGGAATATATCCGGAAGGTTCACAGTTGATTAAGCAAATGAGCGATAAAGGGATTAAGGCCAAGTTTATTGGTCCCGATGGCATGGATGATCCGGAAGTTGTTAAGATTGCAGGTAATGCAGCGATTGGAGCTTTTTACACCTCTCCGGCAGCAGACATTGCCCGTACCCCCAAGGGTAAGGACTGGGTCGACCGCTTTAAGGCCAAATTTAGCAAGGAGCCCAGCAACTGGTCAGCTTATGGTTATGATGCGATGAACGTTATCCTGGCAGGCTTGAAGAATGCCATAGAATCTAATGGCGGCAAAAAGCCTTCTCGCTTACAGGTCTCAACTGCAGTTCGCGCTGTGAAGAACCTGGAGGGAATTACTTCCACAATTAGTTTTGATGAAAAAGGTGATAACAAGGGAGCTAAACTTTATGTAGCGGAATTTAAGACTGCTAAATATCCTCCCACGGTGGTTAAAGAGGTTAATGCCGGAGAATTTGTGAAGTAAAGAATTAGTGAAAAGCGGTAGGGGCAACTTAGATTGTCCCTGCCGCTTTAACCTATAAGTGGGAGGCCTCCGCTCAAGATGGAACAGTTTTTACAAATATTACCTCAGTGTTTATTAGACGGTCTTACTCTGGGAATGGTTTACGCAATTGTGGCGTTAGGCTATACCATGGTCTATGGAGTTCTGGAACTAATTAATTTTGCCCACAGTGAAATCTTTATGGTAGGAGCCTTCGCCGGGACGGAAGTGCTTCTGTATCTGCAGACATATGGATACCTAACTGGAATGCCGGCTCCAGTAGCACTGCTCCTCGCACTGCTGGTGGCCATGGCACTCAGCGGGGGACTAGGGGTCATGATGGAACGAATTGCTTATCGGCCTTTACGTGAGGCCCCCCGCCTGGTTCCACTTATATCTGCTATAGGGGTTTCTTTCTTTTTGCAGGACGCGGTTCGTTTAGTGGAGGGCTTATGGAAGAATGCTTTCTACCTGACGGCTCCATCCATTTTTCCTACTTCCATAGAGATTTCCACCAATCTTAGGCTCCCGGTTAAATCTGCGGTGGTTATGCTGGCCGCGGTTACAATGATGCTGGGATTACACCTCTTCGTAACGCGTACCAAATGGGGCAAAGCGATCCGGGCGGTAGCTCAGGATCGGGATACATCATCCCTGATGAGCATTAACGTAAACCGGGTCATTTCCCTGACCTTTTTCATTGGTGCCGCCTTGGGCGGTGCTGCTGGAACCCTTTTTGCTACGCAATATTCATTAATTAATCCTTACGTGGGTTTTATTTTGGGCATCAAAGCCTTTACTGCGGCAGTTTTAGGTGGAATAGGCAGTATCCCAGGCGCCATGGCTGGGGGAATCCTGCTCGGTGTTTTGGAGTCACTGGGAGCAGCAGGGATTGGTATTGCTACAAATGGAGCCATGGGAGCAGAATACAAGGATGTATTTGCTTTCTTAATACTGATCTTTGTACTTATTTTGAAGCCCAGTGGTCTTTTTGGTGAAGAAACGAGGGAGAAGATATAGATGGTGAAATTCAATTTGCTTTCCCAAACAAATTCTCGATGTATACTCATTCTAGAATGGGTTATGGTAATCTTCGCCAGCGCCTTATTTTATTTATTCCCCCATTCCGGGCTGTGTTTTCTGCTCTTCCTAGGATCGATCCTGCTGCTTAACTTCATGCCGGTAAAGGCTGGGGTGAAATATTTGGCGATCCTGGCGATCCTGGCGGGTGTTATGCCTCTGGTAGGAATGCAGAATACCTATTACTTTGATGTTATTACCCAGGTAGGAATTTATGCGGCATTGGCGATTGGCCTTAATATCGTAGTGGGCTTTGCGGGTCTTTTGAATTTTGGTTATGTAGCTTTTTACGCCTTTGGCGCTTACCTGTACGCGATCTTTTTCACCTCCCAGGCGGGTAATTTTATTCCTGCCGCGGTGGCACATTTCCCGCTATCGGGCAATTGGTTTTGGGCTTTCCTGGTATTGGGTGCACTTCTGGCGGGTTTACTGGGGGTTTTACTAGGATTTCCAGTCTTACGGCTGCGGGGTGACTACCTGGCAATTGTAACCCTCGGCTTTGCCGAAATCATTCGTATTGTTTTTAACAACCTGGATAAGCCTATAAACATTACTAACGGCCCTAAAGGACTTTCTCCCATTGAACCTCCGGCTTTGTTCGGTATGGTTTTAAATCAGCCCATCCACTTTTATTTTATTGTATTGATGGTTCTGGTTTTGACGATTATCATCGCTCACAGATTGGATTGCTCCCGTATAGGACGGTCTTGGGCAGCAATTCGGGAAGATGAAGTAGCAGCCCTGAGTATGGGTGTTCCGGTAGTGAGAATGAAACTCCTGGCTTTTGCCATAGGCGCTTCTTTTGCTGGCATGATGGGAGTTATTTTTGCAGCCAAGCAGACCTTTGTTGACCCGTCCAGTTTTGGATTTATGGAATCTATCGGCATTCTGTCCATGGTAATCGTGGGAGGAATGGGCAACATTGTAGGGGTTATCATTGGTGCGGTAGCCATAGTAATGCTGCAGCTGAATATTCTTAAGGAATTCTCCGAATACCTGGGTCAATTAGCGGCCCTGGGTATTTTAAATATACCTTCCCAGGTAGATCCAGCTAAATACGAGCGTCTTATTTATGGGTTGATATTGATATTAGCCTGTATTTATCGACCCCAGGGCTTGCTGCCAGCCAGCCGCTCTTTGCCAAGCTGGCTGAGGAGAAGCAAAACTGATCAGTTGAAAAATGGTACACAGGAGGATAATGCGGATGCTACTTGAAGCGAAGGGAATAAATAAATCCTTTGGCGGTTTGACTGCAGTAAACGACATTGACTTTTCGCTGGGTGAGGAACAGATTGCTAGTATCATTGGACCGAATGGAGCTGGAAAAACTACCTTTTTTAATATTATCAGCGGTTATTACAATCCTGATCGGGGCAGTATTGTTTTTGATGGCCGAGATGTTACCAAGCTATCGCCGGAGAAAATTGCCGACTGCGGTATTGCCCGAACCTTTCAGAACATCCGGCTGTTTCCGGATCTGATGGCGGTGGAGAATGTACTGGTGGGAATGCATCTGCATTTATCCTCCAGCGTTGCCAAGATCATTTTCAATACCCGGGGAGTAAGGGCGGAAGAAGAGCAGGCTTACGAAGAAGCCCGCAGCCTTTTGCAGTATGCAGGATTGGGTGGAAAAGAGACCGAGCTGGCCAGGAGTCTTTCTTATGGAGACCAAAGACGGTTGGAAGTGGCCCGGGCTCTGGCGGTGAGGCCCAAGATGCTGCTTCTCGATGAGCCTACCGCCGGGATGAATCCACGGGAAACTGACGAAATGAAAGAATTTATCCTGCACCTGCGGGACGAAAAAAAGGTCACTATTCTCCTTATTGAACATGACATGAAGGTAGTGATGGGAATATCTGACCAGATAACGGTTTTAAACTATGGGGTAAAGATCGCAGAGGGAACACCTCATGAAATTCGGAATAACCCGGAAGTAATCAAGGCTTACCTGGGACAGGAAGCCAGTTAAGGAGGCCATAGAATGACTCCGGTGCTTAGTTTGCAAGATGTTGAAACATTTTATGTGGAAATCAGGGCGCTCAAAGGAGTTTCGCTGGAAGTACAGGAAGGAGAAATCGTTAGTCTCATTGGGAGCAACGGAGCAGGTAAGACCACTACCTTAAAAACGATTTCCGGGCTATTGAAACCTCGGAGTGGCAAAATATTTTTTCGGGGCCAAAGCATTGAGCAGCTTCCTGCTCATGAAGTTGCAGCTTTGGGGGTGGCACATGTTCCGGAGGGGCGCAAGATTTTCCCGCGCCTAACCGTGCAGGAGAATCTGGAAATGGGATCCTTTCGGATCACGAATCAGGATCGCATGAAGGCTAATATGGATAAAGTATATGATTTGTTTCCCCGCATGCATGAGAGGCGTCGCCAAAAGGGAGGCACACTGAGTGGGGGTGAGCAGCAGATGCTAGCGATGGGGAGGGCACTGATGAGCGAGCCTGATATCCTGCTATTAGATGAACCATCTATGGGACTGGCACCGCTATTGGTGGATCATATCTTCCAGGTTATTAAGACCCTGAATGCTAGCGGGATGACCATTCTCCTGGTGGAACAGAATGCCCTCAAGGCTCTTAAAATTGCTAGTCGCGGCTATGTTCTGCAAACGGGTACGGTAGTTCTGACCGGCAAAGGCAGCGAACTGCTGGATAATGAACTAGTTAAGGAAGCTTATCTGGGTTAGGCGGTAAATGATAGCAGAGTTTTCTAATTTAAAACCAAGCTCAGAATTAACTTAAGATTGGGCGAAAAAATAGTGCGGCAGGGATCTTGTGCTGCACTATTTTTCATGCGGCCTCTTTTTACAGTGAAAAGAATAGGGAATACGGGTATAATTACAGAAGTAAACTAGATGTTCAGCGGAGCAGATTTTATCACAAGACTCCGAATAGTAATCACAGGAAACAATTGGTTTTGCAATTTTGGCCGAAAAAATGGATGAAATAGGCTATGGTTATTATATTTATAGTCACAAAAGGAGCTTCATACATATGCAGCTACATATATTAGCCAGTGGCAGCACTGGCAATGCGGTCCTTATTGAAATGGGCGGAAGAAAAATTTTAATTGATGCTGGAATTAGTGCCCGTCGTATTGAGCGAGGACTATCCGAAGTGGGAATACAGCTTAGCAATTTGGATGGAGTATTAATAACCCATGAACATTCCGATCATATTAAGGGGGTAGAGGTACTGGTAAGAAGACATCATCTGCCCATATATGCCCGGCCTGCTACCTGGGGAGCGATGCGCGGCCGGGATAAGATTCCCCGGGAATACCGGCGGGATCTGGGGGATAGTTTGGATATAGGGGCGATGAAAATTGTGCCCTTTGCTATTTCTCATGATGCGGCAGACCCAGTCGGGTTTTGCTTTCATTATCAGCAGACGAAATGGGTGTTGGCAACCGACCTGGGGGTAGTTACCCGCAGCGTAGAAGATGCTTTGGCATATGCCGATGTGGCTATATTAGAATCCAACCATGATGTGGAGATGTTGCAGGCTGGTCCTTATCCCCAATTCTTAAAACAGCGGATCAAAAGCGCGTTGGGACATCTGTCCAACCATGATGCTGGGCAGATCCTGGCTCGCACCCCCCGCCAGCGAGTTATGCAGGTATTCCTGGCTCATTTAAGCCAGCAGAACAACCTGCCACCTTTGGCGGAAAGGACAGTAAGAGAAGTCCTACAAGAATGTGGCTGCGCAGTTGGGGAGGAGATTATCCTGCACCGCACCTATCCGGATTGTACTATTAGTCTGGTAAAATAGGAGAAGACAAGCAATACAGCGGGAGGTTATTATGACCCTAGTAAATACTAGCTCCCAGTTAGTAAGTTATTTATTTCTTTTTAATATTATATTGGCTTTGGTCGTGGTAGGTTTTGAGCGCCGTAATCCCACAGCAACCCTGAGCTGGCTCTTGGTGATGTTTTTCTTGCCCGGATTCGGCTTTGTATTGTACATGTTTCTGGGGCAGGATCTACGTAAAAAGCGATTATTCTATATTAAGGAAGGCGAAGAACGCGAGCTTTATCCAATGGTACAGCAGCAGGGTGAGCATTTGCACAACAATCTGCTGCTATTCAATGATGCGCGTATTAACGAATACAAGAATCTCATTCATCTGCACCTCAACAGCCAGGCATTATTTACCCAGGATAATAGCGTGGAGGTATTTGATAACGGCAATGATCTTTTCCGAGAACTAAAAGCTGGTTTGGAACGGGCTCAAAAATTTATTCATATGGAATACTACATTATCCGCAACGATGCACTGGGAAAGGATATTTTAGATTTATTGAAGCGTAAAGCCCGATCCGGGGTAGAGGTAAAACTACTTTATGATGGTATGGGATGTATGCACTTGCCCAGAAAGTTTTTTAAGCCCTTGATTGAGGTTGGGGGAAAGGTGGCCAGTTTTTTCCCTCCCCTGTTACCTTATTTTAACCTTAGATTTAACTATCGCAATCATCGTAAAATTTGCTTGATTGACGGGGAGGAAGGGTTTGTAGGGGGTTTTAACATTGGCGATGAGTATCTGGGGAAATCAGCAGAGTTTGGTTACTGGCGGGATACTCATATACGCATAAAAGGTAGTGCACTGGATGAACTGGAATTGAGGTTCCTTTTGGACTGGCGCTATGCATCACGGGATAATTTCATTGCTGATGCTAGCTATTTTCCGAGCCGGATTGATCAAGGCCAAACCGGAATTCAAATCGTATCCAGCGGCCCGGATTCCAAATGGAGTGCGATTAAGCATGGATACTTGAAGATGATTAGCAGCGCTCGTCGTAATATTTATCTGCAGACTCCTTATTTTGTTCCTGACGACAGCATTTTGGAGGCTTTGAAAATCGCAGCCTTGTCCGGAATAGAAGTTTGCCTAACTATTCCCGGGAAACCGGATCACTTTTTTGTTCATTGGGCATCGATGTCCTATGTAGGTGAACTGTTGGAGGCCGGGGTGCGTTGTTTTACCTACAATCGTGGTTTTATGCACAGCAAGGTGATTGTGACCGATGGATTGATTAGTTCGGTAGGGACCGCCAACCTTGACATCAGGAGTTTTGAACTAAATTTCGAGGTAAATGCTTTCATTTATGACGAAAAAGTCAGCCAGGAGTTGGAAGCCAGCTTTAAAAAAGATTTAGAGGCGTGCACTGAAATAACCATGGAAGAGTACTTGAGAAGATCATTGTCCGTTAGAACGAAAGAAGCCTGTTGTCGCCTGTTGTCTCCGTTGCTATAACGTGACAAGGGGATGGTTGTCCTGTCCGCTTGTCACGATTACACCGGAATGAAAGGACTCAGTAAATATTTGCTTAATTGACGGGCGGTTTCTTCAAAGGTGAGGTTGTTGGTCAGGACAAAATCAGGATTTAATACCGCCTGGATGGAAGCCATGATTACCGCCGTAATAATACGCGGGTCTATCTCTTTGCTTAGGGCGCTTTCACCGCTGCTGTTGATAAACGCTAGGACAACTCGGATTCGGTTCATCCGAAACTGGTCAATCTTTTGCCATAGGTGCGGGTAGTGCTGCTTTAAATCATTAAGGCTCTGGGGGTTAGTTACAAACTGGCCATTAATAAAGAGATATTGTAACAGCCCAGATAGAATCCGGGCAGGTTCTTTTTCGCTTTGCAGAATCCGATCAGCTTCACCAGCAACCTCAGCCATAAATGTGTCCAAGGTTGCTTCGATAACCGCTTCCTTGCCCGGGAAGTAGCGATAAAGAGTTCTTTTGCTAACTCCGGCGCGAGCCGCCAGCTCCTCCATATTAACGTTGTGGAAACCATGCGCCCGGGATAATTCCCGGCAGGCCACGATAATTCTTTCTTTAATATCCATTCGCAATCGCTCCTATTTTAGGTTGTTTTTCAATTGAATTAATGATTTAAGAGAATCGTCCCCAATGCCCTTCTAAGCTATTTTCTTTTTAAACTTGAGAATACTAATGGTTAAAAAAATGAGTGAAAAGACCAGCAATACGGTTACCTGTCCCATTAAATATTGGTACCCGATGCCCTTTAGGATAATACCTCGGATAATATCCAGATAATAAGTCAACGGGATTATCGCACTCAGATAGTAGATGACACGGGGCATGGCGTCGCGGGGAAATAGAAAACCGGACAATAGAATGCTGGGTAACATCACAAAGAAAGATAACTGGAAGGCCTGCATCTGGTTTTTGGCAATATTTGAAATCATTAGACCCAACCCCAGAGATGCCGTAATAAAAAACAGGGTCAGGAGATATAACTGGAAGAGGCTTCCTCGTATCGGAACGTCAAAAACTACCACCCCGACTAGCAGGGCTACGGTTATCTGCATATAACCCATAACGATATACGGAACAATTTTGCCAATCATCATCTCATAAGATTTAATAGGGGTTACCATCAGTTGTTCCAGGGTACCGCGTTCCCGCTCCCGTACAATGGCGACCGCAGTAAGGATCATCATGGTTAGGGTAACGATGATGCCCAGGATGGCCGGTACCATATAGTAAGCGGTAATACCATCCGGGTTATACCAAGGGCGAACCCGGATATCATAAGGGGATCCGCTAAGGTGCATCTTATTAAAGAGAACTTGTTGCGACTTAATAAGTCCGATGGAGTTGGCGATAGCGATAGCCTGATTAGCTACCATATTATCGCTGGCATCCACGATAACCTGTAGTGGTGCGGATTCCCCGCGCCTGACGTTATCAGCAAAATCAGGCGGAAAGATAATTCCTACCTTAGCTTGACCGCTGTCAATGCTTTGGGTTACCCCGGCATAGCTGCTGGTTGAGTAGGTCATATCGAAGTAGCCCGACGCAGAGAAGGAGCCCAGCATATCCCGACTTTCTGGGGATAAAGACTGATCGAAAACCACGGTTGAAATATGTTTAACCTCGGTTTGAATGGCATAACCAAATAATAACAACTGTACCAACGGAATCATAAAAATCAGGGCCAGGGTCATACGATCCCGCGACATCTGCAATATTTCCTTTTTCATTACCGCCAGGATCCTGCTCATGCTCCCAACACCACCTTTTCTTTCTTTTTTGCCAGAGTTACAAACACATCTTCCAGAGTTGGCATGATCGGCCTGGGCTGAACGCCGATAAAATCCTGCAGGGCAGGAATGTCCGATTGGGTGTTCAGAAGAACATGAATGAACGCTCCGTGCATACTGCATTCTAGGACAAAAGGTTGGGCTTCTATGTTTTCCAGCCGGTCCATAGGATGTGGTAATTCTAGTTCTACCATCTGGCCGTGGATGATATCTTTTTTTAGATTATCTGGGGTATCTAGAGCCATTAATTTTCCATCAGACATAAAGGCAATCCGGTCGCAGCGTTCGGCCTCATCCATGAAGTGGGTGGTTACAATAACAGTGGTTCCCTGGTGGGACAAGTTTTGAATAATATTAAAAAACTGTCGCCGGCTGGTGGGACTGACTCCGCTGGTGGGCTCATCCAGAAAAACAATGGCAGGACGGGAAATAATTGCGCAGCACAAGGCTAAACGCTGTTTCCAACCTACGCTTAGATTTGCAACGAGCGAACTCTTCCGATCAGCAATATCAGCCAAGCTTAGCATTTCGGCAATCCGATCTGAGCGTTGATGGCGAGGGATGCTATAGATTCCAGCATAGAAAGAAAGGTTATCTATAACACTTAAATCCTCATAAAGACTGAATTTTTGCGACATATACCCGAGATTGTTTTTAATCTTCTCTGCTTCCCGTAAGAGGTCATAACCTAGTACAGTGGCAGTACCGGAACTGGGTTCCAGGATACCGCACAGCATGCGAATAGCAGTGGATTTGCCCGCCCCGTTAGGCCCTAAAAAACCGCAGACTTCACCTTTTCGGATATTCAGGGTTAGTCTATCCACCGCTGTAAATTTACCGAAAACCCGGGTCAGGTCGTGGCTGCTTATGGCATATTCCATCAGACCACCTCTTTTTCAGCCAGGAGAACAAAAACGTCTTCCATTGAAGGAGAGACTTCGTTAATCGAGACCAGAGAAATACTTTTTCCCCGCAGATGTTTTACGATCGATTCGGTTGCGACCAAAACGTCATCTACCACTACCTGGTATTTATAACCGAAAAAAGAGACGTCTAATACTGGTGGCAAGTCGTTAAGTATATAAGGATCTCGGACAACGGCCCTGACTTCCAGTATGTGATGGCCGAAAGATTTCCTTAGCCCGACAGGAGAATCATTGGCCTTAATTCTACCCTCGTTGATAAAAGCTACTTGGGTGCACAATTCCGCTTCATCCATATAGGCGGTTGAGACCATTACAGTCATACCTTCACGATTTAATCGGTATAGGATTTTCCAGAACTCTTTGCGCGATTCAGGATCCACTCCGTAAGTCGGTTCGTCTAAAATCAGGAGTCTAGGCCTAGTAATCAGGGCGCAGGTTAAGGCCAGCTTCTGTTTCATTCCGCCGGACAGATTATCGGCTAAGCGTTGTTTAAATTCACTAAGATTGGTTAGGGACAGTATCTCGTCAGCGCGTTCTCTGATGGTATGCTTATCTAGTTTATACATGGCGGCGAAGAAATTTATGTTTTCCATTATGGTCAGATCCCCGTATAAACTGAAACGCTGAGGCATATAACCCAGGTTTTCTTTGGCCTGTTCCATTTCCCTGGCAGGATATCCTGCTAAGATTACTTCTCCCTCATCCGGGGTTATTAGTCCGCATATCATGCGCAAGAGGGTGGTTTTACCCGCGCCATCAGGCCCTACCAGCCCGAAAATGGTGCCTTCAGTTACATGCAAGTCTACTCTTTCTACTGCCTGCACCTGGCCAAATGATTTGCTCAAACCGCTGGTAATAATCACGCCAAAAACCTCCAAAGTTCCATGCCTGAATATATCGCACCCTTCAGGGGTAATTACTTAATTTGGGATAAACAAGATAACCGTTTCCTTGTTTACTCTTCACTTGTTCAGTCCCCGCAGTTACTTAATTAGTTGCGATCAAAAATGACATCAGCTGGCATACCTGGTTTAAGTATACTGTTTTGGTTTTCTACGCTTATTTTTACTGCAAAAACTACATTGGTTCTTTCCTGCTTGGTTTGGATGGTCTTGGGGGTAAACTCCCCTTTGGAAGAGATATGGGTAACTGTTCCGCTGTACTGATTTTTGTCACCGCTGATATTAAAATGAACCTTTTGCCCAAGCTTCACAGCAGGCAGGTCATCAGTAGGTATATAGACCTTTATCCACAGATTGTTCAGGTCTGCGATGGTAGCGAGAGCAGCCCCCATCGCCACATATTCGCCCGGCTCATAGTTTTTACTCAGAATGGTTCCGTCAATGGGACTATATATTTTCATATCCTCCAACATACTTTCTGTTGCCTTCAAGATAGCTTTAGCTCTCTCAACCTCAGCTGCGGCCCCGGTTACCTGGGAGGGGCGGTTGCCTGCCTCAAGCAAACTCAGCCTGGATTGGGCGATTTCGAGTTGGCTTTTCTTTAGGTTGAAACTTACCCGAACCTGATCCAGATCTTGTTGTGGGAGTGCACCTTCCTTGTAAAGTTTCTCCGATCTGTCTAAATCCAGACTGGACTTATCCAGATTAATTTGGGCTATATTCAGGTTAGCAATAGCTTCCTTGATTTCCTGGCCGCGTGCTCCCGAACCCAGATCGGCCAGCTTAGCTTCCGCTACTAAAACCCCCAGTGCGTCTCTTTCCCGCTGGGCTGCCAGGTCGCTGCGGCTTAGCTCAGCCAGCAGCTGATCTTTTTTAACGACTTCGCCTTCCTGTAAAGCCAAGGCCTTAATGGTTCCTGCAGCCTTCACGTTTAAATCAACCGTTGTAGCTTCAATGGTACCTGTGGCTAGAATGTTTGAACTTATTGCAGGGAAATATTTTATATAGACCCAATAAGAACCTCCTGCCAACAGGAGCAGCAGCAGCAAAATAAGTGGTTTTGGGGTCTTCTTTTCCATTAATTACGTCCCTCCCAACCTGAGATTACTTGGAACTAGTATTGACCGATCATTAAGTGAATAATCGTATAAGAGAGTGTGTCACCAAGTAAACTAAATTAGTAAACATAGTATACTTAATGATATGATAGCACTGCATTTTATAAAGGGCAAGAGATTATTTTACTTGAGAAAATTTCTGGCTGGTGCCGCCTAACCAGGCAGCCAGAGGAGTCAAGCTAGTCATATACGTTATTAACAAGGTTCCTGCTACAGTAGCCAGATAGAGCCACAACATCCCCACGGTGCCTGCCCATAAATCAGGTTGATTCAGTCGAGGAGCCATAAAAACTAAAACCATCAATACTAGCGGGTGCATTAAAAAGACTAGGAAAGATTGGTGGGAAAGCCAGGTGAGACAGGAGCTTAGCGCGTTATTTGACCGCAAAGCCACGGCATAGAAGAAAAAATAACTGCTCACGGTATAGAGAATAACACTGGGGCGGATGGAAGAGCCATAGGTTGAGGTAAAATGGCTATCCAGCAGCAAAAGCCCCAGGCTGATTAAATAGACCAGCCCTAGTAAGACTCCATGCTCTCGTAGATAATTCTCCCAAGCATCCTTTTTAAGGGCAACGGACATGCCCAGTACGAAGTAGAAAATCCACCCAGGAAATGCTACCAGGTATAGATTCTGGTAACTTACGGGCAGGGTGATGAGGTTCATCATGTTCAGGTAGAGGATAGTCTGGGTGGTGAGAGTCAGTAGGAAGGAGGCTAACATCCAGGTGACCCAGCTTTTTTTTAGCTGCTTTCTTAAAAAAGGATATAGGACATAGAGTTGTAAAATGATGACCAGAAAATAGAGATGATAAAAGGCAGTTCCCCTTACCAGATGCTTAACCCAAAATATTATCAGCAGATGCAGCTGGTGAGGTGCGCCGGAAGCCAGGTAGTTTAAGGAACCATACAGTAAGGTCCAAATAAGATAGGGCACCAGAACCTTGCCCAGGCGTTTCCGATAAAAGACAGCGAGGGGAAGAAATCCTAGATTAAGGTCGGCATGATAGATAAGAAAGCCTGACATTATAATAAAGAGCGGGACAGCAAAGCGCACCCATTGGTTAGCGAAGTAAGCAACCGGCGAAATAAGCAGGTAAGCAGCTGTAATATGAATGGCAATTACTGCAAAAGTTGCCCCCACGCGTAATCTGTCAAATGCTGGCAAACGCTGGTTCATGCCGGAATCGCTCCTCTATTATAATTCTAAGGAGCGGCAAAACAATTACTTATCGCTTTTAAGCGGATATTTTATCGCAAGTGATTATTTCGCCGTTCCTAAGGAATGGATGTGGATATTATACCAGATGAGGAGTAAATATGTACGTGCAGGTGGGTTAAAAACAGATTATTACAAAAACATTTCACATACATTTCACTAATTTTTATCACGATTATTCCTAATCCGGCAGATAGAATAAGGTAAGTAAAAAAACAAAATTGAAAGGAGAAATGAAAATGAGGAAAATGCTAACTTTAGTGCTCATGGGATTAATGTTGTTCGGATTGGCCGGAAGCGCTCTGGCTGTGGGAGATGGGGCCGATAATAAGCAGGCCCGGACCGAGAAAGCTGCCAACCAAATTAAGGTCAAAGAATTGTTAAACTATGACCAACTGCTAAGCCTGCGTGAGGAGGGCCAAGCCAGCCGTGAGCAAATAAAGGCTGAGAATCAACAAATCAAAGAGCTCATCCAGGCTGCCAAAACTGCCAATAATAAAGAAATCCTGCCCGTTATTAAAGCGCAACGCAGCGCTAACCAAAGCTTGAGAGCAGATCTGAAAAATTTGCGGGAGAGCCAGAAAGGGAATTGGGAGGCGATGAAAGTTGCCCGTCAGGCTCAAGACCAGGCCCAGATGCAAAGCATCCTGGATCAAATTATAATCACCCGAGAGGCTATCAACACTAAAATAGCTGCAATAAATGCAGCCCAAGATCAGTTTATCCAAGCTTTACAGGGCAAGTAGCATTCTTTGGTAAACCCGGATATGGCGTGTCAAGGGCAAGGTTCCTTTGACACGCTATTGGATTTTCGTTGTGTCAGCCGGAGACATATTAGACACTCCACATGGTATACTTTGCATATGGAGGTCATTATTCATGAAACATATATTCGTGGTGGATGATGAAAAAAACATCCGAGATTTAATAAAAAAGTACTTAGAAAAAGAGGGATACATGGTAACCCTTTTTTTCGGTGAGCAGAACTTACTGCCAGAAATAGAAAGAATCCACCCGGATCTAGTGGTACTGGATATTACCTTGCCCGGACGGGATGGACTGGAGCTGTGCAAAGAAATAAGAAAAAGCAGTGATACCCCCATAATATTTGTATCTGCTCGTGATGAGGAGTTTGACCGGGTTCTTGGGCTAGAGCTAGGCGGGGATGATTATTTAACCAAACCCTTCAGCCCCCGTGAATTAGTAGCCCGGATAAAAAATATTTTCAAGCGGCTGGATAAAAGCCTTCAACAAGCTGGGGAGATAGTATTAAAGGACGTCGTGCTCTATCCAGGGAGACGGTATATAGAGAAAGACGGGGCCGAAATAAAGCTGACCGCTAAAGAGTATGAGCTGTTTGCGTTTTTACTGCACAACAAAAACAGATCCTTTACTCGTGAATATCTGATTGAGAAGGTATGGGGCTATGACTATATAGGAGAAGCAAGAATAGTTGATGATCTGGTAAAGCGCATCAGAAAGAAGTTGCATGCCAGCGAATCCATTGTGGAGATCACCACCGTCTGGGGCTATGGGTACAGGCTGGATGATTAAAATGAAGATTGGCAATAAATTATTTATAACTTATTTAATCGTACTCTTGGTGGGATTTATCGTCAGCGGGGTATCTTTTCATTTTCTGTCTCAGAGATACCTCTTGGTTGAGGCTCGTAAAGAAATTAAAGCTGAGGGTCAATTTATAGCCGCTACTCTGGCCAAAGCGCCATTAAACGATAGCATTAGTAGTCTGAGGGAGATGATTGTTGAGCGCCAACAGCTAAAAGTAGCCGGACGATGGATTGATTCAAAAGTTATCGTATTCAATAAATTGGACATACAGATATACAGCAACTTGAATCAAGCAGAGAAAAAGGAATTTCAACAGGCAAGGCAGGATAAGACTTTTGCGCGGGACTTTGTCAGTCAAGACATTCCGATTGTGACCGAAAGCGGAGTAGAAAAAGGACACGTAATTGTATTCAGCAAACAGAAAGACATTAAAAATATCAACCTGTTGGCACGGCAAACCGAAGTTTTTAGTTTTTTGATTGCGATATTTTTTGCCCTCCTTATTGCCTGGAGGTTGGAGAAAAGCTTCACCCAGCCCATCCGTCAATTAATGCATAGCATGAATAATTTTTCCGTTAAGGCACCCATACCGGAATTAGGTATCCAAACCGGAGATGAGATTGAAGAACTGGCGCAATGCTTCCGTAGTATGGCCAACAATCTTAAGGCTTACGATGAGCGGCAAAAAATATTTTTACAGAACAGTTCTCACGAATTAAAAACGCCGCTCATGTCTATACAGGGCTATGCGGAAGCCATCAAAGACGGTATCGTGGAAGGGGCGGAAGTTGAACAAAGCTTAGATATTATAATAGAAGAGAGTCAGAGGCTAAAGCGGGTGGTGGAAGAAATTATTTATCTTACCCGCCTGGACAATGTAAATGACAGTTTCAAATTTAATATGGCTAACTTGGGTGAAATCGTGGAAAAATCCATTAGGAGTTTGAAGCAGATGGCACAAGAAAAGAAAGTTACCATAAGCATGCAAGGAGATTTTAACCTGGATAGCTACTGTGATGAAGAGAAGTTAGAACGAGTATTTATAAATGTTATCAGCAACGGTTTAAGGTATGCTCGCTCTAATATAATTATCAACTGTGCGGCAAGTAATGGTAAAAAGGTGATTACTATCGCAGATGATGGAGCTGGTTTTAAAAATGGAGAGGAAAAGATGATTTTTGATCGGTTCTATAGGGGTGATCATGGAGGAAGCGGAATAGGGCTGGCAATAACCAAGGCTATTATTGAAGGACACCAGGGAAGCATTGAAGCCTATAATGGGGAGTATGGCGGTGCGGTGTTTAAGATACAGCTGCCCGATTCCATTAGAGAATAGCAGACCGTGCTGGCATATTAGATTAAATAATAGAGCCTTAAGTATTACTGCAGAAAGAATTACTGCCAATACTTACGTCCTCGGCGAGAAACTCCTGAATACTTCCATCGGATAACCTTACCATAAGTCCGCCATTTTCACTGATGTCAACAGCCTGTCCGCTGATAGAATCTTTTTCTCTATTAATGGTAACATTACGTCCGAGGATAACGTTATTTTTAATCCAGTGGCGGCGGACATACTCCAGTCCTCCTTTTAGGAAACCCTGGTAATGTTCCTCCCAGGTACTGATAAATTGCTTCAGTACGCTAAGCCGAGAAACGCGCTGACCAAGTTCAAGTTTTAGCGAGGTGCTGGTTTTCATACAATCAGCAGGCAGATCGGGTTGATCTAGATTAACGTTGATTCCAATGCCGATGATTACATACTCGGGACCGCTCTTGGAAAAACTACCCTCGGCAAGTATGCCGCACACCTTTTTGCCACCTATGAGAATATCGTTAGGCCATTTGATGCCTGCTGCACAGCCAGTAACTTTCTTTATGGCTTCGGCAACTGCTACTGCGCAGAGAAGTGTAAGTTGGGGAACCAGTTGCACGCAGATTTCAGGTCTCAATACCATTGACATTAAGAGCCCTTTGCCCGGTGGACAAACCCACTGACGATTAATCCTTCCTCGTCCCTTTCCAGCGGTCTGAGACTTGCTCATAACTATGGTGCCTTCCGGTGCTCCGGATAGAGCCATATGCCGAGCAATAGTGTTAGTTGAAGATACTTCCCTATATAGATATACTTCCTTTCCCAGCAGGCTGATGTGCTTATGCGGCAAGGAAGCCTCATTATTAATGTTCATCTGCATATTTGCCATTCTGCTTGAATCCTCCTTCGCATGCTAACAATATCATTTTGCAAGAGAAATAAAAAGTACCACCTTCTTATGTCCACCGTAAAACGTGAGGGTTAAAAACGGCTCGCATAAGAAGAGTGGCATCTATGTTAAAGAGGAGGTGAATTAACTAGATAATTTTCCTGGATCCATTAATTAGCCCTTGATAACTCTTGGAGTTATCTGCTGGTGAATAGCACAAATTGATTTCGGATTCTGGTAAACCGAACCTACAAATGCCTTACAATATTTACGTAGGTCAGTGTAGTCGACGATTTCATCAACCATTCCTGTTTTAGCACAGAATGCAGGTCTGGATTTATCGTAGTACTGTTGAATCATGTCATTCATTTTGGCTATGGTAGGATCTAATGACTTACCATCATCCTTGTCCTTAAGAAGCCGACGTGCATACGAAGCTGCTGCTGCCGTTTCTCCGTGCATTACATAGACTTCAGTGGTGGCAGTGCCCAGAGTAAAGGCGTTATTATTATTGGCTTGAGGGCCTCCCAACACATAGTGAGCAGCCGCAGTACCTTTTCTCAATAAAATCGTCATCATAGGATTGTCGCTTTGTTCTATGGAATATATCAAAGACATTCCCAGTCCCAGCATCTCCTGTTTTTCAGCAGTGTCACCAACGTCGATACCGGTGGTATCCTGTACCCAGATAACTGGAATACGATCACGACCACAGAAGGTTACAAACTCGCTCATTTTAATGAGCCCCTCGCGGTATAATTTTCCGCCAATGCCTTGATAATCGGCATATTTAGGATAATCGGCACCCAATGCTCCCTGGTTATTGGCAATAAAACCACAAACATAGCCATCAATTTTAGCAAGTCCACAGTACATTTCGATGCCATAGTCAGGTTTGAATTCCATATGCTCACTATTGTCAAAAAGCCGAGCCAGTACTTCATCCATAGCATAAATTCTCTTCTGGTTAAATGGAACCAAACTATAGAGGTCAGTTGCAGGGAATTTGGGCTCAGCAGGATCTGCTACTCTGAAAAAGTCCGGGGCATATGCAGGCATAGCATTCATGTATTTTTTTATTTGATCCAGAACTTCTTCTTCGGTATCACAGACATCTCTCATGAAACCGGTTACATCGTGATGAATTTCAACTCTGCCCGGAGGAGTTGCCTTGAATTTGCGGGTCTGTTCAATCAAAGCATCAGCAGCTTCATCGTCAATATAGCCCTTGGGGTTCATGCCGCCAACAATGCCTCCGCCGCCAACAGCCATATTAGCTTTTTTGTGGGCGACTATAACAGTAGGACTTATGGAGTGGTAACCGCCACCAGCAGGGTTGGTTCCATATATGCCAACGATAATCGGTATTCCGAGTTTTTGCAGTTCTGCATGACGGAAAAAGGGGGTGCCGCTGCCTCTGCGATTGGGATAAAGCGTTTCCTGTTCCATCAACTTAGCACCACTACAGTTGAGCACCCATACCAGGGGAATGTGTAGTCTTTTGGCGATATCGGTTATCCGTAGCACATTATCGGCTTGTCCATTAAGCCATGCACCAGCCATTACTTTATTGTTGGAGGCGATGATGACGGCCCATTTCCCGTCTATTTTGCCTATTCCGTCGATTACTCCGGTGTTGCCTTCTTCATTATTAGCCGGATCATAGATAGTATGCAATGGACACCAGGTGCCTGGATCAACCAGGTACTCCAGGCGCTGCCATGCTGACCATTCACCACTTTGGTTCATTTTTTCGGTTGATTTTCCATTATTTTTAACTCTGTCTACCTCTGCAGCCACAACTGCTTCAGCTGCTTTTATTTCCTCAATATTCTTTTTAAGCTCGCGGGCTAATTGCTTACCAATGGGGGGCATTTCCTTCCAGTATGGATGTAGAGCATATCCCATTTTAATTCCTCCATTCAATTACCATAAACAGCAGGTATTATCAATACTATTAGCACACTATCTGTTGGGTTGGTAACCAAGCTCAATGTTAGCGATAATCTGCATATGGATGTTAGATGTTCCTTCTAGAGTTTCAAACTGCTTGGCATCGCGGAGCCATCTGCCGCATGGATATTCGGTAGAATAACCATAGGAACCGTAGAGTTTCATGGCCATGTTGGCACCATGAACCGCTGCCATACAACCAGATAGCTTAGCCACTGAAGTAGCCTGCTGACTGGGTAAATTATTATCTTTTAACCATGCAGCACGGTAAACAAGATATTTGGCTGCTTCATCTTCTAGTTTCATTTCAGCAATCTGCTGCTGGATCATTTGATATTTTCCAATTGCTTTACCAAACTGAGTACGCTCATTGGCATATTGAGCAGAACCTTCCAGGCATGCAGCTGAAAGTGCTGCCGAACCGGTTGCGCAACCCATACGGGTGTTATTTAACATCCACATACAAATTAGAAAACCTTTGTTTAGAGGACCCAAAAGGTTTTCCTTTGGAATCACTGCATTTTCAAACACTAGTTCTGAAGTCGGAGCAGTCCACATGCCGACTTTCTTAAGGATTGGAATTCTAGTGATGCCCGGGGTATTATTGTAGTCAACTATAAAGCAGGACAGGCCATTAGCGCCTCCAGGTTTGGTTGTAACTGCATAAACAAGACCAACATCGCAAGTGTGGCCGCCTGATATCCACATCTTGGTACCATTCATCAGCCAGTGATCGCCTTTGTCTTCTGCAAAGGTCTTCATACTACCAACATCAGAACCGGAGTTGGCTTCGGTTATAGCAAAGCTACCTACAGATGCCCCACTTACCAGGCCGGGTATATACTTTTGCTTTTGTTCTTCAGTACCATACTGATTAATAGTCATGGCTGGGCCCCAGCAGTTACCGCTGATACTTAGCCTCCAGGAAGTATGAACCTTGGCTATTTCATATAAAGCTAAGACAGCTTCCATCCAACCCATGCCATTTCCGCCGTACTCTTCTGGTATGCTCCACCCTAACAGGCCCAAATCGCCCATTTTAGTCAGTATTTCTCTGCGGTAGTAGTGGTTTTCTTCATCCTGGTCAACATAAGGAGCAATTTCCTTTTCAGCGAAATTGCGGGCCATATCCTGAACCATTTTCTGCTCTTCGGTTAATCCGAAATCCATTGTGTATACCCTCCCTTAATATTATATAGAACTGCCCCAACTTTACAGGTTGAGGGCTATACCTCAAAATTCTCCGGGTTTCTACTCAATTACAGCTAAAACATCGCCTTCTTGTACTTTATCCCCGACCTTGATCTTAATTTCTTTCACTGTGCCTGCAGGCCCAAATACTGGGTTTTCCATCTTCATAGCCTCTAAGATTATTACTTCATCATCCTCGGTAACTACTTGACCTACCTCCATGTTAATTTCCAGTATCTTTCCTGCTAAAGGACTCTCTAAATTTGCCATTGTGTATACCTCCTAATTTTAATTAATTTAATGTTTGTTCTTATGAAAAAGTTAGGCTTCATTTCACCTCCCGAATCCTTTGAATCCACGAATATTCATAGATACTGTGGTTCTCAAACACTAATAAGCAAGTCACTTTAAAACTTACGTCTTAATAACGCCTTTTTCAGTTTTACCTGTAATACCTATGGGTAATCATTGTCTCACTCCATTTAGGTATTAGTAGATAAAAACCGACGACAACATCTCACTATTCTTTATCATGCAAAAGTTATGCCACATATTATTATGAATCGCATAATAATAAACTTCCTTTTAGTATCTTATAAGAAAAATGGGCTTTTTGGGGATTGGCAAGACCTCAATTTTCTAGTAATTAAGTATTCACCTTAAGCCACCTAAAGCAAGAACAGAGCTTAACCGAAGGGAATTATGACGCTGGCCACACTGTGGCTTCGGGTACACCTTAGGGGCACACTAAGCATAGTTTGCCCCCATAATAGTGACTATTGCATTAAGTGAAGAGGGGATATTGAGTAGGTGTTTTTAAAGACTTTTTTGATAAACGGGCGAAACAATCTGCTTATAGGATGGCTTGAAAATCCCAATGGGACAATCAAAATGTACGGATATATACACATGTGTACGGTTCCTTAGACAGTTGTTGTTGAGGTCACGGGTACAAGAAAGGGAGATAAGAAAGAAGGAAATGTATTGAATGTGCATTCAGGCAGCTTGGGAAAGACGAACAATGCAAGCATCTGATTATGGCTGAAAGCATCTGTATTTAGGGGGAACATTCCTGATATCTGGTGCTTGGCATGAAAATTGCGTATTCAAATATTGTCACGCTAAATGCCGTTACTGCTATGAATATCAAGAATAGTTAATTTTAAATAGATTTTAGAAGCTTTTTTATTTGTGATTCGAATTCAAAATAGGTTTTCGATTCTTAGCCTTTTGATTGGTACTTGGCGGTATTCTTTGCAGCTAAAAATGATCTGGCCATACCGGTGCAACCTCTATGATTGCGCTGGAAATAGTTACAACCAGATGAACGGCTAAAGGATTACTAAAGGAGGCCAATTTTAAGTACTACACCGCTAGTCAAAAAGGGGGGAATAATTTTTTAAACCGTGTACACAATATAGGCGGTTATTATCGCATTTTTCCCAGGATGTCTAATAGGAAAAACTATGTAAAGCCGGTTTCAGCAATTATGACTGCCGAAACAAGACTGGCTAATTGAAAGGAGATTGTTTGTGGAACTTTCACGCATGATAATAGCAATGGGGGAAGGAACAGGACTGTACAATTTTACTCCTGCCCATATTATAATGTTAAGTTTTGGGATATTGTTTGTATATTTCGGAGTTGTAAAGCACTATGAGCCATTGCTTTTAGTGCCCATGGGGATTGGGTGTATTCTGGTGAACATTCCAGGTACAGGGTTAATGGAGGCCGGTGAGCTTTTGTATTTAAACTACCAGGGAATAGCCAGAGTGATTTACCCTCCGCTGATTTTTTTAGGGGTTGGCGCAATAACAGACTTTGGACCGTTGATTGCCAATCCAAGTACTATTATTCTCGGGGCAGCTGCCCATCTGGGTATTTTTATTGCATTAATAGGAGCCAAGCTTATGGGCTTTACTATGGCTGAGGCGGGTGCTATTGGCATAATAGGTGGAGCAGATGGCCCCATGGCTATATATGTGGCAACCAAACTGGCTCCGCATTTGCTGGGCCCGGTAGCTGTTGCTGCCTATTCTTACATGGCATTACTGCCTTTAATTCAGCCACCCATTATGAAGGCCATTATTCCTTTAGAGGAAAGAAAAATAGCCATGGAGAAAATGAGGCCGGTTTCCAAGCGTGAGAAAATTATTTTCCCCATTATGATGATTATAATAGTCCTGGTTTTGTTACCGCCCATCGCGCCGTTGATTTCCTGCTTGATGTTAGGCAACTTACTTAGAGAGTCAGGTGTTAACGATAGAATGGCCAACACTATAGGAGGACCATTCTTAGATATTGTTACCGTATTTATAGCCGTTGCTATTGGATCAACCATGAGTGCTGAAAACTTCGCCAATATTCAAACCTTGAAAATTGTTTGCCTGGGATTGATAGCATTTGCAAGTGGTTCGGCCAGTGGCGCTCTTTGGGCAAGACTGATGTGTAAGATGAGTGGAGGAAAGATTAACCCGCTAATCGGCTCTGCCGGTATTGCAGCTGTACCCATGGCGGCCCGGGTATCCCATATGGTTGGCATTCAGTTCAATAAACGCAACAATTTAATAATGCATGCCATGGGACCAAACCTGGCAGGTGTGTTAGGAACTGCGGTAGCAGGTGGAATCATGCTTACTTTATTGGGGGTGATTTAAATGACGCCAATTATTCCAGATACTATGCAAGGAGCACTTGTGTTAAGCGCATTTGATTTTGTGGCATGTTTCTTTGTGCTTTGGGGCATTAGTTTCTTTATTAGAGGCCTTGGGTATATTAGCAATAAGTTTCCAGAGGCACCCGATACTGGGAAAAAGAGTTTGCACTAAAAAGGTCTGCTTAAGTTTGTGAAAGCTAATTACTTAAGCTAATGATGGGCAGAACAGGTGCTGGTTGTAAGGATAGTCATACACATGTATAGTATGTCGCACACATCTTCTATGCATTTATTAGTAATATGCATCAGTATAAGATCAGCATAGTCTGACTTCCGGCGATTGATTACGGTTTTTGAAAATAGATCTAAATAATTCTGGCACACAAATTGCGTGTTCATAAAAAGAGACAGGTTAAATATCGGAAATATTTTTAATGGGAGGTGATTTATCGAGTGACGCAACCAGAATAGGGGTGTCAGTCCAAGTAAAATATTTTTTCAACTAGCATCTTTAATAATCCATATAAAAAAAGGAGGAAAAAAATTGGGAAATTATGCAGATCAATATAGAGATAAGCTGCGTACTCCAGATGAAGCAGTAAAAGTAGTGAAATCCGGTGATTTTGTTTGGTACGGTCATTTTTCTATGGCACCACGGGCTCTAGATGAAGCGTTATCCAAGCGGGTAGGCGAAGTAAAAGATGTCTGGGTCAAAGGTGTTTGCATTCTGTTTGATCCCAAAGTAGCCACGGCTGACCCGCAGAAAAAATCTTTCACCTATCACAGCGGTCATTTCAGTGCTCACGACAGACATCTGGGAGACAAGGATCTTGCCTATTATTTACCGGGTAACTATGGTCAATGTCCTTATAACGTAAGAATGGAAAATTATGGTCACATAGCGGTTGCTATGATTATGACTACACCCCCGGATGTCAACGGCTACTTTAACTTCGGGCCGTCATGTTCCTATGCCAAGCTCATTTGCGACGCAGCCGATATAGTTATTCTTGAAGTAAACGATCAGGTGCCTTGGTGCCTGGGTGGAGAACAGGAATGTATCCATATTTCCGAGGTTGACTATATTGTAGAAAAAAGCACCCCGATGGTTGCCTTCCCCTCTGAGTTTCCTGTTTCGGATGCCGAAAAAAAGATTGCATCATTAATTATCGAACAGATTGAAGATGGAGCTACTCTCCAGTTTGGTATTGGGGCTATGCCGTCCATGATCGGCAAAATGATTGCTGATACTGACCTCAAAGATTTGGGGATTCATTCGGAAATGATGGCTGAATGTTTCATTGATTTAGTTGAAAAAGGAATAGTCACCGGAGCCAAGAAAAATATCGACCAGGGAAAGATCACCTACACCTTTGCCCTGGGGTCTCAGAAATTATATGACTACATGGACCGGAATCCGGCTTTAGCAACCTTCCCGGTGGACATAACCAACTCTCCCGCAAGAATAGCCATGAACGATAAGGTTATGGCTATCAATAATGCAGTAGAAATCGATCTATTCAGTCAAATAAACTCGGAGTCTGCTGGTTTCAGAAATATTTCAGGCTCCGGCGGCCAACTTGATTTTACCATAGGTGCCATGAATTCTAAAGGGGGCAAGCCCTTTATTTGTATGACTTCAACCAAGGTTTCAAAAGGTAAAACCCTTTCCCGAATTGTACCATTTTTAAGTCCGGGGACTATTGTTACGGTTCCTAGAACCTTCGCTCCTTATATAGTAACAGAATACGGTATAGCTAATATGATGGGTAAATCAACCTTCAGAAGGGCCGAAATGCTGATTGAAATTGCTCATCCCGATTTTAGAGATGAATTAATAAAAGCGGCTGGCGAACAGGGACTCTGGACCAGAAGCAACAAGATAGTCTAAAGCGGCAACCTGGTAGGAACAAACCACAGCGGAATCATTATGTAGAAAAAAATGTATTTAATAATTAGATCCAGCTAGATGTAGGGTAGTGGCAGTAAAAATACTATTGCATACGAAAACGATTAGACAAACAATGCGATTCTGCCATTACCCCTTCTAATAGTTGATTGGATTGTTTGCAAAGCTTAAGTATGAAATCTATTTCTTAAGAAGGGGGCTGGTGATCTTGTCATTCACAGATGGAGTGTACAAGTTTATCAAGGTAATAAAAGAGGGCGATATTGCCATTTTACAGTTTAACCGCCCCGAGGCATTAAATGCTGCTAATGCCCAGATGGTAACGGAACGCAGTGATGCTATTTTTCAAGCCGGTGCTGATCCCGAAATCAAAGTTTTGATTATTACCGGTGATGACAAGTCGTACAGCGCAGGCGGAGATTTGGCATCCATGGTCAATTACGGAGTTAAAGATGCACGGGAGTTTATTGATAAAAACGTATCGGGAGGCTTGATGCTAACGAACCTTCCCAAGCCTACCATCGCCATGATAGCTGGAGTTTGTATGGGTGGCGGCTTTGAAAACGCCATGTGCTGCGATCTGAGAATTGCCGCGGACAATGCCAAATTTGCATTGCCGGAAATCAATGTGGGGATATTCCCCGGTGGTGGCGCAACCCAGAGACTTCCCCAACATATGTCGCTCTGCAATGCCAAGGAGTTGATTTTCACGGGGAAGGTCTTTGACGCACAGACGGCCCTCTCCATGGGATTGGTAAACAAAGTGGTTCCCCTCGATCAATTAAAAGAAACGACCATGAAACTGGCACAGCAATTAGCCAGCAAACCGGCTTTCTCTTTGAGAATGGCCAAGGAAGCCCTCAACGCGGCCTGGAGCACCAGCCTGGAAAAGGGCTTGCAGATCGAAACTCATGGTTGGTCAATGACTTACGGGACCAAAGACGCTAAAGAGGGTATGAATGCCTTTTTGGAAAAACGCAAACCAGTTTATACAGGTGAATAGTAATTAGGAGGAATCATCATGGAATTTAAATATAATGTTCGCGATCTCAAATTTATCTTAAAAGAATGGCTGCCAACCGAAGAAGTACTAGCCTGTGACCGTTTTAAGGAATACTTCGGAATAGAAGATGTTGATACGATTATGACCGAGGCATACAAAGTCGCTCGCGAGGTGGTTAGCCCCATCAACGCCGAGGGTGATAAGAACCCGGTTAAATTTGAAAACGGTGTGGTTACCAATCCACCCGGATACAAAGAAGTATTCCAATTTCTGCAGAAAAATGGATGGGGTTCCAGCAGCGAATGCATCGAGCTTGACGGTGGAATGCCTTTGCTATTATACAAAGCCTGCGCAGAAATGATTGCTGCAGCCTGTCCGGCTATGGGTTCAAACATCAAACTTACTTCCGGTGCTGCTAACTTAATTATAGAATTTGGAACCGAGGCAGACAAAAAAAGGTTCCTTCCCAAGATGCTTAGCGGTGATTGGCAGGGAACTATGAACCTGACAGAACCTTCGGCTGGCTCAGACGTAGGCGATGCCCTGACCAGATCTTACCCCACTGAAGATCCCAAAATATGGAAGATAAAAGGAACCAAAATGTTTATAACCGCTGGAGATGGATCCATAGTTGAGAACACTATTCATATGGTTCTGGCCCGCCCTCCGCAGGGAGCCAAAGGTTCAGCTGGTCTGGGTCTATATATTGTTCCCAAGTACTGGGTTGATGAAGATGGCGGCATGGGTAAATCAAACGATGTTACCACTATTGCTATCGAGCATAAGATGGGACTTAACGGCTCAGCTACCTGTATGTTGAACTTCGGAGAGAATGATGAATGTTATGGGATTATGGTTGGTAAAGCAGCTGATGAGAAGGGCCGGTCCAAAGGCTTAGGCATGATGTTTAATATGATGAATGAATCCCGCATTGGAACCGGACATAATGCTAACAATCAAGCATCTGAAGCTTATGCTTTGGCATCCCAATACACCATTGACCGCGTTCAGGGCTACATTAAAGGTGAGCGGGTACCCATTATTAAGCATTCCGATGTAAGAAGAATGCTTCTGGATATGAAAGCACATACCGAGGGAATTAGAGCCATGATATTCAAAGGATTCTATAACCTGGATATAGCCGGGAATTCCAGTGATAAAGCCAAGGCGAAAGAATGTGCAGATATTGCCGCCATATTGACTCCTCTGGTAAAGTGCTATGGAAGTGAAACTGCAGTATTGATGACAGCAGAGGCCATTCAGTGTCTGGGCGGGGTAGGATACACGAAAGAGTATCCAGTAGAACAGTATATGCGCGATTCAAAAGTATTAACAATTTGGGAAGGAACCTCATTTATTCATGGTAACGATCTGGTAGGCCGCAAAATGACCATGGATAATGGCGAACCTTTTAAGAAATGGATGGCAAGCATTAAGGATTTCATCGACTCTAATAAAAACTCAGCTGGTTTACAAAAGGAAATGGCTACCCTGGAGAAAGCTTACCAATCTGCGGAAGAGGTTTGGCAAACCATTGCTTCATGGCAGGCAAACAAGGCTGAGCAGGGTGAATTAGTTAACATCTATGCCATCAGGACCCTGTTCGTTTTTGCCCAACTATATGTAGCTATGTGCCTTATGGATCAAGCTATTACTGCTAATAAGACTATAGCCGGGTTACCTGCCGACCACTTTGACCTTAACTTCTACAAAGGCAAAGTGGCCAGTGCCCGTTACTATGTAAATAACTCCTTGCCCAACGTATTTACTCTGACCCAGGTTATTAAGAATGCCGATACCAGTGTTTTAGAAGTTCCGGAAGAAGTTTTAATTGTAAATTAATTATATTTTATAAATAGGAGGGAGTTTAAAATATGAGAGATATATATTTGGTTGAAAGCGTCCGTACAGCTATTGCCAAAGCAGGTAAGCATTCCTATTTTGCTAACGTTAGAGCTGATGATCTGGTTGCCAAAGCAATGAATGAGCTGATGCTTCGGGCTGGATTAGAAGACAAGAAGGAAGAACTGGACGGAGTTATATTGGGAGGAACTGCACTAGTCAAGGATATGGCCAGCAACATTGGTCGCTATGCGGTCGTCATGAGTGGTTTTCCATACAGTATTCCCGGCTGCACCGTTGATCGTTTTTGTTCTTCAGGGGTACAGGCGATCTTCAATGCTGTATCTGAAATTAACATGGGCTGGGGATCCGAAATGATTCTTGCCGGTGGCGTTCAGCATATGACTCATGTTCCTATGGGTTGGGGAAATGAACACAATCCCCGCTTGGGTGAGTTTACAGATGACAATGCGAAGGGCATGGGATGGACAGCAGAAATGGTAGCTCGGAAGTATGGTATCACCAGGGAAGAACAGGATCAAATGGCAGTGGAAAGCCATGCCAAAGCCCATAAGGCGACCATAGAAGGTATGTTTAAAGAAGAAATAATGCCTATAGAAGCTGAGGTTCTCCAGAAGGATGGCACTACCAAAATGGAAGTCTGTGACAAGGATCAGGGCATCAGAGCATCCACTACAATGGAGTCGCTGGCTAAAATGGAGACAGTATTTATGAAAGACGATTTGGCCACAGTGACAGCAGGGAATGCCAGCCAGACCAATGATGCGGCAGCAGTAGTGCTGGTAGCCAGCGGAGAAAAATGCAAGGAACTGGGATTGAAACCCAAGATGAAGCTAATAGGATACAAGGCCATTGGTGTTGATCCCATTTACATGGGCATTGGACCGGCAATAGCCATTCCAATGGTTTTGAAACAGGCTGGGATGACCATGGATCAGATCGATATTTGGGAAATAAATGAAGCCTTTGCATCTCAGGCAGTTTATTGCACCAAGGAGCTGGGTATCCGCAACCATCCGCTCCTGAACCCCCGTGGAAGCGGTATCGCACTGGGCCACCCACTGGGCTGCACCGGAGCCAGAATTGCTACCACTCTGATGCACGAAATGCCCTATTATGGGGCCAAATATGCGGTTGAGAGCATGTGTGTCGGTCATGGCCAAGGTGTGGCAGCTATTTGGGAATATGTTGGATAAATAGGGGTAACACGCATCGTCACAGGAAACAGACGAAAATTATTGCGATATTGAAAGAATTGAAGGAGGAAAAGAAAATGGCTATAAAAAAAATAATGGTAATTGGCGCAGGTTTCATGGGCGCAGGCATTGCTCAGGTGGGAGCACAGGCAGGATACGAAATGTATCTATATGATATCTCTGCTGCTACCGTGGAAAAAGGGATCGCCGGAGTAAAGAAGCTTTTCAGCAAAAAGGTTGAAAAGGGCACCATGACTCAAGAGGCTCTTGACAGTACCATGGCTCTGATTAAACCCAGTTCTTCACTTGAAGATGGAGCTGATGCGGATTTGGTCATTGAGGCCGTTTATGAAAATGCCGATCTCAAAAAAGACATCTTTTCTAAACTGGACGCCATATGTAAACCCGAATGCATTCTGGCCACCAATACCTCGTCCATTCCCATTACCTCGATAGCAGCTTCCGTTAAAAGAACCGATAAATTTATTGGCATGCATTTCTTTAGCCCGGTGCCGGTTATGAAACTGTGTGAAATCATCCGCGCCATCAAGACTTCTGATGAGACCATTCAGATTGTTGTTGAAGTTGCCCAGAAGATGGGTAAGGTAACCGTAGTGGCCAAGGATGTTCCCGGCTTTATCGTAAACCGGATCAATTCTGCATTGAGATGTGAAGCCTACAAGTGTATGGAAGAAGGCGTGGCCAGCATAGAAGATATCGATAAGGCTATGAAAGCGGGCGCCAATCATCCCATGGGCCCCTTTGAACTGGCGGATTTTGTTGGCCTGGATGTTAATTACAGCGTGCTTTCTACCCTTTATGCCGGATACAAAGACTCCAAATTTGCCCCCAATCTTACCTTGGAGAAACTGGTAACCGCTGGCGATCTTGGCCGGAAGAGTGGAAAAGGATGGTATGACTATACTTCAGGTGAAAAGAAACCCAGAACAGATGTTAAATTCTAATAATTTGATATCACTTTAATTATGGTTTTTGTACTAGTCTGATTGAAAACAAGTGCAAAGATTGAAACGTCTAAAAAGCAGATGGTTACGGTTTATCCGGCTGACGCCACAGGATAGACCGTAACCGATAACTGTGGTTCATAGCATCGGAAAGGAGGCAGTGTTTAGTGTCATATAGGGATAAGAAATATAATACCATGCTGGTCACGGTCGAAGATCATATCGCCACAGTTCAGTTTAATCGACCGGAAGTATTAAATGCTATAAATAATGAAGTGAACCGGGAACGTGTGGAGATATTTACCGCACTGGGGCAGGACCCTGACGTCAGAGTGGTAATCCTTACTGGCGGCGAGAAGGTTTTTAGTGCTGGCGGAGATTTACCGGCTCTTTCTCAGTATGGAATAGTGGAAGCCCGGGAACATGCCGACAATAACTATGCTGGTCAGAGGGCACTGGCCGAGATGCCGAAACCTACTATTGCAGCCATAGCAGGATATGCCATGGGCGGTGGTGCCGAGAACGTATTGTTGTGTGACCTGCGCATAGCCGCAGATAATGCAAAAATTGCCTGCTCAGAGATTAATGTCGGTATCTTCCCCGGCGGTGGTGCGACCCATCGGCTGGTGCAAAATTTATCAATGTGCCAAGCCAAAGAAATGCTTTTCTTTGGTGGTATGATAGATGCCCAGCAGGCTCTGGAGATGGGGCTGATCAACAAAGTGGTTCCAGTATCCGAATTGATGAGTACAGCTAAAGAATGGGCTCAAAAATTAGCCAAGAAGCCTCCCTTCACACTGAAGATGCTCAAAGCAGTCATAAACGCCAATTGGGGCCTGGATACCGATACCGCGATGAGAGTTGAGCATGATGCCTGGACGGCTATCTTCGGCAGTGCAGATGCCAAGGAAGGCATGCAAGCCTTCGTTGAGAAGAGAAAACCTGAATACAAGGGCAGATAGGTGACAAGCATTACCTTAAGCCCAGGAAAATAGGAGGGGAAGACATGAGAGAAGTTGTCATAGTTGACATGGCCAGGAGCGCTGTGGGAAAGATGGGCGGAGCTCTAAAAGATTTACGTCCCATTGAATTACTTTCCCAAGTTGCCACCGCAGTAGTGGAACGTAACAAGGCCAAGGTTAAAAAAGACATGTATGATTATGTTATTATGGGTCAGGTCAAACAGAATAGTGAATGTGCCAATATCGCTCGGAATTTGGTGCTAAGAATAGGGCTGCCGGAAGAAACCCCGGCCACCTGCGTTACTATAGCCTGCGGTTCGGGTCTCCTTTCGATCGAAGAGGGCGCCGAAATGATCAAGAACGGCTTTGCTGATATTATACTGGCTGGTGGGGTAGAAACCATGAGCGGGGGCGAATATTTCTTAAGCTATGGGTCAAATCAAGCCTTCGGCAACAACAATGTTACATTATTAGACGCCATTTTAGCAGGCGGCGCAGGAGGTGCGCCCGCAGAACGTTATGGCAATATCCCCATGGGGAATACAGCTGAAAACCTGGTGGATATTCATAATATAAGCCGCGAGGAACAAGATAATTTTGGCTTTAGAAGCCAGACTCTGGCCCTTAAATCCATCGCTGCAGGTGACTTTAAAAAAGAAATAATACCGATTAAATACCCGAAGGCAGATGGCAGCATAGGGATCTTTGATACTGATGAGGGCCCCCGTAAGCCTAGTATGGAATCCATGTCCAAACTTAAACCGGTCTTCAAAAAAGACGGTTCTGTTACCGCTGCCAATTCATCCACCAGAAATGATGGAGCCGGGGTAGCTCTGATTATGTCCCGGGAAAAAGCTGACGAACTAGGAATCAAACCCCGGGCCAGATTTGTGGCTGCCGGTATTGCCGGAGTCGATCCCAGCATCATGGGCAGAGGCCCGGTACCAGCTACTGCAATCGCTTTGAAGAAAGCTGGTTTGACCCTGAAAGATTTGGATGCGATTGAGCTCAATGAAGCATTTGCAGGTCAGTCCCTGGCCGTGTACAGAGAATGGGAAAAGGACTGGGGTATCGACTTTGAATGGGAAGACAAACATATAAATCCGTGGGGAGGAGCCATTGCCATCGGTCATCCTCTGGGCGGAAGCGGATGTATCATTACCACTAAGCTTTTATATGGTCTGGAACGCACCGGTGGTAAATATGGCTTATCCACCATGTGCTGCGGCGGTGGTATCGGAGCAGCCGGTATTATCGAAATACTGGATTAAGAGAAGAAAGTGAGGTAATTTGCGATGCAAGAAGTCGTAATTGTTGGTGCCGCTCGAACACCGTTTGGGTTGTATCGTGGCCAATTTGCTGACCAGAGAGCACAGGATCTGGCAGCCAATTCTATGAAGGAAGCTGTAGCACGGTCGGGAATTGATTCTGCTAAATTTGATGCCAGTATATATAGTGAATCTGTCCAAACCAGTCTGCCGGCCAATGTCGCCAGACACGGCTGGTTGTTGGCGGGATTGTCTGAGGACCCGGCCGGTTTCACCATGAATACCCTTTGCGCTGGGGCCATTCAGACCATGTTCAGCGCCTATAATAAGATAGTATCCGGCGAATACAAAGTTTTCATGACCGGTGGGATAGGAACCAGCAGTCAGGCCCCTTATTATATTTACCATCCCCGCTACGAATTTGGACCGGACAGCATGTGTTTCCATGATCAGAAGCTGGAAGTACAGACTAACGCCCAGCCGATCGATAAATATGGCGAACTTACCATTACCGACCTGGCTGACATAATTGCCAGCAATAATGGCTTGAGCCGTCTGCAACTGGATGAATACACTGCGGCCAGCAAGGCAAAAGCGGCTGTTGCTCTCCAAAACGGAGCTTTCAAAGATGCTATTTCACCTATCGTTAAAAAGGTGAAAAAGGCTGAAGTAACCGTTGACACCGACGAAGCCATTAAAAATGCGGTCAGCCTGGAAGAATTAATGGCCATGCCGGCGCTTAATTGCTGCGGCAATGCCAGCGAAGGTAATGTAGCTGCCATGGCTGATGGGTCGGCCAGCATAGTCATGACCTCCGCAGAAAACGCCAAAGAACTAGGCGCTACTCCCCTGGCTAAGGTTGTCGGTTTCGGCATTGCCGCCGGTAATCCTACCCTGATTGAAAGAACAACCGTTAAATCCATAGAAAAAGCCCTGAAGTCTGCCGGGATCAGCCTGAGCGATGTGGATTACATTGACCTGCATGAACAGTCGGCTGCTTATGCCCTGGCGGTCAGCAACCTGCTGGGAGCTGATGAAGCTGCTAAGATTAATGTGGATGGCGGCAGTCTGGCCTTTGGTCATGCCGGGGCAGCAACTGGCGGCGCCATGGTAGTCAATATGGTTTATCGTCTGCAACGCAGTGAGGCCAAAATAGGCCTAGTTACTGTTGCCGCTTTTGGTGGACAATCTTTGTCGATAGTACTCAAGAAGTAAATATATAACAGTGGATTAAATTGGGTTGTCTGTCAACCCAGGCACTACAAGCTTAACATTTGGGTGAGGAACAACAAAATCGCTTAAGTATCAGTCCAAATTATAATGATAGGCGGGTGACGGTACTTGGCCGCCACTCGCCTATCAACTTATTAAAACCAAGCCTGGAAGGTTTAGCCATTTTTTGTTGGGAGGTATCTGTTATGGACACAATTCAAATACTTGAAAGACTTGTTAGTATAAAAAATAATGCTCAGGAAAGAGCTAGAAAAGAATCAAAGGAACAGCCTGGACCTAAACCAGAGATGAAAGCATTTATTCTAGAAAATGGAATTGAGCAGCTCATTATAGAAATACAAAACTGCATTTTGGCAGAATGCCGAACAACAAAAAAAGTCATGTTTTATAAGAGAAATGTTTCATCGCAGGCCAGTTAATTGTCCAAGATCTCTATACTAATAGGTTGAAATAGGGGGGGCTGAAGCTCTTCCATTTCCATAATAAACAAGGCGAGGATTTGCTTAACATAAGACCCGTAAGGGTCTCAGACCGTCAAAAAAGACCAATAGCTGCGTTATTAACGAAAGCCCGTTCAATCGACGTACCTTATGTACGCCTCAATCACTGGCTTTCATTAATGCCTTGCTCTTGAACTTTTTTGCTCGGTCTGACTTTATCGACAGTCTAAGACCCGTAAGGGTCTTTTTTATAGTGTTTTATTTTTATTCATTATGAATTTCTGGGATATCTCGTCTAGATTAAAAAATAAGGAGAAGCATTATTTTTTGTATAGAAGATAAGATGGGAGAGGATTACATAGTAATTCTGTTTTTTTATACTTCAAAGCCTACGATTTAAATACGATTGAGTCAGTCTATTTATGGTGAAAAGGAGAGCAAAATGAAAACTAAAAATGAAATATTACCAGAACACCTGGATATAAGCAGATTGTTAATTGAATCCCTGGCACTAGAGGCGTTGGTATTTACCACTGACCAGGCTAGTTTTACTATGGTAAATAGCTTTGGAAACTACAGCTATAGCGGTATTGTAAAAGGAGAGGATGCGCTGCAATTTAACCTTATCAAAGAGGTACTGGAAAGCGGTGATGAAAAAATTGGACAATTAAAGGAAACTAACCCGGAGTATATACCTACCATAATTGTCTATCCCGTGGTTTCCTGTGAAAACGGACTGATTATGGGGACCTGGGGGATTGTATATGCAAAGATGTGGCCTGAGGTAGCTGCCTTCAAATTATTTAGCAGTTTAATAGGCAACGAATTTGCCCAAGGATGCATGATGTATATATCTGACCGCGAAAAGTTCCTCTGCCGTTATGAATCCGATAATTATGAGCTGGGTGGAAAGTCGATAGCCCAGGTTGGAGACCGGCTGGGTAAAGGCGGTGTTGCTCTTATAGCCATGGAAGAGGACAGAAAAATGTCTAAAATTCTGCCCAAGGAGATTTACAATACACCAGTTAAGGTAGTAGCAGCACCTATCAGAAACCGAGGAAATGGCGAAGTAGTAGGGGCGATTGGTATAAGCCTTAATCGGGGTTTGGCTACGGATCTGCAGAACACCATTAACTTTACCAATGAAAGTATGGGCGAAATTAATTCTGCTATTGAAGCCGTGGCCACAGCAGCAGAGCAAACAGCACGCAATAGCAGCAACCTCAACGCAAAAATGTCATTATTAATGGGTATTGCTCATACAATAAACACAATTCTCATCAAAGTAAAGAACATCTCTGATCAGACAAAAATGTTAGGTCTTAATGCAGCCATCGAGGCAGCACGGGTTGGTGAAAGCGGACGCGGGTTTGCAGTAGTAGCCGATGAAGTAAGAAAGCTCTCTGAAGAATCAAAGGATACTGTGGCCGATATAAAGAAGTTTGTTGATCAGATTTCTGATACCTTGAAAGGACTCAGCAGTGATGCTAAAGAGGGCATGCTGGCCAGCGAAGAACAAGCGGCTGCCATTGAAGAAATTACGGCGAGCCTGCAGGAAATAGATGCCACAATGCGAAAAGTGGAAAGCATAGCATTACGCTTGTAATAGTTCTTTAAGTTGAGCTCGTATATAAAGGAATAGATGGGTGGCACCCATATAGACTATAGCATGAGGGCAAGAAGGGAGTTGCTAGTAGTATGCCAAATAAATTAAAGGATTTTCAAAATTTTATTGACCGAACTCCAATTAATCAATATCTTCATCTACAAATACTAGAGATTGAGGAAGGTTATACTAAGATTAGGATGCCATACAATCCTGTTTTTACAACAACATGGAATTCCGCTCATGGCGGAATCTTAATGACCCTGGCTGACATAACATTTTTTATGGCTCTAGCGACGTTGAATGGCTTGGACATTACCGGGTGTATCTCAACATTGGAAATAAACACCAAATTTTTGAGCACCAGCCGGGAAAGCGAGCTTTATGCGGACGGAAGGGTCATTAATAGTGGAAGAGGAGAGGTAAGTATTGTGAATTCGACCGATAAGCTTATATCACATTCAACCATAACGTACTTGAAGAAATGAAGGCTGAAAACGATCCCAGTAGGGCGGAAAACGGGGCATTGGAATAGGTTTTCTTTGGCAAAGATCATAGGGAATAATATGACCTCCTGGTATTTGGATTTAGCGTGAGCCCATGTTTGTAGCTGTTGACTGCATTTATTTAGGCTTCCATAGTCTTTTTACCAGGTTTTCTTTTTAGCTCAAAGCCTATAATTTTCAAAACAGGAATGCTTAAAATGTCAGTTTATTTATTATAATATTATAAGTAAACTAAACCCATTTTCGTGATACAATTCTATATGGTTTCAGGCACTAATATTTGAAACATGGCATTAGCAAGGAGTATGGCCAACTTTTGCAAAAGAGAGTAATATTTAAAGACGAGGTTTTTCATTTAAAGAGCTATTATAACTATAATCGCAATCAGTCTCAAATTCATGTTTCACCTGTGTTATAAACGAAGGGGAGAATAAATGGAATCAACTAATGATATTTGGCGGTCCAACAGTTCAATAATATTACTTAAAGACATGATGAATAAACAGTACCAAGTTATTCATTCCGGTGATTCTTTTAGGACGGCTATGGAAATTTTCAGCCAATGTAAGCTTGATACCCTCCCGGTGGTGGATGAAGATGAAATACTTCTTGGAGTCTTACCTAACCGCAGGTTATTCAGGGCTTTGCTGGATGGGTTTAGCCTGGATGATCCATGTACTTCTTGTATTGTAAAACATCCGACTTTTATTAACTCGGAGCTTACCTATGATGATGTTTCACTAGTGATGAGGGTAAACAAAAGTAAGGTAGGAAATGTACCGGTGGTCGACAATTATGGGAAAGTAGTAGGTATTGCTGGGACCCGTGAGTATCTGCGCACTAGCCTAAGTATAATTGCTAAATCATATGCTCTGCTGGAATCTATTTTCCAGGCTATGCAAGAGACCATAATAACCGTGGACAAAAACGGTTACATTCTGCGGGTTAATCAGGCCATACAAAAAATGTTTGGGATTAACATGGCAGATCTTCAGGGAAAGCATATAAATGATGTGTTTGCCGAGATTATTTATGACGGCAAACGCAGGGTAGGAGTAAGGGCGACTATCAGATCGGTTGCGGTAATTGTTAATCAGGTACCTATAATAGAAGACCAAGATCTAATAGGTATGAATATTGTTATTTTAGATATATCTGAACTGGAAGAAATTGCTCAGGAACTGCAAATAGTCAAGAATTTACAGACAACCCTAAGTGGTGTTCTCAGCGCTTCTTCTGATGGGGTTTTCGTTACGGATAAATTCGGTTCGGTAAAATATGTTAATGAAATGGCTAACAAGTTACTTGGAGGCGATATTGGTATAATTGCGGGTAAGTCGATAGAAGAATTCTTGCGTTCTAGCAGTTTGGCTCAGGTAGCAAAAACTGGTATCGCAGAAGTTGACGTTTGCCGCATCAATGATAGAAATTGTATTGTTTCTCATGTGCCCATTAAACCGGAAGATAATTCTGACAGCCAACCAGTTGGTGTTGTCAGCACTGTTTATCGTGACGACAATAAACTTACTGAAGAAATAACCAGGAAATGGTTTTCTTTACGGCAACAAGTTCAATACTATCGGGGCGAACTCGAAAAACAAGGTGGCAGAGAGATATATAATTTTGAGTATATAGTAAGTGAAAATGATGAGTTTATGCAAATTAAGAAAGAGGCCCAAACAATAGCTAAGAGTACTTCTACCGTCCTTTTGACAGGGGAAAGCGGGGTTGGCAAAGATATGTTTGCGAGGGCAATTCATGCTGCCAGTCCTCGAGCGGGAAGGCCGTTTGTCAAAGTAAATTGTGTGGCGATTCCAGAGACCCTTTTCGAATCTGAGTTGTTCGGATATGCCCCTGGTTCGTTTACTGGAGCAGCTAAGAAAGGAAAAACGGGTTTTTTTGAGCAAGCTCATCAAGGCACAATTTTTCTTGACGAGATTGGCGATATGCCACTTTCCATACAGGTGAAAATACTGCAAGTATTGCAGGACAAACAGTTCATGCGGGTCGGTGGAGTAAATGCGCAGAAGGTTGATGTGAGGATAATTGCCGCTACCAATCGTAATCTGCGTGATGCTATAGCGAAAGGAACCTTCAGAGAGGATCTTTACTATCGTCTAAACGTAATTGAGTTGTACCTGCCTCCACTTAGAGTGCGATCTGAAGATATACTGCCCTTGGCCGAATATTTTATTGAAAAATATAACGCCATACTGGGTACAATGGTATCTGGTATGAGCAATAAGGTAAGAGAAGTTTTGCAACAGTATGTATGGCCGGGGAATATTCGGGAACTAGAAAACGCTATTGAAAGAGCTGCAAATTACGTTTGGGAAGGCGAAATAGATATAGAACATCTTCCAATTCACATCTTAAACGTTGAAAAAGATATAGAAAAACCTTTGTCTTACCAAATGGCCTTAAATGACATCAATAAGGAAATAATAATGGATGCTTTGAGAAAGGCCAAAGGGAATAAAAGTGCAGCCGCTAGAATACTTAAGATAAGCCGGTCAGCATTTTACGATAAGCTAGCCAAATATGGAATTAAGTAAGATATTAATTGGTTATTAATGCCGCGTGCGCAGTTGATTAATGAATCTTGCTTATCCCCAGGGAAAGCAAGACGATTTGCCACCAACCCTGTTGGTGCTACAAACCGGAGTTTTTATCTCTACCTTTGCTCTATCCACGTTACCTTCCAAGCGTCCGCCACAGTATCCTTCCATGAATAGTATTAATTTTTGATGCTGCCCTCTAAACCGATCATATTTCTTTAATTCCCAACCAATTAGGTTAAGTACAAATTAAATAATTTGGCCTCAGCAGGTCTCCTTTCTCTATCCATACTCTGGCTGCCGTTTTATTGATGCGATGATTCCAGTCCAATTCTTTAAGCTTAAAGGCGTTCGTGGCATGATAATTGCATTTATAATAGGGCATAAACCTTTTTATTAGGGAAATTGGCCGCTATAAATAATTATAAGGTCACTAATGTGGTCAGCCGTAATTCAGTAGCATCAAGAATAAACTGTTGAGAATATAACCCCCCTACCGATACATACTGTGCGCATTGCGGCAAGCAAAATCCTTCCATATTTGCCGCATGCGCACACGGTTATTTCCAGCGGTATTCTTGCGCTAGGTACGTCAGACTATCCCGTACATCTCATTATCAATTTTTAGAAGGAGAGTTTTTTATATGTTTAATACTCTTTTTAGCCCCATTAAAATAAATGGAACTCAAATTAAAAATCGGATTGTATATCCGTCGATCAACCTTTTTTATTCCACGGATCATAAGTTGAACGATAGGCATAAAGCATTCTTCATGGAAAGGGCAAACGGAGGAGCAGGAATAGTTACTGTCGGGCCGGTAGGGATTGGTGAATTGGGATCTTCGGGAACAGTACTGGCTATCACTTCAGATGAGGCTATCCCTTCATTTGCTGAGTTAGTAAAATTAATTCAAAGTGCAGGAGCCAGAGCTTGGATTCAGCTTTATCACGCAGGAGCCTATGTACAACCACAAAAAATTGGAGGGCAGCAACCCATAGCCCCTTCTCCCATATATAACACGTATTCCAAGGTAACTCCCAGAGAAATGACTATTGAAGATATTGAAAATGTACAGAAAGCCTTTTTAAGATGTGCTGAAAGAGCCAAGGAAGCCGGATTTGACGGAGTTGAAATTATTGGTT
>CAYWFX010000022.1:0-55159 GCA_964457945.1 uncultured Syntrophomonas sp.
ATTATTTCTTTAACAGTATTTTTGAAAGCAGGGAATTGAATGTTATACGATTTGCACGTCCATACCACAGCTTCAGATGGAGTAGAGACACCAGAACAGGTTATTATGAAGGCGGTTCAGATAGGCCTGGCAGGTATAGCCATAACTGATCATGATACCGTGGATGGATTGGAACCGGCTCTGGAGTTTATAAGAGCTAAGGGCATTAATATTGATATTATACCTGGAATAGAATTGAACACTGATTTTGGTGATGATGAACTACACATACTGGGCTATTTTATTAATTATCACGATGAGCAGCTTAATAGAAGGTTAATGGAAATTCGTACTCAGAGATACGAAAGAGCCGAGAAGATGGTTGGGAAATTGCAGGCAATTGGATTGAGTATAAGTTTCGAACAGGTACAAAAACTAGCCCGGGGTGATCTTATCGGCAGGCCCCATATTGCCAGAGCTCTACAACAGTCAGGGTATGTGTTATCCGAGGAGGAGGCGTTTCGGAAATATATTGACCGGGACAAGCCAGGATATGTACCCCGCTATAAATTCTTGCCTATAGAGGCCATAGAGCTAATTAATCAGGCGGGGGGAATAAGCATTTTGGCGCATCCGGGATTGATTAAGGATTCCAGGAGAATAAGCGAGATTATTTGCATGGGTGTAGAGGGTTTGGAAATATACTATCCTGAACACAGCAGCGATCAAATAATGGAATTTACCGACCTAGCAAAGCAACAAAATTTATTAATAACTGGGGGATCAGATTTTCATGGCAGGGGAAGCAGTGAGAGCCGTAATAGACTTGGTTTTACTGGCATTGATAAGGATATGATGCTGCAAATTCGAGAATACTATAAAAAGAAAAGGCAAATAAAATAGATAAAATTTAGTTTTTAGCAGGAATTTACCCTGCTCTTGTAGAACTTAGCATTTTACTATCAAATTAATGCTATATTTTTATGAGGGGCAGGGGTAGAATGCGGAAAATTGGTTTTGTTTGTTTTTTAATGACTTTTATGTGGATGTTTGCTGGGACGAGTTTGGCCAGTCCATCCTCCTATGTTGTACAATCCGGGGATTGTTTGTGGGATATAGCTAATTCTACTGGAGTTAGTGTTGATACAATTAAACAGTTAAATGGCCTTAGTTCCATTAATCTTCAAATAGGCCAAGTTCTCAAGCTGGGCGGTTATTCAGCCCCAGTAGAGGTACAAGCTTCATCGGCTGGTTCTTCGGTTTATACAGTGAATTCAGGGGACAGCCTCTGGAGCATTGCAGTCAAGGTTGGAACAAGCGTGGAGAGGATCAGAGAATTAAATGGCTTAAGCAGTGATTTTCTTCAAGTTGGAGATACCCTGAAAATTCAAGGTGCGGCTTATAATCCTTCTGTATCAAGATCAGGGGGGAGTGTTAGTGGCTCAAGAGTTGCAGAAAAAGCAGCCCAATACTTAGGCACACCTTACAGCTATGGAGGGTCTGGCCCGGGAGGCTTTGATTGCTCAGGTTTTGCTAAGTATGTGCTCAGTCAATTTCAGGTTGATTTACCCCGGACTGCTGCATCTCAATACGGATATGGTGCTACTGTTGCTAAAAGTGAGCTTCTACCTGGTGATTTGGTATTTTTTGCTTGCTCAGGAGGTTCGGGAATCGATCATGTGGGGATATATACTGGAAACAGCATTTTCATCCATTCCAGTTCTCCCCATAGCGGAGGGGTTATCTATTCTTCATTGATTAATGGCTACTATGCAAACACCTATGTAGGAGCTAAAAGAGTTATCAGATAACAGGAAGCAGGAGGTTTATAAGTGGAAAAAAATATATTGGGTCTTCCTATGACAATAACCGAAACCAGCGAATGGAAAGATTTAGAAATACGTGAATCTGTTATTGGCCCAGATAATTTACTGACTGAGATTATGGATAAAAGACTATTTAGTAATGTTGAGATAATGTGGGTATTGAGGAGAATGGTTTATTTTTATGGAAAAAAAGACAGTCTTCTTAAGATAGCCCCTCCAGAGAGACTATTAATGAATATGAATGATATTTTAAGAGCCTTCTATATAATATTTGATTTGCAGAGCCCGGAAATGGATGATAACATCCGTAGTTATATTTCTACCAGGTTGACTGATGCGACATGGGGTATAAGCACTAGAACTCGCGAGTATTTATATAAGATTAATTAAGGGACTATCGAGGAATAAACAAGGCATTAAAGCGCAGTAATATTAGATCTTACTTATTTAATAATATTAGGTATTTACCGCCTAGGGGCGGTATTTTTTTGCAATAATGGTAAAAAAGAAAGATAATTTATAATGCAAAGAGGAATTAACCAAAACCTGTCGAATGCTAGAGGAAAAGTAAAAATTTACATTTCTAACCTATTATTTAGATGTTATTGAATGGTATTGCTAGTAAATCGGAGGATATATTATGGATGAGAGTATCAGGGACCAGAATATAAAGTCAATTATTAGAATGGAAGACCGGGTTGGACAATGCTATAGATGCCTATCTTTGACTATGTGTACTAGTAAGCCCTCTCTGGGCAAGGGTGATCTAGAGCCTCAGGTTTTTCTCATATTTGAGTGCGAAAATTCCTATACCTGCGATACAAATTGGCTTATTCAATTAAGAAACATGATTAAGCAGGAATTGAATGTTGAGAGAGTTTATCATACTTATATGGTACGGTGTCACCCTAAGGCCTGTACTAAACGCCAAAGTTGCAGTTGCTTTTTACCAGGTCAGATGCTAGATAGAAATAATATTTGTAAGTTGAGCAACGATATTTGTGATGGGATTCCAATTAAGCCTTCTGGTGAAGCTATTATAAATTGCATGACCTACTTACTGGAAGAAATGGATATATTAAATCCTACTTATGTTATTTTATTTGGAAATAATGTCAGAGACTACGTTCTCAAAACATGTGGAGTGTTTGAAGATCTGCAGACTGGTCGAGCCTATAGTTATAAAGATATGATATTTCTGTCTACTGTGGACGAGAAGTCATTTAATGAAGAAGAATTACAAAAACTGGGTAGAATAATAGTAAATCCATAAGATCGCTTGTTCGAAAAGTTACAATCATACAAAGGAAATAGTTAACAATCTTAAGAGGATGGGCTTTTGGCCTGTCCTCTGGTCTTTTGCAAGCCTTTTTTGAATAATAATTTGTGAAAAAGGTTTAACGGAGGCGAATAAATGGCAGGAACTTTATGGTGGCATAAAAGCATAAGTGATATCTTGGCAGACATAGATAGCGATATGAATCAAGGTCTTAGTCTAAAGGAAGTCGCTCATCGCCAGCTTCATTCCCGCAACGTTCTGGAAGCAGAACCGTCAATAAAGCCCTATCGAATTATGTTGAATCAATTCACTGACACCATGGTTTTAGTGCTGCTGGGTGCAACCGTAGTGTCCGGTATAATTGGAGCTATGGTAGATGCTATTACTATAATGACTATAGTAGTAATAAATGCCATTTTGGGTTTTATCCAGGAATACAAAGCGGAACGATCTTTAGAAGAAATAAAAAAGATGGCCTCGCCTTTTGCCATGGTTCTCAGAGGGGGACAGAGGTTGAAGATTGCCGCATCAGAATTAGTACCCGGGGATGTGGTGTTCTTAGATACCGGAGATAAAGTGCCTGCCGATGTCAGGTTGTTGCAATCATTTGGTCTGGAGGTAGATGAATCCGCACTTACCGGAGAATCTGTACCAGTAGAAAAGAATGCTTCCCACATATGCCATCCGGATTGCTTGTTAGGTGAGCGAGATAATATGGTTTTCATGGGCACTGCCATTAGCAGGGGCAGGGGTCAAGGGGTTGTGGTGGGCACTGGAATGCAAACCATTATGGGTGAGATTGCCGGGATGATGAGGTATACCGAAAAAAACATGACGCCATTACAGCTTAAACTAGATCAGCTGGGTAAAGTCCTGATTATAATATGTGTGTTGGTCTGCGCAGTAGTTGCGGTACTTGGTATTTTGCGGGGTGAAGAAGTCATGACGATGTTTATGGCTGGAATAAGCCTGGCGGTTGCCGCCATACCCGAGGGACTTCCAGCTATCGTAACCGTGGTTTTAGCCCTGGGTGTGCAGAGAATGTCTAAAAGAAATGCCATTGTAAGAAAGCTGCCTGCAGTTGAAACCCTGGGTTGTACTACGGTAATTTGCTCTGATAAAACCGGAACCCTAACCCGTAACCAAATGACAGTAAAAAAATTAGCTACCCGTGATAAGGTAATAGAAATAGAAGGTGACGGTTATCAACCGGTCGGCAGGTTTATTTCTAAGCAGAATGAGATCCATCCGCTGCAGGACAAAACACTCAGCCGTTTGTTGGATATTGCTGTAAACTGTAATAATTCCGCTCTGAGCGAGGTCAACGGTAGATATGAAATCCAAGGTGATCCTACAGAGGCAGCGCTGTTGGCCATGGCTTATAAGGCCAAGAATAAACAAAAGAAAAGCTTGTTAAAAGAAATTCCATTTGATTCCGAACGTAAAAAAATGAGTGTGGTAGTAGAAGAAGACGGACCTTTCCTGATGGTGAAAGGTGCGCTCGACGTGATCATTAACTCTTGCTCTTATATAATGAAGGACCAGAAGGTAATGCGAATCAGTACTGATGACCAGCGCTATTTTCTGCAAATGCAAGAAAAATGGGCTTCAGATGCCATGCGTATACTGGGTTTTGCATGTAAAAATTTGAATAATGAGGAATGGGAGCATGAGTCGGAAAATGCCTTGGAATCTGACTTAGTTTTGATAGGGATGTGTGGCATGATTGACCCGCCCCGACCTGGATCAGCAAATTCAGTTAAGGAATGTCTTAGTGCGGGAATAATACCAATTATGATAACCGGCGATCATCCGCTCACTGCTGCTGCAATTGCCCGTGAAATAGGTATTAGTAGAAGTTCCTCGGTAGTAAACGGCCAAGAAATTGATGGTTTGAATGATGAAATGTTATATAGAAGAGCTATGCAGGATCGGGTTTTTGCCAGGGTATCTCCGCAGCACAAAAACCGTATCGTAACAGTTCTTAAAAATAAGAATCAGGTAGTTGCTATGACTGGTGATGGGGTTAACGATGCACCAGCCATAAAAGCAGCCGACATTGGTATAGCCATGGGCATAAGCGGAACCCAGGTAAGCAAAGAGGCTTCCTCTATGATTCTTACCGATGATGATTTTTCCACCATCGTACAGGCAATCTATGAAGGTAGAGCTATCTATGACAACATCAGGAAGTTTATAAGGTATTTGCTGGGTTGTAATATCGGTGAAGTCCTGGTTATGTTGGTATCTTCTCTCATGGGCCTTCCCTTACCGATGCTGCCTATCCAACTTCTCTGGGTAAACCTGGTTACCGATGGTTTGCCAGCCATGGCTTTAGGAGTAGAACCACCTGAACCCGGTATTATGAACCGGAAGCCACGACCTAAAGATGAAAGTATATTTGCGCGCGGGTTGGGGTGGACTATATTTGGTCGAGGAACCTATATAGCTGCAATTACTATTGCAGCCTTTATAATTGGCTTTATTTGGTCCAGGATGAATGGTGTTGAAGCATTACCCCTGGCTAGGACCATGGCTTTTACTACTCTGGTTTTTGCCCAGCTTTTTTATGTCTTTGAATGTCGCTCCGAGAGCTATTCGCCCTTTGAGCTCGGTTTTTTTAAAAACAAATTTTTAGTAGCTGCAGTTCTATGCTCTGTGGTTATGCAGTTATCAGCCATATATATTCCATTCTTACAAGAGATATTTAAAACGGTAGCGATTTCTGGGTGGGAATGGCTGGTTATTATCTTATTCTCAGGATTTAAACTTATTTGGAGATTTATATTGTATACCTGTCGAGAGCTTTTTGCTTACCGGTATAATTATGTTAAAATAGGTAGATGAAAAATATTCAAGAAACCTTAACATCAGGGAGGATAGAGATGGATTTTGTAAAAATGCACGGTCTAGGTAATGATTTTGTCATCGTTGAGGTGAACTCGTGGGAAGATGCTGATGCTCTGCAGCCATATGCGCAAGCTGTTTGCGACCGTAATTTTGGGGTTGGTGCTGATGGCCTCATAGTCATAGGTCGAGACCAGGAAATGGATATATTTATGCGCATCTTTAATTCGGACGGTTCAGAGCCGGAAATGTGCGGCAATGGCATTCGCTGTGTGGCTCGTTATGTCTATGAACACGCTTTGGTGGAAAGAACTGGTATTTCGGTGAGAACCTTGGCTGGGCCTATATACCCGGAGGTCAAAGTCCTGGATGGACAGGTGGTATCGGTAACTGTGGATATGGGGGAGCCGATTTTAAACAGGGCGTTAATTCCTATGCTTGGAGTTGGAGATAATGCTAAGGTCAAGGCCAGTACAGTTAATGGAGAATTTGAACTGACGGGGGTATCGATGGGTAATCCTCACTGTGTGATATTTGTGAATGATATCGATAAAACACCGGTTGCGGTATGGGGTCCGGAACTGGAAACGCACCAGCTATTTCCCGCCAAAACCAATGTTGAATTTGTCCAGGTAATCAGCTCTGATGAAATGATTATGAGGGTCTGGGAAAGGGGAGCAGGGATAACCCTGGCCTGTGGAACGGGAGCTTGTGCTACCCTGGTGGCCGCAGTTATAAATGGTTATTCGGACCGAGCAGCTGCCCTCCACCTGCTCGGTGGAGATTTGTTTATTGAGTGGAAAGAGCTGGACAACCATGTGTACATGACTGGCCCCGCCACCGAGGTGTTTTCGGGGCGGATAGAATTAGGACAGGTTTAAGGGCACCTATCGTGTTCCCGTGTATATATTATATTTAGGAGGTACATATATCGTGAAAGAAAGTTTAGCAATGCAAAACCTGCCCCCGTATTTATTTGCCAGGATTGAGAAGAAGATGAGTGAAGCTAAAGAGAAGGGCATTGACATTATTAATCTGGGGATCGGAGATCCCGACCTGCCCACTCCGCAGCATATTATTGACCGGATGGCTAAGAGTATTAATGACCCGGCCAACCACCAGTATCCTAGCTCAGTGGGACTGCTGGAATATCGGCAGGCTGTTGCAGAGTGGTATAAAAAACGCTTTGACGTGGATTTGGATCCAAAGACTGAAGTAGTATCCTTGTTGGGGTCCAAGGAAGGTATTGCTCATATCTCATTTGCCTATCTGGATAAAGGTGATATTAGCTTAGTTCCTGACCCAGGTTATCCGGTATATAGTATTGGAACTTTACTAGCCGGAGGGAAATCTCATTTTATGCCCCTAAAGGAGGAAAACGCTTACCTGCCCGTCTTGGAAGACATCCCAGCCGAAATTGCCCGGGCAGCTAAACTGATGTTTATTAATTATCCCAATAATCCGATTGGGGTGGTGGCTGATCTACCCTTTTTTGAAAAAGTGGTTGAATTTGCCCGCACTTACGATATATTAGTATGTCATGACGCACCTTATACGGAAATGGCTTTTGACGGCCTAAAACCACTAAGTTTTCTCCAGGCTCGAGGTGCCAAAGAAGTGGGCATCGAATTCCACTCTATGTCCAAGACCTATAACATGACCGGATGGAGAATTGGCTGTGCGGTAGGTAATGCATACGCTGTGGAGGTATTAGGAAGGTTCAAATCTAATGTTGATTCAGGGGTTTTTCAGGCTATCCAGTATGCGGCTATAGAAGCTATGCGTGGGCCGCAGGACTGCATTGATAATTCCAATGCCATTTATACCGAACGGAGAAGTATCGCTCTGGCCGGCTTGGAAAGAATGGGTTGGAATGTAAAACCGCCCCAAGCTAGTTTCTACTTCTGGGCACCGGTACCCAAAGGTTACAGTTCTGCTTCATTTGCCGAGTTGATTCTGGAAAAAGCCGGGGTCATTATTACTCCTGGAAACGGTTATGGGGAGTATGGTGAAGGCTACTTTAGAATTGCCTTGACCGTAGCTAAAGAAAGAATGCAGGAGGCATTTGATAGAATGTATGCCGCCATAGGAAGGGTTGATTTTTAATGTTAAAAAGCATGACCGGTTTCGGACGGAGCCAGGTTAATGAGAACGGTTATGAGATTAGCTGCGAATTGAAAGGGGTTAACCATCGTTTTTTTGATGTGCATATCCGAATTCCCCGCCGCTATGCTTTTTTGGAGGACAGAGTCAAGGATGAACTTAAGAAAAATCTAAGCCGGGGTAGGCTTGAAATCAGTATAAATATCGAGAAAACGAACGAATCGGCGAGAAATATCAAGGTTGACAAAGATCTAGCGATGGCTTATTATAATTCTTTGAAGGATTTAGCAGAAAATCTAAATATTTCACCCGATATTACAGTTGTTGACATATTTAGACTGCCGGACATTTTTAATCTGGCGGATCAAGAGGAAGACCCTGAATTAATATGGTTAGTGCTAAAAAAGACATTAGATGTGGCAATAAGCAGCCTGGTAGAAATGCGCTGCAAAGAGGGAGCTAACTTAGGGAAAGATATATTGGCGAGGAATGCTTATATACTGTCAGAGGTGGAAATACTGGAAAAGAGGTCGCCGCTAGTAGCGCAGGAATACCAGGAGAAGCTGCGCAACCGAATTAATGAAATGTTAAGTTCGAGTGTATTTGATGAGGGAAGGCTGCTGCAAGAAGTAGCTATATTTGCTGACAAGGCAAGTATTACCGAGGAGATTGTAAGACTAAAGAGCCATATCAAGCACTTGGACGAACTATTGCAGGATGGAGATTCAATTGGGCGCAAATGTGATTTCCTGGTGCAAGAGATGTTTAGGGAGATTAACACAGTTGCATCCAAAGCCAATGATATTCAAATGAGCCAGGTGGTAGTTGAGGTAAAAGCGGAGTTGGAAAAAATTCGCGAACAGTTACAAAACATTGAATAGATTGGGAGGTGAATCCGGTTTTACCCGGGGGAATATGGATATAAAGTTAGTAAACATAGGTTTTGGTAACATAGTAGCCGCCAATAGAATCATAGCAATTGTAAGCCCCGAATCAGCCCCTATTAAACGTATTATTCAGGAAGCCAGAGAGAAAGGGGTATTGATTGATGCTACCTATGGGCGCAGAACCAGAGCAGTTATTGTAGTTGACAGTGGTCATGTTATTTTATCTGCGGTTCAGCCAGAAACGGTTGCTAATCGACTGACTTCAAAGGATACAGCCAGTGAAGATGTGTAATCTGCAATAGGGAAGTGGAGTGAACTATGGTCAGAAGGGGAGTATTGTTTGTGATTTCAGGCCCATCCGGGGTCGGCAAGGGAACCATTAAAGATGCTCTGCTTCTGAAATCACAAGATATTAAACTATCTATTTCGGCCACCACCCGTTCTAAGAGGGAGGGAGAAGTGGAGGGTCGGGATTACTTTTATTTAAGTCCGGAGGAATTTACCACCAAGCTGGAAAATGATGAGTTTCTTGAATATGCTTCGGTTTACTCCAACATGTATGGTACACCCAAAAAGTATGTGATGGATAACATTCAAAGAGGGTATGATGTATTGCTGGAAATCGATATTCAAGGAGCCTTAAAGGTGAAAGATAAAATGCCCGAAGGGGTATTTATTTTCATTCAGCCACCCAGCGTTGAAGCCTTGGCGCAAAGAATAAATGGACGAGGTAAGGATTCTCCGGAAAGTATCCAAACCAGATTGGCCGCTTGCCAAGAGGAAATGGCTATGGTTATTCATTATGATTATCTGGTCATTAACGATGAACTGGATGAGGCAATGAATAAAGTACAGTCTATTATTATTGCCGAGCGATGCCGGGTTAAGAATATGTATTAAGGGGTGATATATTTGATTCCACCTTCAACGAAAGATTTAATTAATATAGGGCAAAGCAAATATGCCGTGGTAGTAGCCGCAGCCCAGAGGGCGCGATTTTTATCTGAAAAAAGGAGGAATGATGAAAACTATCGTCTCTCCAGTATGGTAACTGAAGCTTTGGAAGATATTATTCACTCCCGGGTAATCATAATTAGCAAAGAAGAAAGCATGCCCGCTAAGGAGGTTTAATATATGGTTAAGACCGTTGGCATTGGCATTACTGGTGGTATTGCTTCCTATAAAATAGCCGACCTGGTTAGTAAACTGAAAAAAGATGATATAGACGTCATTGTTATGATGACCGAAGGAGCCACCAAGTTTATTACTCCATTAACCCTTAAGACTCTATCGGGCAGGGAAGTGGTAACTGATCTGTGGTCTGAATCCCTGGAATGGAAAGTGCAGCATATTGGGGTGGCTGAACAACTGGATCTGCTGGTTATTGCACCGGCAACTGCCAATTTTATTGCCAAAATGGCCCATGGACTGGCCGATGACTTATTATCTACGGTGGTAGTGGCTAATACAGCTCCGGTACTGGTAGTTCCCTCGATGAATACTAATATGTATAACAATCCTATTGTCCAGGATAACATGAAGAAACTTATGAGTTACGGATACCATTTTATGGATCCGGATAGTGGCGTTCTAGCCTGTGGTGTAAGTGGCAAAGGCCGACTGCCTGAGATAGAAGATATATATCAGCAAATTATGGCACTTCTTTCCCCCAAGAATGATCTTTTAGGTAAACGGATTATGGTAAATGCGGGCTCAACCTGTGAAGATATTGATCCGGTACGCTTCATAAGCAATCGGGGTACTGGTAAGATGGGCTTTGCATTGGCTAGAGAAGCGGCCCAAAGGGGAGCCGATGTAATCCTGGTGAGTGGTCCATCACCCCTTTCCGCACCTCCCAACGTAAAGCATGTGTCAATATGGAGTGCTCAGGAGATGTGCGATCTTATGTTGAAATATCAGCCTGCCTGTGATGTTATCATAGGTGCGGCAGCAGTAGGAGACTTTCGAATTGCCAATGTTGCTGAACAGAAAATGAAGAAAACCGAGGATAAGTCCGGCAAGCTGACTCTGGAATTAGTAGAAAACCCGGATATACTTAAAGAACTAGGTAAGAGAAAACAGGATAACCTTATTATGGTAGGTTTTGCCGCGGAAACAGAGAATGTCCTGGAAAACGCTCGTAAGAAGTTAGTATCTAAAAACTTGGACTTAATTGTAGCTAATGATGTAACGATGGAAGGGGCAGGGTTTGCCACCGACACCAATATCGTTACTTTTATAAACAGAGCAGGTGAGGTTGTAGCTTTGCCTAAAATGAGCAAAGATATGGTTGCCGCTGCCATCATTGATAGGGTAGTGGAATTATTTTAGTTTTTTATGAAGAAAGGGGAGGATTGTTGTGACAAGAAGGTTGTTCACCTCCGAGTCAGTTACCGAGGGTCATCCAGACAAGATGGCTGACCAAATATCAGATTCCATTTTAGATGCGATGCTGGCCCAGGACCCTTATGCGCGAGTCGCTGCCGAAACCCTGGTAACCACTGGATTGGTACTAGTTTCTGGTGAGATTACCACTGATTGCTATGTTGATATACCTAAACTGGTTCGCAATACCATTGCGGAAATAGGATACACCAGAGCCAAATATGGTTTTGACTGTGATACCTGTGCAGTATTAACAGCGATAGATGAACAGTCAACTGATATTGCCATGGGGGTTAACCAAGCCTTAGAAAGCAAGACAGGAGAAATTTCCTCCAGTGAACTGGATGCTATCGGAGCCGGAGATCAGGGCATGATGTTTGGTTATGCTACTAATGAAACCGAAGCATATATGCCTATGACTGCATTTCTAGCCAGCAAGATGGCCAAACGTTTAACTGATGTAAGAAAAGAAGGTATCATCACTTATTTACGTCCCGACGGCAAAACCCAGGTTACAGTTGAGTATGATGGGAACAAGCCAGTTAGAGTGGATACGGTAGTTGTTTCTACCCAACATCATCCTGAGATTGATCACGAAACGATCGAGAAGGATATAATTGAAAAAGTAGTGCGGGAAGTTATTCCGGCTGAAATGCTGGATAATAATACCAAATACTACATAAATCCTACTGGGCGTTTTGTTATAGGTGGTCCTCAGGGGGATTGCGGGTTAACCGGCAGGAAAATTATAGTGGATACTTACGGCGGCATGGCCCGGCATGGGGGAGGAGCTTTCTCAGGTAAGGATCCCACCAAGGTGGATCGATCAGCGGCTTATGCAGCCCGGTATGTTGCCAAAAATCTAGTAGCTGCTGGGGTAGCTGATCGCTTGGAAATTCAACTGGCATATGCAATCGGGGTAGCCCATCCGGTATCGATTTCGGTGGAGACCTTTAATACGAATAAAATATCAGAGGAGAAGATAGTAGAGTTGATTGAGAAGCATTTTGATCTTCGTCCGGCTGCAATTATAAGAGATTTGGATTTAAGAAGGCCTATATACAAAAAAACTGCCGCTTATGGCCATTTTGGCAGAAACGACCCCGACTTTACCTGGGAAAAAACTGACAAAGTGGACATTATTCGCGAGTCTGCTGGACTCTAGTCAGAGCCAGATTCGAAAATTGCACACTACCAATAGAAGGCGGGAATCCCCCGCCTTTTAGATATTTATGGTTGAATGTTAGGGGGGAATATAAATGAAATGCGTAGAACTTGTCATGAATTTACCCACTAGCAAATTAGATGGCGTTTATACCTATAACGTTCCAGATAAATTACTGGCGGAGGCTGCTTTTGGTAAGAGGGTTCTGGTTGATTTTCGGAGCAGGAAAGTAGAGGGGTTTATCGTAGGGGAGTTGGAAGAGTACGAGGTACCTGACCAGAAACCCGTTAAATCCCTGATAAAGGTTTTAGATATAGAGGCAGTTTTTGACCGATCTTTGTTAGCATTGGCCCGCTGGATGGCTGAATATTATCTATGCCCGCTGTCCCTTGCCCTTAACATTATGGTTCCCAGGATTCTACATCATAAAACTAGCAAAGTTATTTTGCCTGCCATAGATGAAGCCAGTTTTAAGAAATTGGGCGAACGGGCGTTCAATCTTAATCATGATTTATTTGCCGAGCTTTGGCAGCATGGCGAAATGGATTTGAGTCAAGCATTGAAATACGCAAGTCTTGCTGAATTGACCGATTGGGAAAAGAATGGTTTTATTACTGGTTCTGGGTTATATCGTATGGGCCATGAGTATAAAAAAGGCTACGTATATGCCCTGGGGCAATTTGACCCGGAAAAAGATTTATCTGCTCTGAAGCGTAAAGCACCCCGTCAGGCTCAAGCTATGGAATTATTATCGCTCTCTTTAGAGCTCGATAGAGACTACTTGGATAGCATGGTATCCCTAGCAATAATGAGAGCCCTAATCAAAAAGGGTTTGGTTGTGATAAAACGTAAGACCAATATCCTGCTGGGAACAAGGGTGCAACTGAATGACGAGCAGGAGTTGGCAGTGAAACAGGTAGAAAAAGCCTTGCAGAGCCGAAAGATGATCGAACTGCTCCTCTTCGGGGTGACCGGCAGCGGAAAAACTGAAGTTTACTTGCAAGCAGCGGAAACAGCCATTGGAAATGGACAAGGTGTCATCGTCCTGGTTCCGGAAATAGCTCTAACCCGGCAATTTGTGGATGTTTTTGCTGCCCGTATTGGACAGATGGCGGTCCTACACAGCGGGATGTCTCCAGGCGAACGCTACGATGAATGGAGAAGGATAAAAAGAGGGGAAGCGAGATTGGTGCTGGGTGCACGATCGGCTATTTTTGCACCGGTACCTGACTTGGGACTTATTATCGTTGATGAAGAACAGGAGGGGAGTTTTAAACAAGAAGAATTACCCCGTTATCATGTTAGGGAGGTAGCCCGGCAGCGGGCCCACTTGGAATCAGCGGTAATTCTTTCAGGCAGTGCTACCCCATCTTTAGAAACCTTCCATGCTGCTCAAGAAGGTTCAGTTAAATTGCTAATACTTAAAAAAAGAGTCGGCGGGGGTCAGATACCGAGGGTTATGATCGAAGATTTAAGAAAAGCTTTTAAAAACGAGTCCCGTAGTTTGATATCTCCATTCTTAAGAGATAAAATGGGCCAGAACTTGAGCCGGGGTGAACAAATCATAGTGTTTATTAATCGCCGGGGATATTCACCCATGACTATATGCTGGGAATGTGGTAATATTGCTTCGTGTCCTTTCTGTTCAGTGGCTATGACCTATCATCAGGACCTTCAGCAAAATGTATGTCATTATTGTAATCACCAGGCAGAGCAAAAGTCTGAATGCAGCAGTTGTGGAAGTAAACATCTTCAGCTTATCGGTGCTGGTACGCAAAAGATAGAAGAAGAAGTCAGGAGTCTTTTCCCAGAAGCTCGGGTGGAGAGATTGGATATGGACAGCAGTAAGCGAAAAGGTATCCAAAAATCTATCCTGGACCGCATGAAAAGGAAGGAAATTGATATACTAATAGGCACTCAGATGGTTGCCAAAGGTCTAGACTTTCCCAATGTTTCTTTGGTGGGGATAGTTGATGCCGACAGTATCCTAAATCTACCTGATTTCCGGGCCGGGGAGAGGTGTTTTCAATTGCTGGTTCAAGCTGCTGGGCGGGCAGGCAGGAGTAATACTGCCGGTGAAGTAGTAATACAGACCTATAATCCCGATAATCCTATAATCAGGTTGGCTGGCAGTCAGGACTACCGGAGGTTTTATGAGCAGGAAATCAGGCTGCGAAAACTATTGGTTTATCCGCCCTATACCCAGTTGTTAAGAATCGTTTTCAGCTCTGAAGCCGAAGATCAGGTTCAGCAATCAGCCCATGCTATTGCCCGTCGCATTGAAGAAATTATCGACGCCAGCGAGGAGGAAATTGTGGTGTTAGGACCTGCCTCCTGTCCAATATACAAAATTCGCAGCCGCTTCCGATATCAGATTATTATAAAATGTGCTAGTTTATCACTGCTGCGGAGTATTGCCAAGTATATTATCACCACAGGAGGCCCCAAAGATGTTAAAATGGATATGGATTTTAATCCTATCTCTACGATATAAGGAGGGCAGTTATGTCTGTATATAAAATACTTGTCGATCCTGATCCCGTATTGAGACAGAAGTCCCTGCCGGTTAAGAACATTAACGCGGGGATTTTGCGAGTATTGGAAAACATGCGTGATACGATGTATGCAGCCGATGGTCTTGGATTGGCAGGACCCCAGATCGGAATAAGCAAACGTATTATTGTAGTTGATCCAGGAGACAATTTACTTGAGATCATTAATCCTGAGATTATCGATTACGAGGGAGAACAAGCTGGAAGTGAAGGTTGTTTGAGCGTACCCGGTAAGGTTGGTTGGCTCAAGCGGGCGCAAAAGATAAGGGTTAGGGGTTTAAATCCTAAGGGCGAAAGCATTGAGTTGGAAGCCACGGATTTGTTTGCAAAAGTTATCCAGCATGAAATTGATCATCTGGATGGGGTCCTTTTTCCTGATAAGGCCATAAGAATAAGAACAGACTCAAAATAGACACAAGGGAGGGGACTGGCTTTGAAAATTGTCTTTATGGGAACTTCGGACTTTGCAATACCTTCAATGGCAAGAATTATTGATTCCCAGCATGAAATTGTTGGTGTGGTGACTCAGCCGGATCGGCCTAAAGGCCGTGGTAAAAAAGTAACGTCTTCTCCAATTAAAGATCTGGCATTAGAACATAATCTAGATATTTTTCAACCTGTCCGAATTAAGGATGATGATTCCATAGATATGTTGCGTAACTGGGAAGCGGATATAATTGTCGTGGTTTCTTATGGGCAGATTATACCATCAGACATACTTGATTCGCCCCGGCTGGGATGTATAAACGTTCATGGCTCTTTACTGCCTCATTACCGGGGGGCGGCTCCTATTCAGAGAGCAATTATGGCAGGGGACAGAGTGAGTGGTGTTACCACCATGTTTATGAATGAAGGCTTGGATACTGGTGATATTATCTTGCAAATGCCGGTGGATATTGATGAAGATATGGATCATGGTGAACTGGAGAGCATTCTTGCGCAAGTAGGAGCTGATTTACTGATAGATACCATTGCAGTGTTGGCCAGTGGCTCTTGCCCTCGAAGAAAGCAGGATAATCATCGCAGCAGTTATGCTGCGATGTTAACCCGGAAAGATGAGGAAATTGATTGGAATGATAGTGCCATAAAAATACACAACCAGATTAGAGCGCTAAGCCCCCAACCAGCTGCTTTCACTTCATTTAGCGGAGAGAAGTTTAAAATTTTTAGCAGTCAGTTAGTAAGTGATAAAGAAATAGGGGTGGCTGGTCAGGTGACTGGGTTCACCAAAGATGGTTTCCGGGTGCAAACAGGACAAGGTATACTGGAAATAACTGAGGTTCAGAAGGAAGGCAAAAAACGTATTTCCTGCAGTGATTTTTTAAAAGGCTTTGAATTGGCTCCGGGTGATATTCTCGGTGACTAATGCTTTTGATGACTTCTTGGAGGATAGCGAAGTGGAAACCAAAAAACGCGTTTATGTAGGACTTCTGGTAGGCAGCATGTTTATGGTAGCCTTGCTGGCTATTGTTACGTGGTATTTGTTACAAAATCGGGATATTATTTTAAGCAAGATACTGCTAATAAGTATTATTTCTATATTGGGAGCAATATTTATTATACTGGGTATAGGGATTATGGCAATTATCATCATGATCATAAGGTCTAAGAGCATACCCTCATTGGATAGCATAACTCGTATTGCTAATGATATACTTTTTCCTATTACTATTATTATCGGACGTATTGCTGGTATCAGCAAAGAGAGTATACTGCGTTCTTATATTGCCGTAAACAATAATCTGGTAAAATCAAAGAAGCTAGTCTTGGCAGGCAATCAAGTTATGATTCTTTTGCCACACTGCTTACAAGATTCAGATTGTCCTCATAAAATAACTATGGACATAAATAACTGCAAACATTGTGGGAAGTGTTGCATTAGTGACCTCATCGAGCTGGGTGAAAAATATCATGCGGCTATTAAAGTGGCCACCGGTGGGACCTTAGCACGTAAATTCATAGAAGAATGCAAACCTCGGGGAGTCATTGCCGTAGCCTGTGAAAGAGATCTTTCCATGGGGATTCAGGATTCGGGATATTTACCTGTTCTTGGTGTCTTGAATTGTCGGCCCAACGGACCATGTGTGAATACCAACGTAGAACTTGATAAAGTAGAACAAGCATTACTAACCATGTGTAAAGGAGGATAACATATGACTTATTTAATCTTTATCTTACCCGCGTTACTTTTGTCATTTTATGCTCAGTTTAAGGTTAAATCGACATTTAAACAGTATTCTCAGATAAGATCTGCGCGAGGATATAGTGGTGCAGAGGTTGCTAATAGTCTTTTGCAGAGGAATGGCATGGGCAATACGGTAGGGATTGAAGCAATTGCAGGCAGTCTTTCTGATAATTATGATCCCCGAACCCATACTTTGCATTTATCAGAGACAGTTTATGGAAGCAGCTCAATTGCCGCTATCGGCGTCGCTGCTCATGAGGTAGGTCATGCTATACAGCACCACGAAAAATATGGGCCGCTGGAACTGCGCCATGCGCTGGTGCCGGTTACCAACCTTGCTTCTACGGCTTCTTTTCCGATAATACTGGTAGGAATGCTAATGAGCAGCCTTAATTTATTGTTATTAGGTATTATTCTATTTTCAGCGGTGGTCATATTTCAACTGGTAACTCTTCCGGTGGAGTTAAATGCTTCCCGTCGAGCAGTCTTACAATTGACTGAAGCAGGTCTGGTGAGCAATGATGAGATACCTATGGTAAAAAAAGTTTTGGGTGCAGCTGCCCTTACTTATCTAGCTGCAACGCTATCGTCTATTTCCAACCTGCTCTATTATGTAATGATATTCATGGGGGGAAATGATGACTAGATCTGCCGATAGACCAAGCAAGGTCTTCAAAGATCCGCGTGAACTTTCGCTGGAAATAGTATATAATATCATGGAAAAAGGTGCTTATACCAATATTGAGCTTGACCAGTATTTAAGGAAATACCCCTTATTGGTAGATGACAGGCATCTGGTCACAGAGATCGTAAATGGAACCATTAGAATGCTAAAGCACCTGGATTGGGTGCTTAATCTTTTTTTGCAAAAGCCTCTGGAAAAACAAAACCCCTGGTTGAGGAATTGTTTGCGTATTTCCCTTTATCAAATTCTTCTTATGGACAAGATACCCGACTATGCTGCCGTTAATAGTGCTGTGGAGCTTAGTCGCAAGAAGGCCGGTTCCAAACTTTCTGGGGTAGTTAACGGAGTCTTGCGCAATATAATTAGAGGCCGTGATTCTATAAAATATCCGGAGCCTGTTGATAGCAAAGAATACTTGGCGGTATATTACTCTCAGCCGGAATGGCTGGTGCAAAAATGTTTAGAGGAGTATGGAATACATGCTACCCGAGAAATGTTCCTATACTTCAATCGTAGACCGGCTCTGATTTTACGAAATAATGAGTTATTGGGAAGCAGAGATGAGTTAATAGGTACTCTAAGCAAAGAAGGAATTCATTGCCAGGCCAGCAATAAAAGCCCTTGGGGAATGCAAGTAGAGGCAATGGAAAAAAGCCTGGAAGAGATTGCGGCTTTTCAAACCGGTCGATTTTATGTGCAAAATGAAGCCTCCATGTTGGCGGTTTCCATACTTAAGCCACAAATGGGTGAAAATATTATTGACCTTTGTTGCGGGGTAGGAGGAAAAACCAGCTTCATGGCCGAACAGATGAATAATGTGGGAAAGATTGATGCCTATGATATTTATGACCATAAACTGGCTTTGCTGGCCAGCAATTGTAATCGCTTAGGTATTACTATCGTTGAAGGTCATAAGCAAGATATTCTAGGTATTAACGAAGGACTAAATCAAGCTCAGGGTGTGTTATTGGATGCCCCTTGTTCGGGCTTGGGGGTTTTAAACCGTCGTGCTGATTCCCGCTGGAGAAAAACCCCGGATAGCATATCAGATTTACTGTTGCTGCAGTCCAGGCTGCTTCAAAAGGCAGCTGCTATGGTGCTTCCTGGTGGAAGGTTGGTGTATTCCACCTGTACCTTAAATCGGGAAGAAAATGAAGAACTGGTAAGACAATTTATAAGTATTAATCCGGATTTTATCATGGAAGGTTTCGATGGGGACATATCCTTTTTCCCTTTAGATGCTAGAGATAAAGAAACGGCAGTCGGGGGAATGTTGACTGTACTGCCTGGAAAATATGAAACCGATGGCATGTTTTATGCCAAAATGAGGAGGAAATTAAGCTTTTAATATGAATATGGAAAATAAAACGGAACTTTTGGGAATGGATATAGGGGATCTGGAAAGTTATTTGGTTTCCCAGGGACAGCCCAGATTCAGGGCCAAGCAAATTTATGGATGGATATACCGCAAGGAAGTAAGCTCGTTTTATGAAATGAGTGATATACCTAAGGAACTTAGGGCAGAATTAGATGAAAAAGCAGTTATATCAATACCGCGGGTACTCAAACAACGTGTTTCGAAGGACAAAACTCGTAAATTTCTTTTGGAAATGAAGGACAAGAAGAAAATAGAAACAGTGCTTATACCCCAGGGCGGAGATAAAAATGATCGCTATTCGCTATGTATTTCTACCCAGGTAGGATGTCCGGTAGGATGCGCCTTTTGCGCAACTGGAGCTTCTGGTTTTCAAAGGAATCTACAGGCTTATGAGATGGCTGGTCAGCTCTTAGGATCACGGCGGGAATTAGCTAAAAGATTGAAGGCGAAGGATGAACAACTAATTACCAACGTGGTTTACATGGGTATGGGAGAACCGATGCTCAATTTTGATGAAGTGCTAAAATCTGTCTATATCCTCAACGATCATCGCGGGATTAATATTGGGCAGAGGCATATAACCATATCTACTGCAGGTGAAGTTAAGGGTATACAGAGGCTGGCCCGGGAGAAAATACAGATTACCCTGGCAGTATCGCTGCATGCCTGCAATAATGAGCTTAGGAATCAATTAATCCCTCTTAACCGGAAATATCCGCTGGAATTGCTGATGGAGTCAGTTGCAGAATATATCGAATTTAGCGGGCGCAGGGTTACCTTTGAGTATATTATGTTGGATGGTGTTAATACGGACTTGAGCGATGCCCGGGCCATGATCAAATTATTGAAACCTTTGCTGGCGAATGTAAACCTTATTCCTTATAATGAAGTAAGCAGTCTGGATTTTAAAAGACCTTCCCCAGCAAAGATAGGGCAATTTTATAAATGGCTGGTGGATGGTGGTTTGAACGTAACTCTTAGAGAGGAACGAGGTTCCGATATTGAAGCTGCTTGTGGCCAATTGGCTGCAAAAAGAGAACGCTAGAAGGTGTTTTATGAGGGTAGTTGGAATTACAGACATAGGATTGCACCGAAAAAGAAATGAAGATCATTTTTTCATTGATCAAGATAAGCGTGTTTTCGTAGTTTGCGATGGTATGGGTGGACACAAGGGTGGTGATGTGGCCTCGCGTCTGGCAGTGGAAACAATACAAGAAAATCTCATTTTTTCTGTTGCCGAGGAAATCATTCCCGCGCTTCAAACTGCCGCCAAGATGGCCAACCAGATTATTTGGGAAAAGGGCAAATCTGATGATACCCTCTATGAAATGGGAACTACCCTGACTGCGGCGGTTATTCATGATGGCAATATAGTAGTGGCTCATGTAGGTGACAGCAGTTTATATCTTTTTAAGGAAGATCAGCTAATTAAAATAACCCAGGATCATACCTTAGCCCAACAGATGTTAAACGATGGGTTACTTAAGAAGGAAGATATGCGCTCCAATGTTTATAATCATGTCTTGACCAGAGCAGTTGGAGTAGAGAGTGAAGTCGAGGTTGATATTTACCAGGAGGAAATACAGATAGGGGATTGGGTCTTGATTTGTACTGACGGCCTTACTGACCTCATAGAAGATGAAAGTATTTATGATCTTCTTAGGGGGGCAGATGACCCTAAAATAGTTGCCCAGGAATTACTGAATATGGCCCTGAATAATGGTGGTTATGATAATATTACAATTGTGCTATTATGCTTGTAGTTGGGAGGTCGGATATTGAACGGCACGGTATTAGGTGGTCGCTATGAATTAATCGAAATAATTGGGGAAGGCGGAATGTCTACCGTATATAAGGCTCGGGACAGGGTTCTGGATAGAATTGTTGCGGTTAAGATATTGAAAGATGAGTTTTCTCGGGATAAAAATTTTGTGGAGAAATTTAAAACCGAGGCTTTATCTGCGGCGCGTATTTCTCATCCTAACATTGTAAATATTTATGATGTTGGACAGGAAAACGATATTTATTACATTGTCATGGAGTTAGTGGACGGAAAGACCCTGAAAGACATGATCCGAAGTCAGGCCCCTCTCTCGATAGAAATGGCGGTTGATATTGCTATAATGGTATGCGACGGGGTTCATCATGCCCATGAGAAAGGTATTATTCACCGGGATATTAAACCCCATAATATCCTGATTACAGAACATGGCATGGTAAAAGTAGCTGATTTCGGTATAGCCAGAGCAGTTAGCACCGGAACAATTACTTATGGAAATAATATAGTAGGATCAGTTCACTACTTTTCGCCAGAACAGGCTCGGGGAGAAGCCATCAATAGAACCACTGACATCTATTCTATAGGCTGTATCCTCTATGAAATGCTTACAGGCAAGGTTCCTTTCGATGCAGATAGCCCGATAACGATTGCGCTTCGGCATATCCATGATGTTCCGCCTTCTCCCCGCAATATAAATAATGAAATACCTCCGGCTTTAGAGGGAATAATATATAAAGCGATGGAGAAAGTTCCAGCCAACCGATTTTCCACGGCATTGGAAATGCGTAATGCGCTGCTTAATTTGAATAAGGAAACCGCAGAATACGCGGGGAAGCGCAGCCGTAATAAATCCCTGGCTATGGCAACTGGGCTGGAAGGAAGGGATGAAGCGAATATGAAAAAGAAAATACGTCCTTTAGGTATGGCGTTAATAGCCATGGCAATAATTGGGCTTCTTTCTGGAGTTATGTTTATGATGGGGGGGAACATCTTCGGTAAAGAGATTGCCGTGCCAGATATTGTAGGGAAAAACATTACAATAGCACAGAAGGAACTTGTTGATCTTGATCTGGTAATGAATGTAATCGGCTATGAGGCTAGTGATACAGTGGAAAAGGACGCAGTTACTTCCCAGGATCCGCTTAAAGGTCGTAAGGTAAAAGCTAACGCTAAGATTAATGTGAAAATTAGTCTGGGCTCTGAGAAGGTCAAAGTTCCTAATATCATCGGAATTGATATTAAGGCAGCCGGGGATAGACTAGCGAAAATTGGTTTGAACCTGGGGGAAGCGGAGCCTCGTTATGATGAAACCAGAGCTGAGGGAATGATTATTGCCCAAAAGCCTGAAGCTGATACCATGGCTAAACCAGGAACCAGCATAAATTATGCAGTTAGTAAAGGCAAACAGCCCAATCGGGTGACTATGCCTGAGTTAAAAGGATTGACGCAAGATGCCGCCACTAAAAAGCTGCAAGATAATAAACTGCTCTTGGGTGATATTAAACGACAGGGAAGCACTCTATATTTTGCTGAGCAAGTAGCGGATCAGGATACTGCCGCAGGAGTTCTGGTAGATGAAGGAACCAAAGTAAGTATTACTCTTAGCACGGGGCCAGGGCCTGTCTCAAAAACCCAAACCCTGGAATTCAATTTGCCCTCTGATCAGCAATACTATAAAGTGGTGATACGTGTAAATGATACTAGGGGAGGTCGAGAGGTATATAGCATTCTGCACAGGGCTGGTGATCCAGTGAGTGTAGGAATAAATTATTTTGGAACTGGGACGGCTGAAGTTCGGCTAAATGGCAATATCTTTAAAACCTACCCTCTTCTATGAAAACAGATGCCCTAATGGAGGATAAGCATGATCCAAACTCAAGAACAAGGCCTGGTATTAAAAAACTATGGCGGTTTCTATTATGTACAGGATAAGAAAAACAATATTTTTGAATGTAAATTAAGGGGTAAGATTAAGCAGAAAATCCTAAGTGGAGATCGGGTAATGTTTACCCCGCTGGAAATCGGTCTGGGTATTTTGGAAAAGGTGCTGCCACGTGACAATCAGCTTAACCGCCCCTGGGTAGCCAATGTAACCTTGGTTTTAATTGTAATGGCATGCGAAAAGCCTAGACCTGACCTGGTATTGCTGGATCGTTTGCTTTTTCTGGCGGAATTTAATCGAATTACTCCTTATATTATTCTAAACAAGTGTGATTTTGCTCTTGATGAGCAGGCTAGCAAAATATTAGAGTATTATCCCGACAGTTTTAAGGTTATTCAAACATCTGCCAAACATAATATTGGTCTGGATATTTTGGGTGATATGGTAACTGGAGAAATTGCAGTTTTTGCAGGTCCATCGGGAACCGGTAAATCCAGTATGCTCAAATACCTAACTGGGGAAGTAAATGTAAGAACCCAGGAGGTTAGCAGTAAAATCGGCCGGGGTAAACACACCACCAGGCATTCGGAACTATATCCTTTGCCTCGTGGAGGGTGGATAGTTGATACCCCTGGATTTAGTGTTATGGACATGCCGGTTCTTAAAAGAGAAGAGCTGCGCAACTACTTCCCTGATTTTGACGCTTATGCCCACATTTGTAAGTTTGATAATTGCTTGCATTATCGAGAAAAGGAATGTGGAATTAAAACGGCAGTTGAAGAACAGAGGATACTGTCGTCACGTTACCATAATTATATAGCTATGCTGGAGGAAATCATGGAAAAGGAGAGGTCTTACTAGTGGTTTTGCTTGCACCTTCGATATTATCAGCAAATTTTGCCCATTTGGCTGAAGATGTAAATAAAGTGGAGAAAGCTGGAGCTGATTGGCTGCATATTGATGTTATGGATGGGCACTTTGTACCGAATATTACACTTGGACCGCAGATAGTGGCTGATATTAAAGCGGAGACAAAACTCTTTATGGATGTTCATTTGATGATAGAGAGACCGGAGAATATTATTCCCGCTTTTATTAATGCAGGTGCTGATCTCATTACTGTTCACGCTGAGGCATGTCCCCATTTGCATCGAATTATTTATATGATTAAGGATGCTGGAATAAAGGCAGGAGTGGCACTTAATCCTGCTACCCCCGTATCAGTATTGGAAAATGTATTGGCCGACTTGGACCTGATCCTAATCATGAGTGTGAATCCAGGTTTTGGAGGTCAGAGCTTTATCACCACTGTAACCGAGAAAATTACATCTCTTAAAGCTATGCTGGAGCGGTCTGGTTCACCAGCTTATTTGCAGGTGGATGGAGGGATAAATGCAGAGACTGGTCAAGAAGTAGTAAATGCGGGTGCAAATGTACTGGTAGCAGGCTCCTATATTTTTAAAGCTGCAGATATCGGTCAGGCTGTAAAAAATTTAAAGCAGATTGTTCCGCAAAAATATTCCCTGAAAAATACATAACCAAGGAACAACTAAATATGAGTCAAATAAATCACTCCCCTGGCAGTTACCACATTTTTACTTACGCCTGTCCATATGTTGAAAGTAGGAATTCCATTACAAGGATAAAGAATTTTTTAGGTCATTCATCTATTGAAACAAGATTCCTCTCTAACAATATCCCCACTTGTTCCGCCATGACATGAGGTGGGAAAGGCATTCCATTCGCGAACCACCATTCCACTACCCCTACATAAGCCGATGCAAAAAAATGAATTATAAGATCTTCACTTAAGCCACGATTTATCCCTTCGGTTATATCCACCTCGTTCCCAAACTCTTCAAGGAGCAAGTCAAGGAACCTGCTGCGAAAATATGGGGCTCCTTTACTTGCCAACATCGTCGAAAAGAATAAATAATTACTCTCAAAGTGACATGAAAAAAAGTGCTTGACTTGAAGTGAACTCCAAGACTTAGACTAACAATACAGAAATATTAAGGAGGTTCTATTATGCTAAGCTTTGATTTTTACAATCCAACACGTATTTTATTTGGTACGGAAAGGCTTGAGAGTATTGATATGTATGTTCCGGCCGAGGCTACTGTTTTAATAACCTATGGAGGTGGAAGCGCTAAAAAGAGCGGTCTCATGGACAAGGTTAAGACCGTACTTGGAAACAGGAAAGTTTATGAATTTGGCGGTATAGAGCCCAATCCTCGATACGAAACATTGATAAAAGCCGTAGAAATTATACGGAATGAGAGTATTGATTTTTTGCTGGCTGTTGGCGGGGGATCGGTTATCGACGGAACAAAATTCATAACCCTTGCTTCCTATTATGATGGAGATCCGCGTGATCTGTTGAAGTACGGCTTTGCACCTATTACTTCGGATGTAATTAGAAAAACTGTACCATTCGGGACGGTGCTTACTTTACCTGCTACCGGTTCGGAAATGAATAGCGGAGCTGTAATCAGCTATGAGCACGGAAAATATCCGGTTATGAGTGAATTGGCCTTTCCTAAATTTTCGATATTAGATCCGACCCTTACTTTTACGCTTCCCAAGATTCAGGTTGCCAATGGAGTGATGGACGCATTTGTGCATGTAACTGAGCAATATCTCACCTATCCTGTGGATGCCAGGATACAGGATCGAATTGCTGAGGGTATTTTACAAACATTGATCGAAATAGGAGAAACTACTATAGATGAATCCGAAAATTATGATGCACGTACCAATCTCGTTTGGTGTGCTACTCTGGCCTTAAACGGGATAGTCGGTTCCGGGGTTCCGCAGGATTGGGCGACTCACATGATCGGACATGAACTTACCGCATTATTTGGCATTGATCATGGACAAACTTTAGCCATTGTAACGCCAGCATTGCTTGAGGTCAGACGCGAACAAAAACGTGCGAAACTCCTGCAATATGCCCAGCGTGTATGGCATATTGAGAGCGGCAGCGAAGAAGAAAAGATAGATCTGGCAATTCAGAAAACCAGAGAATTCTTTGAAAGCCTTGGGGTAAAAACTCATCTGTCCCAATATGGCGTTGGAGCGGATAAAATACCGGTTATTATTGAACAGCTGAAGGCTCACGGGATGACAGCGCTCTCGGAAACCGGGGATCTTACCTTGGATATAAGCCAAAAGATACTTGAAAGAGCAATGTGATTAGCTTCAATAATTTTCATAAACCCTGCTGCCTTAGAGAAAACTCCAAATGTTAGGCTGTTAACAGGGAAAACAATTAAAAGGAGGATTTAGTATGCGCAACGTGATTTTAAACAATGGGATTGAGATGCCTATACTAGGCTTTGGGGTCTATCAAATTTCTGATGCGGATGAATGTGAACAATGTGTTTACGATGCAATTATGACAGGTTATCGTTTGATTGATACCGCCGCCTCATATTTGAACGAAGAGGCGGTTGGGATAGCAATCAAAAGGAGCGGAATACCCAGAGAGGAACTATTTATTACAACAAAACTTTGGGTTCAGGATGCCGGTTATGAGAGTACAAAGAAAGCATTTGAGAAATCACTAAAAAAATTGCAGTTAGATTATTTGGATTTATATTTAATCCATCAGCCATATGGAGATGTATATGGTTCCTGGCGTGCTATGGAAGAACTATATCGTGAGGGGAATATTAGAGCAATCGGCGTGAGCAACTTCCAGATGGATCGTCTGGTGGATTTGATGATTCATAATGAAGTGGTTCCTGCAGTAAACCAGGTTGAAACGAATCCTTTCTGCCAGCAAATAGAAAGTGCCATACTTATGAAAGAGAACCATGTTCAAATCGAATCCTGGGCTCCTTTTGCTGAAGGAAGAAATAACATGTTCCAGAATGAAATTTTAGTATCACTGGCTGAAAAGTTAAACAAATCAGTAGCCCAGGTGATATTACGTTGGTTAATACAAAGAGATGTTGTTGTGATCCCAAAGTCTATCCGTAAAGAGAGAATTACTGAAAATTTCAACGTTTTTAATTTTGAATTAAGTCAGGAAGATATGGAGAGGATTGCATCATTAGACACGAAAACCAGCTGCTTCTTTTCACATAATGATCCGGAAATCGTGAAATGGATTGGTACCCGCCAAATTGATTAATACTTGACTTGGAGTTAACTCCAGGGTCTATTGTAGCGTATATCAGGAGGTGAAACCGTATGTTGATTGCAGAGGTAAGCAAAAAATATGATATACCAGCCGATACGCTTCGTTATTACGAACGGATTGGCTTAATTCCGCCGGTAAACCGTAATTCAAGCGGAATCAGGAATTACACGGAAGAAGAATGCAACTGGGTGTACTTTATTAAATGCATGCGAAGTGCCGGCCTTTCCATTGAAGTCTTGGCTAAGTACGTAACTATGTTCCAACAGGGAAATTCAACAATACAGGCGAGAAAGGAACTTTTGATCGAACAGCGCCACCAGCTTGCAGAAAGAATTGAAGAAATGCAAAAGGTACTGGAACGCTTGGATATGAAAATTGACGGATATGAAGATAGGGTTGTAAATTACGAAAGCAAATTGAAAAACCTGGAGGATAAATAATGAGCTTTAATATGTATGTTCCGACAAGAATACTTTTCGGCGCGGGTATGCTGAACGAGATACACACCCAGAAAATGCCGGGCCAAAAAGCTATGATTGTTATTTCCAACGGAAAATCCGCCAGAGCCAATAAACAATAGGGGGGCTTAAAATGATAAAACGTAAATTGGGAAACAGTGGTCTTGAGGTTTCTGCCCTTGGGTTGGGCTGCATGGGAATGAGTTTTGCTTATGGCCCGGCACCAGACAAGAAGGAGATGATTTCACTAATTCATTCAGCTGTTGAAGCCGGTGTTACTTTCTTTGATACTGCTGAAATCTACGGTCCATTCACAAACGAAGAGCTGGTAGGCGAAGCACTCGCTCCCTACCGGGATCAAGTAGTCATTGCTACCAAGTTCGGTTTCAGCTTTAAAGACGGAAAAGAGTCTGGTATTAATAGTCGTCCGGAACACATCAAGCAAGCGGTTGAAGGCTCGCTTAAACGACTCAAAATTGAGATCATCGATCTGCTTTATCAGCATCGCGTTGATCCTGATGTGCCGATCGAGGAGGTGGCTGAAGCGGTAAAAGATCTGATTCAGGAAGGCAAGGTTAAGCATTGGGGACTATCTGAAGCAGGGGTACAGACAATCCGTCGTGCACACACAGTCCAGCCGGTCGCCGCAGTTCAGAGCGAATACTCAATGTGGTGGAGACGTCCTGAAGAAGAGCTGCTGCCTGCGCTTGAGGAACTCGGAATTGGCTTCGTTCCGTTCAGCCCATTGGGTAAGGGATTCCTTACCGGAAAGATTGACAAACATTCAACCTTCGACCGCTCCGACTTCCGTAACATTGTCCCCCGTTTTACTTCGGAGAATCTCGAAGCCAATCAGTTTTTGGTCGATTTAATTAAAAATGTGGCAGCAGAGAAAAATGCGACACCGGCTCAAATTGCACTCGCATGGCTGCTTGCCCAAAAGCCGTGGATTGTCCCGATCCCAGGCACAACCAAGTTGGAGCGCCTGGATGAAAACCTGGGAGCGGCAAGCCTTGAACTGACGACCGGAGAACTGCGCGATTTGAATTCCGCAATCTCGAAGATTACCATTGCGGGAGATCGCTATCCGGAGGCACTGGAAAAGAGGACTGGCCTGTAAAGGTTCACTGAGCCATGAGGCCATGTTGCGATTTACGAAAAATCCTACCGATAATCAACCAAGCAAGGAGTAACAACTATGAATGAATTGAATAACAGCGTTATTTTCCCTATTGGATAAAAATTTGCAAACAACAATTTTAACGGATGGGGGGAAAAGCTTGCAATATCGGAAATTAGGACGCACAGGAATCAAGGTCAGCGAGATTGGTATCGGCGGGGGAGGCTTAGAAAACAAAAGCTACTCCGAATGTGAAACGATCATCGACTGTGCCATGAAAAGCGGAATCAATTTTATCGACATCTATAACTCAAACCCGGATGTCCGAAACAACGTGGGAAAAGCGCTGAGCCGCTATCCCCGTGACAGCTTTGTGATCGAGGGACATCTGTGCTCCATGTGGGAGAACGGGCAGTACCGCAGAACCAGGAATATAGGCGAAGTCATTGCGGCATACGAGGACTTTCTATCCCGGATGCAGCTGGCCTTTGTGGACGTAGGTATGATCCATTATGTGGACGATGAACGGGACTTTGACAGCATCTTTCAGGGAGAGATCATTGAATACGTCAAAAAGCTGAAGGCCGATGGGGTAATCCGCTGTCTGGGTATCTCCACCCACAACCCGGACATCGCACTGAAAGCGGTGGAAAGCGGACTCATCGATGTGATCCTGTTCAGCATTAACGCTGCCTATGATATGCTGCCGGCCAGTGAAGATGTGAACATCCTGTTTGAGGAGGACATCTTCACGGGCAGGACCTATGAGGGCATCAACCCCCAGCGCAGCCTTCTGTATCAGACCTGTCAGAACGCGGGCGTGGCCTTAACCGTCATGAAGGGATATGCCGCAGGCGTATTGCTGGACGGCCATCAGTCCCCGTTCGGAAACGCCATGAGCCCTGTACAGTGTCTGCATTATTGTCTGACTAGACCTGCGGTGGCTTCCGTCATGGTTGGCATATCCAACACGGATGAAATTCTTGCTGCACTGGCCTACACGACTGCAAACGATGCCCAGAAGGATTACAGCACGATTCTCGCCAATGCTCCGAAACGCTCGTTCCACGGGCATTGTATGTACTGTGGACACTGCGCTCCCTGTGCAGAAAATATCGACATTGCTGCTGTGAATAAGTATCTTGATCTCGCATTGATTCAGAAAAGCGTGCCCGAAACACTGCGCGGTCACTATGCCTTGCTGGAGCATCATGCGGATGAATGCACCGCCTGTGGTCAGTGTATTGAAAACTGCCCGTTCGGCGTGGATGTAATCAATAAGATGAAGCAGGCCGCTGCTTTGTTTGTACTATCAGAAAGTATAATATCTAAATGTTGATAGTATTTAATAACTCAGGCATCCGACACCCAAAGACGCTAGCTAGGGGGTAAATCCAAAGAAAGGAGAATGATTCATTGTGGATAGGAGAAGGTTTGTTAATGGTGTGGGATTAGGACTATTATCTTTGGGCTTGGCGGGCTGTGGTTTAAAAACTTCAGGAAATAGCGGTGCTACAGAAGGAAATAGCAGTGCTCCGGAAGGAAGTAGCGGTGCTATACCAGGTAATAAAACGGCACCAAGTGCATATGATCGCACTAAACTATTTATAGCTGAAGGAACGGAACCTAATTCCCTCATAGAAAAAGGCTTAACCGCTCTTGGAGGAATAGGTCTATTGGTGAAAAAAGGATCTTCCGTAGTTATTAAGCCTAATTTCAGCGTACCCAGAAAACCGGAAGAAGCAGCCACGACCAATCCTTTCTTAGTTGCTGCCCTGGTTAGGCAATGTCTAGCCGCAGGGGCCAAGGAGGTCAAGGTCATTGATTATCCCTTTGGCGGTCCCACGTGCCTTGCCAACAGTGGAATACAAGCGGCAGTCGAAGCAGCGGGAGGCAAGGCTTACACCATTAACACCCAAAGCTATTATACCGAGGTTGATATGGGCGGAACGATTCTGAAAAAAGTATTGTTTTCCAAAGATGTCTTAAATGCCGATGTCTTGATAAACTTTCCCATACTTAAGCATCACATGATGGCTAAAGTAACCATGGGCTTAAAAGGTATGATGGGGCTGGTATGGGATCGCGGCTACTTTCACAAAACGGATCTAAATCAAACCATTGCTGAGCTTGCTGCTTATCGCAAACCTGACCTTACCATACTGGATGCGACCAGAGGCATTATTGATCATGGACCAACGGGGCCGGGAACAATTCATGAATGGAACCAGGTTGTCTTTGGTGTCGATCCTTTGGCGGTTGATGTCTATGGAGCGAATTTGTTCGGTCTTAAACCAACCGACATTGGTTATATAACTGCAGCTGCTAAACTAGGCGTAGGAGAAATGGATCCTCAGAAACTTACAGTTGTGAAGGTATAAAACAATGAGATATAAGCCGGCACTCTGCTTGCGGTATGTGTTGCAAGGCATATCGCTGGTTTTTTTTGTTTTTCTTCTTGCCAACTTATTTTACCCGCTTGGATGGCAGGCTACGCCATTAGAATGGTTTTCCCGTCTTGACCCTTGGCTGCTGTTCAGTCATTTGCGCTGGCAGCACAGCATACCATTATGGGGATGGCTGCCACTGCTGACATTGGCTATAACTCTGCTGTTAGGGAGGGTGTTTTGTGGCTGGCTTTGCCCTTTTGGCGCTTTATTAATGTTAGTAGACAAAGTAAGCAGGACAGTATTTGAAAACCGGTCATTTAAGAAAATAGCTTTGATCAGAACCAAAATATTACACGGGGCACAGCCGATTCGATACTTCTGGTTGTTATTCTTAGTAGTTATTTTTCTTTTGGGATCAAACTGGGTGCTCTTTTTAACTCCCTTCGCGCTGTTTAGCCATGAGATGGTGAGAATATTACAGGGAGCGGTGCCCTGGGTGCTCATCGGGATTATTGTCGGTACTATATTCTTTTCCCGACTCTGGTGCAGCGTATTATGTCCGACCGGAATACTGCTGTCTTTAATAGCACGGCTGCGATTATTCCGTTATCAGGCTGCGGGCAATTGTGTTCAATGTGGGAAATGTACTGCCAACTGTTCTGTTGGTGCGGTACCAGCCGATACTGGTGTTGCGAAAGAAGGGTGTTTGGCCTGCGGAGACTGCCAAACGGTTTGCCCCACAAAAGCAGTCAACTGGCAGTGGATTTCTTATGGAAGCCCAAAAAGTGAGACTGAGGTTGAATCTGGTATGACAGAGGTGAAAAATAAACATTCACGGCGTCAGTTTTTAATATTTGCTTTCACTATTGCGGCAGCTGCTGCTTTATGGAAAAAAACCGTTGGGGCGGCCCAAAAAATACTGCGTCCCCCCGGAGCACTTCAGGAGGCGGATTTCACAGCTGTCTGCAACCGTTGCGGCAGGTGTATTAAAGCATGTCCCAACACCGCGCTGCAGCCGATGCCTATCACCGAAGGAATTGAATGTTTTGAAACACCCTATATAATTCCTCGTGAGGCCAATTGTATTTTATGTTTGACCTGCCAAGAAGTATGTCCTACCGGAGCGATTGCGGGGGTACCGTTGGAACAGGTTAAGATGGGCATAGCCGAAATTGATAAGGTGCGTTGTATTGCTTGGAATGAGAATAAACTGTGTTTTATTTGCGGCGAGCTATGTCCGCTTGTGGCAATCGAAATCGATGACCAGAACAGACCTACGGTCCTATTGGATAAGTGCGTAGGTTGTGGTTCCTGTGAAAAGGCTTGCCCGATCGATGGCGAAGCTGCCATTCGTATACTCCCAAAATAGTTAGGTGAATCAGATATTACCTTATATCGATCCCCGTTACAGTCCGCATGAGTCCAAATTTGCGGATAAATCAAAGATTATTATAAAACAGGAGGAAAATCCATGAGGAAAATGTTTGCACTGGCTAACATTGATGATGATCCTTTACCTCGTCGGCTGTGGTACGACAAACGATAACAAGGCCAATAGCGACACGGCCAGTACCAACCAAACAAATAGTGCCACGACCAGCAGCGGTACGACAAACAGTGATGCCAACAACACCCAGCCAGAAAAGCAGTCTGCCACGCTTGGCGAAAGAACACAGGCAGAAATGAAGGACAATAGTAGTAAGGTTAGTCCGTCAAATAGGGAAACCACAAGTAAAGAGCAGGCACAGCCACATTCAGCAACAAAAAAAATTCTTGTGGCTTATTTTTCACATTCCGGCAACACGCGTGAAATTGCCAACCAAATCCACAATAAAGTTGGCGGCGATATTTTTGAAATCGTAACAGTAGACCCGTATCCCACTGATTATAATGCCTGTGTGGATCAAGCGTCTCGGGAACTGAGAAACAACTACCGGCCAAAACTTGCGACCGAAGTTGAAAATATGGACTCCTACGATGTGGTTTTCATTGGGTACCCCAATTGGTGGGGAACGATGCCGATGGCGGTATTTACCTTTTTGGAGAAATATGATTTTTCCGGAAAAACCATTATACCGTTTTGCACCCATGAAGGAAGTGCTTTAGGTCGAAGCTCAGACGATATCAAAAAACTTTGCCCGCACTCAACTATACTTAATGGTCTTGCCATCAAGGGATCAAGTGTAAATACTGCACAGAATAGGGTAGCCGAGTGGCTGCATGGAATCGGAATTACAGAATAAAGATGGGGGTTCATCCTTGTGTATCCGGGACTGGGGAATGGTTATAGGGGCAGTGCATAAGATGATTGGGATTATCGACACGAACCATTCCCAAGACCTCATTGAGTATACAAGAGTTATATCGCATTATGCCAGTTACAGAGTGGTTTGTAATCAGCTATGAGCAGTGAACTTTTCCTGCGATATTTGATTTAATGCCATTTACCACAGGGAGATACCGCGCATTGGTTGTGCACATATCGTCATTGTAATGGTGTTGGTATCTAATGTGACCGCACCGTTTCTGGCCAGTAAACGGCCATTCACTCCTACGCCGGTTGTCGCTGTGATTGATGTCAAAGTCAAGATGGTTCCTTGGAACGCAGATCCAGTTCCTAGCGTTGCAGAACTACCTAACTGCCAGAAGATATTGCAAGCCTGGGCACCATTGATAAGAACCACGCTGCTACCTGATGCAGTAGTGAGTGTGGAACCAATCTGGAAAATGAATACAGCATTGGGATCACCCTGGGCGTCAAGAGTAAGAGTACCTGTTATCCCAAGCGAAGACGAGGAGTTGTAGACGCCAGGGGTGAGCGTTTGTCCTCCGATGTTCCCGGACACTGCGGTGGCAGGTGTTCGACCGGCAGCATCGTTATAGGCTGTAACCAAATCGGTTTTTGCCATTTGCGTAACAGCATCGCCCGCATGGTTTGTACCGATTATTGTGACAGTGCCAAAGCCAGTTTCAGTTGTTGTCGGAAGGGTTCCAACATCGCCGATAATCGTGGTCGGGCCAGTATTGGTTATTCCGGAGCCGGCCAAAATTGCAAAATTGACGGCCGTTCCAAGATTTACTGTTGGTTGAGCCATGGTAGAAAAACTTCCTTTCGGTTGTAAATTTTTATGCGTAAGTGGCGAATGATTGCTTGTTAAAAGCTTATTTTATTATATTCAGCTTGCTAATTTTTGTTAAAACAGTTTTTCTGATGAATGTATTTCTTTAGTGGTCTTTTTAATCATCACACCCTTGTAAATGCTATTCCTATAGGCAAGGGGCTTCTGCCGATTTGAGTCTTAACGGAGCCCAGAAATAATTTACTAATCTTAAAGCATGTCATATTCTTCGCTGTATTTCTGTCTCGACGTGACTAGTCAGGAGGAACATGTGGGGCTGTGCTAAAACTTTAGTTTCGGCCACGGCCCCTTATCATTTAAGAAAAAAACATGTTACAAAATATTGAAAATGGTTACCGACCTACACTGTGGCGGCAACCATTTTTCTCATATTATTGGCTATACAATGTAAATCCCATGCGAGCTTTACTTTGTTCAGTCCTTTGAGTACAAATCGTCGCAAACCAAAGTTGCCTTGATATCACCAAAGACACATTTTAGATTGTTTTCCACCAAAGAACACCATTATTCCGTCACCCATTATATCTTTTACATATCCGTCATACTATTCAACAACAGCTAGTAAACCATACAAGATTAGATGAAACTAACTGAAAAACACGGGATATATCTATAGCCACAAACCAAGAATGGTACAAAAGACCCTTTGTTATTTAGTCCAGTTTGGTGTAATATTAATCAAAAATTAAGGATGATTATTAATGATCGAAGAATCCCATAAGAATGGGAAAAAGTTAACTTATCACATTCTCACTTACGGATGTCAAATGAATGTTCGCGATTCCGAAATAATTTCGGGTTTGTTAGATAGCATTGGTTATATTGAAGAAGCCTCGCCGGTAGAAGCTGACCTGGTATTATTTAATACTTGTAGTGTCAGGCATTCTGCCGAAAACAAGGTATATGGAAAACTGGGCGAAATCAATAAACTCAAAAAAAAGCACCCAAATCTTATCATTGCTTTCGGTGGCTGTATGGCTCAACTGCCTGGGGTTGTGACCAGGCTGAAAAGGCAGGGTGTAGACATCATTTTTGGCACCCATAATCTGCACGAATTACCCTATCTTATTGAACAGTTTAGAGCCACGCAAAAGAAAGTGGTACAGGTCTGGCAACAACATGGGGAGGTTATTGAGTCACTACCTTCCAGACGCAAAGAAGGCATCAGTGCTTTCGTAAATATTATGTATGGGTGCAATAATTTCTGTAGTTACTGTATCGTCCCCTATACCCGTGGGCGGGAAAGAAGTAGGCATCCTCAGGAAATTATTAATGAAGTGATACAATTAGTCAATTCTGGCTATAAAGAGGTAACCTTTCTAGGGCAAAATGTTAACTCCTATGGTAAAGGTTTAAGTGCAGATTTTGATTTTGCTGATCTTCTGGTTATGGCAGATAAAGTGGAAGGATTAGATAGAATTCGTTTTGCTACATCTCATCCCAAGGATATGTCTGATAAACTTATCGATACCATTGCCAATGGGGATAAATTATGCGAACACATTCATGTTCCTCTGCAAGCTGGAAGTAATACGATTTTACAAAAGATGAACCGTGGTTATACCCGCGATCATTATCTGAAACTGGTGGATAAGATGCGAGAACGGATACCTGGAGTGGCAATTACCAGCGATTTGATTGTGGGATTCCCTGGAGAAACGGAGTCCGATTTTTTAGAAACTCTGGATATGGTGGCAAAGGTTAGATTTGATGCTGCCTTTACCTTCTTGTATTCCATTCGCAGCGGGACTAGAGCAGCCCTAATGGAGGATCAACTTGATCTGGATGTGAAAAAGAATCGGTTGCTCCGTTTAAACCAGCTGCAATATGGTATTGCGGCCGAATTGAATCAATCCCTGGAGGGCAGCATCCAGAATGTTCTGGTGGAAGGCGTTAGTAAAACCAATGAGGAAAAACTAACTGCTCGAACCCGTAATAATCGAATTGTTATATTTTCTGGCTCCAAAGACTTAATAGGAAAGTTAATAAATGTTAAAATAACTAAAGGAAAGACTTTTTCTGTATTTGCTGAAACGATAGATGATCAAATATAGCAACATTAATGGCATCCGCAAGGATGCACCAGTAGTACCCGCAGGGTGCAACATTATTGGTGAGCGAAAGCGAACACCGGTGGTACCCCAGGGTGAGAGTCAATAATAAGATGAACGGGAGGAATATAGAGTGACTACTGACGAAATTATTAAAATGGCCTTTGAATTAGGTGCAGCTATATCGCAATCCCCAGAGATTGATGCTCTGAAGGACATGCAGATTAGGCTGAGCGAGGACCAGGAAGCTTCCAGCTTGATTGCGCGCTATCAGGAAGCCAGGGCTAAGACTGAGAACAAGCTGCAGGATGGCCTGCTGGTTACTCCTACAGAAGAGAACCATTTGGAAATATTACAGCAACAGCTAAACAGCAATCCAATGGTGCAGGAACTAATTCAGGTGCAGGAGAAATTTAATAATCTAATGCAGGGTGTGTATTTTGCTCTGAATCAAGCGATATCCGGTGAGGAATGCTCTTCCGATTGTAGTTCCTGCGGCGGCAGCTGCGGCATGTAGATTATTCTGAAAATGAATTTTCATAAGAAAGGCTTAGATTTACTAAGTCTTTCTTTGTATGCAGTTTAAATTATATTTCCCAGGGAGGTATCATACATAGTGGCAGGCTATACGCCCATGATAGAACAATATCTGAAGATAAAAAAAGACCAGCAGGATTCAATTCTCCTCTTTCGCCTGGGTGACTTTTATGAAATGTTTTTTGAGGATGCCCAGACGGCTTCGCGTGAATTAGAGATAGTCCTTACTGCCCGAGACGGAGGAGGCACGAAAATCCCCATGTGTGGGGTGCCTCATCATGCGGTTAATAACTACATAGCCCGGCTGATTAGCAAGGGCTATAAAGTTGCCATCTGTGACCAGGTAGAAGATCCTAAACAGGCAATCGGTATCGTTAAACGGGAAGTTACCAGAATCATTACACCGGGAACTATATTGGATGATTTGATGCTGGATGAGGGGAGAAATAATTACCTGGCAGCGGTTATTGTTGAAGAAGACTTGATTGGCTTTGCCTATATTGATATTTCCACAGGATCTTTTTGGGTAACTGAGATGAGTGGTTCCGATAGCAGAGCTATACTGGACAGCGAGTTGCAGAGAGTGGAACCGGCTGAATGCCTGTTGCCAGCTGTAAGCAGCTTGGACTCTCTGTGGCAGGATGATTTCTCCCGCAAGGACATGCTGTTTACGAGGATAAATGAAGGTATGACGACCTTAGAAGAGGCTCGGCAGGTACTAATGAAGCATTTCGGCGTATTGAGCCTGGAGGGCTATGGCTTACAGGGTTATACTGCTGGAATAATGGCAGCCGGAACCATCGTAGCTTTTTTGTATACCACGCAAAAAACCAAGTTAAATCATATCCAGAACATATCTGTATATCACAACAGTAGTTTCATGGAATTGGACGCTTTTACTCGCCGGAACCTGGAACTCACTTCTTCTCTCCGCGATGGAAAGAAGGAGGGATCCTTGCTGGAGATTTTGGATCATTGCCGTACCCCTATGGGTAAAAGATCCATTAGAAAATGGGTGGAACAGCCTTTAATGGATATTGAACATCTTAACCGGCGTTTGGATGCAGTGCAAGAATTGCTGATGGGACTAAAACTGCGCCAGGAAAGTCGCGAATTGCTGAATAAGATTTATGATCTGGAGCGATTGGCAGGCAGACTGGGTAGTGGGATTATAAGCCCCAGAGATTTGTTAGCTCTAAAAAATTCACTTGGGGTACTACCCATGCTTAAAGAGATTTTAGGCAACTGTAAGAGCCCTTTACTGTTGGAACTCGCTCGGCTTGATCCGCTGGCCCAGGTTCATGAACTCATAGATAAGGCCATTAATGACGATCCACCCTTATCCATAAAAGAAGGCGGAATCATAAAAGAGGGTTACCGTGAGGAAATTGATGAGTTTAAACGCTTGGGTTCACAGGGAAAAACATGGTTAATTGATTTTGAAAATCGAGAAAAAGAACGCACTGGTATTAAGTCGTTAAAAATAGGTTATAACCGAGTGTTTGGTTATTATATAGAAATCGGCAATAGCAATCGTACTTCGATTCCTCTGGATTACATAAGAAAACAGACTCTGGTTAATGCCGAGCGATTTATAACTGAAGAATTAAAGAACTATGAAGAAAAAATCCTGGGAGCCAGGGAAAAACTATATGAATTGGAATACAACTGTTTTATAGAAATACGTGACAATCTTCAAAACTATATAGCATCTATCCTTGATAGCGCAGGGGCCGTAGCTGTTCTGGACATTTTGGCTTCCCTGGCCCAGGTGGCTTATCTTAATGATTATGTACGGCCGGTTCTAAGCCAGGATGGTAAAATAGAGATCAAAGCTGGACGCCACCCGGTGGTAGAAAAGTCTCTGCAGGATGCACGATTTGTCCCCAATGACATTAAATTGGATAATCAAAAGTCTCGTTTTGCTATTATTACCGGGCCTAACATGGGGGGTAAAAGCACCTATATGCGGCAGACCGCCATTTTAACTATCATGGCCCAGATGGGAAGTTTTGTTCCTGCTGATGAAGCTCGGATCGGTATAGTAGACCGTGTTTTCACTCGCGTAGGTGCCTCGGATGACCTGGCTGCAGGTCAAAGCACATTTATGGTGGAGATGCTTGAACTCGCCAAGATAATAAACAGCGCGACCAAAAATAGCCTGGTTATTCTCGATGAAATAGGTAGAGGGACAAGTACCTATGATGGTTTGAGTATTGCCCAGGCAGCTAGTGAATTTATCCACGATAAAATCGAGGCTAAAACCCTATTTGCCACCCATTACCACGAATTGACCCGTTTGGCAGAAGGCCGTCCGGGTATCTTCAACCTATCTGTATCGGTTTTGGAATCCGGGGAAGTCGTTAGCTTCCTCAAAAAGGTATTGCCAGGCAAGGCTGACAAGAGTTATGGCATCCATGTGGCGAAACTAGCGGGGATTCCTAATAGCATTATTACCAGGGCTTATGATATTCTGGGTGGTCTGGAAATAGATGAAGGTCATAAACCTAAGTCCGGCCTTGAACAAATGAGCCTTTTTCAAGATGACAAAAATATGGTTCTGGTTGAACTGGAACAGCTTAATATAGATAGTCTCAGTCCTCGTGATGCCTTGATGACATTGTACCGATGGAAAGAAAATTCCGGCAACATTATTGGTGAGCGATAGCGAACACCGGTGGTACCCGGAGGGTGAAAGTAGAGAGCTAAGGGGCTTTTTAGAAGTACCGAATAAAAGGGGGCATGGTTAAATGTTGATAGGTATTGATGTCGGCGGAACCTTTACCGATGGGGTTCTATTCAATGGGCAGGCAGTAGTAACCTCCGTAAAACATCCTACCGATAAGCAAAACTTAAAGACCACGCTGCTGAGGGTATTGGATGATTTGTTGACAGCTTCAGCTGGGGAGAAAATCAATAGAATTGTTTTTAGCACTACGCTGGTAACCAATCTGCTGGCTACTGAAAGTGGGGATAAGACTGCCTTGCTCTTGTTGCCTGGGCCTGGATTACCACTGGATACTTACCGTTTGTTTGAAGAGACATTTTTCTTAAAAGGAAGCGTTGATTTTAGAGGCCGGGAACTCGAAGCTATTGACAGGATCGAGGTGGAAAAGGCGGTCGACGCTATAAAAGCGCGGAGTATCAATAAAATAGCGGTAGTTGGCAAGTTTTCCAACCGTAATAGTAGTCAGGAGCAAGAGGTACGGAAAATTATAATGAAACGGGATCCTCAGATGGAAGTCGCAATTGGCAGCGAGACAGCCGGACAGCTTAATTTCCTGCGGCGGATTGTGACCACTTATTATTCGGTGATGACCCAATCGGCCTGGGAGGATTTTGCCAGCGAGATAGAAAAGGCATTGGTTGATAGAGGAATTCAAACCGCGGTTGATATTTTAAAGGCCGATGGAGGCACCATGCCCTTACAAATATCACGTTCCAAGCCCTGTGAGACGGTTTTTTCCGGTCCTGCTGCCAGCACCATGGGGGCGATAGCTTTGACTATGAATCCTAAGAATTCGGTAGTACTTGATATTGGTGGCACGACTGTAGATATATCTCTCTTAATAGATGGACATCCCCTGTATGCTTCTAAAGGAGCCACGATTCAAGGGCATTATACCCACATCAATGCATTTTCAGTGCGCTCAATTCCTCTGGGGGGAGATAGTCCCATAAGCATTGAACAGGGCAATATTTCTGTAGAGACCAAACGCCGTGGAGTAGCAGCTTGTTTTGGAGGAGATTATGCTACCGTTACCGACGTATTTAATCAAAAATATCAACTGGGGATTGGGATGGCATCACAGTCAACTGAAAAATTAGCTAGGCTTATTAAGGATACTAGAATTGATATGGAAACGCTGTGCATAACAGTTGAGGATATTGTATTTAATCGCATTCAGGAAGCCATCCAGGAAATGTTCATGGAATGGGAAAATGAGCCAGCCTACCGGGTATGGGAAGTAGTGAACGGCCGTAAATTTGATGTTCAGGAGCTTATCGGTATAGGCGCTGCTTCGTCAGCAATAGTGCCAGGTCTGGCTGGGCGTATGCAAGCAGAGTACAGAATACCCGAATATGCAGCCGTTGCCAATGCCCTGGGGGCTTGTGTGGCCCGTCCCACTTTGGCATTGCATGTTCATATAGATACTCAGAATAAGGTTTTCGCCATAGACCAGGATGGTTTACATGGCAGCCTTCCAGCAGTACGATCCTTTCAAATGAAGGATGCAAAAGAGCTGGCCCAGCATCATTTAACGGAGATTGCGAAGTCCAGGGGTATGGAGCACTATGCAGTGGAGGCTGAGTTTTATCTGGAAGAACAGTTTAATGTAATAAGAGGATGGGATACTGCGGGAAAGATATTTGATGTTGGAGTACAAATATCACCCGGTTTTATTGAAGAATATAAGGGGGTGAGCAGATGAAACCAACTGGTTTAATCTTTTTCCCGGCTTTTGACTGGGCCATATCGCCAACCCATCCCGAAAGGGAGGAACGGCTTCTATATACGCGCGATCAGATATTTGAAGAGGGAATTATGGATTTGCCCCAGATCAGGGAATATAAACCGCGTATGGCAGAGAAAAAAGATATTGCCCGGGTTCATTTCTGTGTTCCTGATGTAGATGCGCAGATAACTGAGGCTCATCTGGTATCAGCTGGTTCATCTCTGGTAATAGCCGATGCGGTTATGAAGGGTGAGGTGAAAAATGGTTTTGCCTTAGTTAGACCACCCGGTCATCATGCTATGACGGTAGCGCATGGCAACCGGGGTTTTTGCAACATCAACAATGAAGCTATCATGGTTGAATACCTGCGCAAGAAATACGGCCTGCGTAAGATTGCGATTGTGGATACGGATGTGCACCATGGAGATGGAACCCAGGAAATGTTTTGGCATGATCCGGATATTCTGTTTATTTCTTTTCATCAGGACGGCAGAACTTTGTATCCGGGAACTGGCTTTATTGAGGAGTTAGGTGGACCGATGGCGTATGGCTCTACGATAAATATTCCTCTGCCGCCGCGCACGACCGATGTGGGAATTCATTATGTGCTGGATAATCTGGTCCTACCCATCTTAGATGAATTTAAGCCGGAGCTGGTAGTGAATTCTGCCGGTCAAGACAATCATTACAGCGATCCTCTGGCTAATATGTGTTTTTCAGCTCAGGGTTATGCGATCCTCAATAGCAAACTGGCCCCGGACATTGCGGTGCTGGAAGGCGGTTACTCGGTGGAAACGGCTTTGCCTTACGTGAATATGGGTATTATCATGGCCATGGCCGGGATAGACTATTCTAACCTCAGAGAGCCAGATTACTCTCCGACCCGTTTCAAAGAATCTCCAGGGAACATGGAATATATAAAAAAGTTGGTAACTACGCAGCTGGCTAACTTCAGGCAGCGGGAAGAGGTTATTGCCCGGAACCGCAAGGAACATAAAAGGATGTACACCTATTATAAAAGCATATTCTATGATACCGATGGTATTCACGAGGAACAATCCACTCAGATGCGCATGTGTGAACACTGTGCAGGTTATCGGATAATAGAATCAAGTGCGCAAAATCCGCGCTGGGGTTTAAACCGGGTATATTGTCTAAGCGTGCCTACCTACGGTTGTCCTGAATGCCAGGCAGAAGCACAAAAGCTTTATGAAGACATGACCAGCAGTCGCAGTAAATATAATTATGTTTATTTGCAGGATAGGGTTAAAGATGTTTATAAGTCATTGGAATCTGCCCTGAATTTGGAAACGGTCTTATAAGATGGCCATCAAGCTTCTGGACGATTGGCTGGTTAATAAAATTGCCGCTGGAGAGGTGGTTGAAAGACCGGCTTCAGTGGTGAAGGAACTGGTTGAGAATGCTATTGATGCTGGCAGCAGCAGGATTGCCGTATCTATTGCCGGAGGCGGAATCGACCGGATTGAAGTTGCGGATAATGGGACGGGGATAGCTGCTAGTGATGTAGCTCTGGCCTTTGAGCGTCATGCTACCAGTAAAATTACTGAGGAAGCAGACCTGCTAAGTATACACACCATGGGGTTTAGAGGTGAAGCTTTACCTAGTATTGCATCTGTCAGCAGGATCGAATTATACAGCCAATGTGACTCATGCTCTGGAATTAGGACTTTTTTGGCAGGAGGTAAGCTAGAGGAGATAGAGCCTTATCCTACGGCTCCAGGAACTAAAATTATTGTCCGGGATATTTTTTTCAATACCCCGGTACGCAAAAAGTTTTTGAAATCCACCGTAAGCGAGGGTATTCATATCCATGAAATGATGACCAGGCTCGCTCTTTCACGGCCTGATATTTCATTTTCCTTCTCCAATGAGAAAAAGCTTTATTTTAAGACCCCCGGTAATGGTAGTCTTCGGGATACTGTGATTTCCATCTATGGTCAGGATTTTGCCGCTAATTTTCTTGACCTGGAGTGGAGGGGAGAAAACTATGCTTTAGAGGGTCTGATTTCCAAACCGGAATTCCGGCGGGTGAACCGTAAGAATCAGCTTTTTTATGTCAATAATAGGTTTATAAAGAGTCCCATGTTAGCAAGGGCAGTTGACGAAGGCTACCGTGGACTCCTGCTATCTCGAGAATACCCCGCGGTAATATTGTTTCTCACTGTTGATAGCAATGAAGTTGATGTAAATGTACACCCCCAGAAAACAGACGTTCGTTTTCGAGATGAAAAAATAATTTTCCGTTTAGTCAGCCGAGGGATTAGAGATAGGCTAGATAAATCATCATCAACATTATTGGTGAGCGATGGCGAACACCAGAAGTCCCCGAAGGGGGTGGTACCCGAAAGGGTGCAGGGTGAAAGTGAAAAGCTAACCTATGAAAACTATAAAGCTCCTATTGGTATGGTGAGTGAGCAGAATTTATCCTTTACTGAAGCCGATTTAACAGCAGCAAGATTTGAAATGACCAGTCTGATTCCGACCCAGCTGGCTCCAGATACTAGCGAATATGCCGTTATTGGACAATGCTTTAATTCCTATATCTTGCTCGAAAAAGATGAAACCCTTTGGGTGGTAGACCAGCATGCTGCCCATGAAAGAATAAATTATAGCCGTTTGCAGGCAAATAGTTCAATGGCATCTGATTCTCAATTATTAGCATTTCCGCTTGCCTTTGACCTCTCCACTATTCAGATGGATTCATTAGAAGTAAAAATGGAACTTCTTCAGGAGATGGGTTTTGATATTGAAGCTTTAGGTTCAAATACTGCCGTTATCAGGTCAGCTCCATCTCTTTTGCAGGGACGGGAAATTGAGATCATCAAGGAGATATTGGAACTCAATGAGGATGAACGTCCCGCTGACCTTAAAAAAGAGATTTTTGCCATGATGGCATGTAAGCAGTCAGTAAAAGCGGGGCAGAGTTTAAGCCGACAGGAAATGGCCATGATTATAAACGACTTGCTGCAAGTAGAAGACTATAATAATTGCCCGCACGGAAGACCTACCATATTTAGGTTGAGCCATCTGGAATTAGATAAACGTTTTAAAAGGAAATAATGATGAAGTTTATTGTAACGACTCCTCAGTCCATAGACAGTGTAAACGAGACCATGGCCGAGTTTATAGATGAAAGTCAGCTGGAATATATTCCGCGCCGTAGCAGCAGCCTGGCAAAACTGGCCGCAGAACATGGTGCAGAAGGGGTTATAGTTTGGGAATCCGAAGGACCGATTCTTTATGTTGCCAATGAGAAGCTGTTTTTTCATCCTAGTATGGCCAAGGTGAGGATTGCCGAATATCGCAAAAAGGGTCGGGAAGACTTATTGATTCAAGCTTGCCAGTTGAATAAGGGAGATAGTTTTCTGGACTGTACCCTAGGTATGGGAGCAGATGCTATTGTGGCTGCTTACTTTTCAGAGACTGGTAAAATTACCGGGCTAGAATACCAAAGTGCAGTTGCCCAGGTAATAAGCTGGGGTATGAAACTGTACCAGGGTAATATGCCCTGGTTGAATCAGGCAATTAACCGAGTAGAGGTAATTAATAGTGATCATAAAAATTATCTGCACCAGCAAGCTGATGGATCTTATGATATTGTTTACTTTGATCCCATGTTTACTAAGCCTCTTTTGCGCAGTCAGCCTATCTCACCCCTTAGAAAATTAGCTAATCATGATGCTCTGGATAGAGATATAATCAAGGAAGCCTGTCGCGTAGCCAGAAAACGCGTGGTACTGAAAACCTTGCTTGCAGGTTTTGAATTTGAAAGGCTAGGATTCAAAAAAATAAAGGGGAGCAAACATAACCCCATTGCGTATGGTGTCATAATTACTGAATAAACAAATGTTTATGTCGCAAACATAACGGCGGGAGATTTTTATGCTGAAATTAGCAGCCCTGGTAGGTCCAACCTCTGTAGGTAAAACAGAGCTATCTATAAGCCTGGCCCAAAAATTTAAAGGGGAGATTATATCCTGTGATTCCATGCAGGTCTACAAAGGCATGAATATTGGTACTGCTAAAGCCAGCCTGGCAGAGCGAAGTATGGTATCCCATCATTTAATTGATATTGTACCCCCTGATGTTGTTTTTACCGTAGCTGACTATCAGAAGTTGGCCCAGCAAGAAATCAGAAGCATTACTGATCGGGGTAACATTCCTATTCTAGTAGGAGGAACCGGACTATATTACCAAGCCGTGGTAGATGATTTTGACTTTTTCCCGATAGAGTCCAAGGAGGCGGTACGTTATAAATGGGAACAGGCATTTCTGGAAAATGGAATTGATTATCTGTATGAGCAAGTCCTGTTGGTTGATCGGGAGTATGCCTTAAAAATAGGGCCCAATGATAAAAAGCGAATGATACGAGCTCTGGAAGTGTATGATTTGACCGGTCAAGCTTTTTCGGATTTTCAAACCAGGAATCGTTTTGCCTATAATCTTTCCCCGGTAGGACTTTTCCTGGAAAGAGACCAACTCTATGCTCGTATAGAGGACAGGGTAGATAAAATGATAGCTGATGGCTTGGTTGAGGAAGTTGCCGAGCTTAGAGAAAATGGTTATGATTTGTCTCTGAATTCTATGAAGGCTTTGGGCTATAAACAGATTTATTGTTATCTGGAAGGCATGATTACCTGGGAGGAGACAGTGCAGGATATTAAGAGGGAGACTCGCCGTTATGCTAAGAGGCAATATACCTGGTTCAATAAAGACAAGCGCATACAGTGGATTAATGTAGCAGATTATTCTAGCCCAGATATCCTATTGAAAAAAATTTATAATCTTATGGAAGGACAATTATCCAGTATGTAGAATATAAGACTAGGTATTGTTTATGACATTTATGGAAAAATATTAAATAGGGGGATTTTATCTTGATGACTAAGAACCAGTTTAATCTACAAGATGCCTTTCTGAATCAGGTAAGGAAAGACAAAATATTAGTTACCATTTTTCTGGTAAACGGATTTCAGTTAAAAGGTTTGGTTAAGGGCTTTGATAACTTTACAGTTATTGTTGAACTGGAAGGGCGGCAGCAACTTGTCTACAAACATGCCATATCAACGGTTGCACCCCTTAAGCCTATAGGAGTTATCAATATGGATGCTAGAAATGAGGATGAATAGGCTTGGAGTTCCTGGGTACTAATATATAGTATTGTTTGACTTCTCATGGGTATGAGTTCAACGGGAGCTAAAATATCCATAAAGCTTAAAACCTCGCGAATAATAGTCCGCATTTAATCCACCTCCGGGGTGGTTCCGCTTTTATTTGCCCACACCAAAGCCGGTGCTTTCTTGCGTTCATAACTTCATTGTATTCAAAATGCTTCCTTATATAAACCTAAACAAAAGACATGTATAGGAAAGATAATAAACAAAGAATGAAAAATGATAGTATAATACAAGCTTGTTGCCGGCTGCATCGAGGAGGCATATAATGCACATAACTAAACCGATGGGTAGGGTGGCATCCCACCTGATACGTTTTAAAGAAAATATTTCTTATCAAGACATCCTGGGCATTTTGCTGGGATCGTTTATACTCGCTCTTTCCATACAAGTAATTTTGGTACCGGCTCACATTTTGACGGGTGGGGTCACCGGGATCTCTATTATACTTAAGTTCCTTATTGGGGTGGACATTTGGGTATGGTACATAGGTCTTAACATACCTATTTTTATTTTGGGATATAAATTCATCAGTAAGCGATTTGCTCTCTACAGTCTTATCGGAATGCTATCCTTAACACTATTTCTGAGGATTACCCAGAACTGGCAGCTGGATCTAGGCATAAACAACCTGCTCTTGTCTGCTATACTGGGCGGAGTTATCCTAGGCCTGGGCAGTGGAATTTGTCTGCGTAGTAAAGGCTCGTCCGGAGGGATGGACATTATAGCGGTGATTATCAGTAATTTTTGGGGGTATAATTTCGGCAGCATATTTTTCGCCATTAACCTAATTATACTGGGAGTTTTTCTTTTTACCTCTAATATAGAACTGACGTTGTTTTCTGCTATATCCATGTACGTGAGTGGTAAAGTGGTAGACAATGTGCAGTCAGGTTCCAATCTGAGCAAAACCGCCATAATAGTTTCCGAACAATGTGCGGATATAGCGGCAGAAATCCTTGGAAATCTGAATCGTGGGTGTACTTATCTGGTCGGCAGGGGAGCATATACAGGTGAACCCAGGGATATCATCATGGTTACCATAGCCAGGACTCAGCTGCCACGCTTAAAGGAAATTGTGTTTCAGATTGATCCCCAAGCCTTTATTACTATCAATGAAACTATTGAGGTTTTGGGTAGGGGATTCAAGAAGAGCGGTCCGGAGTTTTAAAGACTAATATCACCAAAAAAATAAAAGCTAATATTGGGCATTACTGGAAAAATCGAGTATAATTATTATATATAATTTTTCCTTGAGAGAGGAGTTATAAATAGTGGATAATGATAAGTTTCAGGAACTGGTACTCAAACAGCTTACTGGGTTAACCGAAGGTCAGAACGCATTGACAGAGGATGTTAAATCTCTGCAGGATGGTCAAATATTATTGGAGCAAGGGCAGAAGTTATTAGCAGATGATGTGAAAATATTATCAGAAGGACAAAAAACATTATTCGAAGGGCAAGATATATTGCGTCAAAATATGGTGCGTATGGAATTTCAGCTTATAGAAAAGATTGATGCATTGTCCGATGGGCAACAAGTTCTCATAGAACGCCAGAATACTACTGATGTAAATATTAAATTCCTGGTTAATACTCTGGATTATATTGCCAATAAGATTGATCATGTAGCTGCTGATACCAGTATGTTAGTTGGACGCGATACCCGGCTTGAAAAGGCAAATAGTTTATAACTAAAAATTTATTTATGTGGTTTTCATAGTATATAATGTACTACTGGTTATATAGAATTGAAGCTTATAATGAATACTGGCCGAACATTTAGCGGAATTACTATCAGTAATTATTAATTGAGAGCTTTGATGAATTAATTGTAAATAGTGCATCTGCTGAAAGGCAGGTGCTTTTTTGGTATATAGGTAGAGTTCGTCTTTTGGCAAAATAACTGACTTTGTAAAGCATGATGAGGACATTCAGGTTGCTAATAATATGCTTTGATACTCCTTATGAATGGTATAATCCTTTATATAAATATTATATGCACCAAATTGTGGGCCTTTAGTTGTTACTTAATCGCCCGCGACCTTTTGAAAGTTATGGAATTATTCCGGGGAGATTTAAAGGAATATTTTCGGCTGACATTGCGTACGTTATGAACACAATGTATAATGGGGGTGGAGGTCGATGATGATGCATGATGTTATGAATGCCACTGACGTACGTAAAGATTGGGGATTATTTATTGATAAGGTAGTTCACGGTAAACCAGGAGTAGTTAAGCGCAATCGGGATTATTTTTTATCGATTTCGTTGGAACAAGTATTGCGGCTGCTGGAAGGATATCGGTTTAAGGCGATAATTATGCCGGAGGATGACAAATCTATTACTTTGTCGTTGGAAGAGATTGATTTAGTAGTTAACGGCTCAGATTTAGATAATGCTTTGACTGAAATGGCTGCTGAACTAATAAGTTATTCTCAGGATTATTTTAATGATTTTCAGCTTTACTATAATGCTCCCAACCGCAAAGACCATTTCCCTTATGTCCTTAAAGTCTCACTTCTCGATAACATACAGGCCGTATATGGTTTAATAGATGCCTAGTTGGAGCGATTTTAAGCGGTTTTGTGACCGGGATGGCTGGGGATTATATAAACAAACTGATCATTATTATTACCGCAAGGTAATGCCTGACGGTACGTTGAAATATACCCGGGTTTCTATGGGAACTGGTGAAATTAATAAGAATTTATGGCGAACGATTTTAAAACAACAACTTCAAGTCTCTAAGGAATACTTCAATAAGATTTAGAAGATTGATTGTTTTTATCGAGCAGCCTGTTGAGTATATGAAGCTTATTCCACTTTTCATTTCTTACTCTCTCGTCTCTCCCGTCTTCCCAGTAATTTTCTAAACACCAATACAAAAAGGATTAGGAAAACAAATGCCCCGGCTTCTAAAAATCCTGCCCAGACTGGGTTTGTTGCTAAGCTTGTCCAACGCGATGGAACATCTACGGCATATAAAAGAACCGTAAGGACAGCCGACAGGAACATAACCGGAAACACAAATAGGGAAACCGTGTTTAAGGTATGTGATAAGGAGGCCTGGCTATATTCATCAACTGACTGCAGTTGATCAGTTACTTCTTCATGTAGCTCATTAATATTAAATGTCTTCTGCCAGCGATGGAAGATCTCCATCTCTATTTGGCTTTCACTAATCTGACTGAACCACCCCTGAGTCATAAACTCCAGAAAATTCTGCCGCAATCCTGGGATTTTGCGTTTATGAATACGATTTTCGGAAAAAAGGGCCAAATCGGAAGCCATTTTCATCAAGGCTTTTCGCTGCTGTAAGGCCAGGAGCAGTATCATGAAGTGCACCGTCCAGAACTTTTGAATACTCCGGAGGGTTTCATTATCGTGTATTTTTGTACTGTTAGTGAATTCGCTCATCATTGCTTCAATATTCAGGTCATGATTGGGATCGGAAATATGCAGGAATCCACTGGCAGCTTTTCCAAATCCATAGATTGCATTTTCGTTTAAATCCAAGATAAGATCCTTTAGAATATCATTTACGAAATCCGAGTTATGGTAGGCATCTTTCCATCTTCCGACCGAACATAGCTTATATATCATCTTGGGAATTTCCTTTTTTGGTAGAGTACGGCTATTAATGGCTGCAAAAACCTGAAGATATGATACCGGGTCGCGGCATACTTGAGCATTGATTGATGCAGGCAAATATTGATCAAAAAAGTCTTTGCTTTTATTGCGAAGGACACGGTTGTAGGAAAGGAGCTGTTTGAAAAGACGCACTTTCTGCGCATCCACAGGTCGGGTATCTATGATTATAAATCCAATTCCATAGCGAAAAATTACCAGATTGACATTAAGGACTTTTATGTATTTAGAGCACTCATCGTCTGTATCGATTGTGTCAATATGAAACCAACGGCAGTAATAACGCTCTGGTTCATTATTATTAGGTACATTTGCACGGTTGCCAAAGATATATTTGCGAATATAGGGCAGGAAATAGTCGGATTTATCTTCTTCATTCATGGCACTAGCGTTATTAGAGCAGGAGTTACAGCTCTCTATATTTTTGCAAATGATTGAATATTGCTCATTCTTAAACTGAAATGGAATGATGAGCCGCGTATAGACTTGTTCCACTTCCGGGTGAAAAGCTTTTAACGTAACCGCTCGTATTTCATCCAGTGATAATAAGCTTCCTCGTGCAGGGGCATCAATTATTGTATAATTATGGGCCGCACCGTCATACCAGGGATCTTCTATGTCATACCCGGGCGTGGGATTATTACTGCTGCGCCAGGCATCAAAGTTATCAGGAAATTGGCGAGCTTGCGCCTCTTGTTCCGCTTTTTCCAAAGCATCGCCCAAACCTTTAAGGGTTATACCGGAATCTGGTTTAACTGAAATAATGGCCCGCGAAAGTTGGAGATGGTGTTCTTCTGCCAGCTTTTCTTTACCTGCAGATTTGAGTGCGTCCGGGTTCAGCGAAGCTGGAATAAAGGTAAAAGTAAATCCTCGTCCCCATGGATCATTGAGAAGATCTCCCCTGGCCCAGTGTTTATGGAGTATGCAGCGAGGAATGTTCCGCCAGAAGAGTGCGGAGACCGCCTCCAGTTGCGAACTATCCTGATCGCTGGGCAAAAATATTTCCACAATAGGATGGAATTCCCGATTCTCTGATCCTTTCAGCTCTTCCATGTCTTGTAGATAGAGTAGATAATCTTCTTTTAATAATTCAACTTGTGCTTGAAACGGATGTATATATGGAAATAGGCCGGGAGCTTCCGGATCATTTACAGCACATTGCTTCATGCGGTCAACAACATATGTAACCAGTTCCAATCCTCTTCGAAAAACCTTATTGCTTAAATCCTGTCCGGTTAAACCGGAACAGTTCTTTTCCAGAACAACATCGATAGCATTACAGATAGCCAGCGGAGATTCCATTCTATCACGGGAAATGAGTATTCTTCCCGAATCCACTTGATCCGCATAAGAAACCAGGCTGTATAAATACGCAAGTTCTTCTGGCTCAAAGCAACCATTTGTGGCTATGATTTTTTGCACAATATATGTAGAAGCCAGACAGTCGAAATCAGGCTGCTTATGCACCGCAATTTCTATTCGGGTGATGTCATCGGTTATATCCAGGTTTTCTAAAACGAGATAAGGATGGGAGAGGATCAGCGAAGCCGTGCTGCGTGCTCCCTGATTGTATGAACGAACATGATGATCAATAACTCCCGGCATTACTTTATTGCCAACATCGAGAAAAAAGCGATTTATTTTTGGTCGCAAGAAATCTTCTTGTGCTGTTGATGATACCATTGACCCCATGTTGACAAAAAAATAGCTATATTGTATATCTTTCAAAAATGAAACCTCCCGAAAAAGAAATATATTCCATATATTATACATTATGATAAAATTTAATGGTATCATTTGCCATAACAACTGATAAATTCCCTTCAAATTGGAGTGTATTTTTGAGCATGATCAAATGGGTTTATACGCTAAAGTCCTACTCTTTCCGCACCTGGAAATATTCAATAAAAGGAGTTGATAAGATGTGAACCCAACCTGCCCCAAATGCTCAAGGGAGCTGGAAGAATATAAAGATCGTTACATATGCACCGGCAGTGATTGCAGCTTAAACATAGCCAAAGATGATTACGAAAAGGTTAAACAGGAATATGACCAAGCCAGACTTTCCTGGAATGAGCGACTTTGCCGGGATGACTCCCTGTGGTATAAAACTGCATTTGTAGAATATCCATCCATTATTGCTCATGAATACTGGCGTCTTTACGACCTGCTGGAAAACGGCCAGACTTACGGAGCTTTGCTCCAGCTTAAGGATCTGTTTGAGGTCTTGATCAAGTTTTCCACTCTGATTCTGGCCAGCGTTATCTATAACAAAGAAACCGATGGCCAGGGAATCAACACCAGGGAGAAAAACATTCTGATAAACTTGATGAAAAAACCGCTTAGCCTGGGAGATTGGCTGGAACAGGCTCGTATCCTGGTTGAGAATTCTGGCAACGAAGTTCGGATAGAACCTGTCTTAAAAGACCTGATTAAAATCTTTAACTCCCATAATCTCATTAACTGGCGCAACGAGGAACTCGGCCACGGAGCCTTGAGCTTTGACAGCAGCGATAAATTCCAGGAAGATATGAAAAACCGGATAAGCTTAATCAAAGAGCATTTAATCAGGTTCGATCTTGTTTACTGTTCAATGGAACTGCACCTGGCCGGCGAGGAGAAGTTCACTTTGCAGGGTAAAGACCGAATCTACAACCTGCCTTATGATGAAGGCGAGCTTAATTTATCTATAGGAGAATTCAAACAAATAATCAGTCCTTACATAATCCTGCGGGATAAGGGAATATACTTTTACGACAGCTACTACATACGCAAAGAAAGAACATCCATTCTTAACTATCCGCAGGGAGAGAAACATAAAATCCATGATCAGAGCCTGGTAGATCTGTTCAGCCGCCTGAGCCGGGACGCGGAGATGGAAGAACTGACCGGTTCTATAGAAGACTCCACCCGAATGACCAGGGAAGATGCGATATTGAGCGAGATCGCAGCTGTGGATGACTTTCAAAGACCTCGATACCTGGAGAAATGGCTGCAGGAAAACGTCAGCCAGAATGAAAAAGGTGTATTCCTCCTGCAGATGGAGCGGGGCACTGGCAAAACTACCTTTGTCCGGGCACTGGATCACCTGGCGGAGGGAAGAATAGAAATAGCCGAAGATTTATCCATCCGTGCTTATTATATTGACGGATTCTACCTTTACCGGATGGAGAATTTTATAAGTAAAATCAGCGACCAGCTTCGAGAAGACAAAAATAGGGAGAATAACCGGATCACCGGCGACCTTCCCATATTACGAGCCGATTCCAGCGAAAAAGCTTTAGATATGGCCCGAATGATTAATACATATCGAGCCATGCACCAGAAGCACTTTGGCAAGCGCAGGTTACTGTTCATATTAGATGGTTTGGATGAGATCCCGGTAACTAAAGGCCAGAGCATCTTTGATTTTCTGCCCGCACCGGAAATGTTGGAAGAGGGGGTCTACTTGCTTCTAACCTGTCGTCCGCAAAGTGAGCTCAGTTATTTTACCAAAAGCCATCTGGAAAGACTCAAGTTGACAGAACAAATCAGCTTTGGAAAAGACGATCCGGAAAATCTAGGATTGCTGAAAGTCTATATCAAGGAACGCATCAAACCCGACCCGGAAGAAGTGGAGGAGATTCTGGCCAAAGCCGAGAACCGCTTTTTATATGTTAATACTATCAGCGAATTGCGCCGAGCCAGGAATGCAGAAGAGCTAAAAGACCTGCCCCAGGGCGAAGAACTGTTCCCCTACTACATGGAACGACTGAGATCGTCCTACGGAGAAAAATTCTTCCAGGGCCTCCTCAAATGTTTGCTCATCCTGGCCAGCGCTTATGAGCCCTTGACATTGCAGGAACTAAGCGGACTATTAGGGGAAGAACGCCCTACGTTTAAGCTGCTGGCCAATATATTGGATATCAAGGGCTTTTTGAAGATCGAGCGCAGCTATCGAGGCAACCTGCTGTCCCTGGCACATCCAGAGGTTAAGAGTTACATTCTGCAAGCTTATTTACCCCTGCTTCAGAAAATTATTAAAGAATGGGTAAATGAGATACTGGGGCTGGGAAAGACCCGGCTAGACCCAAGTAATGATAGTGAGACTTATCTTTTTGCTTATCTATTGAGATATAGTAAGGATTTTGCTGGTGATGAAGAAGTGAGGCTGGTAAATATAGAGTATGCTTATGCGTTATATGCTCTGGCTTTTAATATAGATAAATTAAACACTAAGCGACATTCGATATTACGGGCTATCCAAGCATATACAGTGTGTATAGAGGTTCTGGAGGTCTTACTGGGAGCAGGCAATTTGCTGAACGAGAATGATCTGGCCCAAACTTACATGAACCGTGGGGTTGCCTATTATCGTACCCAGAAGATTAAAGAAGCTCTGAAAGATTTTGACCGTGCCATAGAGATACGAGGGCGCTTGCTGGGAGCAGGCTATTTGCTGGGCGAGAATGATTTAACTGATGCTTTTATCAACCGGGGTAATGCCTATTTGAGTACCCAGAAGATTAAAGAAGCCATGGAAGATTACAACCGTGCCATAGCGCTCCTAGAGATCTTGCTGAGAGCAGGCAAATTGCTGGACGAGAATAATCTGGCCCGTGCTTACATGAACCGGGGGATTGCCTATCGTGATATCCAGAAGATTAAAGAAGCCCAGGAAGATTACAACCGTGCCATAGAGATCAAAGAACGTTTGCTGGGAGCAAGCAAATTGCTGGACGAGAATGATCTAGCCGGTGCTTACATGAGCCGTGGGGTTGCCTATGTGGACACCAAAAAGATTAAAGAAGCCCTGGAAGATTATGACCGTGCTATAGAGATCAAAGAACGTTTGCTGGGATTAGGCAAATTGCTGGACGAGAATGATCTGGCCGGTGCTTACATGAACCGTGGGGTTGCCTATGGACGTAACCAGAAGATGAAAGAAGCACTGGGAGATTATGACCGTACCATAGAGATACGAGAGAGCTTGCTGGGAGCGGGAAGATTGCTGGACGAGAATGATCTGGCCCAAGCTTGCTTAAACCGGGGTAATGCCTATTGGAGTACCCAGAAGATTAAAGAAGCCCTGAAAGATTAC
>CAYWFX010000023.1:0-53425 GCA_964457945.1 uncultured Syntrophomonas sp.
ATTCTATCGGCCATTTGATTGGCTTCAAAAAACTCATTTTCGCTGGACCGTTGGTTGCTTGTTACAGGGACATTCCTTTTTGAGGTGTGTCCCTATTCCTTGATTCCAACTTTGTATTCGCACTTCTCATTCTCTTTGTTCAGTTTTATCAAGATCATCGCCGTTTAACTTTCGTTTGGCGGCAAGAATTATCTTATCATCCCCCCTGACAATTGTCAACCCAATATTCGCTAAAAAACATACTTCTTTTTAGTCTGTCCCTTGCAATGACAATTATCAGCAATGGCACGATTGTAAACCTTCTATATATTAACGATTGCATTTGCTAGTTTAAACATTCAAAAATATTTTATACAAATATTTTTATAAAATCATTTCCCAATGTGCACAATTTTCATATATCGAAAAAAAGGACGAAATGGAGTGTTACTGAAGGGACACATATCTTCAGGTAATTTCCCCTGGTTAATGTATGGCGATACACCCTTAACAGGGCAACATTACTAGCACCGCAAGGTGCATCGGTGATGCCCGAAGGGCGAATGTCCCCGGGCTAATGTATGGCGACACACCCCTATAGGGAATGTCCCCGTATAATAGGAATAAAAAATTTGTATATGCCAGCACGCACTGATATAATAGAACAGTTGCACTGATAATTATACCAATAAGGAATAGGGACATACCATTAATGTATAGGGACACACCATTAATGTATAGGGACACACCATTAATGTATAGGGACACACCATTAATGTATAGGGACACACCATTAAGGTACAGGGACACACCCTAGGGGGAATGTCCCTGTAACATAGAATGTCCCTGTAACATAGAATGTCCCTGTAACATGGAATGTCCCTGTAACATAGAATGTCCTTGTAATATGGAAAGGGTTTTTAAAAAATGAAACAGAAACATCTTAGAAATATTGCCATAATTGCTCATGTTGACCATGGCAAGACCACCCTGGTAGACAAACTTCTCAAACAGAGTGGTTTTTACCGTAACAACCAGGTAATGCCGGATAGAGTAATGGACAGCAACGATCTGGAACGGGAACGTGGTATTACCATACTCTCAAAGAATACTAGCATTCATTATGAAGGTACGAAAATTAATATCGTCGATACACCTGGTCATGCCGACTTCGGCGGTGAGGTGGAACGTATCGTTAAGATGGTGGACGGGGTATTATTGCTGGTGGATGCCTTTGAAGGCCCCATGCCACAGACCCGTTTTGTACTAAGAAAAGCCTTGGAAGCAGGACTAAAACCCATAGTAGTAATCAACAAAGTGGACCGTCCTGATGCTAGGCCACAGGAAGTTTTGGATAAGATCCTGGACTTATTTATTGATCTGGGCGCACATGAAGATCAGCTTGACTTCCCTGTCATGTACACCTCGGCCAAAATGGGATACGCAAATATAGACTTAGAGGGTACCTCCACAGATATGAAGCCTTTGCTGGATATGATCATCTCTGTCATACCTGTTCCCAAAGGTGACGAAGACGGCCCCTTGCAGTTGGTTATTTCCTCCATCGATTATGACAGCTATGTAGGTCGAATTGGGGTCGGTAAAATAACCCGCGGTACCATCTCCAAAGCTCAGGAACTGATCTTGTGTAATCCCAGCGATAAGCAAAAAAAGGTTAAAATCAACACCCTGTACTCTTATGAAGGTCTAAAAAGGTTAGAGGTTATGGAGGCTAGTGCCGGTGAAATTGTAGCTGTGTCAGGCATTGAGGATATGACTATCGGCGAAACCCTTTGTGCACTTGATGGTATAGACCCAGTTCCCTTTATAAATATCGATGAGCCTACTCTTTCAATGAATTTTGTGGTTAATAACAGTCCTATGGCTGGCTTAGAAGGGACCTATGTTACCAGTCGGCATTTGCGGGAACGTTTAGAACGGGAATTGCTTTCCAATGTGTCCCTAAAGGTGGAGGAAATCACCCCGGATTGTTTTAAGGTATCCGGACGCGGAGAACTACATCTTTCCATACTAATCGAAACAATGCGTCGGGAAGGTTACGAGTTTGCTGTAACCCGCCCGGAAGTGATAACTAGAATTGTAGACGGAGTGGTAAACGAGCCAATAGAAAGGCTATTCGTGGAGGTTCCTTCTGATTTTGTAGGAACAGTCATTGAAGGTCTAGGCTCTCGCAAGGGTGAAATGATACACATGGGTAATGGTACAGGCAGTACGATAGAGCTGCAATTTTTAATACCTGCCCGCGGTCTTATCGGCTACCGTTCAGAGTTTTTGACTGATACTAGAGGTAATGGCGTTATGAATCACGTATTTGAAAGCTATGAACCCTATAAAGGAGATATCTCGATGCGAAGCCGCGGTTCTCTGGTAGCCTCAGAAAGCGGAATGGCAGTAGCTTACGGTCTATTTAATGTCCAAGAAAGAGGCAGCCTATTTATTGATGCCGGGGTTGAGGTATATGAAGGCATGATCGTCGGTGAAAATGCCCGCAACGTAGATATTACAGTCAATGTTTGCAAGAAGAAACATTTGACCAACACTCGCTCCTCCAGTGCAGACGAAGCTCTACGTTTAACCCCTCCATTGTTGATGTCTTTGGAAAAATCTTTGGAGTTTATAAACGATGACGAACTACTGGAAGTAACACCCAAATCACTAAGGTTAAGGAAAATGATACTAGATAAAGATGCCCGAGCCAAGGCTGATAAGAATAAGAATAGAGCTTCTTGATTAAAAAGCCTGCAACTCGCAGGCTTTCAGGCCGTCAAAAAAGCCCAATAGCTGCGTTATTAACAAAAGCCCGTTCAATCGACGTACTTGTTACGGGGACATTCCCAACAAGGGGTGTGTCCCCATACCTTATTCGCGAGCTTTTAATTCCTTGCTCTTGAGCTTTTTTGCTCGGCCTGACTATATCGATACTCTGAGAGCTTTTCAGGCAGGGGGAGATGTTAATGAATAAAATTGATTTGATTGCTACGACAGCCTTTGGCTTAGAGTCGATCGTGGCCAATGAACTAAAGACTCTGGGCTATGAAGACCTGCAGATACAAAATGGCCGGGTCTCTTTTCAAGCAGGAATGGAAGCGGTTGCCCGTTGCAACCTTTGGTTACGCTCAGTTGACCGACTCCTGCTGAAAATGGGTGAGTTTGAGGCACGTACTTTTGATGATCTTTTCGAACAAACCAAGAAACTGCCCTGGACAGACTGGCTTCCAGAAACAGCTGAATTTCCAGTGGAGGGTAAATCCATTCAATCCCAGCTTTTCAGCGTATCAGATTGCCAGGCTATCGTAAAAAAGGCCATAGTAGAGAAAATGAAAGAAAAGTATCCCCGCCAGTGGTTTCAGGAAAACGGGCCTCGTTACAAAATCCAGGTAGGTATGTTGAATAATGTAGCTACCCTAACCATGGATACTAGTGGAGCAGGCCTGCACAAGCGGGGTTACCGGAAATTATCAGGTGAAGCTCCCTTAAAGGAGACCCTGGCTGCAGCCTTGGTTTATATAAGCCGCTGGAAAGCGGACCGCCCACTAATTGACCCCTGCTGCGGTTCGGGCACCATTCCCATTGAAGCTGCTTTAATCGGGCGTAATATCGCCCCTGGTCTTAACCGGGAATTTGCTGCAGAAAAATGGCCTGAACTGCCATCTAAGATTTGGCAGAAGGCCCGGGAAGAGGCCAAGGACTCGATTTTCCGCCACCAGAACCTGGGCATAATGGGTTTTGATATCGATGGACCTGTTCTTGATCTAGCCCGCTATCATGCCAAACTGGCTGGCCTGGAAAAAGTCGTGTCTTTTCAGCGTCAGGATCTAAGCGATTTGCGCTCTCAATACCATTATGGATATTTAATAACTAATCCCCCCTATGGAGAACGACTATCTGAAAAAACCGAGGTAGAAAAATTGTACCGTGCCATGGGAGGGGTTCTTAAAAATATGAAAACCTGGTCTGCTTATATCCTCAGTTCCCATCCCCAATTCGAAAAGCATTTTAGACGCAAGGCAGATAAGAGGCGAAAGCTTTACAACGGACGGATTCAATGCAACTACTATCAGTTTTACGGCCCCAAACCCGACAAGATGGTCGGCCCCTTTGCCACCACCAGCCCGGGTTCTCTTACTCTTCAGAATTCAAATTAACATATGGAATAACCAGACCAAAAAGGGTATCTCCCACACATCGAGAGTTTATTTCCCTCGAATTAAGGATAGAATGCCTAGTATATACGCAAGCATAGAAAGGCCCCCCTGTTAATCCGCAGGAGGGCCTAAATGCTTTGTTCTATATGGAAGGTAGTTGCTACTTCAATGCTTTTACTACAACTGTTACAGCCTCGGCTCTGGTGGCGTTGCCCTGCGGGCTGAAGCTATTGTCAGAGTAACCTGAAATGATCTGCTTTCCACTGGCTGTGATAACTGCAGATTTTGCCCATGATGAAATCTGGCTATCGTCGCTGAAAGACTTGCCTGAATCAATAATTTCTAGCTTAGCAGCCTTAACAATCATAGCTACCATCTGCTCACGGGTGATCATATCATCGGGGCCGAAAGCAATGTCACTATAACCGTTTATAATACCAAAGGCATTGGCAGTCGCAATATAGTCTTGGGCCCAATGATTTTCAGTATCTGTGAATACTTTCCCGTTTTTAGTTTCCAGCTTAAATGCCTTTGCTAAAACCACTGCGAACTCGGCCCTGGTAATAGTATTGTCAGGTTTGAAACTACCATCGGGATAACCTGCAATTGTACCGGCATTAACTAATGATTTGATATTGGCTTCCGCCCAATTGCCAGCAATATCGTTTAAATTAAGAGCTGGCACGACAACTGGAGGAGCAACCACGGCTTTCTCCGTTTTCTCCGTGGCAATAAGGGCAAATTTGGTAAAATGAGTTATATCGCCGCTTACCTTGCCTTGCAGTGTATCGACTATCGTATTATCAAGTTTGACCCATTTGTTTGCGGTATTATCAAGCCAGTAAATACAAATATCATACTTGGTGATATCTACTTTATTTTGATCAAATGGCAAAGTTATGGTAACTGCTTTAATGAAATTGTCTGTCTTGTCTTTAGTTATCTCCAGCACATCACCTATTATCTTACCTTGGGAAGGTGCTGATAGGTTTACTATATCGCTCACTTTAGCCACATTAACTTTAATGTCGCTGTTTATAGCACTGGCAGGAATTAAAATTGTTGCTCCAGATCCGGATACGATTCCACCTACACTTGCAGTAACCAGGGCTCCTGTGAAAGCAGCTATGCTTCCACCGCCACCGCCGCCAGAATTTGCGGTCTGGGTATAGGAGGCGAACTTGGTGAAATGCTTAGTCCAAATGACCAGATCTGAACCAACGTCCATGGCTGCATCACTTTCTGCCACAATATTACTGTCCGCCCAAGCCTGGGTATCAAGTGCACCGGCAGGTTTTGGGATCGCAGTAAAGACTCCTCCTCGCGAGTAGCCTGCAAGCTTGCCGCCCTGGCCAGGAATTAGCAGTCTCACCGCTTTATCAAAGGTTAGTTTAACATCACCATAACCTACTTCAATTACCGCTTGTACGGTGTTGGTGTAACCGGCTGCAGGTGTTGCGGTTACACTGGTAGTGGGCTGAACTGTAGGGAGATTAATGGTTCCATTCCAGCTACTTGGTCCGGTTACGCTAGTAGAATCCGGTATGCTGACTTCTATAGTTCCCAGTGTAGTTGCGGCACTCACTTGAACTGCCGGAAGTGTCGCTTGTTTACCAACATTGGTCGTTGCCAAAACGGTTGGTATTAAGGATGAATTGGTTACGATTAAAGGAACGTTTATGTAGGTTGGAGTAGTTCCTAGCTCTATCGGTGCCAAAGCGTTCGTTTCCGTGGTGAACACAGATAATACTACTTTTGGTGAAGTTACACCATCGATCGTAGCCTTAAAGTAATAACTGCCTGCTACTGATGTAGCATCGGCATTTAATGTAATTATTGATGCATTGTTTGCTAAATCTGTTCCAGTTGCTGTTATTCCTGTTGGAGCTGCTGCTGGCGTTGTTCCGTCTGATGCAAACCAGGCTATTGTTACTGCTTTAGAACTAGAGATGTTTGCTGTTGTTACTGCAAATGTAGCACTCTGTGATGCGGTTGCTGCTTTGATTGTGCCAACCTGACCTGCAACTGCTACTGTTTTATTCGGTGCTATTTCGAACGTCCTGTTATATTTTATAGCGTATGTTTTTGCTGTAGATGGATTATATCCTATAATCTTTGTTGTGCTTGGAATCGTATCCGCAGTATCATATATTGATGTTGTTGCCGAATCAAATATAATACTGGTTAAACCTGTACAACCGCTAAAAGCCTGATCTCCGATACTAATTATTCCTTCCTCAATAGTAATACTTGTTAAGCTTGTACAAGAGCGAAAAGCTCCATTACCTATACTTGTTACACCTTGTGGTATGGTAATACTATTTAAGCTTGTACACCCGGAAAAAGCACCTCCCCATATATTTGTTACCCCTTGAGGAATGGTAATACTAGTTAAGCTTTCGCAACCTTGAAAAACCTGAGCGCCAATACTTGTTACCCCTTGCGGAATGATAACATTAGTTAACCCTTTGCAACCCTCAAAAGCATAGTTTGCTATACTTGTTACGCTTTGCGGAATGCTAACGCTGGTTAAGCCTCCAGGACACGCCATCAAAATAGTCTTTGCTTTATTAAAAAGCACGCCGTTTTCACTTGCATATGTTGTATTATTTGCATCTACTGTAATACTGGTTAAGCTCCAACACTTTGCAAAAGTTCCATTACCTATACTTGTTACCCCTTGAGGAATAGCAATACTGATTAACCTTCTGCAACCTATAAAAGCACCACTACCTATACTAGCTACTCCTTGCGGAATGATAATATTAGTTAAACCAGAGCAACCGGAAAAAGCAGTGTTACTTATACTAGTTACACCTTGAGGAATGGTAATACCTGTTAAACCTGAGCAACCAGAAAAAGCCGAGATGCCAATACTAGTTACCCCTTGAGGAATGATAATACTAGTTAAGCCTGAGCAAGAGGCAAAAGCCTGCCAACCAATACTAGTTACTCCTTGTGGAATGGTAATACTGGTTAAGCTTGAGCAACCGGCAAAAGCCGATTGGCCTATACTTGTTACAGTAGCTCCATCTAATGTACTTGGTATGGTAACAGCCCCTCCACTCCCGGTGTACTTCGTAATTTCGGCTTTGCCATCTGTTACAGTGTAAGTATAATCCCCGTCCAGTGTGACGACACCACCATAATAATAGTAGTAATATGATACGCTACTACCGCCGCCACCACCGCCCATCTCTGTTTCACTTACTGCAAAATTATGTTGTATACTCATAGCCGCCAGGGTAAGCATTAATAGAAGAAGCATTGATCCTATTAAATTTTGTTTTTTCAAAAGATTTTCCTCCCTTGATCTCATAACTTATTCATGTTTTATTGCTGCCTTTCCCAGCAATGGATATGTATATTTCCACAGTTCTGTAAATGAGTCTCCCCCCATTCCTTCCCCTTCTGCTAAAATTATAGCCTCGGCTGATATAAGTCCATTTTCCTTTGCTCTAACCATAATTATCCATGCTCTTGCTTCAGTACATAAAGCAGGATTATTCTCAGCATCCTTAAATGCATCCTTCGCTGCCTTATAGTTTCCCAGGTAACACTGAGCTTTCCCGGTCATTAATCCCATCAGCGCGTCATGCATGGGTATGCGTTCCAGCTTGCCGATGTAATAAGGCTGTTTTGCTGCCATTATTTGCACGTTTTGATAAAGCTCGGGTGGCTTAGCTAACCACTGAACCGCTTCCGGGTTATTTTCCGCAAGCTCTGATTCCCCTAACAGCAAGGCCGCCTCGGCCGCTTTTTGGTAACGTCGCAATTGGCAGGGGGCTAGTTCTGCTGACCGGTACAGATATGGCCATGCCGCCTGGGGCTGACCCAAACTTAGGAATCTTTCCCCTATAGTTGCGTAGATCTCTGCTGATGCAGGTCTAAGCTGCACCGCTTTTTCTAATTGCTGGTTGTACCCCGAGTACAAAACATCCCCGGGCATTAGTCGTTTTTCATTAGGACCCGCTTGCATCGCCTGAGCTAATCCAATTCGATTGTCAGCAGAAAACGGATTAATGGTTACTGCCCGGTTCAAAAGAACCAGTGCCCCGAAAGGGTCTCCCTTCAATCTATTAAATCCAGCCTGAGCCAAACTAGCAGAGCCATATTGCATAACAATTAGGAGAGTTAATGTTCCAAAGACTATACCTATAACCGGCCTCCATCGTCTGAATCTAAATACTTCTCTATCTACTAAACCCTTGAAAGAAATATGTACCATAAATAAAGTGATCAGCCATACGCTCATGAATGACCAATCAAAATCCATCCCGGCGTGAATTAATAAAACCAGGGCAGCCGCTATAAGTGGATAAGGCATCTGGGCAATCTGCCCCCGCGACCGGAGTTTGACTAATCCATAGATCGCCATAATCAAACCAGTTGCTAAAAGTACAAATACTGGTAGTCCTAATTCCAGAACCATTTGTAAATAGCCACTGTGTACCTCCCGGGCAAAGAACGCAAAGTTCTGGTATTGAGGATATAGATCTATCCATCCTCCCCCGCCTATTCCCCATGGGTGATCCTTAATTATTCTATATGCTGTCCGCCAATATGCTAAACGGTTATTCTCCATGATAAAATCTAGTGTAATGCTGCTAATCCGGGCAGTAAAGCTACTCATGAGAAATATTGCTGACAATAGGAAGCCTATTCCCACAATATATTTCCACCTAGATGTAAAACTCCACCTACTTACATAATCAAATAAGGAGGGAACAATAAGATAAAAAAATCCGATTGCAAAAATCAATCCTGGCAAATGATAAAAGGATGTCATAGAAGCAACGAAGAATCCTCCAATAATCGATAATCCCAAAGCTTCCCATGCCTTGTTAAAACCAGCCGAGAAAAGATAATAAACTATACCCACCAGTGTTACCAGGTAACTTGCACGAGATAAGGTTAAAATTAAGGCTGCTAACAGCAATATTTGCATCAGGGCAAATAAATATTTTCTCTCAGAAAAACAAGTTACTTTACTAATCAGGTATGGGCCGCTTAACCAAAATGCGCTGAGAATAGCACCCATAGTATTTGCGTAATGGAATGGTCCCGAGATTCGCAGTACATTAGAAGCGGCCTCCGACAAATACCAATCCGCTATAGGCAAACAGCAAGCATTTACTAAACAAATTGCTGCTATCATCACTATCGCTGAATAAAGAATCTGAAAAATTATTTCGTTAGAGTGGTTCTCCAGGTTGGTAATTAATACCACAAATATCACAGTTGCCCCATACATCGTGAAATTTTCGAGGGCCGCCTCTATATTGACCGCTTTAGTTAATGTTAACCCTGAAATTATCATAAGAGCTATTACCACAATAATTAGTGGGGTAACTTTAATGTAATTATTTATTGCATTGAACTTCCACCATACCAACCATCCTATAGCTACCAATATACCCTCAAGGATTAAACGTGACATATACAAATAAGAGCCACCATTAAAGATTCCTACAAGTAAAATCAAGCCGATTAGTAGTCCTGATCGGCTATTTAACGAAGTTATCATATTTTGCTTACCGGCTACAATTATCGCTACCTCCCTGTTTCGATTAGTTTTTTTATTTAAAAATAGAGGTTAAAAACTGAACATTAATGGTTTGTGCCATTGATTCATATTGTTGGCTGTAACCGATTGGCTTGAAAATCAATATACCTCTCTTCTCGGGTAATGTTATAACCTCAGTCAGCGCTTAATTTGTTACTTTCTCTATTTTCCAACAAATACCTTTACAAATATTTCGACAACTAACCCTCTTATGCGACTATGAACAATTATATTGCTCGTGCTGAAACTATAATGCTTACTTGCATCTCTTCTACTAGTTTCTGATCCATATGCTGCCACCCCGAAGGGGTTATATGGTGTTGTGTACCCGATGACTCAGTTCATGAAAGAAAACATCTACATCGACAGTGTATAAGGTTATATTGCCACTGGTAGAACAGCTGCCCAGCAAGCCTAAATTCTACAAGGACGTTTTGTGAAAGGATTTCATATATTGGGTATAGATAGTGCTAAATGGCTAAAAAAGGATGTACTGGTCATCGCACTAGAGAACAGCTAAAAATTGCTAACTATATCTATACTCTTGGTGGAGGTGATATGAAATTGACTAAAGAATCCGGATGGGAATCCATGCTGGATATGTTTATCTTTGAAACTCTTCAGTTGATAGGTGAAATGGAACAGTCAGTACTGAACGTTGAGAAATCTAGCGGATTCCAAACATCAATTAATGAGATATTCAGGGTCATGCACACTATAAAAAGCTCCGCAGCGATGATGCTTTTTGACAATATTGCCACTTTGGCTCATACCATCGAAGACCTATTTTATTATCTGCGCGAGGAAAAACCCCAACAAGTCGATTATGCCACCTTAACCGATATAGTCCTGGCCGGAATCGATTATATTAAAGGTGAGATAAACCATATCGAAAGAGGCGAAAAGGCGGAGGAAGATGCATCTGCCCTCATTGAGGTATGCAAGCAATACCTGGCCTTTCTCAAGACTCAGCAATCATTTGAGCCCAGTTCCCAGCAAGTCGGCTGGGTGGAAGAATTAAGCCCTCAGGTGGACTTTACGTTGCCCGCTTACAGTGAAAAAGCAGCCGGAAATCGATACCAGGCCAGCATATTTTTCGAAGATAACTGCGAAATGGAAAATGTAAGAGCCTTTTTGGTGCTGCGCAACCTGGAAGAGATAGCTAGCATTATCGAATATTCTCCCCCTGACATTGTCGATAATGAAGCAAGCAGCAATGTAATTCGCCAGGATGGCTTCCAGGTCTTATTCACAACTGACCTGAACATTGTAAAATTGGAGTCCCAGCTGCTTAAAACTGCTTTCATCAAGGAGATACAGTTTGATCTATTAGACAACGAAGAAACAACCCCGGTTGAATCTACAGAAGAAATGCTAATCTCCAGCCCAGAAATCGCCCTAAATATCTCCGGCGAGGCAAGAGAACCCGGGATCTCTATTGCCACCAGGAAACCAACTCTAATAAGCGTCAACGTAAGCAAACTGGATAGCCTTATGGATCTGGTGGGCGAACTAGTCATATCAGAAGCCATGGTAACCCAAAACCCCGAGTTAGTAGATTTGAACCTGGATGGTTTTCGTAAAGCCACTCGTCAATTAACTAAAATTACCTATGAGCTTCAAGACATCGTCATGTCAATTCGCATGGTTTCCCTCTCCCTGACTTTTCAAAAGATGCACCGGGTAGTCCGCGATATGAGCCATAAGTTAAGCAAAGCAGTGCATCTGGAAATTATTGGCGAAGAAACAGAGGTGGATAAGAATATAATCGAACAAATCTCCGACCCTATTATGCATTTAATTCGCAACGCTATTGACCACGGTATTGAGGCACCTGAGGAACGCCGTATGGCTGGGAAAGATGGTATCGGGAAAATAACCCTGGAAGCTCGCAATGCGGGCGGAGACGTTTGGATCATAATTAAGGATGACGGCAAAGGTTTGGACCGGGATAAAATTCTGCAAAGGGCCCGTGAACACGGCCTAGTGAATAATAATGAACAGGCATTAAGCGACCAGGAAATATATTCCTACATTTTATTGCCAGGCTTTTCCACCAAAGAGCAGGTAAGTGAGTTCTCAGGCCGAGGCGTAGGTATGGATGTAGTCATGAAAAATATCGAAAAAGTAGGCGGAAGCGTACTTGTAGAGAGCTCTCCAGGCATCGGTACAACCGTATTCTTGAAAATACCGTTAACCCTCGCAATCATTGACGGCATGGTTATCAAGGTTGGAGATGCCCGTTTCACCATTCCTATGACTTCTATTAAGGAGTCTTTCAAGATATGGGAAGAAAATATCATCATAGACCCCGATGGCAATGAGATGATTCTGATCAGGGGGGAATGTTACTCCATTATAAGGCTGCACGAATTTTGCCACTTGTCCACTAATGTTACCAAGATACAAGATGGGATTGTCATTATGGTGGAATATGAATCCAATAGGGCTTGTCTTTTTGCTGATGCTCTGCTAGGAGAACATCAGGTGGTAATCAAATCCCTGCCGGAATACGTTAAAAGGCTAAGGGGTAAGGCTAAAGGCTTGGGAGGATGTACTCTGCTGGGGGACGGGAGTATAAGCCTAATACTTGATGTGGCCGGGCTGCTAGGGACTTGTAACGGAACAAAGATGTCATCTGATGTAAAATCTGCCGGCATGCTTGATACGATTGTCCCGTAACAAGCCCTTTGCTGAAAGGGGGATGAAAATGGCTGATATATTAGAAGATAGCTTGAATTATGAAGAAGACACCCAAAAAGGTAAGTTTCTCATTTTTTCACTGGACAAGGAGAATTACGGCATTGAAATAAAATATGTAACCGAGATTATTGGGATTCAATCAATAACTGCAATTCCCGATTTACCCCTATACGTAAAAGGAGTCATCAACTTGCGAGGGAAAATTATTCCCATTATGGACGTAAGGCTGCGTTTCAGCAAAAAGCCCAGAGAATATGACGATAGAACCTGCATCATTGTGATTGACATCAAAGAGATGTCCATTGGACTAGTGGTTGACCGGGTAGCAGAGGTAACATCAATTCCCGATGAAGATATCGCTGCCCCGCCCCAAATGAACAAGGGTTTCCAGAAGTACATCAAAGGCATCGGCAAGGTAGGTAATGAGGTCAAGCTCTTGCTAGACTGTGACTGCTTGTTGGATGAAGGAAAATATTTCTCCGCGTTAAACTCAGAGGAGGTATGAATTAATGAAGTGGTTCTATAACTTAAAAATCAGTACTAAACTATTATCTGCCTTTATCTTAGTAGCCCTGATTGCTGGAGTGGTTGGCTATACTGGTATTTCCCAAATAACTAAGATTGCCCAGGCAGATCGAGCCTTATACGAACGCGAGGCAATACCCTTAGCAGAAATCACATCGGTTAATGATGCTTTTCAACGTATACGGGTTGATAATAGAGCCCTAATTATTACCCAAGACAGTACCGCTAAGCAAAAGTTAATCGACGATATCGAAAAATTGGATTCTAAAATTGAGGAAAAAACCACCCAATTCGAAAAGACCCTAAACACTAGCGAGGGACGCAGTGAATTCGAAAAATTAAGAGCAACTCTAAATAATTTAGATATTTTCATGGATACCTTTATTAAACTGAACCTGGCCAATAAGGAGGCCGAAGCCATTACATTTCTTCAGAAGGAGGGCCCACCCATTGTCGATGGAGTAGATAAATCATTATCGAAACTAATTGATATGAAAATGCTTCAGGCTCAGGAAACAGCCGACCGAAATACCGCTTCAGCAGCTGCAGCCACCCGGATTATGATTATTCTGATTAGCATTGCTGTGATTTTGGCCGTGGCTCTAGGATTTTTTATAGCTCGCACTATAAGCAAGCCCGTACAAACGCTGGCCCAAGCTGCTGATAAGTTGGCCCAGGGTGATTTGAATGTAAGGCTGGAAGCCACGACTCAGGATGAAATAGGTATCCTATCGAAATCTTTTGGGATTATGGTCGACAACCTTAATGAAATACTGGGTGAAATCAACCAGGCCTCGGAACAAATAGCAGCCGGAGCCGGGCAGGTATCTGATACCAGCCAGTCACTTTCCCAGGCTTCTACTGAACAAGCTAGCTCCACCGAAGAGATTACCGCCACGATGACCGAGATAAGTTCGCAGACCAAACAAAACGCTTTAAATGCTAACCAGGCTAATGAATTGGCTACTAGTGCTAAAGAAAATGCTATTAAGGGTAACCAGGAAATGCAGGAAATGCTTAAATCTATGGGCGAAATAAATGATGCCTCTGCCAATATATCCAAAATCATCAAAGTTATTGATGAGATTGCTTTCCAGACTAATATTCTGGCCTTAAATGCAGCCGTTGAAGCTGCCAGAGCCGGACAGCATGGCAAAGGGTTTGCCGTGGTGGCGGAAGAAGTTCGAAATCTAGCCGCAAGAAGCGCCAATGCTGCCAAAGAAACTACTGTGATGATAGAAGGATCCATTAGCAAGGTGGAACTGGGGACTAAAATTGCCAACGAAACCGCCGGAGCTTTAAATAAAATTGTTGAAGGAGTAAGCACGGTAGCAGACCTGGTAGGAGATATAGCTGTTGCCTCCAATGAACAGGCCACTGCTATTGCCCAGGTAAATCAAGGTATTGCCGGAATATCTGAAGTGACCCAGATGAACACAGCAACTGCCCAGCAGAGCGCTGCTGCCAGCGAAGAACTAGCCAGCCAAGCAGAGTTGTTAAGAGATCGAGTGAATAGATTCAAACTAGCCCAGGGCGGCTCAGCATTAACCCATATCCAAGGTATAAATCCAGATATTATTAGGGCTATAGAAGATATGATGGATAAAGCCAAGCCTGCACGAACAGGGGGTTTAGAGAACAGCCGCCCCAACAAACCTGTCTCCTTATCCAAAGTAAAAATATCCCTGGATGACGGAGATTTCGGAAAATACTAGCGGTAAATAATAATTCCATTTATAGACCATCTTGAAGGTAGGGGTAAAGATGATCAAGATTTCCGAGCCAGAATTTAAGCAATTAGCAGACTATATGAAAAACAATTACGGAATAAATTTAAAAACGGAAAAAAAATACCTGGTAGTGGGGCGATTACAAAATCTGCTGCTAGAAAAACAGATGAAAAGTTTTTCCGAGTATTTCGACTATATAATTGCCGATAAAAGTGGCGATGCAGTTACCGGGCTAGTTGATAGAATCACTACTAATCACACCTATTTTATGCGGGAAGGTGATCATTTCGAATATCTGAAAAGCACCCTTTTACCTTATTGGTTATCTTCCTCGGCTAACAATCGGGATCTAAGACTATGGAGCGCAGGCTGTTCGACCGGGGAAGAACCATACACCCTCGCCATGGTAATCGCTGATTTCTTTGGTCCTAATAAGACTTGGGATACCCGTATACTGGCTACTGATATTTCCGACCAGGCTATTACCAGAGCACGTCAGGGTATTTATCTTAATGAACAAATTACAGCTTTACCTTCTTATTGGAAAAAAAATTATTTTACAATGATCGATAATGAAAAAAGCACAGTGATTGATACGATAAAACATGAAGTCATTTTTAGCCGGTTTAATCTCATGAGTAAGCATTTTCCATTTAAGAAAAAATTTCATTTAATCTTTTGCCGTAATGTGATGATCTATTTTGATGCTCTCACCAAAATAGAGTTAATAAATAAATTCTATGAAGCCACTGAGCCTGGAGGATATTTATTCGTAGGTCATTCTGAGTCTTTAGACCGAAAAGCAAGCAATTATAGATATATCATGCCTGCGATCTATAGAAAGGAGTAGATTATATTGCCGCGCAAGAAAACAATTAGAGTCCTGGTGGTTGACGACTCCCTGGTGTTTAGAGAAAGTCTGGCCAGGGGTTTATCCGCTGATCCCGTCATTGAAGTCATTGCAACAGCTCATGATGCGTACACTGCTCGGGATAGAATCATTGAATTTGAGCCAGATGTAATGACCCTGGACGTTGAAATGCCGAAAATGAATGGCATAGATTTCTTGCGCCGTTTGATGCCCCAGCATCCCATCCCGGTCGTGGTAGTCAGCTCGGTTTATGAAAATGTATTCGATGCCTTGAAGGCCGGGGCAGTCGATTTTGTGACCAAACCTGGCATGGATCGCCGAGGTTTTGAATCACTTTTAAATGAACTGATCATCAAGGTAAAAATAGCCTCTACTGCCCGGGTGGGACACTGGAAACACGAAAACTCTCATACCTGTATCACTGGTAAGATCGACGCCTCCCATCGTGAAATTATCGCCATAGGTGCATCCACCGGAGGAACTGAAGCCCTCGCCCATATACTCAAGGCCTTTCCCAGAGATATGCCTGGTACTTTAATCGTTCAGCACATGCCACCGGTCTTTACTCGCATGTACGCGGAACGACTTAATAATTCCTGTGCGATGGAAATCAAGGAAGCTCAGGATGGAGACCGGGTTTATCCAGGTCGGGCTCTCATTGCTGCCGGAGATCATCACCTGCGTATAAAGAAAAGCGGCACTATCTATGAAGTTGAATGCCGCCAGGGAGCTAAGGTAAACGGTCATTGCCCTTCGGTGGATGTTCTTTTTGATTCGGTGGCGGAACAAGTGGGTCGCAAAGCGATTGGGGTCATTTTAACCGGAATGGGAGGTGATGGAGCCCAAGGATTGCTGGCCATGCGTAAAAAAGGTGCTAGAACTATTGGCCAAGATGCCGAGTCATGTGTGGTCTATGGAATGCCCCAGGAGGCATATAAAATTGGCGCGGTTGAAAAGCAACTCTCTTTATCAGCTATTCCCCAGGCAGTCTATTCCCTGCTGAACAGTTAGAAAACCTGCCAGCTTTGTCATCGGGCTGAGTCCGGCTGATTAAAACAACAGTCGGGCTTTTTTCATGCACATAAAAATCTTTGCTTTAAGCCTGTCACAACAAGATTTATAATCACTCCTGCAATTCCATCTGAAGAATACTTACGCGTATAGAAAGGCCCTCAGATAGCCATAATAACTTAATATGTAGGGTTAGAACCATATGAATAGCCAGCACATCCAGGAATGAAAAGGCATCATGACGCATAAAATAGCCTTGTGCTTATTAATGGAGGTATATAATATGATATCGGTTATCCTCGCTGGTGGTAAAGGGCTTCGTTTATGGCCTGAAAGCCGACGCACTCATCCTAAGCAGCTTTGCAAATTTGTCGCTAATAAGTCAATGTTGGATCACACCGTTGATCGTTTAATAAATGCAGGGGCTAAACGCTTACTGATCATAACCAACGATGAACTATTAGCAGATATTGAAAAACTGGTTCAAAGCCGTAATGATGCTGTAATGATAGAGATATTAAGTGAGCCGGAAGGAAAAAACACCGCTCCGGCAGTAGGCCTGGCATTGGCTAAATGTGGTGCAGATGAGGATGAGTCAGTACTGGGTATTTTCCCATCTGACCATCATGTCCTAAATGGCGATTCCTTCAGCCAAAGCGTTCAGAAGGCGATTCTAGCTGCTCGAAAAGGCCATATCGCAACTATAGGTGTTGCCCCCAGCCGACCCGAAACTGGTTACGGCTACATCGAAAAGAGTCGCTGGGAGATAGGTGAATTACCTGATGTCTTCGGAGTCGATTCCTTTTGCGAAAAACCCGATTCACAAACTGCACAATCCTATCTGGAAACTGGACGGCACGTGTGGAATTCCGGTATATATGTTGGCAAGGTGAAAACTTTACGGGAGGAATTTGCCCGATATTTGCCCGAAGTACACGCTCAAATGCTAAACGGCTATGACCACTACATTCAGTCCTATTCCTGTCTTCCTAATATAAGCCTGGATTATGGAATTGCCGAGAAAAGTGACCGAATGGCCGTGGTAGAAAGTGATTTTGGCTGGTGCGATTTGGGTAACTGGAATGCTCTGGCCGAATTGGCGGATGGGGATGAATGCCACAATACCTGTACTGGCAGTGATATTGTGGCCCTGGAGAGCAATCATTGCCTGGTAAAACAGACATCCAAAACGGTAGTTCTCTTTGGGGTAGATAACCTACTTGTGGTAGAAACCGATGATGTTATATTGGTTGCCGACCGAGGACGAACTCAGGATATACGCAATTTAGTGGAGCTTTTGGAGGAAAAGGAAAGGTATGATTTATTGTAAGGATATTAGCCGGCAATCTTAAATAATTCAAGCTTCGCAGTTAATGGATAATTTGCAACAAGAGTGTCAATGGGGAACGACAACATTTTGTTTTCTTATTCTTAAAAGCAAATAGGTCTTTCCTTTCCCTATGCCCTGAGCGAATAATTTTTCAGCTGCAGGTATAAGCCATAGCCGGAACGGGAAAAAATATAGGATATATATTGAGGGATAGTCAAACGGAATAACTGCATCAATCATGTCGGTAGATAACACATATATTCCGCGACAAACCCTAGGGCTCATAACACATTTAAGGAGTGTATAAATATGACAATACTCAATATGGGAACCTACCCTCCCAAACAATGCGGAATTGCTACTTTCTCAATGGATCTTCGCAATAGCTTGCTATTGCAGGGACATAAAGTACAGGTTATGACGGTATCCGACGACGATTCTGCTTACCGTTATCCGGACGAGGTAGTGCATAATTTAAAACAGAACCAAAAACAGGATTACGTCAGGGCCGCTGCCTTTATTAACACTGACCCACACATTCAGTTGCTCATTATCCAACACGAATACGGTATTTACGGCGGTGAAGACGGAAAGTACATCCTGGAATTAGTAAAATTGCTACACAAACCTTTTATATTAATTACCCATACCGTACTTCCCCGACCTTCCAAACGCCAGAAACAAATCCTTAATGATCTCTGTCAACGGGCATCTGGGATTGTATGTATGACCAGGCTATCTTCTCAGCTACTTATTGACCTTTATGAAGCGCCTCCGGAGCTCATAACCGTAATTGCCCATGGAGTGCCAGAATTCAAACGATATCCGCAAAATAAACTAAAACAAAAACACAGTTTACAAGGCTGCGAACTAATTAGCACTTTTGGTCTTATCGGTCCCGGTAAAGGGTTAGAACTCGGTATCCGGGCCATTGCGGATATTGTGCCCCGGCACCCCTGTGTCAGGTACATGATTCTTGGGCAAACCCATCCCATGCTCCAGAAGTACGAAGGAGAAAAATACCGGCAAATGCTAATTAATTTAGTATCAGAACTGGATATACAAGATAATGTAATATTCATAAATAAATTTCTTAGTGATAAGGAACTGGGAGAATACCTCTATATGACCGATATTTATCTGAGTCCATATCCCAATATGGATCAGGCCGTCAGCGGCACCATGGCTTTTGCTATGGGCTGCGGTCGCGCCATTGTATCCACCCCCTACGCCTATGCCAGCGAAGTATTATTGGATGGACGCGGGCTCCTGTCCCGGGATGCTGCACCACAAGAGCTGGCCAGCTTAATGGAAAAAATACTGGACGACAAACAGCTTCAAAAAAACCTCCAGAAAAAATCGCTTGAGGTGGGTGAGAATTGGACCTGGCCCAATGTTGGCAAGCAGTATAGCCGTTTCTTCAAACAGATCCTAAGCGATCAGACGGAACAGGATGAAAGCAGGCTTAGTTATGCCGAACTATAGACATCTTCTCGAAATGACCGATGAGGTAGGCATGCTCCAATTTTCACAGGAAGACAGACCCGACCCCCGAAGTGGTTATACTTTAGATGATAATGCACGGGCCTTATTGGTCACCTTGTTCATGGGCGAAAATGCTTATCCCTATGCGCGCCTTTTCCTGAATTACCTGGCACAGGCACAAAGGCCCGATGGAACTTGGAGCAATTTTCTTCTGGATGGCAAATATTTTTCTAATTTTGATTCTGAGGATAGCATAGGCAGAGCAATTATGGCGTGCAGCGCCGCTACCAGGAGTGACTGGCCAGATATAGCAGCCCAAGGCAGCCATATACTGGCCAAAAACCTTCCCAGCGCAAGGTTCTTTTCCTCTCCGAGAGCTATCGGATATACACTGGTAGGCTTATGCAAGGGGAAAATGCCATGTACGGATAAAACTTTGCATGAAATGGTAACCAGGCTAGCCAACTTTTTGATTGGCCTGTATGAAAAAACCAGGAGCCGGGATTGGATGTGGTTTGAAGATTCGCTTACCTATTGTAATGCCATTCTGCCCCATGCCCTGTTCAGCGTATATGCCTTTAATGGAGATAAAAAATGTCTGAAGATAGCTCACGAATCGCTTAGCTTCTTGAATGGCATATTATTTAATAAAGGATACTTAAATATAATAGGCAACCAGGGCTGGTATCAGCGGGGAGGTACCCTGCCATCTTTCGACCAGCAGCCAGTAGATGCTGCCTCAATTGCCTTTGCTTGTTGGGAGGCATACCAAAACCTGGGGAAGAGAGAATATGTATACCTGGCCGACCTTGCTCACCAGTGGTACCGAGGCAAGAACATTAACGGCCTTTCTTTATATAACGATGCTAATGGAGGCTGTTATGATGCCCTTAACCGTGACGGAGTTAATTTAAACCAGGGAGCGGAAGCTGTTTTGTCTCTACTGCTAACTGATTTGCTTGTAAATGGCATGATAAACCAGGAATTTAAAGCGGTTAAATCATCCTAGCTGGCGAGGTTATGGGACACACCCCATTAATTGTGCGGGGACACACCTCTTCGAGGAATGTCCCCATGAATGTCCCCGGGCTAAGGTATGGCGACACACCCCGTTTAAGGTATGGGGACACACCCCTGCGGGGAATGTCCCCGTATAATATGTCCCCGTATGAAGTCACCGAATATTTAAAACCGGGTCGCAGGAAATAAATCCTACGACCCGGTTTGTATTCATTAATTCTAATTAGCAACCCTGCACTTATCTGCGCTGTTGAAAACAATCCCTGCAATACACGGGTTTTCCAGCAGTTGGCTCAAAAGGAACAGTGGTCTCACGACCGCAAGCCGCACAGGTCGCTGGGAACTGCTGACGGTTGTTATCTCTGGGACGGAAACCGCCCCCGCCCCCGCCACCATTTCTGGATTGTTTACGAGCTTGTCTACAAGCGGGACAACGAGCAGGTTCATTTTCGAAACCTTTCTCTGCATAGAACTCCTGTTCAGAAACTGAAAATAGGAATTCACTGCCACAATCTCTACAAGTTATATATTTGTCTTGAAACATTAATAAATAACCTCCTTTCACTGGAGATACTCTTGAACCTAATTACCCCAGTCAGGAGATCAATTATAGAACAAGGCTTTTTTACTATACATCAATATCCTTCATTTAGCAAGGTTTCCTAGCATGATTTTTACATAATTTTACTACAATAATTAGGTTTTGCTAGCATCCCATACACTTAGTTCTCTTCCATATGTCGCTATGATAAAATTTATAACCTAAGCTTATAAAAGTTCAATCCATTAATATAAACAGCTTAAATATTTTATGAATATTTTAACTGTATATTAATAATTTGTTCCGATACATATCTTCATCTGCTAGCCTGAGTATTTCCTTTATATCTTGACTAGTCTCCAGCTTAGTAGCCGTGCCAAGGCTGATGCTGGTATGCAGGGTTTCAACATTCTGAATGGCTATCTGCATAATATGCTCGCATATCTCCAAGGCAACTTTTTCAGGTGTCCGCGGCAAAAGCATCAAGAATTCGTCTCCTCCCCAGCGGGCTACTATATCTTCCTGGCGGCAGGATTGCTGGATAATACGAGCAATATCTATCAATAGCTGGTCTCCTTGTTGGTGACCCAATACATCATTTACCTGCTTTAAGCCGTTCACGTCACCTACAATCAGACTGATTGGCAGGTTGCGCTCAGTATCAATGCGCTGCAACTCTTCCTCAAAAAAAGCCCGGTTATACAAACCAGTCATCTTATCATGAAAACTCAGGTATCTAATTTGTTCCTCGGCCCGCTTGCGTTCTGTTATATCAATGATTTGTCCCTGCATCTCAACCAACCTACCCTCATCATCAAATAGGCCGATGACATTTTCCAAAACAATAATCTCCGTTCCATCCCGCCGCCTGAGTACCTGCTCATAAAGATATAAATATTTAGACTCGTTCAACAGGCGCAGGTATTCCTCCCGTTTTTCGGGGTTTGGATAAACCGTTTCCATGTGATGCTGCTCAGCCTCTTCCACGCTCGAAAAGCCAAACATTCTAAGAAAGGAGGGGTTGCACATAAGCAAGCGCCCTTCGGGTTTGCTTACGTAGTTAGCCGAAAAGGAGCTATCAAACAATTGCCAGTACTGCTCCCTGCTTTCACCCAGCTTGAGCTGAGTTTGCTCCAGTCGGGATAAAGCTATGTTTATATCTTGCGCCAATATTGACAATTCATCTTTTCCGTCCAAGGATACCCGAGCAGATAAATCCCCATTAACCCCAATATGACTTAGACTATCTCTCAATACGTTTAGACGCGAAAAAATCGTTTTTTTCATCAACAACAGCATTATCAAACCAAATATTGTCTCAATGAGCAGGAGTTGCCCTCCCAACTCTCGGTTGGTTATTTTCCCCTGTCGGTAAATATCCCTCTGCATATCCACCTTGATTATCAGGGCAGGCTTATTGTAAATATCCTTCAACATGGCATAACTGGCTATCGTATCTTCATTTATCGGGTGACTAACAATGGGCTGGTCGTGGAGTAAATCTATATAAACGTCTTTCAGAGCGGATTCATCCCCAAGTGGCTGGAAAGGCAATAGAGCAACAGATAGCTGAGTTTTATCAGCAATCGCTTCTATTTGCTTTTCATCTAAATACCTTCCGATAAGGAGAGTCCCCCTTACCGGGCCTTCTCCTTTGCTGGTCAGAATAGGGCAGGCACTGATTAGCATTGGGCCTTCAGGCAGTAACAACAGTCCGCTGGTGTTTCTTTGCTCAGCGGCATTGCTAACTACGGGGCTTTCAGGGTTGATGTGGCTGCTTAAAGCGGCGGAAATGGGTACGCTCTTTGCGCCAGATAGATCGAACCCTTTTCCATATATTATTTGCCCCGATGGATTGATGAAAAGCATAACGTTAATGTTTAGTGCCGTAAATGTCAAGTCATTGATATTAGATATCAGGAAGTTTTCGTCATAATCTGCCATAAATTGATAACTATCATCCCATCCAGCCCAATCCAAGTTGGTTCTTTGCAGGGATAAAATATCATCATCCAGAGCTCTCAATGCCCTACTTGCGTTCAATTGGACGTATTGCTGCTCCAGTTTGGAAAATCTGTCTAAAAGAATGAGCCTTGAGTCAAGGTAAAAAAGTAAATATCCGGTGACTAGCATAGATATAATAATAATGATAGTCTTTTTATAAAGGCTCACGCGTTAACCTCCTACTGCCTGTCAAAGATAATTGTATTAATAAGTAATCATTATAATGAAAAAAGATCGCAGAAAAGAACAGATCGCATAAACATCTTAAAATCTAATATACTTATAAATTTCATTATAATCAAAATACCTTGCTATTACTACGATATACTATTTTTTACCGAATTATTTTCATTATTTATCCTGGTAAGTGAACTTGCTAAAAACTAAGCAGACGAGTTCGGTAAGATTGAGAAAATACGACAGGAATCGCAGAAGAAGGTAAAGGGACACACCGCTTAAAGGGCAATGTCCCCACATATGTATCTAAGCCAATGAGAGACCTTAAGCCCCACTCCAGGTTCCACAGCGATCTCCCCAACGAGCCAGGATTTCGCCTTCCTGGTAAAACTGCACCACTTCACAGGCATTGGGGCAGCCTTTGCATTCAAAGCTGGTGGTTTTATAAGCCATATCCTGTACCACGAAACCCTTAAAATTGTTACCACCTTTTTTAGCCACCACATCCCGAGCTAGAATGGCAACACCGATAGCACCCATAACATCATAGTCCTTTGGGACGATAACCGGAGTCTTGAGGTAATCTTCAAACGCCCTAACTAGTCCAAGGTTGGCGGCTACCCCACCCTGAAAGATTATGGGAGCCAGAATTTCCTTACCTTTTCCTACATTATTAAGATAATTTCTGACTAAAGCTTCACACAGCCCGGCCACTATATCTTCAAGACTATATCCCAATTGCTGTTTATGTATCATATCCGACTCAGCAAACACTGCACAGCGACCGGCGATCCGAACTGGATGCTGGGCCTTTATAGCATAGCTGCCAAAATCCTCAATAGGAATCTGCAGTCTAGAGGCCTGCTGGTCGAGAAAAGACCCGGTTCCGGCTGCACATACGGTATTCATACCGAAATCAACGACCACCCCGTCACGCATAATAATGATCTTTGAATCCTGCCCCCCAATTTCAATGATGGTCTGCACTCCCTCAACTGCTCGGGAAGCTGCTACAGCATGGGCGGTAATCTCATTTTTAACAACGTCCGCGCCGATCATTAGGCCGGCGAGATGACGAGCGCTCCCGGTGGCTCCACTGCCCTTTACCTCCACCCGGTCTCCGATCTCAACTCCTACCAGCCTCATACCCTGCTGTAAAGTATCAATAGGACGACCATTGGTGCGCAGGTAACGACTAGCCAATACTTTGCCGCGCTGGTCGATAACCACCACCTTAGTGCTAACCGAACCTACATCAATACCCAGATAACCTTGAATCATAGAACCAGCCTTTCTACAAGGAGACTTTTCAGAAATAAACTAGTTATTTACTCCGGTCTTTTTTATTCCTTGACAGCCCCTATCTAAATAAATCTTTTACTGTTAAATTCTCATTATCTATTTATCCGAAGCAACCAATTTCGACTCCGCATCAAATTTTGCCCTGCCAGTTGGCAATGTAAGCAGGGAACCACTCTTGATTACTCGCTTCTTCTCGCGGCGCATCTCCAGCAAGTCTATAAACGCCTCCAGCCTGGTCTCTACACCGGCCTTACTGGTCTGCTCATCCAAGAAAAAGGTCAAAACCGGAATATCCAGATCCCGGGAAACACGAGGCAAAATGCTCCTGGCAACTATCTCAGGTATACAGGAAAATGGGGCCAGTTGAATAACCCCATCATATCCATGCCGAGCATACAGCACCGTCTCTCCGATGCTGTTTACCCCATGTCCGCCAATACAGGTCTCGTTAAGATACGGTCGCGCCATCTGTCGGACATCCTGTTCTCCCTGGCTAAAAGTATTATTGCGAGTATAAGAACTTAAGTATATGGAACGCTCCGCACGCACCCCCATATCACCCAGCATCTGCTGCATATACTGATTGATGGAGGGTTCCAGAAGTACATATATTTCGCCGATAATACCAACCTTCAATGGGTCTCGGTTAATGTCTTGAGGGACGTTTTTTAATATCTTCAGCCCTTCCTGGCGAGCCTCTTCCACCCGTTTCCTGTCGTTAGCTTTATCTATAAGCCCTAATGATAGCTGTAAAGCCCGACTGGTATCTCCTTTCGTTACTTCATATGGCCGCACTTCATACGACAGAATTTCCATATCATCAATTGCCTTCACCTTCTCCCAGGCAGTCTTGAAAGCCCGTACAAAGTGGCGGATAGATACCCCTCCCGCATTGCGGAATAAGTTCAACTTACGAATAAAATCCCAAATACCACACATAGGATCCTCAAAGGCAATAACCTTGGTCTTGACTCCAATTTCCTCCAGCAGTTTTTGATGCATTACCCAGTAATAACCGGCCCGACAGGGCCCACATCCCCCGGAGGTAACTATAACCTCTGCTCCCATTTCCGCAGCCTGCAGATAAGAGCCCATTAATACTTTAAAGGGTATACAGGCAAACTCAGGTGAATAACGCACCCCTAAATCCAAGGTTTCGTTGTTGGGTTCCGGCGGTACGATGCACTCCAGTCCAATTTCTTCCATTAGCCACCTGAAAGCCAGGTGCGAATACCCCATGCGGGGAAAACTAACTTTCACGTTTTTTCCTCCTGTATTCCAGCATATCCAGGAAAGCCTCCACGCGGGTTTGCATTCCAGCTTCGCCGGTGTGCTCATCTATCGTTATCGACATATAAGGCAGGCCCCGCCTCTTGGCTTCAATCTCCAGATATTTGTCCACTACCGAATCAGGCCCACAGGCAAAGGCAGTGATATGGATCATACCATCCACGGGCTTAACATCCATATAGTACAAGGCCCCCTGTACTACTCGATTGGAAAAATACCAGAACATGTCCTTCTCCAGCTTGAAGGACTGGCTTTTCAACTGGCGATGACTCAACATATCCTGGGTATAGACCCTGACCCCTGCATGGTTCAGCGCACTTATCAGTCCCACATTAATATAAGGATCATAGATGGCATATGGGTAACCTACTACCGCCAGGGAGCATGGATTGTCCCCAATGGGGCAGCCCGCTTGCCCCAACCCTGATTTCGGGATTCGGGCCTGCTCATTAGCTCCATCGCGCCCTGCTAAAGCCGCTTTTTTATAGCTGCCGGCTAACACCTGTTGCATAGCCATGTCCGGCATTATTCCCCTTTGCAGCAGTTGCTCGTAATCTTTCTGCACCTTAGATGCCTGGCGAAATGCTCTACATATTAAGAAGAAGTCTGCACCTAACCTTTTTCCTAACTCGTTATACACCTTAAAAAGCTCGCTCTTGCCTTTCTTAAGATCCAACCGGGCTTCCAGTACCGGCGAAAGGTGGTTAATAGAGGCAGCGAGCATGTCCGGCAAGCCCAGAAACTTAGGGCACATAGTTTCGGTGCCAAAATCTCCAAATTTTCTCATGCTGACCAGGCGAGGCACAAAAATATAATCCACCTTGTCTTTGAGGTCTTCTACGTGACCATGAAAAACCTTGATCGGTATACAGGCATCACTGACGGTATCCTTTATACCTTGATCCAGAATATCTCGCGTCGTAGGTGAAGATTCAACCACCTCATGACCCAGTTCCTCAAAATAAGTCTTCCAGAAAGGAAAATATATGTAGTAAGCCAGGGCTCTCGGTATCCCAATTATTGCCATGACTATGCTCCTCCCAATAATTCGGCCTATTTAACGTATTAGATAGATTGCTGCACTCAACAATCACTATCATTTTTATTTGCAGCAAAGCTATAATATTCCATAATTTCATTAATAGAGTACACAATGTCGAATTTTTTTACAATACCTTAGAGACTAAATAAACTAGTAATTTACTATGGCTTTTTTCGCTCTATACTTCGTTATCCCCGAATTAAAGTCAGCCCTATTTTTTCCTGTCTTTTTTCTCCAGAGCCGCCTTGAGCATCTCTCCCAAATTCTGTCCAATATCTTCCTTATCACTGTACTGGCTGATTAACTTTTGATTCATCTGACTGGCCCGTTTAGAATTACCAAACCCTGCATGTTCATTTTCCTTTTCTGGCTGCCGATGCCCGCAGTTTCGGTCAGGACAAACCAGCATCTTACCCCTCTTACGGTTTACGATAAGCATATATTTACCACAGGATGGACATTTGCTTTTACTAATATTGGTGGCTTTATATTCCGCATCATCCGTCCGAACTCCCAGCACCATATCCCGTGCGCTCTGACGGATACCAGCAATAAAATGCTCCTTACTGCCCTGACCTTTAGCGATGTCCGTCAATTTTTGCTCCCATTGAGCCGTTAATTCAGGCGACCTAAGAGCTGCCGGAGCCAATGGAATCAGTTGTATCCCTTTAGATGTAGGAACCAGTTCTTTGCCATTGCGCTCAATATAGAAGGAATTAATAAGTTTTTCTATAATCTCAGCACGGGTGGCAGGAGTGCCCAGTCCACTACCCTTCATGGATTCCCGCAATTCTTCATCAGCGATAAATTTGCCCGGGCTTTCCATGGCCGTCAAAAGGGTCGCTTCGTTGTAACGGGACGGGGGTCTGGTTTTCGATTTGGTTTCTTTGTAGCTTTTCACTTGCTTCTGACTACCCTTTTGCTGCTGGGTTAAGTTCTGCTCGGGAAGTGCATCCTGATGGGTCTCCTCCCGTTCTGCAACACTGACCGTCACAGCTCTCCAACCAAGGTCTTTTACCACCTTGCCCCTAGAGTGAAAGCTTTCACCATTTACCACCGTGGTCAGGGTCGTCTGGTCATAAAGATAAGGAGGATATAGTACGGCAATGAAGCGTTTCGCAATCAGGTCGTAGAGTCTTTTTTCCTCCATGCTCAAATCTGCTAATTTCAAGGTTTGCTCGGTGGGAATAATGGCATGATGATCACTCACCCTGCTGTCATCCACCAAACGCTTACCGGGTGTCAGCTTCTTTTGCAGGAGTGGTTTTACCAACTCTGCATAAGGTCCCACCCCCATACCCTTTAAACGGGCCGGCAGGGTCGGTACTATATCCCTGCTAATATAGCGGGAATCGGTACGCGGGTAGGTCACCAGTTTATGTTCCTGGTACAGGTTCTGCAAAACCGCGAGGGTCCTCTGAGCCGAGAAATTAAGGCGCCGATTGGCATCCCTTTGCAATTCCGTTAAATCATAAGCCAGTGGAGGAGGTTCGCTTTTGGCTTCCCGGCGCATTTCGGCAATGATCCCCGGATGACCTTTAAGCTTGGCCATTATGGCCTCCGCCCGGGCGTGGTCAAATATTCGGCCCTGTCCTTTACTATCGCGCCAATCTCCGTAGTAGTCTCCGAAATCAGCGCGAATAGTCCAATAGTCCACCGGCTTGAATTCTTTAATTTCCTGCTCCCGATTCACAATCATGGCCAAGGTGGGTGTCTGCACCCGGCCCGCGGTAAACTGAGTATTAAATTTGCATGTTAAAGCGCGGGTTACGTTCAGTCCAATCAACCAGTCCGCTTCTGCCCGGCAAACGGCAGCATCATACAAGTTGTTATATGCACTGCCTGCTTTCAAATTGGCAAAACCGTCACGGATAGCAGCATCCGTTTGCGATGAAATCCAGAGCCGTTTGAAAGGCTTTTTCCAGGCAGCTTTGACCATAATCCAGCGGGCCACTAACTCTCCTTCTCGTCCGGCATCAGTAGCAATAACCAGATCCTTAATATCCGATCTTTGCATTAGTCCCCTGACTACCTGATATTGCTGAGAACTAGGCTTGATAACCTTCAATTTCATTTTATCCGGCAGCATAGGCAAATCTTCCATGCGCCAGGATTTCAGCTTCTGATCATAATCATCCGGCTCCGCCAGGGTTACCAGGTGTCCCAAGGCCCAAGTAACCACATAATTAGATCCCTCCAGGAAGCCCTTGTTCTTTTGATTACAGTTTAAAACCCGAGCAATTTCCCGAGCCACACTGGGTTTTTCCGCCAGCACTAAAGATTTCATCTCATTCCTCCGGTTCAAAGTTGTCAACTCATTTGTACAAACATATTAAATGCCCGACAAGGTTGGTCGGGCAGAACATGTTGGCTATATATTAATTTCTACAAGCGAATCCATAGTCCTGCGAGCTACAGAATTAATTTCAGGGAATACAGTAAAAATGAGGGGAATACACAAGGGTTGTCAGAACATCAGGAGGTTAAATGCCATTAATTAATTTGAGTTAGAAATCTACCGGTATTTTCCCAATAATAGATTTGACATTACTTATAAAACATACTAATATTCTAAACAGGCATATAATTTGGGGATCTTGGGGTATTGTTTCAAAATACTATTAGCAGATCATTTTGCACCATTACTTTAGGGAAAAAATATTACCTTCGAGGTGAAAAGGATGCATATAACCAGGAGAAGGCTGGAATTCTTGACAGAAATAAAGAAACTCTATGAAGCCACCCTACTACCGGTACACTACGAACGGGTAGCCGCATTGCTGGGGGTAAGTAAGTGGAGTTCCTACGAAATGTTAAAAAAACTAGAGAAACAGGGTTTGTTATCCAGCCAGTACCAGGTAAACCAGGGGGAAAAGTATCCTGGTCGAGCCATGGTCTTGTTTGCCCCCACCGCACTGCTGGAAGGCATACTTGCTAAAAAGGGTTCAGAGGAAAAACAGCCTAACCCAGAATGGCTATCGGTCAAGGAAAGACTTATGAAACTGTTCCAGGGCTTTAGAAGGAAAAATCCTCAGCAGCTAATTGAGCAATTGATGGATGAAATTTCTCGTCTAGATAAACCAATAGTTTTCAACGCCTATTTCATTGCGCTCTTAGTTCTTAATCTGCATACTTTTGGTGAAAAGAGTATTGAGTTGCTTAGAAAAATGGTACTGGGTGCTAGCAATAAAGAAATGGGACTGTCTATGTTTGCGGGTACAATCATAGGCAGTATGCTCAAGAGTGCTAATCAAATACCTGTACTTTCACAGATGAGCATGTATATTGGTAAATTTCAGGAGAATTGGGCTGATTTCAACGAATCAGAACAAGCCCTCTTAGTTGACTTTTTTCAGGAAGCATTAGAAATTGCGACCTAAATTTTTTTGAGATATATTTGTGGCTTTTGGGGTATATAAACATATAATTCAAATAGGGAAGTGATTAATTTGCATGAGGTTCTGATTGACTTGATATTATGTTTCACATTTTATTCCTTGCTAGGGTGGGTTACAGAAACAGTTTTCAAGAGCATACGTGATAAAAGATTTGTTAATAGTGGATTTTTATCGGGGCCATTCTGTCCTGTGTATGGTCTGGGAGCAGTAATAATTATTAAGTCTGTTGAAATGCTGGATAGAAGCTTGATAATAGTAAACCCGCTTACTGTTCTAATTGTGAAAGTATTAATAGCTATTGTACTTACTAGTTTACTAGAATATGTAACGGGCATGGTTTTAGAAGGACTGTTTAATTGCAAGTGGTGGGATTATAGCGATGAGTTTTTAAACATTAAAGGCCGAGTCTGCCTAAAATACTCTATTTTTTGGGGGGCGATGGCTTATTTCTTAATAGAACTAATCCATCCGATATATTCTGAAGTAATAAATGAAATACCCCTAGTTTCAGGATATGTTTTAGCAGGTCTTATAGCTATATATTTTGGGTTGGATGCCATAAAATCCACAAATGACGTATTAGACTTACGCCAATTAATGACGGCTCGTTACGAACACTCTATAGAACAAAGTTTAGTAAGACATAAACGGATTCTACTAGCCTTTCCGCAATTATGCTTAGATAACCTAAATATTATTAACCAGGAATTAAGTTCCTTCCTAAATGGAGCAATTGGAAAAATTAAATATGATATGGAAGAACACCAGTTATGTATAGATGATTTAGTATTTCATGATAATGTACAAATGATGAAAGAGTTTAGGGCACATTACGATGTATCATGTTATGAGCATAGCGTGAGTGTGTCTCGCTATAGTTATTTGATCTGCAAATTTCTGGACTTTGACTATAAATCAGCAGCTCGAGGCGCCTTATTACATGATTTGTATCTATATGATTGGAGAAGCACTACGTTAACTGATGGAAGACATGGGTTTGTTCATCCCCGTATTGCCCTGAATAATGCGGCCAGTGTATTTGAATTAAACGAGATAGAAAAGGATATCATTTTAAAACACATGTTTCCTTTAACATGGCAACCTCCATCATATAAAGAGGCACTAATAGTTTGTCTGGTAGACAAATACTGTGCCACTAAGGAAATTCTTGTTTATTTATTCTCAAGGCTGACAAAGAGTAATCTGGTTGTTGAGATGGCTTTGAGTGCTGACAAGAGAAGAACACATCAATAATAGAGTAATTAAAGGAAATGTCCAAAGTAGATCGCAATGCTGTGCTTCATCAGCTTAAACTGATTGAGATTTTCCTTTAGAAGTAATTTGTGCGACTGCTTCACCTATTACTTGTTCGACTGCCGTAGGAACAATTACTTTTTCATGCTCTTCTTCAGTGAGAGCAGTAGTTAAGCAACCGGTATGCAAGCACAATTCTAATAGCTCAGTTGCATTTTGCTTGGTAATTTTTAGGTTGGTCATGGCTTCCGTAATAAAGAATTCCTTCCCGAGATACATTTTGGGTTTTCCCAAATTTCGCAAATAAAAACTATTCACTAAAGCAATTCCTGGAAGAACAAATGTTTCTAAATCTATTGAGCCAATTTTTATCGGCTCCAAATCTAACAACCTTTCAAGCGATATAGATTCATCTGCATAATCCAATAACGAACTATCCGGTGCAATAAATGCCTCTAAAAAAAACAAATGAACAGTTTTTCCATAATATTTCACCCTGTTCATTAAAGGAATCATATCTTTATCAGCCGATGTTATTGCATAACAATCTATATCAGGGAATTTTATTAGTGTTTCTAGGGCATCCAGGCTCAATTCAATGTCACCTGCATATCTAACAATATCGTTTTGACGCATGCTGCCAAAAACATGTTTTGTAGAGACCTTTTTTCTTTGAATCTTGGTCTGCATTCTTGATACCCTCTCAAAATCTGCATAAGCACTAAATATTCTTACTTTATCATCTTTGTAGATATCCCATATCTTATCTATAGTCTGCAAGATCATTTCTTCTGTATTTGACCCGTAGAAATTCGATAGTCCACTGTAAATATTGTCTAAGTCCAAAAAAACAGCAACTTGTCTTGCACTTTTTGTTTCCCCACTTGCAACTGCCAATCATTTCATCCCCTTATAATAAAATCATTATAATTAAAACATTAATTCTCTTAATATGTTAAAATATGTGTCTGTAAGCAGAAATCGCATTCTGGGATTATCGGTCTCTTAAGTATCATCTTATTAAATAATCGAGTATCTCTGAACTCGGAAGGCTATTGGCTGTCTTATTTCACTTTATTTTTCCATTCGAAGTAATATGCGTGATTGCTTCAACCATTACCTGTTCAACTGCTGTAGGAATAATTACTTTTTCATGTTTGTCTTCAGTGAGAGCAACAGCTAAGCAACCGTTTTTCAAGCATAATTCTAGTAAATCCAATGCATTTTGCCTGGTGATTTTTAGGATTGTCATGGCTTCCGTAATAAAGAATTCCTTTCCGAGATACATTCTGGGTTTCCCGATATTTCGCAAATAGAAACTATTTACTAAAGAAACACCCTGAAGAATAAGCGATTCTATCTGTATTGAGTCAATTTTTATCGGATCCAAACCTAACAACAATTCAAGCGATATCGCTTCATCTGCATAATCCAATGCTAAGCTATCTGGCGCAATGAATGCATCTAAAAAAAACAAATGAACACTTTTTCCATAGTATTTCACTCTATTCATTAAAGGAATTATATTTTTATCAGCTGATGTAATTGCATAACAATCTATATCAGGGAATTTTATTAGCGTTTCTAGAGCATCTAGGCTTAATTCAATATCAACTGAATTTCTAACCATAGCGTTTCGACGCTCGTTACTAAAAACGTGTTTTGTGGTGACTCTTTTTCTTTGAATCTCAGACTGTATTCTTGGAACCCTCTCAAAATCAGCATAGGCGCTAAATATTCTTACATTATCCTGTTTGTAGTTATCCCATATTTTATCTATAATGTCCATGATCATTTCTTCTGTATTTGCCCCGTAGAAATTGGATAATCCCCAGTGAATATTATCTAGATCTAAAAAGGCTGCAACTTGCCTCGCCATTTTTAATCCCTCCAACTTCTTTAATATATTTCCATAATTTCTCATCATTTGTATTATAATAACATGAATTATACATGTTTGTCTCTTTAATCAGGAATAGCCTTCTTTGATTTGATAATAATTGTCTTATCCTACTTTTTATTGACGTAAATACATTCCAAACTCATAAGAGGGTGACTTCAAATCAAAAGTATACATTTCACTGTATAAGTTGTATAATGAAAAAGGTATTAAATGTAAATTTTTCACTTACCATCTTTCTTCTTCTCTTCTTATTCACCTTCTGTTTTTCCGTCACCCCATCGAACAAGAGGGCAACACTAAATAAGCATGCAGAACCCCGCACAATCTTCTTTCAATTTTCTCCCCGTAAGCGCTCAAAACAATATATGAGACGATAAAGTTTAGCTCGCAATCACTTGTACTATGCTAATACTTTAATGTTGGCTTACAAATATTTTTGTAATATGCGTATTGTATTTTGGCATTGATGTTGTCCATAATTCCTACGCGAATTGCGAATGATTCGAAGGAGACGGAAAGAACCCAACCTGAAAGCTTTAAAACTGTTGATTGGTTTTGTTAATAGGGGCAATTTGCTAGATTCCAGGTGAATGTATTTGCAAAAAACAAATAAGCGAGAGGGGATATATTATATGAAAAAGCCAAAAGTCAAGAGTATTCTCTTCATATATGTTTTAGGAGGGATAATACTATTACTATTCGCAGTAGACACATTCCTCACCGGAAGCGATCTCCAAAAGCAGTCCGGATACTATACCAACATATTGTATATTATTAGTCTAGCAAGACTAATAATCTCACTGACACTTGTTGCATTCTGCTCCTATTATGCTTATCAGTCTCAAAAATCCTTTTCGATTATGTATAATCTTGAAGACCTGGTCAATACTGAAATGGATATTACGAAGGAATCCGCGCGTTTGGATGCGTTGCAGCAGGGTATGGTTTTGAAAAAAGACATATTTAACCATGCAGACAAGGTGATGCGGCCTTAAGGTACCGAAATTGAACCAAAACTGGTCTTCTATATAAAACATTTCATCCCTCTCATTTCTATAAAAAGCCCAAATTTATGTTAATCATGTCACATTTAAAGTATGGGGATATTCCCAAGAGGAACTGTTTACCACTATACACACCACTTTGTGGGGTTCTAAAGCTTGCAACATTGTCTTCAGGTCAGTTCTTCTCAGCTATCGGTATTGCTGCACTTTCGGTGCTGTGGCATAAAATTGTGAAGCTGTAAAAAGACGAAGAACTTCAAATTTCAGTGAAAGTTCTATACATGATCCAAAGGAAGGAAACAATAAAAAACACCAATAGAAAAGAAGTGTGACTTAAGAAAAAGTTTGCGAAGTAAGCACCGAGAAGTATGCCGAAAGAAAGAAGAGTAATCTTTAAACAAGCATAGTCTGTAACTGTATACTTTCTAGCCGCTTTTAGTAAACGTTCTGTTAAGGTATTTATAACTTGACCTCCTTCAAAATAAATATATGATATGGTTTCACCCATATCATATTACCCCGAAATAATATGCAAAATCTGGTCTGAGACGGTCTCGCTATTTTACTATTACAACTGAACATTTGCTGTGAACGGAAACTTTCTGAGAGACACTGCCTAGTAATAAACCTACCGCAGCTGATTTGCTGACATGACCCATTACTATCAAATCTATATGGTTTTCCTCTGCATATTTGATGATTTCCTCGGATGGATGCCCACTCAGCATTGTTTGATAATGCTCGATTCCTAATTCTCCAGCCAGTTGTCTGCATTTATCCAGCACCTCTTGAAAAGAATTGGTCCAACTATAAATTTTCTCAGTTATTACTGGACTTGGGGAGGATTCGTCAAATTCGCTGAGAACAGAATAATTAATTACCGATACAGCAAAGAGCTGCGCCTGATACACTTTGGCCAGTTCCAAGGCCTGGAGCATTACCTTGTTGGCAAAATCTGAATTGTCCAGCGCCACCAGTATTCTCCTAATCATTTATATAAGCCTCCTATCAATTTTCAGTGGTCCTTTAGTTTGCATTGTATTGGGGTCACTTATCAACCCTAATACCGCAAAAGGGCAGCGATTCCACCCACTTCCCTTAGTTCTGGCAAGGAATCAGCGAAGTGGTATTCTGCACCTGATTGAATAAGCATTTCCAATATCTCGTTAACCACACTAACCTTAAAAAGCAATTTCGAGCCACAAACCGTGCATGTTTCGACTTCGCCCACATTCAGGCTGTAGCAGCTTTGACACCGTTCGACCAAAGGATGGAAGGTACGATCAATGATCATTTTGTCTACACGGCCTGCTTTTGTGCAATGCAGCACATCATCAAGACCCATGGCGGCCAGTCCGCCCCGGAGGTACTCAGCCCTAATATACTCCCAGTAATTCTGCTGGGATCGGTGCTCTTCATCCGATAAAAGGGCCATAATTTCATTGTTTACTGAGCCTTTGCCCTTGCTTAAATCCAAGTTTTTTTCAATAATCTTGTTTTGTAACTCTTTAGGCATATTTTCTTCTACGATATGCAGTATCTCCTTGCTTCCCACCAGCAGTATGTGTCCGTATTTCTCCTCCCTGTCAAGCTTTATTAGAGTGCCTGCAATTTCACGGGCGTATTGCAACAATTGTTTGTCGCGCCGACGTTCGTAGCGTTTCTGTGACCAACCGCCAACCTTTACATGGTTTTTTATGTCGCCTTTGATCACCTCTTCAGTACCAGTCGCGGACGAAGAAACCATGTAAATTCGCACCTTTTCGTTATCCGCAACAACTACAGCCACATTTTCATAATCATCATAAAGCTCTGCAAGAGGTCTGATATAGGGGTATGAATCTATCCTTACAACATCATTAACTGGTTCTGGCAAACAAATAGCCTGAAAAAAGTTAATTGCTTGACAAGTGAAAATACAGAGCGAGCCAGTTTTCAAAGGATATTTTTTCAAATATTCTTCAACAGTCTTCACATTTTCATCGAAGTACTCCCGCTCATCTTTGCTAGCTTTATTGCTTTTTAGCACACGGCGAAGTTTACTGAGTTTCTGATCAAGCTCAGTTATGGAATGAGCTCCAGCTAGAAATATGCTCAAAAATGTTCTCTCAGGTGCCGTAATCTCCGCAAGCTTTTTTAAATCAGATTTAACAATAATGTAACCTCCATATGAAATAGATTGAAAAATAGTAATTCAATGTATGGGCAGCAGATTCAAATTCTTATAACCCAGTCAATGGTTTCGGGGCAGTTTTAATTCTTATTTATAAGCGAAACCAGGCGACACAATATAATAGCATCAACACCTGAACTGCTTAAATGGAAGACTAATACGATACTGCCAGTACCTGCGAGCCCGCCTTTTTTTACCTCCTATATTGATTTAGCGCTTACGTGGAGAAAATTGAAAGAAGATTGTGCAGATGCTTCTTCATGCTTTTTTAATATACCTCTTGTTGCAGATGGGTTGACGGAAGAATAGAAGAAAAAAGAAGATAATAAGAAAGGTGGCAAGTAATTATTGATATTTTTGATCTGTATTTATTATACAGCCCATCCAGTGAAATGTATACCTCTGATACTGTATGGTAACTCTGATTACCAAGATAAATTGATCAACAACTCGCTTTCCGGTATAGAGTTCATTTAAACAACGCTTGCCTTTTCCATAAATAGGTATATAATAAAGAGTACATTAATAGCCTTCGGCATATCACATAATTTCAATTCTTTCGGAAATTTTAATTCTTTCAAAACATTCAATTCCTTCAAAACATTCAATTCCTTCATAAATAATACCTTTTAGAACATATTCAAGGTGTACCGGTAACTAGTCGATAATCCGGTTTTATAACCAACAATATCCTTATTAGAAGTGAGGCTTTGTTTTAAACAAGGCTTGTTATTCGACACTTTTAATTGTTTTGTTTCCATGTGAATGAAGGATCATTCATGTCTTTACGTTTGATTTGGTATTGAAAAGGAGTGATAAAATTGCTGATGGAAAATAATATTAAAGTTGGAATCGGTTTTGCGACTGGAAGAAAGAGTTTTCAAAAGGTGCTGAGAACCACCATACACAACTGGAAGGAATCCGGTTTGGTAGAAAACAAAAGGATCAGTTTAAATCTTTTTGTGGCATATGATCTTGATTATTATAAAACCAAAATAACGGATTACACCAATATTCACCCAGAACTAGTCGAACAGATTGATAGCAGTAAATTTATTGGAAGCATAGCTAGACAAGAAGAAATGGACTATTTAATAAAAGAAAACGTCATAAATATAAATGAAGCTCGCCTGATTTTTGGCAAAGGATATGCTGGCAAGCGTAACGCTGTGCTGTATAACGCTTTAAAGCACAATATGGATTATCTAATTTTTCTGGACGACGACGAATACCCGATGGCAGTAACCAATACGCGCAACCGAGTAGTTTGGGGAGGCCAGCATGTGCTGTTGGAGCATCTTAAATACATCACTCAAGCGGACATCACCCACGGACATCACTGTGGCTATATATCGCCTATTCCCTATATGGAATTTAATGACACTATGGCTGAAACGGATTTTCGTTCTTTCATCGAAGCTATCAGCAATGATATTGTCAATTGGGATAGTGTCAAGACCGTTATGGAAAAAGGCGGGGTAACCTATGCCGATACACAGATATTAACTAGCGATGATGCTGTAGAGGTACAGGAAACTAACCATGCTAAATTCATCTCAGGCGCTAATCTGTGTTTTAACTTGACCGATTCCCGCCGGATTTTTCCGTTTTATAATCCCCCGGGAGCTAGAGGAGAGGATACTTTTTTAAGCACCTGCCTAAGTGAACGAAAAGTTTTACGCGTGCCATGCTACACATTCCATGACGGTTTTTCTACCTATAATCACCTTTTAGAAGGTGTTCTCCCCATCCAATTGAAGTTCATTAAAGCTGATAACGAACTAATTACCACTCGCTTTTATAAGGCCTGTATAGGTTGGATTCGTTATAAACCATTGCTGCTCTATATCACACAGCCAGATCTTTATGAGGAAAAGATTAGAGAGATACGGGAAAAGCTTAAAGAAACATTGCCTAAAATCTGCGCTCATTTCGGAAAGCCGGACTTTATTAATATCTTAGCTGAATTAGATAAATACCATAAAAATGTTAAAAAGCATTATCATGAATTTCTTGAAACACAACGTATTTGGGCAAAAATAATGGAACACTTTGCGTATCAGCAGCGGTTGGAAACCACTGCCCCAAGTGACTTGACAGTAATTGACGATTCCTCTCTCGCAGGGATCATAAATTGGTGTCCCGGGAATATTGAAAATGAGGCCGGAGAAACTTGGGCAAGAGAGATATAGGAGACACAGCTCAGGTATTTGAAGGGGGATAATAATGGAGTGGTATAAGGAAAATAGAAGAACAGTTCATTTTATTACATTACTTGTTTTGTTGGCTATTCTACTATGGCTTTCAACTTTCTTTAGGCCTTTCAATAGTTTAAGTTAGAAAGGATATTGGTATGCGAATCATATTGGATAAAACTTATCTAAAATATTTAACATATACGATTTTAACTGCCACAATTCTATATATTCTATATGGCATTATTTCGAACCTGGGTAGTATCCTGAAGACTGCCGTGCATATCTTAGGCGTTGCCTTTTCTGTGTTGTCCCCTCTTCTCATTGGATTGGTGATTGCTTATTTATTGCATCCCCTGGTTAGCTGGATAGACCTGGCAGTTGTAAAAAAAATAAAACCCTTATCCGCTGCTGATAAAAATGACAGGTATCAGCATCTACGCAGAACCCTTAGTGTTCTGATTACCTATTTGTTTTTTCTGTCGGTGTTAGTTTTGTTCATTTACAGCCTATACGTGATGATTAGCGGCTCTTTACCCAGACATCTTGATTTGAACACCATGATAGTAGCCATCGGCAATTATACTCAGAACTATAATGAACTATTTAACCGATTGATTATTTCTCTACAAACTACTGGATTGTCTGATAATCTCAAAAATCAATTATTAGCCTACGTTCAAGTCACCCAAAACTTTATTGGCAATGCCATTGGCGGTTTGTTTGCTTCGCTCCAGCAATTCGGAAATAATATTCTGAATATTATGCTGGGCTTCGTGATCGCTTTTTATCTTTTGAAGGACCTCGAATATTTCAAAAACCTGTATCACGAGTGCACCGATCTACTCTTTAATCGCAGGCATAATGAAAAACTAACCAGCTTACTGACTGAGATTAACGGAGTAGTTGCTAACTTTATACGGGGTCAGCTACTGGTCGCCTTGATTTTAGGAGTTACTAGCTCTATTGCCTTGTATCTGGTGGGGCTGGATTATGCCGTTTTGGTTGGAATGTTTGCCGGTCTGTGCAATATCATTCCATATTTTGGCCCAGTCGTCGGTTCGGCGATAGCCGTAATTGTCGCTCTGATTAGCGGTAGTCCCCTGAAGGCACTTTTAGCAGTCATGGCCCTTGTAGTGGTGCAGCAGTTAGATGGCAACATCATTACTCCCAAAATCGTTGGGGACAGTGTTGGACTACATCCAGTATTTATCATGTTGTCTATCGTCATAGGAGGTAGTCTTTTTGGATTGGTGGGGATGCTGTTGGCAGTGCCAACGGCTGGCATTATCAAACTGCTGCTGTATCGAGCTAGAGATATAGCACGATAGTAAAATACGTGCTATATTGTGTCACCCATCCACGACAACCCATTTCACCTTATCCCCTAACTAACTTTTTAACCAATATTACTTAAACCCAGTTCCATCAGGAATCCAAACTATTCCGTCTTAATCTTCTCCAAATCCTCCACCCTCTTTCCTTCACATCGAACGATCAGCTCAGGACTGGTATTTGATGCCCTGACCAGTCCCCATACTCCCGGGAAGAGAATTCGTGCACCATCAATGTCAATAACTTCGTAGCGGGCTTGAAAATGACGGAGCACTTGTTCCACAATCACAAATTTATCCTCATCACTGCTCTTCACCCGAAGCTCTGGCGTAGCATGATAGACCGGTACATCGGCAAGAAGATCCGTAATACCATTATCACTATTGGATCCGAAGTAACCGAGCCGCTGCATAGATCGCGTCATCATATCCATAATACTCATATGCAAAGAACATATGCCCAGACATTTCCCCGGTAAAAATCTCTCCCATTTCCTTCATCTTTGACTTAATTAGTGAATGCCCCGTCTTATAGATTATGGGCTTACCTCCCAGGCGCTCAATCTCATCAATCAGAGCCTGGGAACACTTCACATCGACAATACAATCCAGCCCCGGATGCCGAGTCAGAATCTCTCGCCAGTACAGAATCATGAGAATATCACCCCAGATGATCTCGCCATTCGGTGCAACGACCCCCAGGCGGTCTCCATCACCGTCAAATCCAATCCCCAGATCGGCCTTCTCAGCTTGCACCCCCTTAATGAGATCCTGACAATTCTCTACCTTTACCGGATCAGGATGTCCCCTGATGTCATACTGACGAAACATACTTTTATTTATTAAAGAAAACCCGGCTTGCGCCGAGTCTCTGGCGACAGCGATCGCTCCTTGCCATCCATGGAATAGGTAGCTCTTTGCCATCCCTGACACTGCTGCACTATCCCGTGCTTGGACGCCGCAGTCGTGGTTGCACATATACTATTATCATTTAAAATGTTATCCTTTTGATAGTACAATAAAAACTTCCCCTCTATATTACTGCCTACTCACCATTAGAACGACATGGGTTGACTGTTAAGATCTCCCTATCAATATAACTGAACTATGTACCATATCGAAAGAGATTAGGATCGCCTCAACCTTGTTTATGCGCAATGAAGCGCGGTATCAACACAATTAGCTGTCTCCAGAATATGTTTAGCCTTTTCCACTTCTTCAAGGCTCCCATGCGCAATCAACAGGAACTTATCCGACTTAAGAGAAGTTTCGTATTTTAGGATACTGTCTTTGGGAATACCCATACTGTATAACGCTGCTCCAAATGCATTCAGGCCACCCACAATAATAGCACCTTCAAGTGCTCCAATAATCCACGTTACCAGCGGACCACCTATGACGAGGGGACCAATCCCGGGAATGAAAAAGAACGCTGACCCGAATAGAAATCCCCATAATCCACCCCAGAATGCCCCTAACTTTCCCCAATATTTGACACGGTCACCTGTATTGTAATAACCCACTACATGCTCATCAGTCTGATAGTCCTTGCCCACCACTGATAATTTCTTCATATCATATCCTGCTTTTTGGAGTTCTTTGATAGCTTCCTCGGCCTCTGGGTGGGTGTCAAAAATAGATACCACCAAATTTTTCTCTGACATACATACACAACCTTTCTATTTATCTAATAATAATAATTAAACTGAATACGGTTGGGTTGGTTCCCATTTCCAGTTGCGAATTTCCGGTAGGTCTATCCCATGCTTGTTGATGTATTGTTTGTGCTGGATGAGATTGTTCTGCATCATCTGCTTCAGATAAGTCCCCTTGGTGCCCAACATTGGCAGGCGGTCGACTACGTCTTGCACTAAGTGGAACCGATCCAAGTCGTTCTGCACCCTCATGTCAAAGGCCGTCGTGATCGTGCCCTCTTCCTTGTAGCCTCGGACGTGCAGGTTGCGGTTGGTTCGGCGGTACGCCAACCGATGGACTAACCAGGGGTATCCATGGAAGGCAAAGATGATCGGCTTGTCTATGGTGAAGAGCGAGTCGTAATCAATATCGCTCAGTCCGTGTGGGTGTTCAGTGCTCGGCTGCAGTTTCATCAGATCGACGACATTGATCACCCGAATTTTCAAGTCAGGTAGATGTTTACGCAGAATGGAAACAGCGGCCAGAACTTCCAGAGTAGGTATGTCTCCACAACAGGCCATCACCACATCGGGCTCGGCATCCTGGTCGTTACTGGCCCATTGCCAGATGCCAATCCCTTCAGTGCAATGCACGACTGCTGCATCCATCGTCAGCCATTGGGGCGTGGCGTGCTTTCCAGCAACCACCACGTTCACCAGGTGCCGGCTGCGCAGGCAGCGATCGAAGACCGACAACAGGCAATTGGCATCGGGGGGAAGGTAAACACGTACGATATCGGCCTTCTTGTTGATGACATGGTCAAGGAAGCCCGGGTCCTGGTGCGTGAAGCCATTGTGATCCTGCTGCCAGACATGGGAGGTCAGCAGGTAGTTCAACGAGGCGATCTTCCGCCGCCACGGCAGTTGTGCTGTGACCTTCAGCCACTTGGCGTGCTGGCTGAACATCGAATCGACGATGCGTATGAAAGCTTCATAGCTATTGAACAATCCATGCCGCCCGGTGAGCAGATATCCTTCGAGCCAACCCTGGCACTGGTGCTCGCTGAGCATCGAGTCCACTACGCTTCCTGTCGGCGCTAGATTTTCGTCATTCTCTGCTGTCTGGGCATTCCACTGACGATTGGTGACCTCAAATACCGCTCCCAGGAGATTCGAGAGCGTCTCATCGGGACCGAAGATCCGGAAGTTGCGCTGATCTTGATTCTGCTTGACCACGTCACGCAGGAATCTGCCCAATACGAGTGTATCTTGCGCCTCCACAGCACCGGGCGAAGGCACTTCCATAGCGTGGACGTGGAAGTCCGGCATGCGCAGATCGCGCAGCAGATTTCCGCCGTTTGCGTGGGGATTTGCTCCCATCCGTCGCTCGCCTTTAGGAGCCAGTTCGGCCAATTCCGGTATGAAACGTCCGCTCTCATCGAAGAGTTCCTCCACCTGATAGCTTTTCATCCAGCTTTCCAGCTGCTTGACATGATTGAGATGACCGGAATCCACCAGGAGCGGCACCTGGTGCGCTCGGGAGGTGCCCTCGACTTGCAGGCCATCGACTACTTTCGGTCCCGTCCAGCCCTTGGGTGAATTGAGGACGATCATTGGCCAGCACGGCCGGGTAGTGTCGTTTTTGCTACGCGCATTGCTTTGGATTTGCCGGATCTCCTCGATGACCTGGTCCAAAACGGCAGCCATGAGTTGATGCATCTTTTCCGGCTCGTCGCCTTTCACAAAGTAGGGGATCCATCCGCAGCCTCTTAGATATTGCTCCAATTCCTCGTGCCCGATGCGGGCCAGGACGGTCGGGTTGTTGATCTTGTAGCCATTAAGATGCAGAATCGGCAACACCACCCCATCCTCAATCGGGCTGAGAAACTTGTTGGAATGCCATGCGGCCGCCAACGGACCGGTTTCCGCTTCGCCGTCACCAACGATGCAGGCAACGATCAGGGCTGGATTGTCGAAGGCGGCCCCAAAGGCATGGCTGAGCGAGTACCCCAGCTCGCCACCCTCATGAATCGACCCCGGCGTCTCTGGTGAAACGTGGCTGGAAATCCCGCCGGGGAACGAGAACTGGGTGAACAGTTTCTTGAGCCCAGCCTCATCCTGACTGATGTTCGGATAGACCTCGCTGTAGGTGCCTTCAAGGTAAGTATTGGCGACGAGCGCCGGGCCGCCATGCCCGGGACCGGAGATGTAGATCATATCCAGATCATACTTCTTGATGACCCGGTTCAGGTGCACGTAGATGAAGTTCTGACCCGGCGTCGTGCCCCAGTGCCCGACCACCATGGGCTTCACGTGCGACATCTGCAATGGCTCCCGAAGCAAAGGATTGTCGTAGAGGTAAATCTGGCCGACCGACAGGTAATTGGCGGCACGCCAATAAGCGTTCATTTTTTGCAGTAGATCGAGCGACAAAGGATTTGCGATGTCCACCTTAACCTTTTTTTTCGCATTCATAAGGATGCTTCCTTCATGCAATTTCTTGTGTTCATGAACACTCTCCTCCTTTTTCTTGTTTGCTTAAACGAGACTACTTCTCGGCACTTGATTCATCGACCCAGTATCCCAGGTGATTGTAATGTCGATGCAGTCCGGTTTCATAATCACGGGTTAGTAGAGACTCCTCTGTGTATTCCGGTGACTGCTTGATGGTCTCGCGGAGAAGATTAACATAAACTTTCGATTCACTCCAACTAACGCGCTTGATCCACCGTGGTGAAAGCAGGATCTTTTTCCCCGGCCACCAGTTCTGTGTATCGATAATTAGATAACGAATAGCCCACGTCTCGTCATCAATGATAAAATCCTCGACGTGGCCAATCTCGCCGTCAGTGGCTTGGATGTCATGACCACTCACATCGTGAGTGCTGCGCAAATAGTGATCCCACGTTTTTTTACCTGAGGTCGATTCTCCTCCCAAGCAAGGATAGGAATACGTTCCCCACATGTTTGACCCCCCCCAATAAACCGGCCATCCATAATACCCGTAGTAGGACTCCTCGAATTGTCGCGAGACGGGCTTGTCGCTGTCCAAGGATGGACTGTCTTCAATCTGCTTTTTAGTCAAATCGATGGTGATATATTGCTCTTCCTTATTCACGTTGCCCAGCGCATACGGAGAGATCAACACATGCCTGCCCGTAAGCCAATTGCCTGTGTCAGCGATCAGATAGCGAATCGTCCAGTGGTGGTCATCGAAGTAAAATTCTGTGACCTTCCCTATTTCTCCGTCACGGCTGTGCAATTTGTAGCCCTTTAGTATTTTGGCTTTGTTTAACATACTAGTACTCCTCTCGTTCTTTGAGTTTCGTTTTTGTTTGCTGTTGTCGCCCAGGTAACAGCGTGTTTGAGAAATCGATTGCAACGCGATCTGCACAGTGCGATGCTCATATTGCGCGGGCGGAGGCGGCTTTGCTATGGCTGCTAATTTTTGCTAGACTCCGAGCAATCCCTTTCCTTATTTCTTCAAGTAAAATCATAATCACCGGACACAAGGCCAGTATTTTTAAATCATTCAATGTAATTGGCTGGGTCTGAAATACCCCGGCAAATACGGGTAGAAAAATGACAGCTGAAGAAAAAATTAATTCAAATCCCAAACCCCAATAGATAAGATAATTCTTGCTGGAGAACATCGTCCAGAAAGATTGTCTTTCAGACCTGCATATAAATAAGTTTCCAACCTGACAGGCGATGATTGAAGCGAAAGCCATGGTTGTTGCGTATTGATAAAAACGAATTACCTCATTGGACGCAGTACTGTTCAGAATGGAATTGGTTAAACCTTGAATATCCTGTAAACTGTAACCTGCCCGGAACCATACATACAAGAAAACCGACAGCGATAAGATTCCCTCAATTAAACCCAAAAATGCGTAAGCTCTTAAGAATAAGCTCCGATTCAGAAGGTTCTCTTTAAATTTAGATGGAGGACTGTCCAAGACCCCTTTTTCCGGTTTTTCTGCCCCGAGTGCCAGTGCCGGTACGATATCCGTTCCCAGGTCGATGGCAAGAATTTGCAGTATGTTCAGTGCGGGGGGGATTCGACCCGCAACCATTGCCACAAAGGGTGTAAACTCAGGAAGATTTGAAGTCAAAATATAGGTCAGGAATTTCCGAATATTACTGTAGATAGATCTTCCTTCTTCAACCGCTTTTACAATAGTCGCAAAATTATTATCAAGAAGCACCATATCGGCAGCCTGCCTTGCAACATCTGTTCCTCCTATTCCCATTGCTATGCCTATATGTGATGATTTGAGAGCCAGCGTATCATTTACACCGTCTCCAGTGACGGCAACCGTTTCTCCGATTCGTTTATAGGCTTCTACAATTCGAAGTTTATGTATAGGCGTTGATCTGGAGAATATTAGACATTTATTTCCATGAAGAATCGTTTCTAATCCAGGATCAGACATTTCGTCCAGATCATGGCCTGTAATGATGTGCTGACAGTCAATGGCAAGACCTAACTGTTTGCCGATGGCAAGAGCTGTAATACCATAATCTCCAGTAATAATGGTGATTTTTATTCCTGCTCTGGAACATTGCTTGAAGGCATTATAAACCTCCGGTCGCGGAGGATCATACATAGCAACCAAACCAAGAAAAATATTACTGTTATTTGGTAAAAAATCATCAGTTGCTGATAATTGATAGGAAAGGCCTAAAACTCGGTAGCCTTCATAAGCCATTTTGTCGTTCTCATGGATGATTTCTTCTCGTATCTCTTCATTAATCTCTGTATGAATACCATTCTTAATTATATAATTACATGTCTGGAGAACTTCAACAGAAGCTCCCTTCGTAAATATTAGGGTTGAACCTTCTTTAAATTTAGGATGTCGAAGATTTCGCACCAGTACACTCATGGATTTTATTTCGGAACTGAATGGAATTGTTTTAATTCGTTCGAAATGCTTCCTTTTTTCTTCAATATTCAGGCCAAATTTGTCAGCAGCAACTAATAAAGCTGCTTCAGTCGAGCTGCCTATGAAATCCCATACCAGTGGATTCGATCTATTTTGAACGATATCCGTCTCTGAACAAATAATTGCAGCCGTCAAAATGCTTTCAATCAAATTCGCCTGATCCTCTTTTTCAAGCACAACCTTCCCTCTTTTTTCAAAGCCGACGCCTTCGAATTCAGCCATCGCATCCGGAGTCCATATTTTTTTTACAGTTAATTGGTTTTCAGTAATCGTACCAGTTTTATCAGTGCAAATCACAGATACAGCACTTAATGTCTCAACCGCTGCAAGCCTTCTAATTAAAGCGTTCTGTTTTGCCATGCGCTGAACGCCAACTGCCAGAGACAAGCTAACAGAAGGGAGCAGTCCTTCAGGTATATTGGCGACGATTATCCCCAAAGCAAAAATTAACCCCACTTTGTAGCTCAATCCCACACCGAATACAGCCAAAGAAAAAGCAAGTAGACCTAAAACTAGAGCAACCTGGGTAATGAATCTCACGATTTTTTGAACCTGTATTTCTAGATTGCTTTCACCTCTTATGATAGTTTGCGTAAGCTTGGATAATTTTCCTATCTCAGTTTGACTTCCAATTGCATAAACAATGGCACGTGCTTTTCCCACAGTAACGGTCGTGCCAGCAAAAACCAAATTCGTACTTTCAGTGACACTTTTATCTGTTAAATCAACTGCATTTTCATTCCTATCAACGGGATTCGATTCACCTGTCAGCAGGGAGTTGTCCAGGGTTAATCGTTCCGATTCAATAATTCTGGCATCAGCCGGTACGCAATCCCCCGCATCAAGAATAATCAAATCTCCAATAGTAACTTCCTCAGACAGCAAAACGATTATCTCGCCGTCACGAACAATCTTTACCTTGTTGGGAAGCATCTTAGCAAGATTAGAAAGTGTTTTATCCGCTTTAAACTCCTGATAAAATGCAAATAAAGCGTTGATGATGACCACCGACCATGTAGCAACCGCTAGCTGGGGCATTCCAGCAACGAGCGCCAGAATACCGGCTGCCCAAAGCAGTAGAGCCATAAAATGTGTAAACTGTTTGAGGAACTGTTTTAAAGGATTCATGGCCGATTCTCTAGGGATTTTGTTCATCCCATACTGCTTCTTTCGAATCAGAGCATCTTCCATTGAAAGTCCTTTGGCTGAAACATCAAAATTCTTGTATACCTCAACAGGAAGAATGTCACATAGATGCTTAACATCATTTCTTTTATCATCCACCGAAATCACCTACATCCTTGTGAAATAGTCAAAATTGTTTGTTGCAGGTTGGAGTACTTGCATCAATCGCCAGCAGGCCCGTGCCACCGCCGACCAGCGTCCTAGGTCCGTCGGCAGGTCTGCCGGTGGACCAACCGTGGGTAACCGTGGAGGGCGAAGATGATGGGCTTGTCGCTGGTGAAGAGCGAGAAGTAGTCAATGTCGCTCAGCCCGTGAAGGTGCTCGGCGCAGGGCTACCTCTTTCATCGTCATCCGTTGGGGCAGAGCTTTTTTTCCCGCAGCCACAACGTTCACATAGTGCCGTCTGCGCAAGCATTGATCTAAAATCAAACATATAGCACAGCTCATTCATCCTTTCGGGGTTCAGTTAACAGATTAGAATGGATATTTCAACAACTAAGCCCAATTGGTCTGGTCGCTCTGGTCTCCCGCTTGTTCACCATTTATCCATTCTCCTTCATAAACCAGCTCGCCCTCTCGTAGATAAGCCTTGCCGTAACCATCCCGGAAGCCTTCATTGTATGTGCCCTCGAATTGGAGGTTACCACAGGGATAAAACTCTTTCCCCCTACCATGCATTTTCCCGTCTTTCCATTCACCATAGTAAATTTTTCCATCCAAATAACAAGCTTGGCCCATGCCATTCGGTGTCTCGCCTTCGGTTTGACCAACGTAATTTACGGTAACACCATGGGAAATAACCAATCCTTTAATTTCTACATCTGCCATAATATTTATCCTTCTTTCTTTTATTTGATATAAGTCAACCTTAACCCAGTGATTCTATGAACACGTCTTAGCCAAGGTCTCCATCAGTTCATCGAACGGACGGTTGAATTTCTCGACGCCTTCTTCTTCGAGTTGCTGGGTCACCTTGTCGATGTTGATGCCTAGTGTCGGCAATCGTTGCAGAATCCAGTCGGCTGTCTCGACATCTTGTTCGAGTCGAGCCTTCGGTTCGCCGTGGTCGCGGTAGGCCTCCAAGGTTTCGACCGGAACCGTGTCCACCGTTTCCGCCCCGATGAGCGCCTCAACATATTTCACGTCACTGAAGTCTGGGTTCTTAGTGCCGGTGCTGGCCCACAGCAACCGCTGCACAAGTGCACCCTGGTCAGTCAGGTTCTTAAACCGATTGCCACCAAAGATTTCCTTATAGATTTGATAGGCTGCCTTGGCGCTGGAAATGGCAACTTTTCCATGCAACTGCGTCGCAAGCTCTGCTTCATAGCCCCCTTGCGCAATTATTTTTTCCAGCAGCGGATCCACCAGCGCATCAATGCGGCTCACAAAGAAACTGGCCACCGAGGCCACATGCTTCACAGGCTTTCCCTGGGACAGGCGAACTTCAAGGCCGGTGAGGTAAGCTTGTGCTACCTGCCTATAGCGAGGCAATCCAAAGAGCAACGTAACGTTGACATTGATTCCCTCGATGATAAGTTGTTGAATTGCTGGCAGTCCTTCTGTCGTGGCCGGGACTTTGATGAAGACGTTGGGGCGGTCCAATGCAGCCCATAAACGGCGGGCTTCAGCAATGGTACCGTTGGTGTCGTGAGCCAAGTGGGGATTAACCTCCAAGCTGACATATCCATCTTTACCGTCACTCTCATCGTATACCCGCCGGAACTCATCGGCAGCGCCCTGCACATCACTCTGGCTGAGAGCTTCGTAAGTTGCTATACACCCTTTTCCATCAAGAGCCATGGTATGAATGTCCTCGTCGTAGTCATGGCTGCCCGTTATCGCCTTCTCAAAGATGGATGGATTAGAGGTCATCCCTCGTAAGCCATCTTCCTCAATCAGTCGCCGAAGTTCGCCGCCGTTTATGAGATCGCGTCTGATGTAGTCCAGCCATATGGACTGGCCTAGCGCTCCTAACTGTTTTAAATGATTTTCTTGCAATGGTCTTTCCTCCTTAGGGGTATTTATTCAAAGAGATTTTTATTCATTATTTCCTGTTAGCAGACGAGTCCAATTTACTAAAGCCAGCAAGTGGCTTTTGATGGCATTGCGAGTGAAATCATCAATGAGTTTTAAATCATGATCAAATTTATTTTGGGCCTGTATAATGAAAACCTCGGGCCGGTTCAAAGGTATCATATTGCATACCACACACGTCTGACGCAAATGGTACTGAGCTCTGGCTCCTCCAAACATGCCTGTGGAAGCGCTCATGATGGCTACCGGTTTCCCATTTACAGGTACTCCGGTGCTCTGGCGCGAAATCCAATCTATGGCATTCTTTAATACCGGAGGAACTGAGTAATTATATTCCGGGGTAACTAACAACAAAGCATCGGCTGCTTGAACACCACTGGCCAGCTCAAGAACCGCTTCAGGAAGAGACTGCTCTTCCAAGTCTTCATTAAAAAATGGTATAGGAGCCAGGTCGATGATCTTCAGTTCTGCACCCTCAGGTAAAAGATCTAAGGCTGCCCGCAGGGCTGCTTTGTTATAAGAACCGCGGCGGAGACTACCAGACATTCCCAGAATTTTTATCACATTGGGCTGTGCATTCATGTCTTTTCCTCCTTTTTTCATTTGAGATCGGGGGAGTAACACTAATCAACTAGATCAAACTTAACCCCAGGATAGGTCTTATACATCAACCACTCTGAATTAATCCTATTACAGCTGATGATAACCTAGTGATTAATCCTTCCATTAACAATGCAGATGGCAATATTCCTTAAGTACACCGGTTCGTTGCTTATACCCCGACTGCAATTTTCACAGCTTGATCCGCATCCTGCCGACCATAGATGTCCTCAAACCGCACTATATCATCCTCGCCCAGATAACTGCCATTCTGCACCTCGATGATCACCAGCGGTACCATACCGGCATTCTCCAGGCGATGCCTGGCTGTCTGCGGAACGAAAGCGCCCTCACCCTCGTATACGCTATGTTGGCTGGCACCGATTGTAACCTCCGCTGTACCGCTAATAACGATCCAGTGCTCACTGCGATGATAATGCATCTGCAGGCTAAGTATCTGTCCAGGGTTGACAACAATTTTCTTAATCTTAAACCCCTGCCCGGCGCCTAGTATAGTATAATACCCCCAGGGACGATAGACTGTCATATGCTCATCCGCTTCCAGGCGACTATTCGCCTTAAGGTCGTTTACCAGATCTTTTATTTTCTGCGACTCACCCTTTTTAGCTACGACGATAACATCGCCTGTTTCCACTACCAGAATATCTTCCAGTCCGATACCGGCAATGAGACGGCTTTTTCCTAGCATTAGTGTGTTCGAGCACTCTATCTGCAAACAGTCCCCCTGGACTGCATTGCCTTCTGAATCTTTTTCCAGCACGTCATAAACAGCATCCCATGAGCCTATGTCACTCCACTCCGCCAAAAACGGCAGCATCACCACTTGCTCTGATTTCTCGGCTATTGCATAGTCGAACGAGATATTAGGCATCTGAGTAAAATTCGCTCGCATCTCCTCTAGGCCTATTTTAGTTAGCGCATAAAGATCCTCCCGGTGCGCTCTTAACTCTTCTAGAAAACAACCGATGGTAAAAGCGAACATACCCGAATTCCAATAGTAACCACCTGCAGCCAGGTAAGCCTCTGCCGTTGCCCGGTCAGGCTTCTCACGAAATGACTCTACGTTAAAACCAGCGCCATATGGCTGACCAGCCTTGATATAGCCATAACCAGTTTCCGGACTATCTGGCTGTATGCCAAAGGTTACAATCTTGTGATCCTTCGCCATGACAACTGCCTGCCCTACGTTTGCAGTAAACATATCCAAAGGACTAATGATATGGTCGGCTGGCGTTACAAATAGCACCTCTTCCTTCTCGCAACCCAGTCGGTCCATGCAGTATCTAACCGCAAATGCAACAGCCGGCGCGGTGTTACGCCCCACCGGTTCCAACAAAATATGGGCTTTCTGTGCATTGGAAGCAATAAGCTCTGTTTTCACCAGGTGAACATAGTCCTGATTGGTAACGATGACCATATCGGATGGCTTGACCAGCGCAGAAAAGCGATCAATCGTCAGCTCCAGCAGGGATTTATTGCCATTTAGTTTCAGAAACTGTTTGGGGTACTTGGTACGCGAAAGCGGAAATAAACGATTGCCTCCGCCTCCAGCTAGGATTATTATTTTCATAGAAAACTCACCTTCCTTTCTAATAAGAGCCTAGCATCTTCAGCCTTATATCTTTCTATTGATAAATTAGCAGTGCAATAACCGACAATGCTTTCTGCCCCCTGGTTTTGGTTTATTCCGTCAGGCGTGATACCGTCATAACATCCCCCTGTCTCACCATCAATCAAGCTTTCACCACAAGAGTTCTTACCCCCATACCAGTCAAAACTTCGTCGTGCCAGCTCCAGCATCGCCTCATCGCCAGTAGCATTGTAGGCGGCTAGGTGAGTCAGTGCGGATGCGCATGCTTCAACAGGCTGCTCATCATACTGCGCCGGTTCTGACCCCTCCACCATCCAACCTTTACAACCAATGGCTTGAAAATAACCGTTACGAAACGTAATTCGATCTAGGAAATGTAAGCTTTCCAGCGCCGTAAACAACAATTTATCCTGCCCTAGATGACTGTAAGCAGCCAACATAGCCCATGGCAATACTGCATTATCGTAAGTAAGCTTATCCTCAAACCAGTGCCATTCTTTCTTGGAGCATTGTTCATATTGCTTAAGGAGTGACTGGGCTAGAACGGGCATGAAAAACCGGACTTCATTGCCACCAATCAAACCAAGTCCGATCATCGTATTTGCTTGTCCACGCAAACTGCTGATAGTTGGGATACGAGACAGAGCCTTCTGGATAGCGACAGCACACGCTTTTTTTATCCCGACAGGCATAGCCCGGGAAGCCAGTGTATAGCCCATAGCCCATAAACAACGACCAAAACAATCCTCTGAACCTTCCTCTTTCGTAAATTGACGACCGTACGTCATGAAGTTTTGGAATCCACCGCTTTCATTCTGAGCATGCAGCACGAACGCTAGATAGCGGTAGATCAGCGCTAGGTAAGTGGTTTTGTAGTATTGCTCATAGAGCATCACACTCATGATCAGAGCCCGGGCATTATCATCAGTGGTATATCCCTCAGCTAGATTGGGCACACTAAACCTCGCGTGTTGGAACATACCTGTATCATCAGTCATTCTGAAAATATGCGCATCATCAAACGTTTTTGCAAATTGATTCATTTATCCTACCAGCAATCCTCTCTCCATAATGGTGGAAACCCGTTTTGAATAGTCAATTTCGCTACTTTGACGACTCGGCGATAAAGCTGCATACATAATGTTGGAAACCAGTTTTGTATAACGCCCGGCTACCTTGGCCCAGGTCATCGTCTGTCCGACCGCTAAGGTCTTCCTTTCCATTTCTTTTTTTTGCAGGGGATTCTGGAGTATATGTCTAATACACGACGCCAGAGAGTCAGAATTACTAAATTCAGCAAGCATTCCTCGACCATCTCCTAGCAATTCCTGGGCATAGCGGTACGGAGTCGATACGACGACCCGCCCGCATCCCACAGCGTACGCCAATGTCCCGCTGACCGCCTGTT
>CAYWFX010000024.1:0-50613 GCA_964457945.1 uncultured Syntrophomonas sp.
CTGGCCCAAATGCTTAAGGGGGGCGTCATCATGGACGTTACCACCCCAGAACAGGCAAAAATAGCCGAGGAAGCCGGGGCCTGCGCAGTGATGGCCCTGGAGCGTGTGCCGGCAGATATCCGGGCTGCGGGCGGAGTGGCCCGGATGGCTGACCCCACCATAATTCTGAGGATCATGGACGCGGTAACCATTCCGGTCATGGCCAAGTGCCGTATTGGTCACTTTGTAGAGGCCCAGATCCTGGAATCGTTGGGAATCGATTATATCGATGAAAGTGAAGTCCTCACCCCGGCGGATGAACGCTTTCATGTAAACAAACAAGAATTCACCGTGCCTTTTGTCTGCGGGGCACGCAATCTGGGCGAGGCGTTGCGAAGAATCGGCGAAGGCGCTGCCATGGTTCGCACCAAAGGTGAGCCAGGAACCGGCAATGTAGTAGAAGCCGTTCGTCATATGCGGCAAATTATGGGCGATATACGCCGTCTCCACAACCTGCCCCAGGAAGAGTTAATGACTTCTGCTAAGGATCTGCAGGCTCCTTATGAATTGGTGGCAGAGGTGGCCCGTAACGGGTGCCTGCCGGTAGTGAACTTTTCCGCAGGAGGTATCGCTACTCCGGCAGATGCGGCTCTCATGATGCAACTGGGTGCCGATGGAAACTTTGTGGGTTCGGGAATATTTAAATCAAGCGATCCCATGAAAAGGGCACGGGCTATCGTGGCAGCTACTACCTACTTTAAAGACTCTAAGGTTTTGGCAGAAGTCTCACGGGATTTAGGCGAAGCCATGCCAGGCCTGGACATCAATACCATCGCATTGGAAGATCGCATGCAAGACCGGGGTTGGTGAGAAAGGTTACTCCTGCCATTCTTCCCATTGGCACTAGTAACTTCTCTAAGGTATTATTAAAGGTGGCTTAAAGTTTTATATTTAACAGAAGAGTCGACAACCTAGAAAAACTCGTTGCTAAGAAAACCAACATGGGGAGGAAAAATGCTTTACGAATTTTCAAGAACCGAGCTATTAATAGGAAAAGAAGCAGTTGAAAAGCTAGGTCGGAGTACCGTTGCCGTTTTTGGAATTGGCGGAGTAGGAAGCTTTGCTGTGGAAGGACTGGTTAGGTCGGGTGTCGGTAAGCTGGTGCTGGTTGATGATGACTGCATATGCCTGACGAATATTAACCGGCAGCTCCATGCTACCAGTAAGACAGTAGGTAAACCCAAGGTAGAGGTTATGAAGGATAGGATTCTGGATATTAATCCGAGGGCTGAAGTGACCACTCATCAAACATTCTATATGCCAGAACATGCCTCCCAGTTGGTCGCTCCGGATTACGACTATATTATTGATGCGATTGATACGGTAACCGCCAAGATTGATTTAGTCTTGAATGCCAAAGCGCACAACATTCCGATAATCAGCTGCATGGGAGCTGGCAATAAACTTGACCCGACTCGATTTGAAATTGCCGATATTTACGACACCTCGGTTTGTCCCCTGGCCAAGGTTATGAGAAAAGAACTGAGGAAAAGGGGCATAAATAACTTGAAGGTCATTTACTCCAAGGAGGAGCCGTTAAAACCTATTGAGTCTGATGAATCTGATTGTCAAGTCAACTGTATCTGCCCCCAAGGATCGACTAGAACTTGTACAAGCCGCCGCCAGATTCCGGGCAGTATTGCTTTTGTGCCTTCTGTGGCAGGGCTATTGATAGCTGCTGAGGTCGTGAAGGATTTGATTAAATCCACTCACAAAAAAGACGGGGGTTAAAATGCCCCCGCCTGATCTATTCTATTTTTGTTTATAGTTTATTTAGGGCATTGGGGCATCCTCTTTCCGGGACTTTTAAGCTCGTTTATATATAGTTCAACCTATTAGCGCCTTGCCGATATAAAAAATGCATATATACCCATTAAGCTAATTCCAATGGTGGTACCGATAAGTACATTATCAAGATGGGCTATCGAGTGTTGTGAACCAAGCATAAGCAGTGAGGTACTGACTAAACCGCCGGCAATAATCAGGCTGGCACTTATCCTATTAGCTAGTTGAGTAAACTTGGCTTCCATATGTTGCTTCATTGCTATGTTGTGCGATATTTCTAAATCACCCTGGCCGGCAACTCTGACCAGATTATTGAAGTTGCGGGGAAAAGCCAGCAAGGGCTTGATATCACGGTAATACCCGCGCTCTAACATTTTATATACCTCATCGGGTTTGATCTGCTCCTCAAATACCTTCTTAATAATAGTCTCAGTTGCTTCCGATAAGTTAAACTTGGGATCCAGCTTTTTGCCCACCCCATCAAGGGTAATCAAGGCCTTCATCAGGGCGGTAAGATAATGAGGGAGGCGTAATTGATAACGATAAGTCAGGCTCAAAATTTCCTTGCGCAGGATATTTATGTCTATACTGCCCATATTGGACGAATAGATGCGTTCTACTACGTCGTCAAATTCACCTTCAAAATCATCCAAATTGATGCGATCATTCAGAATTCCCAGATCATACAGCGCACTCATTGCCTTATGCGTATTCTTCTGGTCAATTCCCTGTAAAAACTGACCCAGTTTGGCTAAGCGGGTTTTAGTCAGGGAGCCGGTCTCCCCAAAATCGATGAAGGCGATTTTATCTTCAGCCAGAACGAGAATGTTGCCCGGATGAGGATCAGCCTGAAAAAAGCCATGCACCATCACCTGAGTAAGAAAGGCCTGCGTACCCATTTGAGAAATTTTATTCCTGCTCCAACCCCGGGCCTCGATGGTAGTCAGGTCGCTGAGCTTTACTCCTTCAATAAATTCCTCGGTAAGCACCCGGGGAGTACAGTAGTCCCAGAAGACCCGAGGAATTACAACCGAACTATCCTTCGCAAAATTATTTCTCATCCTCTCGCCGTTTTTAGCTTCCCGGTCGTAGTCTAATTCCAGGCTGATCATCCTGCCATAATCCTCGATAATATCCAATATTCCAATACGGGCTGCTTCCGGGGATCGTTTTTCCATTATACGAGCCAGATTAATAAATATCTCCAGGTCATTTTCCACCTGGGCTGCGATATTGGGGCGCTGAATTTTTATAATCACCTTTTCACCCGTTTTAAGAGTAGCCTGGTGAACCTGCCCAATAGAAGCCGCAGCCAGCGGTACGGGGTTAAAATCAGCAAATATCTGATCAACTGGTCCAATCTCCTTGGCTATTTGCTCTTTGATCTGTTCAATGGGAACGGGTGAAACCTTGTCCTGCAACCTTTCCAATTCTGCAATGAACCCTGGAGATAGAATATCGGCTCGGGTACTAAGTACCTGGCCTAATTTCACAAAGGTAGGTCCCAACTCCATAAAGGCATTGGTTAATTTGTCAGCCAGGCAATTATCCGGCTCTCGTTCACATTTTTGGAGTGAATATCTGTTGGGCAGGGAAACGTATTTCCCCATCCCCATGCGGTGAATAAGATAGCCGAGTCCATGTTTTATGAAAACCCTAGTGATCTGCCGATAACGGCGAATATGTCTTATATTACGTCTTATATTCAAATTATTCCCTTCTTCCAGCACTTTTCATATTACTGGTTAATTATAGCAGAAATATCTGTTGAGATTCCAAAGTTAATTGCTGTGAAGCTACTCTTCATCGTCCAACCAAGAAACAAGGATTTCCGAAGCTTTTGTTGTTGGATTCTGTTATGAAGCAAGGTTTATGATTAAAAACAACGAAAAGGCTCTACATAGCTGAAAGTGGCACTTTATTGAGCACCACTTTCATTAAGAGGGGGAAGTATATGATTTTGTTACAATCTCCTACATTGCCATCGGTGTCGTTCGTGATGACATTAATAAACCAGGGTCCAGCATTCCAAATATCATGGCTATATGAGCTACCACCAGGAAAATCCCTACAAATATTGCATGAAGTTTAAGCTTACCGATTTCATCCTTATTCCTGCCAATGATCCCTAATTCCAGTAACGCCATCCCCACAAATGGTATAATGCCGGAAAGGTAGAATCCTACAGCTATAACGTCAGCTGGACCTCTCCATCCGCCTGAGACAGTCAAAGGAATAATAGCATGGGTAAACAGGTAGATAAAAACGCCGGTAAAGTATACTCCGGCTATGATACCCGATATCTTATTCACCATTTTTGCTCCACCCGTCAGATTGCGGCTAAAGAGAATGATTAACTCGGTAATAGCTAAAGTTTCAGCCAAAATTACTGGTATGGCCATAAATAGGATCAGATGCCAGGGCTGGTTTGTTGCCAGAAGTTCCATATAATGAGTCATTGCGTTCATTTACTCTTCCTCCTTAATAATATTACATAATTACTATGTGTATTATTTTATTTGATAGTTGTGGAGATTTTATGAAGAACATAATTAATCCACAAAAAAATAAAGGCAACCTGCAAGCTACCTTTAATTATCAACAGTGTATATATTGATGTAGTCATAACGGTCTTAAAAACCTAGTACTAAAATAATTCTTTCCAACGAAAATTTTTTACCAGTTACACTACCCGCCCTGGCAATAAGATGGTGAACTCCGTTCCTTCATTCATTATACTGGTCACGCTCAGCTTGCCACCGTGAGCATCAACGATAGCTTTCACAATAGCCAGGCCAACCCCCGATCCGCCGCTTTCCCGGGTACGGGATTTATCAGCCCTATAGAAGCGTTCAAAGACATGGGGCAAATCTTCGGGCGCTATACCAATTCCATCATCTCTGATTTTCAAACCCCCCTGGGACCCATCATGACCCACCATTATTCTGATAGTCCCTCCAGACGGATTATATTTCAGTGCATTGGACAGCAGGTTAACGATTACCTGGCTGATTTTATCACGATCCGCAAATACCTGGCTGATTTCCCCCTGGAAATCTACGGTAACTTTTTTGGATAAAATTTCGGTCTCATAGTTTTTCATAATATGCTGAACCAATTCAGACAGATCAAAGGTTTCTTTATTGATCGTAAGATTCTCGCTCTCATACCTGGTCAGCTTTTCTAAGTCTCCTACCATTCTGTTGATCCTCATGATTTCTTCATGGCAACTATTTAATCTGGAGATGTCAGGCTCCCAAATGCCGTCAATCATGGCCTCCATATGGCTCTGCAGGGTGGCCAGAGGGGTTCTTAGTTCATGGGCTACATCAGCGGTGAGGCGCCGCCTTAGCTTCTCCTGCTTATCCAGGCCTTCTGCCAAGTCGTTAATCGTTAAGGTAAGCTCATCTATCTCGATGGTGTTGGATATGTCGGTAATCCGACTGTTATAATGCCCCTTGCCTATTTCGCTGGCTGCCTTAACCGCATTAGATATCGGAGCACTCAAACGTTTAGCGGTGAAAGCACCTGCGATCAAGGCTAACAACAAAGAAAACACTGCAACTGTACCCAGCATTTTATTCAGGGTATTAATAAATGCCAAGTCATTGTCGGTTAAGTAAAAAGGTCCGTAATAGCCTATTTCCATATTACCTACCTGGGACGTACCATGCATTAACGGGTATTTGCTTACTACATAGCCACCTTGAAAATTAGGGTAACGACTGGTCATATTTTTTGACATATGCTCAATCATCTGGATGCAAAGCCCATTATTGTGGACTGTAGCGTCCCAAACCGTATTCCCGCCCTGATCCGTAACCTTGACGATCATACCTTGCTCCAGAGCATTGATGCCGATATTTTCCACAACCGTATTTCTCCAGGTATTCTCCTCATCGTTGTATTGCTGGCTGATCAGATTGCCAATGTCACTGTTCTTGACTTCCTGCTGTTTCATAATATAATCTCTAAATTGTTTTTCTAAAAAGACATTAGTCAGTATACTAATTAAAGCAACTAAAAAAAGTGCCACGAAAATATAAGAGAGGGACAGCCTGGTTCTCAGTTTATACTTCATTTTACTCACCACCAAACCTGTAACCCACGCCATGCACAGTCAGAATATATCTGGGATTTCTGGAATCGGTCTCTATTTTCTGCCTCAGATTTTTTATATGCGTATCGATAATCCGGTCGTATCCTTCGAAGTCTTCTCCAATCACCATCCGGATCAGTTCCTCCCTGGTAAAAACCTTTTGAGGATATTTCAACAGGGTCGTAAGCATTTTGAATTCATTAGGCGTCAGGTTTACCACTGCTCCACACTTTTTAACTTCATAACTTTGATAGTCAACGACCAGATCACCATCAAAAAAGGACAGAACACTGGCCAAAGGGGTGGCGTCTTCTTCCGTTCTTCTAAGCAGGGCTCCTACCCGGGCAACTAGCTGCCTGGGGCTGAAGGGCTTAGTTACATAGTCATCAGCACCTATATCCAGACCGTTAAGAATATCATTTTCTTCAACTTTAGCAGTGAGCATGATAATTGGTACTCGCGACTTTTTACGCAGCCTACGGCAAATATCTTCCCCGCTAATGTCTGGCAGCATCAGGTCTAATACAATTAGGGAAGGATGGTCCTCTTCAAATAAAGCCAGGGCTTGTTCGCCATTGAAGGCTGTATATACTTCATACCCGCCGCTTTCTAGATAAGACTTAATGACCTCAACAATTTTGGCCTCATCATCAACAACGAGTATCTTTTTCGTATTTTTAGCCATAGTACCCTCCCCGAAAATTGTAGGTGGTCAATGATACTAGGGTAAAAGCATTACATTACTTTATAGCCCGCTTCTTCTATAGTGTCTTTAATCTCGTCAATTTTTACCTTCTCCGAGTCATATACTACAGTTACTTTTTTGCCCGCCAGGTCAACATCCACCTCGCTTATACCACTTAGGGAACTCACCGATTTCTTGACTGAATTAACACAATGGTTGCATGACATTCCCTCGACACTTAATATTTTGGTTTCATAAGCCATAATAGCTCCTCCATTTTCATCATTTACTGGTTGAGAATCATTTTTATAAACCCATTCCTGGTTGGCCCATGCCTTGGCATCGGTAAACTGAAGCGAACTCTTGGCAGGATTATAACGCTTTAAGCTCAATGAATTAGTTACAACTGATACGGAGCTGAATGCCATGGCTCCTCCAGCAATAATAGGATTTAACATTCCCAGGGCGGCAAAGGGGATACCGATAATATTATAAAAGAAAGCCCAGAAGAGGTTTTGTTTGATCTTATTTATGGTCTTCCGGGAAAGCCTTATGGCAGCCGATATAGTTCTTAAATCGCCTCTCATTAAAGTGATATCAGCTGCTTCGATGGCTATGTCAGTACCGGTTCCCATAGCCATTCCGATGTCTGCCGTTGCCAGAGCGGGAGCATCATTGATGCCGTCCCCTACCATGGCAACTATTTTCCCACTGGCTTTTAGCTTTTCAATTTCTTCGGCCTTATTCTCGGGCAGTACTTCCGCCAGCACATGGGTTATGCCGACCTGTTTGGCAATAGCGTTGGCTGTCCTTTGGTTGTCCCCGGTGATCATATAAACCTCAATGCCCATTTTCAGTAAGTCCTCTATTCCTTCTTGGGAATGCTCCTTTAAGGTATCGGCAACAGCGATGATCGCTTCCAGACTGCCATTTACAGCCATAAGCATGGCAGTTTTACCTTCATCCTCAAGCTTTGATATAGTTGATTCGATCTTGGCTGTGTCAATACCCCTTTCGGCCATCAACTTTCTCGTGCCTATATAGATTTCTCTCTCACCGATTACTACCATTACACCCCTACCAGGAATTGCTGCAAAATTATCCGGGTCCTGCAGGCTTCCCAGCTCTCTCTTCCCCTTTTCATATATGGCAACTCCGAGGGGATGTTCCGAACTTTTTTCCGCTGCAGCTGCAAGCCGTAGAACTTCGTTATTATCCAGACTACCCAACGATAACACATCAGTTACCTCCGGCTGACCCTTGGTAATTGTCCCGGTCTTATCCAATACAACCACATTTACCTTATAAGCCATTTCAAGGTGTTCACCACCTTTTATGAGAATGCCGTTTTCAGCACCTTTACCAGTTCCCACCATAATAGCTGTTGGTGTTGCCAGCCCTAAAGCACACGGGCAGGCTATAACCAAAACCGCTACCGCACTTATCATGGCTTTGTTTATACCCGCCCCACCTAAGAACCATACTAAAAAGGTTACGATAGCAATTACCAAGACTACTGGCACAAATACCCCGGCCACCTGATCGGCAATTTTCTGTATTGGAGCTTTTGATCCCTGGGCATCTTCAACCATTTTGATAATTTGCGATAATGCAGTATCCTTACCTATCTTGGTGACTTCAAACTTAAATGCTCCATACTTGTTGATGGTAGCGCCAAATACGAAGTCACCGGTTTTCTTATCAACGGGCAGACTCTCCCCGGTTAGCATGGATTCATCCAGAGAGGAATTCCCTTCCGTCATTTTGCCATCCACCGGCACCTTTTCACCTGGCCTTACAACTACTATATCCCCCAGCAGGACTTCCTCTATCGGAATATCTTCTTCTGCTCCGTTCCTTATTACCCTGGCAGTTCTCGCCTGTAAACCCATAAGCTTTTTTATGGCTTCAGATGTCTTGCCTTTGGCAACTGCTTCCAGGTATTTGCCTAAAAGCACCAGGGTTATGATGATAGCAGAGGCTTCAAAGTAAAGATCTGGCATCATACCGGCCTGTACTTGCTCAAAGAATAAGTTGTATAAGCTAAAGAAGTATGCGGCCGATGTTCCCATTGCAATTAGCACATCCATATTGGCGCTCTTTGACCTCAACGCAAAATAGGCATGTTTATAGAATCTAAAGCCTATGATAAATTGTATTGGTGTAGCCAAGGCCAACTGAACATATGGATTATGAAGGCCGGTTAACCATGAGGGTTCAAAATGAAAAATCATTAAAACCATGGCCAGCAATAAGGGCGAGCTTAATACCGTTGAGGCTGCCAGCATTATTTTAAGGCTTTTTATCTCTTTGGCCCTCTCTTCTTCTTCCCGATCCCGGCTCAAATCCTCTGCCTTTTCTGCTTCATAACCCAAAGCCTTAATAGCTCTGATTATGTCTGAAACCTTAACCCTGGCAACGTCATATTCCACACTGGCCCGCTCTGTAGTAAGGTTAACCACTGCTTTGTCAACCCCGTTCAGCTTGTTCAGGTTTTTCTCAATCTTGGCAGAACAAGCGGCACAGGACATGCCGGTAATTTTAAGCTCAACCTTGTTATCTTCGACCGGGTTTTCCTTTATAACGCCATAACCTAATTTTCGAATAGTTTCATCCAACTTTTCCGGAGCAATAATCCTATCATCAAACTCAACTGTTGCCTTTTCCATTGCAAAATTAACGTTACTTGTATTTACTCCTTCAAGCTTATTTAAGCCCTTTTCAATCCTAGCAGCACAAGCAGCACAACTCATGCCCGATATCGCTAACGACTCTTTGCGAATCATATTTCTACATCTCCTATCAGTAAGACTAATAATATTCCTAGCAACTAAATTCTATTATATATACTTATTATATCTCACCAGCACGTTTCTTACTTCGCATCTTATAAGACCTATTTTCATCAAATCATAAACCCTATTTGTGAAGATTTTATGAAGATCGTTCTTACCCTAATAAGGGGTTTGACAATATTCAGATTTATAAGATATTCTATGACTTAAATGCAGTTGTTCAATAAGAATTGTATGATATGTAATAAGGAGATATATGAATGAAAATAGATACCAATAAGGACTGGCAAAAGGAAGTTCAACTTGTTGCTCAAGGTATACGACGCCGAGTTTTAGAACATACCATTAATAATGATGGCGGTTATCTAAGTCAGGCTTGTTCTTCCGCGGAAATCATTGCTACTTTATATCTCAGAATTATGAAAATTGGTCCATCTGTATCCCCCTTGATTCCCCTCCCCTTTCCAGGTGTACCCGGCCCAAACAATTTGAACAGCTTTAGTGGTGCTGGCTATAATGGTGCCAAAGCTCCTCACCTTGACCGCTTTTTTCTTTCCCCTTCGCAATATGCTCTAGTGCTTTACGCTGCCCTGGTTGAGCTAGGAAGAATGGCACCCGAAGGTCTTGCTCAGTTTAATCAAGATGGAAGTACGGTAGAAATGATAGGAGCAGAACATTCTCCAGGGATGGAAGTAATGACTGGATCTTTGGGACAGGGAATCAGCCAGGCCGCCGGTATTGCCATGGCTCGCAAGCTACGCTGTGAAACCGGAAGGGTATGGGTTTTTATGTCCGACGGAGAGTTTCAATCAGGGCAAACATGGGAAGCTATCCAAGCTATGGCCTATTATAAACTTGATAATTTAGGGATTTATGTGGATGTAAACGGGCAACAATGTGATGGAGCGGTTGCTTCTGTAATGAATATTGAACCACTAGATAAGCGTCTGAAAGCTTTCGGGACCCGAGTTTTCAAAGTAGATGGGCATAATGTTGAAGCATTGGCTAAACCTGCCCGGTTAAAACCCAATGGTCAACCTTTAATTGTGCTTGCTTACACCAATCCTTGTAAAGGAATAGATCTCTTAGAATCGAGAACTCCCAAGCTGCACTATTTACGCTTCAATAGTGATGTTGAGCGTTTACAATACAAAACATTTTTGGCAAACTTATTTTAGGAGAAGGGGGGAGTATTTATGGAGATTAAGTCGAAAATTCACTACCATAATTTAGTACAATGGGCCCATGATAAACCCAAGGTAGTGGTTCTTTCAGCAGACTTAAGCAGTTCAACCGAAATAGACCTTTTCCGCGATACTTATCCAGAGCGTTTTTTCTCTATGGGTATAGCTGAACAAAATATGCTGAGCTTTGCCGGAGGGCTGGCTCGAGAAGGATACTTCCCATTTGTCCATACTTTTGCGGTTTTTATCTATCGACGGGCCTATGACCAAATTGCCGTCTCTATTGCTTATCCGAACCTACCGGTACGCATGTTTGGCTTCTTACCAGGAATAATGACACCGGGAGGCGCAACCCATCAGGCTATTGAAGACATTAGCATTATGCGTTCCCTTCCTAATATGACCATTCTTGAATGTGGAGATGCAACGGATGTAGAGAGTGTCTTGGATGTTGCCCAAAGTGTTAACGGCCCTGTTTATATAAGAATGCTGCGCGGAGAAATACCCCGCTTATTTAATAGCACTGAACCCATGATTTTAGGAAAAGCTAGAACCTTAAGTACCGGAACTGATATAGCGGTATTTTCCAGCGGCATATGTACTGAAGAGGCTATGAGAGCAGTGAAGGCACTACAAAAGCAAGGATTGTCCATTCAGCATATGCACATATCTACTTTAAAACCTTTTAATGACCCGGAAGTGCTTGCAGCCGCTTCCCGAGTTAAGTATGGGGTAATAAGCATCGAAAATCATTCGATAATAGGTGGTTTGGGAACTATTCTAGCCGAGCAAATGGCCGAAGCTGGTTTAGGAATCCGGCTTATCCGAATAGGAATAAGGGACACGTTTTTACATGGGGCAAGTCGAAAATATCTGGCTAGAGAGTATGAGATTGATGCACTTGCCCTAATTAAAGAGGTTGAAGCCTTAGTCAAAAATAAATTTGATATTACTGAGGCTGATTTAACTGAAATCCACATTACTCCAGTTCATAGTCTGGCTAAAGCGGAGGCACTATAATGGAACGATTTTCAGCTGTTTACCGGATAACCGGAACCGAGCCAGAGGCTTACGCCAAGGCACAAGACATTTGTTTGGAGCAAACCGTAGAATTCCCCGCAGAATTAGTACCCTCAGGCTTTATTCAAGATCATATTGTTGGTCAAATCCTAGAATTCATTCCAGATGGACCTGCCAGCTATAAGGCTCTCATAAGTTTTGCCATTGAAAGTGCTGCCAATGAGTTGACCCAGCTTATGAATGTAATCTTTGGAAACATTAGTATTAAGCCAGGGTATCGGGTAGAAGAAATTATTTTACCGGAATCCTTAGCCAAAACTTTCCAGGGCCCCAGGTTTGGGATAACCGGTCTGAGAAAGTGGATGAATGTACCCCAACGCCCTTTACTTTTTACAGCTCTCAAGCCAATGGGATTAAGCAGTAAGGCCTTAGCAGAATTGGCTTACCAGTTTGCCCTGGGCGGAATTGATATTATTAAAGATGATCATGGCCTCACCAATCAGAGCTTTGCCCCATTTAACGAGCGGGTTAAGTTATGTTCTGAAGCGGTCGATCGTGCCAATCGTGAAACCGGACAAACCTGTATATACGTAGCCAACGTTACAGCACCTTATGGTGAAGTGATGAACAGGGCCAAATATGCCCAAGAGCATGGAGTCAAGGGACTATTAGTTGCACCAGGCTTAGTTGGGTTTGACACCATGAAAAGCTTGGCAGATGATGACGATATTGGCCTGCCTATTTTTAGCCATCCGGCTCTACTGGGAAGCTATGTACTTAGCCCAGATAACGGAATATCTCATTCTGCTCTGTTCGGACAAATAGCGCGCTTAGCCGGTGCAGACGGAACCATTTATCCCAATTTTGGAGGGCGCTTCTCATTTAGCCGAGATGAATGCAAAAGTATTGTACAAGGGACCGCTATTCAAATGGGTAATTTGAAAACTATTTTCCCCTGCCCTGGTGGAGGAATGAGCATAAGTAATATTCCCGATATGGTCCAAGTATATGGATCTGACGTGATATTCCTGGTAGGTGGAGGGCTATTTAGACACGGACCTAACATAGTAGATAATTGCCATTATTTTCGTAGTTTAGTGGACGATGTTTCTTAATGTTGACTCTGGAGTTAGAACCCTGTTCGCATAATATTAAATGCTTTTAATATCTTTTATTTATTAGAACAGCAATGATAAGAAATACTAATCCTATTGCATAATCAGTATACAATGTGGCCAAACCGCTGGCAGCAACAATTCTGCTGCCGATTAGAGTTCCGATTCCTCCGCCACTCATAATAGAGAATGCGACGAGTGACATGGCAACCCCCCGGGATTGGGCAGCAAACTCAGTCGCAATGGTTAGAAATGTAGAATGAGCAGTCATTAAACCCAGGCCTAAAAACCCTATACCCATAATTACTAAAACCAATGAATGGCCATAAGCTGCAAATATTATGTTGGCCAGTGCAGCTGTTGAAAGTCCGAGCACAATGGTCCTTTTCCTTCCTAACCGCCCAGCAATCCTCCCGCTAATCCTTCCTCCAACGATGGCCATTACGCCGAAAGCGGTCATGATTATTCCGATAAGGAAATTATTAAAGTCATATTGATTCTTAATAAATGCACCCAGGAAAGAGAAAGATCCAGTTAAGAATAATCCCTCGAAGAATACCAATAAATAAATCCTAAGACTGGATGAATTTTTCAGAATATTTCGGTAGGCGGCTAAAAAACCAGCTTGAGGATTAATCGTCGAAGGTATATTCTTTCCAATAGTAAACAGCAGAAGGGTTGAAATAGCGGCAAATACTGCATAAGTTCCAAATACTTCCCTCCAACTTAGAAAGTATGCGATAGAACCTCCTATGACCATGCTTAAGCCCTGCCCCAGAAAGGATATTCCAAGGAATGTCCCTATAGCGCTCTGCCTCTCATTAAGGGGGAATAGGTCTCCTATGAGTGCCAATGAAATTGGCATAACGGATGCAGCAAAAATCCCTGTGAGCGCCCGATAAATTGCTAGATCAGAAATCCCTACGGCTATGGCGCAGAGTGCTGAGGCTATTGAAAAGAATATCATAGCCAGGCTGATTACCCGAAATTTTCCGTACCGATCAGCAAGGAAGCCGAATAATAACTGGAATAGAGCGAAGGGGATCATATATGCCGAGATTATTAACGCGGCATCTGGAATATTGACTCCAATATCTTTCGCGATGGTCGGCAATATGGGTGAAACTACCCAGTTATCAGCCATAACTACAAAGCCAGCCAAACCTAGAATAAGTAATATTTTGTTCTTATCCATCCTATCCCTCCATACCTATTACTTTTCTACTATACAGAAAAACAAAACCCCACAGAATCACTATTAGTGACTCCGCAGGGTATCCTTGCGTGTAAGGCATAAAGCCCCTATGCTGCTCAATCAATAATCTTAAGCATACTCACCTTAATGGAATATTATTATTCAGTTGCACCTGTTTGTCAAGAATTAACCAATTTCTTCAGTATCGTACACCAAAATAATATTATTTAGCTTTTGCCTGCAAGCTTCTCTCATCCACCTATTGTTACTTGACTAAGTCTATGGAATTACTATTATAATAGAGTATAAACATCATGAAACAAGGAGTGAAACTTGTGTCAAAAATATATATGGATCACAGTGCAACCACACCAGTTGACCCCGAGGTAGCCCGGGTTATGCTCTCCACCCTTACTAATTCTTTTGGAAACCCATCCAGTATTCATGGATATGGCAACGAGGCTCGCAAGATGATAGAAAAAGCCCGGAAGCAGGTGGCTGCTTTAATTGGGGCTAGCAGCGAGGAAATAGTTTTTACCAGCGGTGGTACGGAAGCTGATAATATGGCCATTATCGGTGCCGCCCATACCTATAAGGGCAGGGGGCGTCATATAATAACCTCAAAAATTGAACATCACGCAGTCTTAGATACATTCAAGCACTTAGAAAGCCAGGGTTATGAGGCCAGCTATCTGCCGGTTAATCGTTTAGGACAGGTGGATATTGAAACCGTTAAAAAAGCGATCCGGGACGATACCATTCTAATTAGCATCATGCATGCCAATAATGAAATAGGAACAATTGAACCCATTGAAGAAATAGGAAAGCTGGCCCGCGAAAAGGGTATCGTATTCCATACCGATGCGGTTCAATCGGTCGGACGAATCCCTATAGACGTTAAGTTACTAAATATTGACCTCTTATCCCTATCCGGGCATAAGTTCTATGGCCCTAAAGGAATCGGCGCCCTCTATATACGCTCCGGGGTAAAACCTGCTCCCCTGCTGCATGGAGGAGGCCAGGAAAGATCTTGGCGCTCAGGCACTGAAAATGTACCCGGTATTGTCGGTCTGGGCCAGGCTGCCGAGATGGCCCTGAACCTAATTCCCGATCGTTTGCATCATTTGAACGAATTGGGACAGGCTCTCACCAATCGTATCCTACAGGAGATTCCGCACGCTTACCTGACGGGACATCCTGAATACCGTCTACCTGGTCATGTGAGCATGGTCTTTATAGGAGTAGAGGGAGCTAGTATGTTGGTTTTTCTGGATGCGGAAGGTATCGCAGTATCCGGCGGCTCAGCCTGCACTTCCAACTCCTTTGATCCATCGCATGTATTAACGGCCTTAGGTCTTACCAAAGAAGCAGCCCATAGCTCGCTGCGTGTTACCTTAGGCAAAGATAATACTTATGAAGACATCGAGCGGATAATGGCTGTATTGCCGGGAATCATAGAAAGGCAAAGACTGATGTGGAGCCTTATGTAAACTCTGGATTGTATTTAGTTTCCTGCTTGGGAGCGTTTTTGCTGTTCAAACATTTCCTTGACTGACCAGAGATTAATGAAAGCATTATATCCCCACCACATGGAAACAGTTTGCCTGGCCGCAGTTACGGAAAAGACAAGACAGATGATCCCCAATATAAGGAAAGCTATCCATGGCCAGACACCGAAACGTTCCTCCAGGATTCTAATTAAAATATGATAAAGACCAATAGTGAACAAGACATAAATTCCGAAATATATGCCTATGGCCATGTTAAATCGACTCCTTAAATGTTATGGATTTTTATCGTTTATGCTTTAAGTCGATGCTTGCCCGTCAAGGATTGTATTTCAATTTTGAAAACTGCGCATCTGTTTATAGCATTTTCAATATATAGTTCTCCCTTTTCAATAAATTCAGAGCTATATTTTTCCACTAAATATCTTAATGCCATTTTTTTCTCATTTTCGTCCTCCAGCATTTTAATGATTCCAAATAATATTACGCTTTCGTATGCTATGCTAAAATCACTGGCCATAATTTCTGCTTGGCCAACTACTGTCAAAGAAACTTTATCATTATATTTAATATTTTCTACTTTATGTCCTTCTAATGCACAATGAAAATATATATAGTTTTCTTTTAAAACATAGTTCAATGGAACTCCGTACGGCTGTCCGTTATTATCCACCGTTGATAATACCCCATATAAGCCATTATTCAGAAAAAACATACTTTCTTCGCTTTTCATCTGCCGTTCAAGGTTGCGCATTTCATAAGTTTTCACAACAATAACCTCCCCTGAATAAATAGTCACTACCACTATGTGCCCTACTTAGATCTGCAAGTCTGATTATACTGCATTTTCCAGTAATTGCCGTATAATTTGCCCCGAAATACAAGCATGAACTTATATAAAATGTGTTTAAAGTAATAGTCATTAAGATATAAAATTCAAAGCCAATCGGTTAAAATTAAACAGATTAAATTATATTTTATAGTAAGGAGCGAAAGAGCTCATGATTAATCTCACTGATCGGATAAAGTTTATTGAAGCACCCAACGGGGGTAAGTTTCCCTACTGTCATTGTCTCCTAATCGAGGATGACATAAGGGTATTAATAGACAGCAGCTGCGGAAAAGAAAATTTGGAATACCTGCTGAAAGAGCCAGTTGATCTTATTGTCAATTCACATTTTCATGAAGACCATATTTTAAACAATCATCGTTTCCCTCATGCAGATGTATGGGCACATTCCCTGGATGCTCCAGCTATTCGTTCGCTGGATACGTTTCTGGAGTATTACGGATTTGCAGATTTTAATGGTGAACAGCAGGGCTGGGATTTTATAGAATCTATTGATTTGCAGGCATCGCCGGTACATCGTGAATTTGAGGATGGAGATATTCTGGATTTTGGCCACGTGAGTTTGCGAGTTATTCATACCCCTGGACATACCCCGGGTCACTGTGCCTTTTATGAAGAAAAATCAGGATTGCTCTTTAGCGCGGATATTGATTTAAGCGGCTTTGGCCCCTGGTATGCACATAGCTGCAGCAACCTGGATGACTTCATTGTATCTATTAATAAATGTATAGAACTGAAGCCCCAAATCATTGTTTCATGTCATAAAGGAATTATTAGGGAAGACATCCCTGGACGCCTGCAAAAATATCTGGATATTATTTTCAGAAAAGAAGAACAGATAATCAGCGCCCTGCAGTCACCCATGAACCTGGAAGAGCTTGCCAACATGCAAATAATCTATGGAGTAAAAACTAAATTAGACTCCTTTAATCGCCTTTTCGAAAAAATGGGAGTATACCAGCATCTACAAAGATTGATAGCGCTAAACGAGGTAGAGCTGATGGATGAAGTTTATTTTTTAAAGTAATAGCTATCAATCCACAGCTCTAATCTTCGAATTATCCGGACAACTCTGACCATTTCTGGTCTAATGTTCTTTGATTATCTAGAATAATGGAAACACCATCCCTATCCAAACCTTCAAACAATACTAACTCATTCATTATTTTGGCTATTTGATCCCAACTCAGACTTTTACGGTACGGTCTTTCTTCCCTCAAGGCAACAACGATGTCTGCGATGGTGATAATACGAGCATTCGGCTCTAATTCCTCATCCGTCTTGCTGAACGGATATCCCCTGCCATTAGGTCTTTCATGATGGAATGCTGCCCATTCAGCCAGCGGAAAGGTCTGAGTCACTGGCTCAAGCAACCAATATGTATAATAGGCATGTTGTTTCATTATATTGTACTCGGAAACGGTAAGTTTCCCCTGTTTCTCCAATAATTCAGTCGGCACCGATAGTTTTCCTATATCATGTAACAATCCAGCTATCTCCAACAAATTACATTCTTCTTCTGGCAGACCTATTTGCCCTCCCATAAATTTAGCAATCACTGCTACCCCTTTTGAGTGCCGATAGGTAAAGGAACATTTAGCATCCACCACCTGAGCAAACAGACGGGCTACATCTAGCAAATAATCTGTTTCAATCGGAATACGACGCTGGGGAACAATGGTATCAAGGCATTCTTTCTCCCATGGCGATGTAAGATCAAACCAAAAACTGTCCCTCTTGGCTATGTCCTCCAATATTGCTATTAAATCAGGGTCAAAAAGCACCCCGTTAAACCTTTGTATCTTATCCATAACTAAACTGCTCTGATCCAAAACATTGGTATTCTTACCCACCAAGATCTCCACTCGGTCTGCCAGGTGTATAATCCTGCTGGCTAAAGGAATATGGTGTTTAACGAGTCCAGAAGGGTTAGTACCTGACCATCGGTCATGATGACTCAGGATAATTCCAGCTAGATGATTTAGGGACGAATTTCGGTGCATCAGCTCATAGCCTCTGCGGCAGTGCTGCCAGGGGGCATCAATTTCCAATGTCCCAAGTCCAGCTTTCTCCTGCCAGCTGGTTATACCAATATCATGAATTATGGAAGCCTGAAAAAGTTCAAACAGCTCTTCCTCCTTCAAACCCGCAGCTTTCCCTATCTTGGCAGCGATTAAAGCGGTTCTTTGGTGATGGCGCATCAATCCCTGACGAGAGAAGTCCAAACTGCGAGAAAGGTTCAAGAAACACTCATTGACATTCACTTAAAAAACCTTCCTTATATCGTACTGAATAAGCTATATACATTATAGTAAATATAGGGATATTATTTTACATTATCCAAAAATACGGACTGAAAGGTTAACCCAATTACTCTAAGCCAGCATACTTTTTGTCCTGACCAATAATATGACCCTCTATCCATTTCACCACAAATTCCAGTATACCCATCAAATATTGTCCCTGATTATCATCTATCTGCCTCATATCAATACCACTTACTTTTTCTATAAAATCATCATGCAGTACTTTATGAGACAAGAGTTTCCCATATTTTATACTGGCCATGTAATCTTCTTCGAATTTGAAATGATAAACGGCATATTCTTTAAGTTCCTCCAATATTTCGATGATTCCATCATATTTGTCTGTCTGCAAATCATTTCTTAATAGCTCGTAAGCTCTACCAGCTATATCGAAAAGCTGCATGTGCTGCTCATCTATTTCCTTTACCCCTACTTTGAACTCTTCCTTCCAAGTAATCACAATATAAAACTCCTTTCATCACTTACAGTTTAAAAAGCATTCTATATGGTGACTATGAAATCCTGCCTAAAAACTACCATTGTCACAAAAATGACGCAGCATAATTAGATTCTTTTAAAGGGCATTGACCCTTACCTTAGGTCGGGGTTTATACTGGTGTTGAAGGGAACTGGACCTATTCATCTGACCCTTAACCAGCGGTAACTATCTTAAACCGAACTAGAGGGGAATAATTATGAAACTGCGTACCTGCTTATCAGACCCTAAAGTAACCCGGTACTCCCTGCCTATTCTGCTGCTCATCGTGCTTGTTGAAATTATCTTGGGCAACACAGGGATCGTTTCCAGAGATAATATGGCTTATTTCCTCTTTATACCCGCAGTCCTGGAATTGACATTTATTGTTTTATGCCTGATGAACCTTTCCAAAATTATCAGGCGCTACCAAGTATTAAAAAAGGAAGGACAGCATACCATGGATGCCTGGCAACAGGCACTGGAGCTCATTTTCCCTCCACGTTTGGCGCGCCTCGCGCTTATTGAACCACGACTCTACTATGCCTTATATCTATCATTTAAAAGAAAGAGGAAGAGAAATGATACCCTGCATTTTGCCACCCGCCTGGAAAATTATGAGTTTTTGGTGAAAGTTATCATTGTTTTATGTGCTATAGAAGTATTAGGGGTATCCATTATGCTTCCCAGCCGATGGATGGTGTGGAAATTAATTCACTTAATTCTAGGCTTATGGGCTATCCTCTGGTTGTGGGCGGATTTTCAGGCCATGCTGATTTATAGCCATCACATAACTGCTGCAGGAATTAGATTTAGGATGGGCCTAAGATGTTGCCAGGAAATCCGCTGGGAGTATATAGCAGCCTGTAGAGCTACTTCGAAAGTATCACCCAGCTTCTCCCCAGGCCCCTATATGCCCAAAGATCAACCAGGTCATTTTTACCTAGCGGCCGGAGAAAAATGCAATATTGAGATTGAACTTAGGTATCCACAGTGTTTTCTAGGAATGTTTAGCGATATTAAAGATGTGACGCATCTATACCTATCCTTGGAAAGCCCCAACACCTTCATGGATGCAGTCTCCCCTTATATCCAAGCAGATTAACAATCATAATCTTTTAACATTCCAAACTGGAACAATTTCCATAATTATTCCAGTTAATTTGTAAAATAATAGAGGATTTAGATGGACAAACAGGGAAATAATTACACAGGATTGCAGGGATATCTTTTTTTCGACCGTTATTTGTAGTAAAAACTTTTTCCTAGGATAATGGTTTGGCAATATGTTCTCCCTCCAATTTGGAGACCAATAAAAAATCGAGATCTTAGCGAGGATTGTAATGGAAGTGGAGGTTAGGTTGTGCAGGAGAAGAAAACCAAGACAGCTGGCAAAAGGATAAGATCAGCAGTCGCAAGAATACCCAAATGGTTAAAATGGGTTTTAGTGATTTTTCTGGTATTTGCTATTGCTGGTGGGGCACTTATCGTAAAGAGTAAGAATAGCCCGATACCGGTAGAGGCCAGCAAAATTAATAAACAAACAATAGAACGTAACGTGTTTGCCAACGGGCGTCTAAAAGCAGTAAACGAGCAGACTTTTTTCACTCCAGTGGATAGTACCTTGATGGAACTTAAGGTGAAGCTAGGTGACCAAGTAAAAAAGGGAGATGTCCTAGGTCGACTTGATTCACTTGAACTGGCCCGTTTATATCAGAATGCCGTTGCGATACTATCCAGTAAGGAATCAGAACTGGCTAAAGCTCAGGCGGTTAATGACCTGCTGGGTCTTAAAATGGCTGAGGCAGATTATAACAAAGCCAATAATCACTATACCCGGATGGAGCAGTTGTTTCAGGCAGGTGCGGTTAATGTCGAGGAGATGGAATCTGCCCGGCTCGACTTGGCTCGGGCTGATAATAGCTATCAGGAAGCCAAGATTAAAGCCAACCAAAATGCTTCCGGCAAGCAAGTATTTTCCCTCCAATCTCAGGTAGAACTGGCCAAACAGGAGGTAGCTCAGACCAAAGAGCGCTTGGATTTGGCTACTTTCATGGCTCAGTTTGATGGGGTCGTTACTTCTGCGGAGGCCAAACAAGGCAATCGAGTATTGGAAGGAAAAGAAATACTGGTAATCGGGGATGACAGCTTGCTGGAGGTTACGGCTGATATCAGTGAGATTGATGCTGGCAATCTGAAGATTGGGCAGGCAGTAAAGGCTAGCAGTGTTGCCCTGCCGGGAAAAACTTACCTGGGCGAAATAGCCAGGATTGGTGGGGCTGCAGTAGTTCAAAAAGGCACCAACGGAGAAACCATTAACGTACCGGTTACCATTAATCTAAAGGAAGGCAAAGGGGAACTTAAGATTGGCTATTCGGTAGACCTGACCATTCAAACTGCAGAAGAAAAAGATGTAATTGCCCTACCTATTAACGCCATAATTGAACGCAACGGCACTAAAATCGTCTATGTGATCAATAACTCGGCCCTGGAAGAAAGGACTGTAGAAATAAAGCGAGGCAACGAACTTTTTGACATAGCGATCTCCGGCCTAAACCCAGATGAAGAGGTAGTGGTCAATCCCAAACCGGATCTTAAGAATGGACAGAAGGTAAAAATCATTACAGGAGTACCTAAATGATTGTAATAAATGACATACAAAAGATTTATGATACTGGAAGCATAACCGTAGAAGCCTTACGCGGTCTGTCTTTCAATATTGACAAGGGCGAATTCGTGGCCATAATGGGAGCTTCTGGTTCCGGGAAATCAACGCTGATGAATCTCCTGGGTTTGCTGGATGTTCCTTCTGCCGGCACCTATATTCTTAACCAAACGGAAGTTTCAGCTCTGGAAGAAAAGGACTTTGCCCGGATTAGAAACAGAGAAATTGGTTTTGTTTTTCAGACCTTCAACCTGCTTCCCCACCTTACCGCCCTGCATAATGTAGAACTGCCTATGATGTATGCAGGGGTTAAGCTAGCAGCAAGAAGAGAACGAGCCACGCTGCTCCTGGAACGCATGGGACTGATCGATCGTATGCACCATTACCCCAATGAGCTGTCCGGTGGCCAAAACCAGAGGGTGGCAATTGCTCGTTCACTGGCCAACAACCCGGCCATAATACTGGCTGATGAGCCGACAGGAGCATTGGATAGCCATACCAGCCTGGAAGTGATGGATATTTTTCAGCAGCTGAACCTGGACGGCACCACTATAATTTTGGTTACCCATGAAGAGAATATTGCCCAGCACGCTGGTCGAATTCTACGTTTAAGTGACGGGTTATTGATAATGGATGATATAGTACAAGAGCCGCTGAATGCTGGTCAAGCTCTCCGCTCTTTTCGAAAAGAGGCGGGCAGCATATGAACATACGCGAATTGATGGTAGTTGCATTGGCAAGCATTAGAAGCAGTAAATTGCGTTCCTTTCTAACCACCTTGGGCATTGTAATAGGTATTGCCGCAGTAATATCAGTTGTGGCCATCGGCCAGGGGGGTAGGGCCATGCTGATGCAGGAAATGGAGAAATTCGGCACCAACCTTTTCGTAGTGTATGTAAATTACCAGGAAGGTGAATCGTATAAACCCAATGATTTACAGCTTAGTGATATCAATATCATCAGAAATGTAGTTCCTGAGGTAAAATATATGGCTCCCGCTAGTTACAGTCAAATGAAACTAAGGGGCAGCCAGGGTCAAAAATCAGTAAGCATTCTCGGCACCAGCGCGGATTACGCTCACATTAAGAATCTGGAACTGTCTCAGGGTAGATTCTTAAATGACGAGGATGAAAGTGCAGGAAGGCAGGTTATTGTTATCCAGGAAGATACTGCCCGGGAGCTGTTTGGTCCGGAAAATGCTGTGGGACAGCGGGTAGTCATCGGCAGCACCTCGTCTATGGTGGTGGGAGTATTAAAAACAGATAGTTCCGTGTTTAATAATGGTTCCCGGCAGACTGCCTATATTACCATGTCATTTATGCGCAATATGACAGGTTTCACCCGGATCCACGAAATATGGGGCAGCGCCAGCAGTAAGGAAACGGTGTCTACTGCTATGGAACGAAGCAAAAGCATCCTGGAACGGCGTCACAATGCCCCCGATCATTATGATTCTGTCAGTATGGAACAGGAAATGCAGTCAGCCACCAAAATAACTGGCATTATCAGCCTGGTTATAAGCCTCATTGCTGGTATTTCCCTTCTAGTTGGGGGAATAGGCGTAATGAATATAATGCTGGTATCAGTTACGGAACGTACCCGGGAGATAGGCATTCGCATGGCCCTTGGCGCGCGCCGGCAGGATATTCTAGTGCAGTTTCTCTTTGAATCAATAGTACTTTGCTTGATGGGAGGCCTTATTGGAACCATACTGGGTTATGGGGGGGCTTACCTGGTAGCCAAGTTAGCCAACTGGCCTCCGCTGGTCTCTTGGTGGACGGTTGTGATAGCCTTTTTATTCTCCGCCGGGGTGGGATTATTCTTCGGCCTCTATCCCGCCAACCAGGCTGCCCGACTTAAGCCCATTGAGGCATTGCGCCGAGAATAGCTGATGGTGTAATAATCGTGCGACACGGGAATGATTCTCGTGTCGCATTTTTTATTTTCTGATCCCTTTCCCTCCTGTAACCTTTCATCCGCTTGTAACACTCTTGGTAAAAATAACATATTTTAGTTAAGGGTAGCTATTTATGGATTAATAATAGAAAAATTGGTAATCCTCGGTATGGTTAGCCTGAACGGCGAGAAGATTATTGGCCTAAGTGAGGTTTCATAATGACTTCATATATTGCTGGGGGGGTAATCAATGAAAATAATACGAGTAGTAGACCTACATCAATATATTGGGTGCAAGGTAGCCCGAAATGTCTATATTGGCGATGGACAATTGTATATTGGTAATGGCAGTGAACTAACTGCAAAATCAGTTGAAATCCTGCAAAGCAAGGGTGATCTGCTGCCATTTGAGTATGTCTATGTGCACACTCCAGATAGCGAAGGAATCGAACTTGTAGAAGAGGTAATCAGCGACCAGTTGAAATTCAAGGCTAAAAAAAAGATTCAGGAAGTCTTTAACAATGTAAATGCTGCAAGCAGTCGTAACTTCGGAGAAATTATCAACTCCATAGTGGACGATCTAATGGAAAACCGTACCATAATACAGGGTATCAATACTCTGCTCTTTAATAAGAAAGGCGATATAGCTGCTCACTGCTTGAATACTGCTATCATCGCTTCTATAATAGCGGTCAAATTAGGTCTGCCTCGCAATAATATTGAGAATATGGCTATTGGAGCAGCTCTACATGATATTGGTAAGACTAAAATTCCTCCTCATGTTTTAAACTCTCAGAAACCAGCCGACATTCTTGCTATCCAGGAACATCCTCTACTGGGTTATCAACAAGCTGATAAAAGTGCCCTTTCCCTAATAGCCAAGCGGATCATATTAATGCATCATGTCTGGGAAGACTATGAAGCCTCCTGGGATTCGACCACTAATACCTATCGATCCTTCCCTAAGAAATTAAATAATAATACAGTAGATGCCCGTTTTAAGGACATCTATATTAGTATCGTCCAGGCTGCTGATGTCTTTGATAATATGTGTACTCAGGGAATATCCAAAGCCGAAATTCTAGAATATATTCGCGATGTGGAATATATTCGTTTTGGCCCGGGAGCTAAGGCTCTATTGCAAAACATATCGCCTTATTCACTGGGTACTGAGGTACTGCTTAGTAATGGTATGACTGCCTTAGTAACCGGCCATACCGATATTCCGGAGCGGCCGATTATTACTTTTACGGAAGGCCCGTTGAAGAACCAAACGCTCAACCTGACTGATAAAAACTATCTAACCTGCCAAGTGGGAGAGAAAAAATGAGTATATACAGCCTCAGCCCTCAAGGCCGTTAAGTTGACCTGTCGGGTTATGCCTTAAGGAGGTAATTATGGCTATAAATACCATGAAAGATACGATATGTTTCCTAATAGGCCCGATGTCTCCTACCCTAACAACGGCTATGTGTTTTTGTCTGGCTTCCTGTATTGCCAGGATAGTACAGCAAGGAGTCAGCAGGGATACTTTGGGCAAAATAAGTAAGCGTATCCTAAGTTACTTTATTTTCCTTCTGGTCGCTAATCGTATGGATGCTATGGGCTTAAGTCTGTTATTTGGTTGGCAGGGAACTACGCAATTATTAGTAGCTGCATGGATAGCAGTGACCGAGGTAAAAAACATTTTTCTTCTCGTAAAACAGTTTGGAGAAGTAGAAGCTCCGGCAATAATATCAGAACGTCTCAACCAAATGAATCCAGGTATGGGCTATGTAGATTCACAAAGCCTGGATGAACAGATCCAGAATCTTAAAGCAAGTATGGATAAATTAAAGGAATTGGCTCAACTTCAAACTCAAAATACCACGGCCAGCACTTATATTACTTCTGTTTATGTTCCTCCAGCAACATTTGAACCAGATATGACGACCGAAAGTGATCCAGTTAAACCTCAAGCCTGTCCAGGCATATGAAAGGATGATAATAATGGGTTCTGCATTTATTGCCATCATCATTGAGTTTGTAATGGGTATACTTATCGGTATCTTTGATCAGGGTGAAGAACATATTACTATTGGGGAGGGATTACTGGCCACAGCGGCCTTTGTGGGAGTTAACCTGGTAACCTATATAATACATCCAGAATCTCTCCTGGCAAGTACATTCATGATATTATTTGCCGGATGGATAGCAGTCTGGATAGGACTCTTTACTGGCAGTGCCGCACGCCATGATTTGATCAATCATTTCATCAACCAACTGTTTGAGTCCTTGGCTAAGCGAGAGCTACAGGCTTTAATCGCAGAGTTCCTCAGGCTTTCATCTCGCCTGGTCTACTTTAATAGCATGGAAGATCAAGAACGTCTGCTTAATGCTATTGCCGGAGTAGACCAGCAGATCGATCAGATAGTAAACAAGTTTGCCAAATTAGAAGGTATTACCAGTAAGTTTTCTATGATTCAGGAGATATGTCATCTATATTTTGAGTTAAGCCAAACCATTATAGCCACTCAGGGTTCTGCAGCAATAATTGCTGAATGGACCAAACTAGGAGATCATCTGGAACAAGTATCCCACAATAGCCTTTGCTATGCAGAAGACGAAATAAGGAAATCTATCAGCATTCATAATTTAGTTCTAAGCGCCATGGTTGCCGTGAAAGGTCGTCATTTCGTTTTATAATAGAATATCCAAAATTTCAGGTATTGGTAGACATTTATCACCTCATAACTGCCGCTTCAAGTCACTTTCAAACCATTATTAATCAAGAAATACTTTAGCCGCATCTCTGCTAGTTGGATTTTTTGTTCAGCAAAATCTCCTCCCAAAAATATATTGACATCATTGACATATATTGCTATTATCTCTTTGGAAACTATTATGGTTTCTCTAGTTTCCGGAGGGGAGTGGTGAAATATGCGTCAAAGGATCGTCGAGTCCGCCATGGAGCAAATAGAACGATACGGCTTTAGAAAATTTACTATTGATGAAATAGCCAGAGATCTGGGTATAAGTAAAAAAACCGTTTATAAACATTTTGTCAGCAAAAGCGACCTAATTAGTGCAGTAGTTGATAGCTTTCTGGATTGGGCTCGGGAAAAGCACCTGGAAGCATTGAAAGTTGAGGGAGGAGTACTCGCCCAGCTTAATGCATTTGTAATCAATCCTTCTCATGATGAAGTTCCAACCTGGTTAGTGGCTGAATTGCAGCAGTATTTACCTGAAGAATGGAAAAAAATCAGCTTATTTAAGCAATTCAATAGAGATCAGATTGTAAAGCTGCTGGAACAAGGGATTCAACAAGGCCTTTTTCGTTCCGATATTCATCCTGCTCTTATTGAGCTGATCTATGAGAATGCAATAGAAACAATATTTGATTGCAGCTTTGTAGTAAAACATGATTTGACTCTCAATCAAGCTCTGGAAATGTTCCAGACAATTATTTATCACGGTATAAAAAGTAATCTCGATAGTGAGGTTAGTAAGCGATGAAAGGTAAATGGAAGCTGTGGCTAATACCTGTTCTTATCATATTCTTTTTGGGCCTGTTCAAATCAAGCGTTCTCTGGAAACAGCCCTCTATTCAAACTAGTTCTGATTCTGCTGTTCCCAGCGTCACTATCAAGGAAGCTGCCCTATTCAAAAAAGAAAATGCTCTGCAGTTGACTGGTACTATAGAAGCTGTCGAAACCGCCATTATAAGTTCTAAAATTGCTGGTCGGACCAGCCGGGTACTGGTGGAAAATGGAACCCCTGTGCATGCCGGGCAAGCCCTGGTCATGATAGAGAGTGAGGATTACAGTAATCTCTTAGCAGCGGCCCAGGCTGACCTTAAAAAGGCGCAGGCCAAGCTGGCATCCACCCAGGCCGATTATAAACGCTTCCAAGAGCTTTATAAGAGTGGAGCAATCTCTGGTAAGGATTTTCAGGATATGGAAACCGGCCTTAAAGTTGCGGAAGCTGATGTTGAGGTTGCTGCGGCTGCAGTAGCCAATGCCCGCAATAACCTGGATAACACCACTATCTCATCACCAATCAGTGGTATTGTTAGCACCCGCAGTGTTAACCTGGGCCAGATGATCTCCGCAGGGCTTCAGTTGATGATGGTTGAGGATATTTCCTCTGTTTATACCGTAGTAAATATTCAGCAACAGGAATTATCACTCCTTAAACCGGGGTTAAAAGCTGACGTATCGGTAGATGCCTATGGCAGTCGCAAATTCTTGGGTTCACTTGCAGTCATAAATCCTTCTGCCAGCCGGGAAGCCCGAGTTTTTCAGGCCAAGATCAAGCTGGATAATCCTGAACAGCTTTTACGTGCGGGAATGTTCGCCGGGGTAAAAGTATATACCGGAGAAAGCCAGGAAGTTATCGCGATTCCCCGGGATGCATTAATACTTAATAAGGGTCTTTTCTATGTGTTCATTCCCGATGCCGCAGGTCGTGCAGAGCGGCGACAAGTTCAGACCGGAGCCATAATGGATCAGATGGTTGAAATTACATCCGGCTTAAAAGAGGGCCAGGTCATTGTAGTAAGCAATGTGAACACACTTAAAGAACGGGACCAGATCCAGGCTGTCCGCGAACAGGGGGAATAAGGAATGTTTCTTACAAATCTCAGTCTAAAACGGCCGGTATTGGCTACAGTATCTATTGGAGCTCTGATATTATTAGGCATGCTTAGCTATTTTAAACTAAATATAAATGACTGGCCCAATATTGAGTTTCCCTATGTAATGATAACCATAGTCCAGCCAGGGGCTTCCCCTGAACAAATGGAAAACAAGGTGGCTCTGAAACTTGAAGAAGCTATTAGCGAGATATCTGGGGTAAAACACACCTATACCGAGGCTCGGGAAGGCGTGGTTACTACCTGGGCTGAATTTACTTTAGAAACCAAATCTCAGGCAGCCATTCAGGATGTGCGTGATAAGCTGGGAGGAATAAGGAGAGATCTGCCCCAGGACATAGAAGAACCGATTATCTCCAGCTTCAATCCTGCCTCTGCCCCCATAATGTCTCTCGCTCTCACCGGAGGTCAATCTACCCGGGAAATGAGTATGCTGGTGGATGACATGGTGAAAAAACGCTTGGAAACCATTCCTGGGGTGGGCGCTGTAAAAATAGTGGGGCAAGAAAAACGTGAGCTGCAAATTGATTTGGATAAAAATAAACTGGCAGCTTTCAGCCTGAGCATACCGGAAGTTATCGCCAGTCTGCAAAGCCAAAACATGGAGGTTCCCGGGGGAAATCTAAGCGCTGAAGAACGAAAAATAACCCTGCGTACCTCCGGTGAATTGCATAGTATAGACGATTTTTATCAACTACCGGTAGCCCTTCGTGCCGGAGTTCAGATATATATAAAGGATATTGCCAGGGTGGCAGATGGTACCAAGGAAGCGGAAAGTCTGGCATTTTATCAAGGAAAACCCGCCGTGGGAATAAGCATTGTCAAGCAATCCGGCCAGAATACAGTGGTGGTATCAGATGCCATTAAGAAAGCAGTAGCTGATATAGAAAAGCAGCTGCCAACAGGTGTAAAGATTGATATTGTGCGCGATAATTCCGTTAATATTAGGAGTGCAGTAAACAATGTGGTTCAGACTATTTTTGAGGGTACCTTGTTGGCTGTTATTATGGTTTTTATTTTCTTAGGCAGCTGGCGCAGTACTCTAATCGGTGCTGTTGCCATTCCCACTTCTATAATAGCCACCTTTTTATGTATGAATTTAATGGGTTTCACTCTAAATACCATGTCATTAATGGCCATATCCCTTTCCGTGGGTCTATTAATTGACGATGCTATAGTGGTAATTGAGAATATTACCCGCCATCTGCAAATGGGTAAATCTCCTCTGGATGCGGCCCGGGAAGCAACCACCGAAATAGGTTTGGCCGTCACTGCCACTACTTTTACAGTGATAGCAGTTTTTCTGCCAGTAGGCATGATGACCGGTGAAGTTGCCCAGTTCTTTAAGCAATTTGGAATAACCGTGGTCTTCAGCGTACTGGTATCACTCCTGGTTTCCTTTACTCTGGTGCCCTTATTATCCGCACGTTATTTGGCTAAAGAGGAGCTGATACCCGGTGGAATGCTGGGTAAATTTTTGGCCTGGTTTACCCGGGGGTTTGATTATTTCACCCATAATTATATAAAAGTGCTGGCCTGGTCTCTACACCATCGTTGGTTGACCATAGGTTTAGCCCTCATGCTATTTGTAAGCAGTATAGTCGCGATTCCCTTGCTGGGTACAGGTTTTGTTCCCAGCAGCGATATGGGTGAATCCACCATGATAGTTGAATTTGATTCAGGTTTAAATCTTAACGCAGCCCTGGAAATGACAAGCCGGGTAGAAAATTGTTTACGCAGCTATCCGGAAGTTCAAAAGATCTACTCCACCATTGAGACCGATCAGGCCACTCTGTATATAAAAATGCTGGATAAAAGTGAACGGAGTCACACCATTAAACAAATATTGGCTGACATGCGGGTGAAGCTGAAAACTATCCCCGGCATCAGGGTATCAATGCTTTTTAATCAGGGTATAACGGATGAAAAAGGCTGGGCGTTTCGCCTCCAGGGATATGATCTCGATCAAATGCAGGTTTATGCTGAAGAAGCTCAGCGCATACTGGAAAGCATCCCTGGAGTTGTAGACGTAACCAGCAGTTATAAACCGGGTAAACCAGAGATGAAATTGGTGGTAAAAAGCCAGGAAGCCGCTGACCTGGGAGTTAGCACCGCTCAAATCGCCTCAAGCATCCATACACTGTTCACCGGAACGGTAGTAAGCCAGTTTTCCGAAGGGGAAGACCGTTATGATGTCAGACTGCGCCTGGGAGGTGCCCAGCGTCAGGATATTAGTGATTTAAACAACATCTACCTTGCCAGCTCCAATGGCTCCGCAAGCAATCCCATGCCCCTTATAGCTTTAAGCCAGTTAACACAGCCGGTTTATTCCACAGCTCCTAATAATATCAGTCGCTCCGATCGTTCCAAAGAAATAGTACTTTCAGGCAACCTGGATGGCATTTCCCTGGGGGATTTTAATAAAATATTTCTGCAGCGGACCCAAAATGAGATAAAAATGGGTCCCGATTACCGTTTTTATACTGGTGGCGATACGGAACGGATGGATGATACTTTTAACTCTATGTCAATAGCTTTATTCATTGGAATTATGTTCATTTTCTTTATCCTGGCTTCCCAATTTGAAAGCTACATCGACCCGTTTTCAATTATGCTGGCATTACCCATGGCAGTAATCGGAGCAATTTATGCTCTCCTAATAATGGGCAGCGAACTAAATCTGATTTCTATGATCGGCATTATTATGCTAATGGGGTTGGTGACCAAAAATGCCATTCTCTTAATAGATTTTACCAAACAAGCCCGTAAGAAAGGAATGGAAAAGAATGCAGCCCTTAAATTGGCTGCGTTAACCAGGCTGCGACCGATTATGATGACGTCGATGGCTATGATTTTTGGTATGATACCCCTCGCTGCAGGACTCGGAGCCGGATCAGAAATGAGAGCTCCTATGGCTTATGCTACCATTGGCGGGCTGATTACTTCTACTTTACTAACCCTGGTCGTTGTTCCGGTCATCTATTCGCTATTGGATGATCTTAAAAACCGCATAGGAAGTAAACAAACGATCGTTAAGGAATCAGCAAGCAGCCAGAAAGCTTAATACATAATTGTGCGACACGGGGACGGTTTACAGAGCATAAAATATGCGACACAAGAACTGCCCCCGTGTCGCTTGTGTAAAAACGGCAAAAAGCACCCTTAGCTTAAACTTTATAAATACTTTATAATTGCTTTATGGGGATTTTATAGTTATGAGTCATTATATTAAAAGGAAGTTCTAATACTTCTGAATATTAAAAAATGGAGGAGATCAATGGTATGAAGAAAAAACCAATCATGATTGTGCTAAGCTTGGTTCTTGGAATGACAATGCTATGCACCACTGCTTTTGCCAGTATATCCAGCTCTTCTGGATACGAGGTTTATAAGGCAGCTCTTAAAAACCTTCCCCAGGTGGGTAGTATGACTACCCAAGCTACAGTATCAGTGTTGGATAATGGTAATGTGATATTGAATGCTGAGGGCACCGTAAAGATGGATAGCACTAATCGCACCATGAGTAGCTTATCCACCATCAATGCAGGCAACAAGACCCAAACCAATGAAGTATATTGCCAGAATGACCAAACCATTACGAAAAATGCTGACAGCGATGTATACAATGTAATGGCCATGAAAGCTGGCAAAGCTCCCCTGGATAGAAATTTGGATAAGAAAACCGCCCATGAAGCAGTTGCCAAAGATGTAGAAAACATAGTCGACCTGCTGGCTTCTAACTTCGACAGTAATATTTCTCTGGATAACCAGGCCGACGGAAGCAAAGTCGTGAGCCTGAGTCTGGCTGGCAGCCAGATTACCCCGCTGGAAAATGCGGTTGCATCCTTGATAGTCAAGAATGCTGCTCGCGAGGGTGAACGTGGTCCCAAAGCTGGTTCTTCCATGGGCAATATGAACAGCATCATAAGTAGTATGCCTCAATTAATTGATGCCATCAGCTTGAATAGTGTTGACATGGTGGCTAATATTGATGCCCAGGGTCAAATCACCAAGCAGACAGCTGCCCTTAAAATTACCGGTAACGACGCTTCCGGTCAGACCCATGAAATAGTTATCAATGTAGATATGAACCTGTCTGGAATTGGCAGCACTACTCCTGATACCGTTGACTTAACCGGAAAACAGGTCAATAATATTCAGCCCCGTGAGTTTAAAGGTCACATGCAAGACTAATCGAACCTTCTCACCGAAGATAGGGTTCCATTAGGAACCCTATCTAATAGGGCTTGTCACGGAATAACTGTATCAAGCATGCCAGTAGATTTTCCGCCCTGCTTCGTTGTCGTCGGCTTAGATACAGTCTTGTATCTGCGCCTCCTGCCGCCTCGCAGGACGAAAAATCTGCATTGGCATCATATGACACATTTATTCCGTGGCAAGCCCTCCTATATCTAGGAGGGATAAAATGGACAAGGTATTGGAAGTAAAGGGGATCACCAAGTTATATAAGAATAACCGCGGGGTCAAAGATATCAGCTTTGATATTTACAAAGGGGATATTTATGGATTTTTGGGCCCTAACGGCGCCGGTAAGACTACCGTAATGAAAACCATTGTCGGCTTATGCAGGGCTGACCAGGGCGAAATAAATATCTTCGGATATAATGTTGTAAATCAGTTCGAACAGGCTATGGCTAAGGTTGGCTGTATCATCGAAACCGCTGATTCTTATGAATACCTGAGCGCTTATGATAATCTTAAGATTGCATCCCGATTCTATGATGGTATTGATGCCAAGCGAATTGATGAAGTCCTGGAGATAGTTGGGCTAAGCCCTTTTAAGAAGGAAAAAACCAGTGGCTTTTCTTTAGGAATGAAACAGCGACTGGGAGTAGCTGGCGCAATTTTAGCACGACCTCAGTTTCTTATCCTCGATGAACCAACTAACGGTCTGGATATTGAAGGTATGGCCGATATTAGAAATATGATCATCGGTTTGGCTCGAGAGCAACAAATCACTTTTTTTGTATCCAGTCATCTGGCCCATGAAATGCAACTAATGTGCAACCGGGTTGGAATTCTCAATAATGGTTTGTTGATTAAAGAAGGGTCGATCACAGATATACTAGAAAAACACACCTCCCTGGAAGAATTTTTTATCGAGCAGGCTAAGAATAGTAGGGGGGATTAAATATATGAATATTTTACAGGCTAATTTCATTAACGAAATCCAGAAAATGTTTTTAAAAAGCAAGGTCTTGGCTTGCTTTATTATATCAGCCATAATTCCGGTGGGAATAGCCCTCTTAATAGCCTTATTGCACAATAAGGTGGGGGTATTGGCCGTAGGGCCAGCTGGTTTTCCTGTCTTCATACTGGGCTTGTTTACCAGCGTGCTCCTGCCCCTGTTCATTTTTATGTGGGCGGCGGATATATTTGCCGGTGAGCTGGGAGAAGGAAATCTGAAAATTGTCTTAGTGCGCCCCATAAGCAGATTCAAAATCTATCTTTCCAAAATTATGGCCTTAGGATTGTCAATTATATTACTATTAGCGATAATTCTTATATTCACATTAATATCAGGAATTTTCTTAGGTGGCAGCGGCAGTGATTACCTGGTCGGACTGGGCAGCGGACTAAAAGCATACTTGGCTGCTACTGTTCCCATGATATCATTAGCCATAGCAGCAGCATTCATTGCCCAGTTTTTTAAGAGCAGCAGCGGTGCCCTGACCACCTCCATATTTGTATATATAGCAGCCCGGGTGCTGCCAGTGGTATTACCCTCAGCATCCAAAGTATTACTATTTTCCTATACTAACTGGCATAGCATGTGGCTGGGCAGCCTGGCGGCTCCTGAAAAACTTTTATATGCATTTTTGATTATGTTATCCAGCAGCATTATCCTGTTTACATCCGGATATTACCTGTTTGACACAAAAGAACTTTAGGGGACTAGATATTTATGTCGATACGATTACGGCTTTTGCTATCCTATCTTGCCATGCTGCTTATTCCAATAGTGCTTACTATTGTGATTGGCGGCATAATAGCTCATGAATATATCGGCGATGTAAAGAATATCTATAAATCTGATATGAAAGGCGGTTCGCTGGAGAAGGTTATTTCAGACCAGGCTTCCGCCTTTGAACAAATCCAGCTCACTACCTCCAAAAACCCTGATAAACTGATGGACATTGCTTTTCTACAGGGTCTAGATAAAAAATTCAATCTTATCAACTCCGGAATTGTAGTAAGAAAAAATAAGCAGACCATTTACGTGTCCAACATTGTCAATGATCCTGATATATCTAATAAACTGCCGCCTTATGGGGCTCCCCCCAAAGGCGGGGGTGGTAAAGGGGAACCCCATAATAACCGGGAGCCCCTCTTAATAGGTGATAGCCTGTTCTTCTTTCAGCAGTTTGATTTCAGCTTCACTGATAACAGTCCTGGAAGCGTTTTTATTGTTTCCGATATAAGTCCTATTGGCAAATTTGCCCGTGATTTCCTTGGATCATTGTTCCTAGCTATTTTACTTATCTTAATTATTACCAATGGATTATTAACCTTTATTGTATCCCGCAGTATTCTTAAACCTATTAAGGCTTTAGAGGAAGCCGCCGAACAAATCAAGGAAGGTAATCTGAATTTTCAGGTTGAAAACAAATCCAATGATGAGATTGGGCAGTTATCCCGCACCTTCGAGGAAATGCGCTGTAAATTGAAGGAATCAATAGAGTTGCAGATGCAGTATGAAGAAAATCGCAAGGAGCTTATATCCAATATATCACATGATCTTAAAACTCCTATTACCGCTATTAAGGGCTATACTGAAGGTATAATGGACGGTGTGCCTGATTCGCCCGAGAAGATGGAAAAATATATTCAGACTATCCATAATAAAGCGATTGATGTTGATAAACTGATTGATGAATTATTTCTGTTTTCCAAACTAGATTTAAAACGCGAACCATTTAATTTCGAAAAGGTGGAAATGACCAGCTACCTGGAACACAGTACTGAGGAATTGTTGCTGGACCTAAACAAAAAAGGGATACAGTTGAATTTATCAACAGGCGATGATCAACCACTTATCGTCATCGCGGATCGGGAGAAGCTGAAGAGAGTCATTAATAATATCATAGACAATTCGGTTAAATACATGGATAAGAACCCGGGTGAAATCAGCATAAATTTGCAGGATGGAACGGATAGGATCACAATAGGTATCAGAGACAACGGTCAGGGCATTTCCCAAGCAGCTCTCTCTTTAATATTTGATCGTTTTTATCGGGCTGATCCCTCTAGAAATACAGCTATTCAGGGGAGTGGATTAGGACTTTCTATTGCCCAACGTATCATTGAAGAACATGGTGGGAAGATATGGGCCGAAAGTGAGGAAGGCATAGGAACCAGCATCTTTTTCACTTTAAGGAAAGGTAGTAAGGTAGATTGATGAAGAAGATATTAATCATTGAGGACGACTCCAGCATCGCCGAACTGGAAAGAGACTACATGGAGATTAATGGCTTCACCGTAGACATAGAGTCGGCCGGTGATACCGGTTTGCGAGCTGCCCTGAGCGTGGATTACGATTTAGTTATTTTAGATCTAATGCTGCCCAAAGTAGACGGATTTGAATTATGCCGCCAGCTGCGTACGGTAAAAGATATCCCTATCCTGATGGTTTCCGCCCGCAAAGAAGATATTGATAAAATCAGAGGTCTGGGATTAGGCGCCGATGATTATATTATAAAACCGTTTAGTCCCGGAGAATTAGTGGCTCGAGTCAAGGCTCACCTGGCCCGTTATGAACGATTACGCGGCAATACCGCCCCCAAAAATGATGAAATAAGCATTCGAGGTCTGCACATTGATAAGAGTTCCCACCGGGTTTATATAAACAATGTAGAAGTCAATCTTACTGCCAAAGAGTTCGATTTGTTAGTGCTGCTAGGCTCCAATCCCAACCGGGTTTTTAGTAAAACAGAATTATTCGAACGGATTTGGGGAATGGACTCCCTGGGCGATATTGCTACCGTAACTGTCCACATCGGTAAATTGCGAGAAAAAATAGAGTTAGTCCCCTCTAACCCTCAATATATAGAAACAATCTGGGGTGTAGGTTATCGATTTAAAATGTAGAAAGCAAAACACCTTGGAGGCTGACCCCAAGGTGTTTTGCTTAAACAGGGATATTCTTTCCTGTATAAATCTCCATCATTTCCTTCTTAATTTGTTGTTTTATCTTATACTTCTTTCTAGTTTGAAGATCTTGTTTAGCAGTTCCAAATAAATAATTGTCCAAATCAAATTCCTTTAGCAGCATCTTGGTATGAAAAATGTTGTCTTGATAGACATTTACATCAATCATTTGATAAAGATTTCGGGTTTTGTTGGCTATATAATTCTGAATGGAATTAATCTTATGATCAATAAAATATTTCTTACCATCTAGATCTCGGGTAAAACCTCTAACCCGGTAATCAATAATAGCAATATCTGGACCAAAAATATGAATCAGGTAATTCAGTGCCTTAAGAGGCGAAATATGCCCACAGGTAGATATATCAATATCAGCTCTGAAGGTACTTACTCCTTTGTCAGGATGGCTTTCAGGATAAGTATGTACAGTAATATGGCTTTTGTCTAAATGAGCAACTACTGCCTCTGGTAAAGGACCCGGCGATTCTCTATTGCTATCACTGCGACCTTCAGAACGGCTCTCATCTTCTGCAATAAGGATGGTAACACTGGCCCCCTGGGGGTCATAATCCTGCTTGGCTATGTTAAGAATGCTTGCTCCTATAATCTTGGCTACATCAGTTAGAATCTTAGTCAATCTTTCCGCATTATACTCTTCATCAACATATTCGATGTATTCTCGGCTATGTTCTGGACTGATGGCATAGCATATATCATATAGGTTAAAACTTAGCGTCTTAGTCAGATTATTGAAACCGTAAAGCTTAAGCTGTTTCCGGATAGGTTTGATCTCCATATTTTTCTCCTTTCAGACTGACCAAATTTGCCTCATGAATAGAATCTCCGACACTGTGCTGAATATTCAAGCCGAGTAAATAATCCTACGGCCTTAGGGACTATCAAAAAATAAACTAGTCATTTACTCCGGTCTTTTTCACGCTATACTTCGTTATCAAAGCTTGGAATACGGTCCTGTATGACTGCGCTTTGCAACATTATTGGCGACCGCTAGGGAGCACCAGTAGTGCCCGGAGGGTGACGCCTTGTCTAGCGCGAAAAATCCTCGAAGTATTATGCCTTATTTATTCCTTGATAGCCCCTTGGTTTTATTCTAAAGGAAGTTCACCCGGCTATGATTAATAATAAATTTGGTGATTAGCACCCGTAAGTATTTATCTTTGTCTCTAAGTCGTAACTAATGATATAATTATAACCTGTCCTGGCATAATCTGGTTCGAAGAGCGTATGGGAGGAGCATAATGAAACTAGCTATCTTTGATTTTGATGGAACTCTACTGACAAAGGATACCCTCCCGGCTTTGGGAAAAGAATGGAATCGTCAAAAGCGCTCTAGAACCCGCTATATAATCACATTGCTTTCAATTACTCCAATTTTGTTGCTTTACAAGGCTAAATTTATGCCCAGAGAGAGTATGAAAGGCCTGGCTTTTAAAAGGTTCAATCGACTTTTTAATAAGATGACTAAGGAAGAAATTGAAGAATTTTTTCTCCAAGCTTATCCTGAGTTATGTAATATGTTTAATGTCCTCGTTCTCCAAGAGATTTACCGGGCTCAAGAACAGGGTTTCCATTGCGTGCTTCTTTCTGGAGCTTATTCTGATTTGCTTAAAATAGTTGCCAGAGAATTAGGTATCGATACCGCGATCGGGGCTGAACTTGCTTATAACGATGGAGTATTTGACCACAAGGGCACTCCCTTTATCGATGGAAAAAGTAAGCGCTCTCTTTTGTTAGATGCCTTTTCCGGTGAAGAAATAGATTGGGAAGCTAGCCGAGCCTTCGGGGATAGCTATGGCGATGTGTGGGTAATGGACTTAGTAGGTGAAAGAGTAGCAGTTAATCCTGATCCACAACTTCTAGCTTATGCACAAAAAAATAGTTGGCAGGTTATAACAGCTTAAATGGTTCCATTTTATATATGTCTCTTTCAATACCTTCCGTTATACATCTTAGGGCTTGTCACAGAATAATTGTATCAAGTCTACCAAAGTAGATGACACATTTATCACGTGACAAGCCCTTAGTTTACCCAGCTTACTACCCGAAATTTTCACCACCTGCAGTTGCTTGAGAACGTTTCTCCTGACTTATAGTAGCCTTAACCACTTCCACCGGTTTTAATATCGAAGATGACTTGCTATTCCCCACTAATGTAGGATAAACTGTCCTCCCAGTGACATCACTGGTCGGTTCACGCTTAATAGTGTGTTCATCACGGGTTACCAAAGTAGCATAGGGAGCATAAGTTCTTCGTACACTAGACCCTTTGCCCTTCTGCTGTTGAGGCTGAACCGGGTTATGCTGAATGTCCTTTTCCGCAACTTTTCCAGATGACTCAATAGCACTAATGGAAATGCCCCGGTTGTGCGCAGTATGTGCCCATTCTGCCTGGTTGTTGTGCTGGAACAGTCCCCAAACTGTTACCGGGAACCATGTAAGCCCATAAAATGGGTAAGTGATGTAATAGAAGTAAGCCCTGCGGGGAGCTTTCTCCAAAATCAAACCCAGCATAGGATAGCAGTATCCTAGTATTCCGAATGACCACCAGAACCAGGCTGGTGCTAAGCCGGTAATCGGAGAAGCATAAATCACAACCGGAGCAGCAAAGTAATGCGCCGCGCCCATCATGAAATTAAACAGCATGATTGTAATCGCGAATGGCTGAAACAAATATATAGCCCCATCTATGGGATACCATTTCTTTTCCTTGATTCCCTTCTTTATCAGAGGAATCATGTAGCGGAAGGCCACGTCCCAGTGACCCTGCAGCCAGCGAGTACGCTGACGCCAAGTCTGAGAGAAAAGAACTGGCTTTTCATCATAAACTTTAGCCTCATGCGCCCAAGAGGTTTTAATGCCGTTAAGCAAAAGTTTCATAGTAAATTCAAGGTCTTCGGTTAGGCAAGTAGCGCCCCAGCCAAACTCCTTAAGCAGTTTATACTCCAAGCAGACTCCAGTACCGCCCAGGGCGTTAGATAGTCCCTTGTTATATCGAGCCAACTGCCACATACGGTTCATCGACCAGTAAGCAGTAGCATAGGAGGCTGTTACCCATGAATCGTTGGGGTTTTTGGTGTCCAAATAACCTTGAATGGAGCGGAACCCCTTCTTTAATTTCGAGTTCATTTCCAGTAAAAAATTAGAGGAAACTACATTGTCGGCATCAAACAAACAAATGGCATCGTACTTCTGATCTTCCATAGTAAATAATTGGCTGAACATCCACTCCAAAGCAAAACCTTTGCCTCTTTCCGGGGAAAATCGCTCGAATACATTGGCCCCTTCCTGACGGGCAACCGAAGCGGTGTTGTCTGTACAGTTATCCGCTATTACATATATATCAAATAGCTCTACCGGATAATTGAGCTGTTTAAGACTTTCAAGATGATAACGGATAACAGCTTCTTCGTTGTGCGCAGCCGTTATGAGAGCAAATCTCTTTACAGGAATAAAGTCCTTTTCCTCGTCGTACTTCCACCAACCTGAGACAGATACATAATAGTAATAAAATAAAACCAAGAAAATTAACGCTTCTGAAAAGGTTACAACAACCGTGAGCGTATAAAATAACCAACCTTCAAACAAAGCTTAATACCCCTTCCTCTAATTTATTGAGATTTTGTCCTTTTTATGAAGCTTATTCTATAATTCTTTATTAGATGCTAATGAGACAAATAACCAGCCATAGGTTTGAGTTCAACCCTATAAACTCTACCAGAAATTGCTTAGGGTTACAACTTATTTCGCATAAATAGAACTAAGAACCCGCGTCCCAGCTAGCAACAAGCCCCTTATGCATCTGCGTATTTCAAGCTCTCAATAAGGAAAAATAAGTCTATGACCAAAATGCTAACTTAACTCCAGGTTTAAAACACTCACCCTTAGTATTACATATGATGAGTATAATCATGCCTATTTCATTTGTTTGATAAATTGATAGAGATCCTGCAGGCTTCCCTGCCAATCTGAACGATAAGGACTGTTACCCTTGTCAATTAAACGATCCTGGACCAGAAATGTCTTAATGCCAAGCATCCCTGCCGCCAGATCTTCACGGGTATCATTGCCCACCATCAAGCATTTCACTGGGTCTACCTCTATGCATTGCAATATTTCCTGATAGTACTGAGGGTGAGGTTTACAGTAGTGCATGTTCTCATAACAGGTAATCAGTTCATAAGGAAACTTCCCTACCCCAGCCCAATCCAGGCGGGACTGTATTGCTGTTAAGGGAAATACTGAATTAGTTGCAATCACCACTTTAATTCCTCGTTCAAAAACCCCGGCCATCATCTCCGGTACCCCATCAAAAGGACTACAATACTCTTGCAGACGGGGAAATACGCTAAGATAAAACTCATTAAAGAAGGCTCGCATCTCCAGTTCGTTAGCGTCTAGATTACTAATAAAATCTTGCATAAAGGTATCTTCATTACTAGTTTCGGGATTAAGATCACTGATCATAACATCAGTGGAAATGAGCAACTGATCAAGCAAACGCTTAGGATCACCGTAACCCTGAGACACTGCCATCCTTCCCATTTCTCCAAAGTACTTAGGCAAGAAAAAATCCATATCAATATCCAGCAAAGTACCATCTAGATCAAATAAAATAGCATCAAACACTCTACACCTCTCTACAAGGAAAACAGAAATTGCTTATCCATTATTATCTATTGATTATACCATCAATAGCGCGCATATCAATATAGGGTTATTAACATGACCCACCCAATATGGCTGTAATTGACGTATCTAAATGTATACTCTACAATAAAACGAAGCATTGGGGCTTAGAATGCAATTCTAATTCCATAATTTGGAAGGGTGATATTTTGACGTCGGTCAATAAAAAAGTAAAAGCTGCGGTACTATCCGTGGCCTCCAACACCGTTTTAATTATTCTAAAAGTAATTGCGGGTATTCTAAGTGGCTCGGTAAGTATTATTTCCGAAGCCATACATTCTGGTATGGATCTTATCGCTTCTCTGGTCGCCTTATATTCCGTACGAGTTTCCTCACGTCAGGCAGATGAAAAACATCCCTATGGGCACGGTAAAATCGAAAACATATCCGGATTAGTTGAAGGTCTGCTAATCTTCGTTGCCGCCGCTTTGATAATTAAGGAAGCCTTACACAAGATCAAACAACCTACAGAATTAAGTGATATATGGGTTGCAATAGGAGTCATGTTGTTTTCAGCAGTGGTTAACAGCGTTGTTTCTTCCATACTTTACAAAACTGCCCGGGAGGAAGATTCTATCGCCCTGGAAGCAGATGCCCTGCACTTAAAGACTGATGTATATACTTCTCTGGGAGTAGCAGCAGGTCTCTTACTGGTAAAACTAACTGGCCTACCTATATTCGATCCTGTTGTTGCCTGGATGGTAGCTTTGCTAATTATCAAGGAGGCCTGGGTATTATCTGCCAGCGCTTTTCATCCGCTCCTGGATTCCAGTCTTTCTCCACAAGAGACCAAAATAATAAAATCCGTGCTCGAGAACCATAAAGCCCACATAATAGATTATCACAAACTTAGAACCCGAAAATCCGGTAGTGTTAGGCACCTTGATTTTCACATCACAGTTCGTGAAGAAATGAGTCTTGTCGAAGCCCACCAACGGAGCGAGATAATTACCCGCGATCTGGAAAAAGCCCTGAAAAATACAAGTATTATTATTCATATTGATCCTCTTGGAACAAATTACTGGGAAATACCTCACGAAGAATAAAGCTGGAAAGGACAAATAAATGGATGCTAACATAGCTTTTACTCTACTAGACATTTTGATCAACCTGGATAAATACCTTACTGAGATAATCAATAATTACGGGCTATGGGCCTACTTGATCCTCTTCCTGGTTATTTTTTGTGAAACCGGCCTGGTTGTCACCCCTTTTCTACCGGGAGACTCCTTGATTTTCGTCTTGGGTGCACTGGCTGCCAGCGGAGAAATCAATCTGCTCGCCATTGCTAGTGTTCTTATGACTGCCGCCATTTTAGGGAATGTAGTCAACTATCAAATCGGCAGATTTTTAGGCCCGAAGGTATTTGAAAAAGAAAAGCTGCGCTTCCTAAAAAAGGAATATCTATTACGCACCCATGAATTCTATGAGAGACACGGTGGTAAAACCATTATTCTCGCTCGCTTTATTCCCATTATTCGTACTTTTGCTCCTTTTGTAGCTGGTATTGGGCAGATGAGCTACGCTCCTTTCCTGGTTTACAATATTACTGGAAGCGTGGCATGGGTACTACTCTTTCTATTAGGTGGTTATTCCTTTGGTAATATTCCAGTGGTGGAAAAGAATTTTACCCTGGTTGTCTTCGGCATTATTTTCATTTCCCTTTTACCCGGTATCATTGCCTTTCTTCGGCAGAAAAGGCAAAAAACAATGGAACATACCGAAGGCTAAATGTTATTATATTAGTAATAACAACCGATATAATCCATGAAGGAAAGCTAATGAAACAATAGCACGTCCAAGGAGGTGTAGCACATGGAGGGTATGACCTATAATGAGTTATCCCAGGGACTCAACAATAACCTGGGCAACACTCAACTATTTAGTATGAGTGGTCTTACGGTTCTCATACTATCTATCCTGGTTTCAATTGGTGCATTGCTGATTTTTCGTTGGTACGGAGCTCGAGAAGAAGAAGCTCAACGCAATTCTTATAAATTATATAAAGAACGTCAAAAACAGGTTGCCACTTCATCGCCTGGGCAACAACACAATCGCAAATGGTTTAGATTAAGAACCAAGGCAGAGTTTCAGTGGATTCTTAGTACCCAAGCTGAGAAAGCCAAAGAAAAAGATTATAAAAAAGATCATCTGGTAGACATTAGCGGAGATGGACTTTGCTTTACAACTGCTGAGGTCCTAAATACTGATGATGAAATATTGTTCTTTCTGGATACAGGCGAAGGTAAAAACCTATCCTTAACCGGACGAGCGGTTAGAATTGTAGAAGAACCTAGCGCAGACATTATCATGTATAACGTATCTGTCAAATTTGGAAATCTCTTGGCCGGGGAACGTGATAGGGTCGTAGCTTGGATATTAAAACGCCAGCGTGCTGCTATTCATGAAGATAATCCACAAAATGTTTCGTCAGAACCGCCGCATACTTTTGATGTAAGCGGCAAATAATAGTAAAAACGTAATGACAGGGAGTGATTAAAATAGCACTATTAGGCGATCCTTTTGTTGCTAATGTACCCCGCCAGTTGTCAAACGATGAAATAGTTCAGGCTTTACGGGTTGATATGGCCGGTGAGCTGGAAGCGATTATTGGTTACGAAGCTCATGCCATGGCAACATCTGATACCAGGGTCAAGAAGATTTTAGCACATATTGCGGACGAGGAACGACAGCATGTGGGTCAATTGCAGCAGCTTATTTTCATGCTGAACCCCAACGAACAACAGATGATTGAACAGGGAAAACAAGCCGTACAGCAACAGCAGAATCAGAATTTCTCCCAGCCCATGCAGTAAACCCTGTGACCGAGGTCTCAATACTGAATATGGCTTATGTGACTACTAAAGCAAACTCACATAAGCCTTTTTTGTGTCGAAAAATCAATTCGGGCCTCCGACACTAATAATTTAAACTTAATGTACAAGGTGAAAAATGTAGGTTTGGGTGTGGTATAATTATCTTCATTGTAGTAAAAATACCAGATAGGTGAGATTATGAACGAATATAAATCAGGAACGTGCTAACGTACCGTTTAAATTATACCGCCAATACTGCCCGGCTTGAATTTTTATCTGCTGGTATGCAGCAAGTAAAGATATTCTCACCGACTGAGCTGCACGTATAGGGAATAGCTATAAAAGTATTAAGGGAAGGGAATTACTATACCATTACCCACTATGGCTCACCGATAAGCATAGAAATCGCCCATTAAGAGATGAAAATCGGGGTTATGGTCTATATGCCATTATGTAATAAACCCAATTAAAATATTTATCTTCAACAATTAATGTATATATATTTAAAGCAAGGAGGATTTCATGGAAAAATTCAAATATGGGCAACGAGACAAGCAAGCGGGGAAAGAACGGCAGACTCGGCTGCTGGTATCAGAACCAATGGAATTAATGCAATTTCTAATAGAAAAAATGCCGAATCAGGCACGTAACAATATAAAATCTTTATTGACCCACCGTCAGGTTCTAGTTGGCGAGAAGGTTGTTACGCAGTATAATTATCCGCTGCTGATAGGACAAGAGGTTGTCGTTAACTGGTCCCTGGTTAGGGATGAGGAACAAATCAAAGGCTTAAAGATAATATATGAAGACTCCGAAATCATAGTCATTGATAAGCCTGCTGGACTACTATCTATTGCTTCCGATATTGAAAAGAAGTATACTGCCTATCACCAGTTAACAGAATATGTTCGTCACACTAATGCTGAAAACCGGATCTTTATTGTACACCGCCTGGATAGAGATACCTCAGGAGTTATGCTCTTTGCTAAAAACGAAGAGGTAAAACATTTATTGCAGGATGCATGGAAAGATATTGTGGTGGATCGTGCCTATGTCGCGGTAGTTGGAGGTCAGGTGGAAAAAAAGGCAGGCACCATAAAATCCTGGTTAAAGGAAACTAAAACCAAGCTGATGTATTCAAGTTCGATTGCCGGAGATGGCCTGGAAGCAATAACTCATTTCCAAGTGCTGCAGACTGTATCCAAATATTCTTTGCTGGAAATCAGACTGGAAACTGGAAGAAAGAATCAGATACGCGTTCATATGAAAGATATTGGCCATAGTATAATCGGTGATAAAAAGTATGGATCTACAACCAACCCAATCGGGCGCTTAGGCCTTCACGCCCACATTCTTTCTTTTAAGCATCCTGTGACTGGTGAGTTAATGTGTTTTGAAACTGAAGTACCTAAAAAGTTTGCACGCTTGTTTCGATAGGTTTTAATATAAATGAATTTAACCCCTTAGCCTGGCTTTATAGCCTGCTAAGGGGTTTAGTCTGTTCTAAGTTATTAACCGATTAAAATCAGGCGAGAAACCAGACTTTTTATATTTCTTGCAGGTATATATCAAGAGCCTGAGTAGCTCCATGCCAGGAGGTATCTGTTATTTTAAACTCCTTATCATTTATCTTAATCTTGGCTTCAATCAGCTTATAACTTGTATCCTTATAAGTGAAATGGGACGGATCGGATATAAATATCTGAGAAAATGTTAGCCACTTACTGTCAGTATAGATAGTGACGTCGTTGGTCCCTTCCTGGTATCTACTATTACCCTTGAAGAATACAACTGACAGCGGTTGGTTTGCCAGTGTAGTATCTGCCAGACCCCCAGTAGATATTGTGGTAGCCTTTTTACTAGAATCATAATCGATTGAATCAATAGCATATATTTTATTGTCCACCCGACATTTAATATCCGAATCCAGTTGGTATTGATTTCCGTCTATTCTCAACAGATTGCGTTGTACTACCATCGCCTGATCTAAACCATAAATTGAAGTTCCTTTTATAAGCTTAACATCAGTACTATTATAATATACACCATTTACTATAACCCATTCCTGGGTGCTGCCTTTATCACAGTAAAAGATGAATTTCGATTTGTTAATTTGCAATAAGTTTATTTTATACTGCATATTGTCAATGATCATCATTACCTGATTATAAGGATAGAACTTATCCTTTTCACCTCTGCTAAAGTTTCCGGTAGCATCAATGGTAACTTCATAAAGAGCGCATTTTTTTCCACCCATAATAAAGTCAAGGTTCTTAATAGTGTTCAAAGCAATAGTGGTATTGTCAATAAAAATGGCAGCAACATCAGAGATCCCCAGTTGATCCATGACCACCGAGTCGGTAGCTACCAATTGCATTCCAGTTTCTTGTTGGGCAAGGTCGATTTTCTTAATATCGAAAAAATTACGCTTACCTGTAGAACCTTCAGTGGCTTTGGTGGCAATAGTAATCTTATCCATGCTTAGATTATAAGTCTGACCGCCAACCTTAACTTTATATTCATCAATAATTCCCATATCCGATAAGTAATAACCCTGGTTAGCAGATTTCACATATAAGCTGACATAATCGCTATTATAGCTGTTATTTCCTTCTTTAAATTTAAAAACTTTACGATAGCCAGGTGAAATCAACAGCTTATCTCCGCTAACTGTAAGCTTATCAATGCCGTAACGTTTGTTATTGATAACAATATCCGGATTGTTGCTATCACTATCTATTTTCAAGGTATACGTGTTATTAAGATTTATACCAGAGCTGTTGGCGGACATAGAATTAACCGGCACTTCTATGTAATTGACTATAAAGGATACCGGAACAGTTTTGGTATCATATAGGTCATTTCCAACAGACACATATCTGATATTACCAGTAGTACTAGTGGTATTCGGATTTGTAACAGTTGTGGATGTGGGAGGTATGGCCGGTACTTTACCCTGCTGGGCTAAGTATTTATATAAAACCGTACAAGCCTGACCTCGTGGAAGGTCGCTAAAGGGTTCAAAATTGCCGTTGGAATAGCCTGACATAAGGCCTAAATCAAAGGCTGTTTTAATATAGCCACGGTACATGCTAATCTGGACCTTATCGTTGTCTTTAAAGGTGGTTATAGCATTCGTAGGACTCTTGCCCAAGGCACGAACCAACATAGCACAAGCTTCGCTGCGTTTAATTGCACCGTTGGGAACTAGTCCATTCGGGTATTCGCTGGGCTCCAATATGCCAAGCTTTGCTGCCTCATTGATTGCTCCTAATGCCCAATGGCCAGCAGTATCACTAAAATTACGACTGGTTTTGTCAGCAGGAGTAATTCCCATGCAACTTATCAAAAGATGAGTGAATTCAGCTCTGGTCATACTTTTATCCGGTTTGAAAGTACCATCCGTATTTCCTGCCACATAGCCCAAGCTAGAAAGCTGATTGATATAGTCTTTGGCCCAGTGATCTTTCGCATCTTGAAACACCTGGTTTGCTGCTATACAGGATCCAGAACCTACAAGAATGAAAATAATAGCCAAAATTAACCAGTAGCTCGATATCCTTTTTCTCATGCCTTAACCTCCTCAGTAATATAAACGCTAAATTCCACATATATTGCTATTTGCCAGTCACATTTCTACAAATAAATCAATCACTTGGTTAATTATAACATTAGTCGGCTTTATGAAGTCAATAGAATCTGCGGTAAGCTATACATCTATTTACAATATTATACTACGCAAGGAATGAAAAACCCTTTCACATTAAGCTGCAAATAATTTATAGCAGCGAAAACTTTATTTTTCGACTTATTCTTAACTACATTTTTTTTATGAAAAGGGTAAAAAAATAGACTAGCGGGGAAAGATAATTGCAAGATGAGGAGGTTATAAAATGAACTTATTAACCAGAGAAGATTTAGCTACTCTGATGGAAAAACAAGATGATATCTGCATTAGTATTTATATGCCAACCTACCGGACAGGCAGCGAAATTCGGCAGGGACGAATCAGACTAAAAAATCTGCTGGCAGAAGCGGAGGGACGCTTAATAAACAGCGGCATGCGCTCCCCTGAGGCTAAACGCTTATTGGAACCAATTCAAGGACTAGTACTCAATAATCAATTCTGGCAGCAGCAACGGGATGGACTAGCAATTTTCCTGTCATCGGACATGTTCTATTACTACTTCCTTCCTATTAAGGTTGATGAATTTGTACAGATCGGTAAGCGCTTTCACCTCAAACCACTTCTTCCTTTGCTAAGTGAGGATGGGTTGTTTTATGTTTTGGCCCTCAGCCAAAACGCCGTTAGAGTCCTGCAGTGTACCCGGGCCAGTGTAATGGAAGTAGAACTGGATAGTATTCCTCATAGTCTGGCCGAAGCGCTTAAATATGATGACTATGATGACCCCGAGAGGCAGGTTCAATCCCACAGCACTAACCTGGTCGGAACTAATAATAAGGCAGAAGCAGGTATATTTCATAGCCATGGGGTAGGCAGCGACGATACCAAGCCAAATATTTTACGGTATTTCCAATTGATTGACCGGGGTTTACATGATCTGTTACGGGATGAAAAAGCACCTCTGGTTCTGATAGGGGTAGAGTTTCTATTTTCCATTTACAGGGAAGCAAATACCTATGCTTATCTAGCTGACGAAGGGATTCCAGGTAATCCAGAAGAACTCTCTGCTGAGGATTTGCAAACCCTGGCCTGGCCTCTTGTAGAACACTATTACCACAAAGCCGAACAGGAAGCCATAAGCTACTATGGTCCCTTTAAAGGTACTGGACTAACCACCCACGATATAAGCGAGGCTGCTCCAGCAGCCTACAATGGGCAGGTAGAAATATTGTTTCTGGCTGATGGCGCTAAGCAATGGGGCAGATTTGACCCTCAGATAAATGGGGTTCACATGCACGAGGAAGCTGAACTTGATGATGAAGATTTATTCGACTTTACTGCCATTCAAACCATTATAAACGGCGGAACCGTCTATGTTGTTGAAGCGGATAAAGTACCAGATGGTGAATCATTAGCAGCTTTGTTGCGGTATTAATCAATAGAGCTAGACAAGCGTATCAAAGGGGACGGCTTTCCTGTTACTACTCCCAAGTAGTGTAACAGGAGAATAGTCCCCTCTTTCATTTTCCCTTTGTCACTTTATAGATTCTGATCCAGTCGAGATAATGATTTTTCAAAAAGTTCTACCTTATCCGAATCGAGAATGTCTTTAATATAGCGATTGAATTCCTGTCCTACGGGCAGTAATTCCTCGGCCAGTTGCCGCCCTTTGGGGGTAAGGAATATCTGCAAACTACGTCGGTCGGAAGGATCTTCTATCCTCTGCACCAGACTTTCTTTAAAAAGCCGATCAATAACACCTGTAACAGCTGGGCTGTCCAGTTGTATACGGAAGGCAATGTCCTTTACATTACTTCCTTCATTGTCCAGTAAATCAAAGATTACAAAGGACTGGGTGGCCGTAATTCCGAACTTTGCACATCGGGTATTGTAATTGCGGCTTATTTTGCGGGATAGGGCGGCCAGACGAAAACACCAAAATGTAGTAAAATTGTCCACAGATAAACTCCTTTGTTAATGTATTCTTTATTGTCACGCTAATATATAATGTTAATATTTTTCCAGCAACACGTCAAGGCGCTAGGTCAAGCTATTTCAAAAATAGTCAGGAAGGGGCTAATGGAACCCCTCCCTGAGAAAAACTATATTATGCAATAAATTAATTCGATTATTTAATCGCTCGATTTTGTATAAACGTTGCGTATTAATCTTGCTTTCAGATCCCCATACAGGTAAGATTGAACTGCTATCCTAATGCTAATATCGGATACATTTATTTTCCCTGGAATTCTGGCTTTTTCTTCTGTCCGGTGAAAACAGCTATACCCTCTTTATAATCCTCGGTTAAAGAGGTACTCATTACTCCATGGCGTTCTCTTTCCAACTGAACTTCTAATTGAGGCAGCAAGCATTGATTTAGAAGTGCTTTGGAGGAAGCATAAGCTTTAGTTGCTCCATTGGCTAGTTTCTGAGCCATTTTCGCGGTCGCCTCGGGAAGTTCCTCAGGGGTAAAGACTTTATTAACCAGACCCCAATCCAGAGCCTTATCCGCGGTAATTACTTCATCCAGGAATACCATTTCACTGGCTCTCCCTAAACCTACAATTATAGGCACCATCTGCGAGAAGCCTCCATCCTGGCTAATTCCAACCCCGGTGTACGCCTGCTTGAAAACCACCTTGTCATTACAAATACGCAGGTCACAGGCTGCCGCAAAGCTCACCCCTACACCGGCACAAATACCGTTTATACTCGCTATTATTGGTTTTGGCAACTGTCTCATATCACAAATAAGACGAGCCAAAGGAATAGTGAAATCTCTAAAGAAGGCCTGCAGATCACCGTCTCCGTATTTGCTAGCCGAGGCAATATCCCCACCCAGACAGAATGCTTTGCCTGATCCGGTAAGAACAACAGCCCTTATATCTTCATCATAACAGTCTTGAAATGCAGCCATCAGACCATTTACCATGTCTCCATTGAGAGCATTCATTGCTTCGGGACGGTTCATTGTAATCGTACAAACCCCAGCTTCTTTAGTCCATACAACAGCGTCGTTACTCATATTTTCATCCTCCTAATTATT
>CAYWFX010000025.1:0-50435 GCA_964457945.1 uncultured Syntrophomonas sp.
CCCAGTACTCTCTATCAGATGCTCCTAAGGCTATCGGCAGGCCCCGGGGTTTTACCGTAAATATTAGGGAAGTCAAGCTTTCTGCAGGAGCCGGGTTTGTAGTTGCCATTGCTGGAGATATTATGACCATGCCGGGCCTGAGCAAAACCCCCGCCGCAGAGAAGATCGATATAATGTCTGATGGAGAGATTGTAGGTTTGTTTTAAGTTAAAGAGCGACGTCCAAGGAAGGATTAGTGTCGCGATGCCACGGATGGCAAAGAGCGACCGACGTCCAAGGAAGGACTAGTGCAGCGGTGCCACGGATGGCAAAGAGCGACCTACATTCGCTATTTTAAAAGCGGCACTTGGTCAGAAGATGCCGCTTTTTGTATATTTGCAGTTGCTTATTTAAGGATTAGCGATAAGAGTTCGGCGCGCGTCTGGGGTCGGGTCTCAAATATACCCCTTACTGCCGAAGTAACAGTTAAAGCACCCGGTTTTTTTACACCCCGCATCGTCATACACATATGTTCCGCCTGTATAATTACCATTACTCCCATAGGCTTTAAGGTATCAAAAATACAGTCAGAGATCTGAGAGGTGAGACGCTCCTGCAGCTGTGGTCTGCGTGCATAAGATTCAACCACCCGAGCCAATTTGCTTATCCCAACCACTTTGCCTCCCTTGGGAATATAGGCTACATGAGCGAGACCATAAAAAGGCAGAAAATGATGCTCGCACATCGAATAGAGAGGTATGTCTTTTACCAACACCAGCTCATCGTGATACTCGGTAAAGGATACATCCAAATAGTTACGGGGATCGTCATGCATGCCGGAAAAAATCTCTTCATACATCCGGGCTACTCTATTGGGAGTTTGGGCCAATCCCTCGCGTTCGGGATCTTCACCAATAGCCTCCAGGATTAACTTGAAGGCCGCCTCTATTTTGGCTTTATCAACATTTCTTTTCTCCATAGCTTCCTCCATCAAATGAATAATAGTTACATAATTTTATGAAGATGCTTTAATAATAACAGATACATGTATAGTATGACCTATAAATTTTCTTTCCCGTCTTCAATATTAGGTGATTGGGGAGGATTAGTATATTTTTTGTAGAATAATAACTACCATATCTATAAATTTAACAAGCCGTTAAGGTAATAACATATAAAGGAAGTTTTGATTTGAGGCTGGCTAAATACCTGGCTCAAGCCGGGATTGCATCGCGTCGGCAGGCGGAAGAAATAATCCGGATGGGTAGAGTCAAGCTCAACGGAACCATAGTAACTGAACTGGTAACCCTGGTAGATTCTAAAATTGACCGCATAGAATTTGACGGAAAGATAATTGGAGTAGAACAGCAGGTATACATTTTACTTAATAAACCACCAGGTTATATCAGTGCAGTAAATGATCCTTGGGGACGTCCTACCGTGTTAGAGCTGGTAGGGGAGATTAAAGAACGCATTTATCCGGTGGGGCGCTTGGATTATGATACCGAGGGGCTTTTGCTGCTGACTAACGATGGGAAATTTACGAATTTAATGATTCACCCGCGTTATAATATTGATAAAAAATATGAGGCTTGCGTGGGGGGACGTATGAGAGACGATGAGCTAAGGAGGTTACGGGACGGGGTTGATCTGGAAGATGGGATGACTGCATCAGCTGGAATAAGCCTCATAAGTCGGGATGATAAAGCCTCTGTAATTGAATTGCTAATTCATGAAGGCCGGAAGAGACAGGTCAAGAGAATGTGTGCGGCTGTAGGGCATCCAGTAATAAGCCTAAAGCGCGTCGCTTTTGCCTTTCTTACCCTACAAGGGGTGGAGATCGGTGAGTATCGTTATCTTCAGCCGGATGAAGTGAATCACTTACAAGAAATTGCACTGCATGAATTGTAGCTTATACAGAATAATTAAGGGACATTATATAAAATATTAGGCATTTATAGGATTAAAGAGGTAATATATAGGACAGGGGTAAATTGCTAGGCAGTTTGTTAATCTATATGGTATGGACAGGAGTTGATGGAATTTTGTCTGAAATAAAGATAAAACTTCGTTTTGATTATTTAGGTAAAATTAAATCGGGCAAGCTTTTCGGAGGCAAGAATGTGGAGCAGGTTGCGGAAGAGACTAGGCAGCAGCAGGTGTCTCTGCTTAGGAATGTGCCGGTTCAAGGAATACGCATTGAAGATATAGAAATGAGTCAAGAAGTATATTTGGTGATGGATGAGATAAGCGGTAAGAAGCTTGCTTATGCTCCGGTGATGATAACTTTTTATGCCGATAGTATTGAGGATGCTATAAAGTTCTCTATGAAGGAAGAATTTAGAACTGTGGAAATCATAGAACCCGAGGAATTATTGCTTTCCAAAAACGATATAGAGAAATTACTGTTTAAGGTTAGTAAAGAATTAGTCGCGTATAAGGATTACTTGATGCGCAAGATCGATAATTGGAAATAGTGATGTAGGAGGGTAGATATGGAGAAGGTGACATTGGAATCAATCGTTGAGGCGGTAAATGATCTGCCCGCCTTACCGCATGTGGTAATGAAAATTATGGATTTGACTGAGGATCCCAATGCTACAGCCCAGCAGCTTAACGATGTATTGAACCAGGATCAGGTTATGACTGCAAAAGTACTTCGTTTGGCTAACTCAGCTTTTTACGGATTTCCTCGTCGTATTTCCACCATAACTGATGCTACAGTTTTTCTGGGCTTTAAGACAGTGCGGAGCATTGTTATGGCAGCCTCAGTAAGTGACCTGCTCAGTCGGGAAGTAGAAGGTTACGCATTGGCTTCGGGAGAACTGTGGAGGCATTCTCAGTGTGTAGCCATATCAGCTCGCTTAATTTCTAAAACGTGCAAATTTTATACCGTTGATGTAGCTTATACCGCTGCCCTTTTGCATGATATTGGTAAAGTAGTATTAAATAGCACTATGCAACAAGCCTACCATGAGGTAGTTGCTTTAGTAGAATCTGAGAACCTTCCTTTTTCCGAAGCCGAAGATCAAATACTAGGGTTTAACCATGCTGTTGTCGGGGCTAAAGTTGCGGAGAAATGGAATCTGCCTCCGGAACTGGTGGAGGCGATTGCTTACCATCATAATCCAGAGCAAGCTAAGCTTAATCGTCAGCTTACATCCATTGTGCATGTGGCAGATGCGATCTGCCTGTCCATGGGTATGGGTATAGGTATTGATGGTATGCTTTACCCTCTTTCCCCGGAAGCCATGCAATTTTTGAATTTTAGTGAGAAAGATGCAGAAAATACCATTTCTCAATTGGTGGACTTATTTGTAGATCAACAGAGTTTCTAAAATGGCGGGTTTACCTTAATTTATCGATAATAAATAAGCAAAAGTGGCTCCAATAGAGCCGCTTTTTTTATTAAGTTTTTTGTTGCTTTTAATCTTATCTTGCTCTATTATTATTACTCAATAAGGAAAACTACTCGGAAAGGGTAATAACTTGGGTAATATCGTTGTTTTTGCTGGCGGATTTGGCAGCGGAAAATCAGAAGTGGCTCTGAACTATGCCATGCAGAAGGCAGAAGCTTCAAAAGGCGTAATTCTGGCAGATTTGGATTTGGTTAACCCGTATTTTGCTTCTCGAGATGTTCGGTCTAAGCTCGAGCAAGCAGGTATTAGACTGGTGGCACCTGAAGGGCAGTTATCTTTTGGAGATGTGCCCAGCATACCCGGTGAAATAATTGGCTTGATCAGGCAGGATAATGAGATGGTTATTGATCTGGCAGGAGATGAAGTTGGATCAGTGGTTTTGGGCTACTTGAGTAAATATGTCATTGCCCGCGAGACTTATAATTTCCTATTAGTGTTAAACCCATATAGACCATTTGCAGAGGATTTAGAGAGTGTAAGGTTATTGAAAAAGCGGCTGGAAGGTGTTGCCAACCTAAAATTCACCGGTATTGTAAGCAATCCCAATTTGTTAGGAGAGACCAGCCCTGATTTAATCAGAAGTGGTCATGAAATGATAGTAGGCTTTGCGAAAGCTCTGGATATACCAGTTTCCTATCTTACTATTGAAGAAAAGTTTTATAATGAACTTTTTCCCGACTATGGAGAAAAATTACAAGTAATTGATTTGTATTTAAAGCCGGATTGGTTGTAGGAAGGGTTCTAAGGGAGGAATGTAGGATGGCCAAGGGAAAAGTTCGTTTTCATGCGGATGAATGTAAGGCATGTGAACTATGTATTAATTTTTGCCCCAAAGATGTGCTCGGCCTGGATAAACATAATATAAATGTTCTGGGTTACCATCCGGTTACGGACTTGCTGCCGGATAACTGTACGGGATGTGGGATTTGTGCTCTCATGTGTCCCGATTTAGTCATCGAGGTAGAAAGGGAGTGATGGGATGAAAAAGGTCTTAATGAAGGGTAATGAAGCCATAGCTGAAGGTGCGCTTACTGCCGGATGTATAGCTTTTTTTGGCTATCCTATAACACCTTCCAGTGAGATTGCTGAATATATGGCCAGAAAGTTCCCCCTCCAGGGTGGAACCTTTGTACAGGCGGAAAGTGAATTGGCGGCTATTAATATGGTCTATGGAGGAGCTTCAACTGGTTTCCGTGTGATGACCGCTACTTCAGGACCGGGAATAAGCTTGAAGTCGGAAGGAATATCCTTTCTTGCCGAAGCTGAGCTGCCCTGCCTGATTGTTAATATATCCCGGGGAGGTCCCGGGTTAGGTGGGATACAACCGGCGCAATCTGATTATTGGCAGGCTACCCGAGGTGGAGGTCATGGAGACTTCCAGATCATGGTCTTGGCTCCCTCTTCGGTTCAAGAAATGTTGGATTTTGCGATGGAGGCTTTTGATCTGGCCGATAAATATCGTATTCCGGTGATGTTGATGGCCGAAGGAACCTTGGGCCAAATGATGGAACCGGTGATTCCACGCGAAAAGGTTACTCAATTTATCGAAAAGCCATGGGCTATTAATGGATGCAAAGGCCGAAAACCTAACATCGTGAATACGCTGCACCTGTCACCGGAGTTTTTAGAAGAGCGGAATCATGTATTGGGTGATAAATATAAGGTGATAAAAGCTAATGAACAAAGAGCAGAAACCTACTGGACGGAAGACGCAGATTTGGTAGTGGTGGCTTTTGGCCTAATGTCGCGTATTGTAAAGAAAGCGGTCATGGAAGTGCGCAAGCAAGGTCATAAGGTAGGTCTAATCAGGCCGATTACCCTCTGGCCGTTTCCGGTAGAACATGTAAAAAAAGCGGCTGAGACAGCTAAGATGTTTCTAGCGGTGGAGATTAGTATGGGGCAGATGGTGGATGATGTTAGACTCGCTGTCAATGGCAAGGCTCCCGTAGAATTCTACGGTAGAATAGGTATGATTCCCAGCCCTGAGGAAATAGCCCACCAGATTATTAAGCTGGCGGAAAGGGAGGGATTCTAATGAAAATCGTAGCCCAGAGACCCGAGAGCTTAACTCCAGCCAAATTTCATTATTGTCCTGGTTGTACCCATGGAATTATTCATAGGATAGTCGCAGAATGTATTGATGAGATGAATATGCGCGAGAATACTATTGGGATATGCCCGGTGGGATGCGCGGTTCTAGCTTATGATTATTTTAACTTTGACACGTTGGAAGCGGCTCATGGAAGAGCGCCGGCTATAGCTACTGGTATTAAGCGGATATTGCCCGATCGTTGTGTCTTTACATATCAGGGTGATGGTGACCTGGCCTCAATAGGCATGGCTGAAATCGTGCATGCTTCAGCCCGGGGCGAGAAGATTACGGTGATATTTGTGAACAACGCTGTATATGGCATGACCGGTGGCCAAATGGCCCCTACAACTCTACTGGGGCAAGTGACTACCACTTCTCCCTACGGCAGGAAGAAAGAAGAAACCGGTTATCCGATGCGGATGGCAGAATTATTATCCGTTAATGAGGGCTCTGCCTATATAAGCAGGGTATCAGTCAACAATCCTGCCAACGTTATTAAGGCTAAAAAGTCGATTAAGAAAGCCTTCCAGACGCAGATTAATGGTTTGGGCTTTTCTATGGTAGAAGTTTTGTCTACCTGTCCTACCAACTGGGGTTTAGGTCCGATGGATGCCTTAAAGTGGCTGGAAGATAACATGATACCCTATTATCCATTAGGTGAATTTAAGGTCAAGGAGGCTGAGTAGGATGGATAGCGAAAAACAGGTGTTGTTTGCGGGTTTTGGCGGACAGGGAGTTCTGTCCATGGGTAAATTCCTGACCTATGCGGCCATGGGCGCAGGCAAAAATGTATCCTGGTTACCTGCTTATGGCGCCGAGATGCGAGGCGGTACAGCCAATTGTCTGGTTACCATTGCAGAGGAGGAGATCAGCTCCCCCCTGACTGAGCATCCGGGAATGGCTATTATAATGAACCGACCGTCTTTGGATCGTTTTGAGGATAAGATCAAGAAGAACGGAACGCTGGTTATCAATTCTTCATTGGTGGACAGACTGCCCCAGAGAGAAGACTTAAACGTTTTTCAAATGCCAGTAAACCAGATTGCTGACGACATGGGAAGCCCCAAGGGGGCTAATATGCTGCTTCTGGGAGCTTGCCTGCAAAAGACTGGAGTAGTTACTGTGGAACAGGCTTTGGAACATTTTGGGGTTATATTTAAAGGGAAGAAAGAGTCGGTCATACAAAATAATAGGGAGGCATTTCTTGCCGGAGTTCAATATGCCAAAGAAAATTGGTAGTTATAATAGGCTGAAACTACTGGATGCTATGATTAAGCGAATGGCTCCAGTAGTAGTAGCGTATTCAGGGGGTATGGATAGTTCTTTCCTTTTATGGGCTTGCTCACAAGCATTAGCTGCTAAGCAATTGCAGGCGATAACTTTTCACTCGGCTACCACTCCGATACGAGAAATACAGGACGCACAAATAACAGCGTCTTGGCTGAATGTAAAACATAATATCTATCCAGGACCGGAGATGAAAAACGAAGAATTTCTAGCTAATGACCTTTTACGCTGTTATTATTGTAAGCGTGAGAGGTTTGCTTTTTTATTGTCCCTACAGGCTGAATACGCTGGAGCCAGGTTTATCGAGGGTTCGGTAGTTGATGACCTGAAAGATTATAGGCCTGGGATGAGGGCTCTAAAAGAGGCCGGAATTGCTAGCCCCCTGCTGGAAGCCGGGATTAGTAAAGAAGATATTGGCATTATTGCTCAGGGTTATCAGCTTCCCTTTGCCGGGAAAAAAACGGAATCCTGTCTGGCTACCCGGATAAAAACTGGACACCGAATTGAGATTTCGATATTGGAACAAGTACAGAGTGCGGAAGCTGCTATACATGAACTGGGCTTCCAATTCGTCAGGGTCAGATGGCATGCCGGAGAAGCTCGCTTGGAGTTTGCCCAGGGAGATTTAGAAAGGGCATTTGTTTTGAGAGGAGAAATAAACCGGCGAGTAAAACAATGTGGGTTTAGCAGCGTATCTCTAGACCTAAGTGGCTATATAACTGCGAGAAATGAGAAGATGTAAATGAATGAGAAACAGCTGTACGAGATTCTTAATGAGGTAAAAAACGGGCAGTTAGAGATAGAAGATGCCTATCAGGCCTTGAAAATACTGCCCTACGAGGATCTGGGATTTGCTAAGCTTGATCATCATCGTGCCATCAGGGATAATTTCCCGGAAGTGATCTATTGCGAAGGTAAGACCAGGGATCAAATCATGCTAATCTTTCAACGTTTAGCTCTGCAAAATAACAATATTATTGGTACCCGGGCTGGGATAGAAGCTTTTGAGGCAGTAAAAACCGTGATTTCCGATATTCAATACAACCCCCTGGCTCGTTTACTATATTTACAACGTTCTGCGCCACCTTCATTAGGCAAAGTAGCTGTGGTAACTGCTGGAACTGCTGATGTGCCGGTTGCGGAAGAAGCAGCCTTATGCATTGAGGTAATGGGAGGTCAAGCTGATCGGATTTACGATGTGGGAGTAGCTGGTATTCATCGATTACTGGATAAAATACAGCAGATAAATAAGGCCCAGGTGATTATCGTGGTAGCCGGAATGGAAGGAGCTCTGGCCAGCGTGGTTGGAGGTTTGAGCAAACAGCCGGTGATTGCGGTACCTACCAGTGTGGGCTACGGAGCAAGTTTTAATGGATTGGCGGCATTGCTGGCTATGTTGAACAGTTGTGCCAGCGGGGTGGGAGTGGTCAATATTGACAATGGCTATGGAGCAGCCACTCTGGCTATTTCGATTTTAGGAATTACGAAATAATAACACGGTAATTACATTCCATGGATAAAGGCCTTAACCCAGGCATAAGATAGAGGAGAGATATGCCTAGGGGGATGGTATTATGAAAAACTTTGTAAACCGGGTGGAAAGAAGCCTGATACGATTTGCTATCTTTAGTTTGCTGCTAATGGTTGCGGTTCAGGGGTTAATGACGGCTGACCCAATTCGCTTTTATCTAAGCTGGGGTGAACGAATGGAAGGTCAGAACTTAGAGTTTCCAGTTAGTTACCAAGAGCAAGATAGCTCCCCAGCAGCTGGGGGGATCAAATCACCGCAAACTAAGCTAGCCATTGCTGTAGAAAAGTTCTCATCTTTGCCCAGAGCCAAGATATTAATCAATGGCCAGGAAAAATATAGTTTTACAGAAAGACAGGTCACGATTGATATTAATGCTGGTGATACTGTGGAGATAGATTCTACTGCTTACAATTTCCCTATCGATTATAAAATTATGTCCGTTTCTTCGAACCTCGCTTATCCGAGCTCAAAACAAATCTTTACCGCCAATCAAACCATAGTAATGGTAGGTAAAATTATAGTAAAATAAAAGTAGATGAAATGCGAGGTGGTGTGGTAGTGGAAGTAGGAAGTAAAATTGTAGCTACAGCAGCTGTTAAAATGGCACTTTCTTTATCCCGGCCAGAAGAAATAGCTATGAAAAAGTCATTATTTGAACAATACGGGATCAAAGCGGTTGCGGTTGATTACGGAGGTGAGTTTATCTCCTCGGTGGCCAAAATTGTAGAAAGAGCGGTGGTTGCATCCAAACGAGAAGGAGTTATCAAGGATACGCACCCGGATGAGGGAGCTGTGGCTGGCGCTACTCGTGAAGCTCTAGCTCAGATCATGCCTAAGGCTATCGGTCTCAATGTTGGTGGTAAAATAGGAGTGGCTCGTTTCAAAGATCACATAAGCGTAGCGATTTTCTTTGGTATAGGCTTGCTTCATCTAGATGAGGTATCAATCGGTCTCGGACACCGGGCTGTGCCATAAAGAAAAGAAAGGCAGGATGGTAGAATGGTAGTAAGGGGAATTAGAGGAGCTATAACGGTAAAAGAAGATAGTGCAAAAGAAGTATTACAGGCCAGCGGTGAAGTCTTAGAGGAAATCATTAAACAAAATGAACTAGACTTAGAGGATATCGCTAGTATTATATTCACGACCACCGCGGATATTAAATCAGCTTTTCCGGCGGAAGCTGCTCGCTCCATGGGTTTGCATTTGGTTCCCTTATTATGTTCCCAGGAGATTCAGGTGCAAGGTTCTATTCCGCTCTGTATAAGGTTGCTGGTTCATGTAAATACCAATAAAGACCAGAAAGAGATATGCCATGTTTTTCTTAGAGATGCTGCCAGATTACGGGAAGATTTGAAAAGGTTAAATGCTGTAGAGTAAGGGTTTATCACGGAAAAGAAAAATATATTAGAATGCGCCGAGGTTTTGAATTGTGAATTGACCCCGGCGCTTTTATTTGCATTTTTCCCGATTTTCCAAAGGACTATTGGCCCCAGTGTAGAAGAATATACATGAAGCAAAGGGACTATCAAAAAAACCTAAGTATAATTTGGAGAGGTGAAGGCTTTGCGTTTTAGCAGTTTAAGAACCAAACTAGTTCTAGCTACATGTATAATTTGTCTTTTTTGTCTGACTATAGTTTGTACGGTCAGCTATATCATATCCTACAGGGAAGTCAAAGAGGCAATAAATCAGGAAGCTGCAGAATCAGTTATGAAGACGGCAAACGAATTTAATACATGGTTTGTGGAGCAGGGGCAAGCTGTTACCGGTATCGTAGAAGATATTGAAATAAACAATGACTTTGGCGACCAATATCTGCTCAATTATTTGACCAGCAAGCTGAAAAGGCAAAGCTCCCCAGTAATTGATTATTATATGGGATTTCCTATCAGAGATAAGCCGTTTATTGATGGTTCCGGGTGGCATCCGCCTTCCGAGTTCGATTGCACGACAAGAAAATGGTACACATTAGCAGTCCAAAATGATAACCTGGCATATACTACGCCTTATCTAGATGCCAGCACCGGGAAGATGATTTTTACTATCGCTCGGCCGGTTAAACAAAATGGTCAATTAACAGGAGTGGTGGGGGCGGATATTCTTCTAACCGACCTGATTAATCGTGCGCAGGAATCAAAGACCAATGAGTCTGAATATGCCTTTTTGCTGGATAGTGATCACAATATTCTGGTTCACCCGGAAAAGGCTTTTCAGCCCACTTCCAACGGACTGCAAAATGCAGTAGATGTTTTAGCTGGGCGTTACCTCCCCATGCTGGATCAGATTCAAAAGGGTCATTATGGCATTATTGAGTTAACAGACTATGACGGAGTCGATAAATATTTTGTTACCAGTCCTATTAAATCTACCAACTGGACTTTTGGCGTGGCTATACCCAGAGCTGAGTATATGAAGCCCCTAAACAAGCTCCTATATGGATTCATAGCCGCACTTGCCATATCCCTGGCGGTTGGGGTCTTAATTATTTTACTACTCGTAAACAGCCTGCTCAAACCTATAGGCAAGTTAAGGGAAGCTGTCACAAGGTACTCGCAGAAGGATTTTAGCGCTCGTTCGCCGGTCACAACCCGTGATGAAGTGGGCGATCTGAGCGAGAGTTTTAACAGCATGGCGGATATTATTGAAGATTACAGCCATACTCTGGAACAGCGGGTGGAGGAAAGAACCCAGGAATTAAGGGAAGCGAATGAGAGAGTGATGCAAAGCATTGACTACGCCCAGAGAATCCAGACCTCAATTCTGCCCAATATAGGGGAAATACTGGAGATTCCTGCGGATAATTATTTTATCATCTGGAAGCCGCGTGACCTAGTGGGAGGAGACTTCTACTGGTGCAAAAAAGAAGGTTCCGCTTACTATATCGCCGTTGCCGACTGCACCGGGCATGGTGTTCCGGGTGCATTAATGACCATGACTGTAAACGCGATTCTGGATCGAATCATGGATCATGCAGGTGATTATACCCCAGCGATGGTTCTGAAAAAACTTAACCGACTGCTTAAGGAAACCCTCAATCAGGATAATCCCAACACTCTTTCCAATGATGGGGTAGACATAGGTCTTTGTCTGGTAAAGCCGGGGGAAAAAAAGCTGCTTTACGCCGGGGCCAGAATCAGCCTTATTTATTGCCAGGATAACGGGGTAGCTGAAGTGAAGGGTGACAGGCAGAGTCTGGGTTATAAGAAATCAGACCCGGATTATGAATTTAGTAATCGAGAATTAAGCCTGGAAGGAGTAACTAACTTCTATTTAGCCACAGATGGCATCTTTGATCAGAACGGGCAGGAAAACGAGTTTGGATTTGGCAGCAAACGATTCCAAAACATCGTAGGGGAGAACCAGCATAAGACCTTAGCCACACAGGAAAAGCTAGTACTTGATTTACTGGAGAAATACATGGGCGATCAGGAACAAAGGGATGATATAACGGTGCTGGGATTTAGAATTTAGGAATGGAAACAGAAAACACTATACGGAGGCCGCGTGCTATCCTCGGCTACGTGGCCAAAAACATCATTGGTGAGTTTTAAATCATTAATATCCTCTATAATCAAACTAACTGGCAGCTTAGCCATAATTGTTATTACCCTTCCAAAGGAATAATATTAAAGGGAAGATCAACATCTTCTTTGAATTCTTCTGCACATTCCAGAAGACTTTCATTTTCTGGATCGTAATACCAGTTGATAGATACCCGTTTTCCCTGACGGTAAGCACCTTGCAATATGTCAACAAAATCCATGATGCATTTGGAACTGCTAGTATTCATATAGAGCAGGTCAAATTGGAATATGGCTGTAACTTCACCGAGCATACCAAGGTATTCATTCAACCAGGAAAAGATTGGCGCATAGAAGCCAACGGCATTTTCAGGATAAGACTGGCCCTTAACAGTCAGAATATGGTTTTCAAACTTGATCTCAGGGGTAGATCGCGTGGCTTCAATATAAAGGCTGGTCAAAACCAATTCCTCCAATCACTTTTAAAATCTATGTGTTAGGGACTTATAAGAAATAAAATAGTCGGCCCGTTTTATTCCTTGACAGCCTCTTATTATACAATTACTTTCAGGATTATATAATCGAAGCGTTCATCCCGGTTAACCAAAGTATATTCTATAGGGGCGGACGATTTTCTAGCCATTTCCAGGAGGCCCAATCCGGCTCCTCCAGGTACTCCTTCTGGTATCGACCGTTCCCTTTTCATTTGACTCTTATAGGCAGCTTTTAATTGCTCCTTATCTAGTCCATTAATTTCTTCAATCATGGACATAAGAGCAATGGCATCTTCCTTTATAACCATATTACCGGAATAAACGAAGTAGTTCTCGCTGGTTTTACCAATAATTATAAGGCCAGAGCTAAGGAAGCCAAGGCCCTCATGGGCAAATTTCTTACTGGAGAGGTAGGCATTGATGTTTTGGGTTTGCTCGATGAAGACTGAAAATACATTTAGGGTGTTTTTCTTTATGTTTTCGTCAGATTTTATATGTTTCTTAATTGAATCACCCAGTACCTCAATAATCTCCTGCGAGAATGGTCCGGTAAAAGTCAATACAATGCCGTCCTGGTCTAACCTGCTTTTTAAATCGGTAAGGCTTTCATTCAGCATTTAAAGTCAGCTCCTTTTATCAGTGATTCTGGTTTATGCACCAGTTATGGAACTATTAGATAGGCTTACCGGCAGTTAATCTTCCATTTTTATAATACATAATTATTGTATCATTTAGTTATTCAAGACCGCGACTGAAATATCCTCCTGTAGGGGGTCGCAACGGGGATTTTTGGCCTTAAATATAGGGATTGAATTAGATTCGTATACTTGAGTTATGATTTAATTGATAGATATCGGTTCTCCTGTGCTTTAGGAGCGGTAATTCCTGCCGAACTTTATCGACCATGCTCCAATCCAGCTCAGCATAGATCGTTTCTTCACCAGAACCACCCGCACTTATTACCGTTCCCCAGGGGTCTACCACCAGTGAATGTCCCCAGGCCTGATAACTGGCTTCCGGATTCAGGGCCGGAGCGGCAGCGACTACGAACAGCTGGTTGTCAACAGCTCTAGTTCTCATCAGCAAGTCCCAGTGAGCTGGGCCGGTCGTATGATTGAAAGCAGCGGGAATGACCAGCATTTGCGCTCCTTCTAAGGCTGCCATTCGGGCCAGTTCAGGGAACCTGATGTCATAGCAGATTAGTACGGCCAAAACTAGCCCATGATATCGGATTAGTTGCAAGCCATCTCCAGCGTTAAAGACATCGGATTCTTTAAAATATAACTGTCCAGGGATATCTACATCAAAGAGGTGTACTTTACGGTGTTTGCCAATGACATTGCCCTGCTCATCGAAGGTATAACTGCAGTTATATATTCTCCCTTCGGCGTCTATCTCAGGAATGGAACCGCCAACTAAGAATATCCTGTTTTGGCGGGCCAGGTCAGATAAAAAATTGGTGCTTGGTCCGGGAAAAGATTCTGCGTAGTCAGCCAGAAGGTCGGTCTGGTAAGGTGCATTAAACATTTCTGGCAATATAATCATCTGTGCTCCCCTGCGGGAAGCCTTATTAACCATCTCGCCAGCTTTATTCAGATTATCTTCTTTGCTGCTAGAAACCTGCATCTGGCAGATGGCAAGCTTTAAGTTTTTCACGCATATATTTCTCCTTTCGATAATCTTTGGTATTTTTAAGTTTAGCTCATGTTATACTAATTGCAAACATTCTTGATGCCTAATTTGTGGGGGATTAAAATGAAACCTTTTAAACTGGCTTCTCGCGGCTATAGTAATGAAGATACACTGGTAGAAATACCAACGCCGGGGCGAACCCTTTTCATTGGTGAAGGGTATTGTACGGTTATCGCCGGGCCATGTGCAGTGGAAAGCAGGGATTCCTATCTGGAAAATGCCCTTTTCCTAAAAAGCATGGGTGCGCATATATTGAGAGGCGGTCTTTTTAAGCCTCGAACTTCGCCCTATTCTTTTAAAGGGCTGGGTCGGGAAGGACTGGCGATCATGGTGGAGGCTCGCGATTTGACCGGTTTACCACTGGTGAGCGAGATTATGGATGTCAGAGATTTGGATTACCTGTATGAGCAAGTTGACATCCTGCAGGTGGGCAGTCGGAACATGCAAAATTTTACCCTGCTGGAAGAGTTGGGCAGACTAAAGAAACCGGTGCTTCTCAAAAGAGGCTTGTCAGCCACCATTGAGGAATGGCTCTTGGCGGCAGAATATATCCTGAGTGGCGGGAATCCCAACGTCATTTTATGTGAACGGGGTATTCGCACCTTTGAAACCTATACCCGTAATACGGTTGATATTGGAGCAGTACCGTTGATTAAGCATTTATCTCATCTGCCTATTTTAGTTGACCCCAGCCATGCAACGGGGAAATGGAAAATGGTAATTCCAGTGGCGAAAGCAGCCATTGCGGCCGGGGCTGATGGGGTAATGGTGGAAGTGCACCCGGATCCGGACAGAGCGCTCTCAGATGGAAAACAATCCTTAACCCCGGAAAACTTCCGGAAGCTTTATGAGCAAATAGAGAAGCTGGCCGCACTGGACAACAAGGTTGTACTATAATTATTTTCGAAGGTGTTTAAATCCTTTTTGCCGTAATAAAACCAAGGAAATAATTTGTAACGTACAATAATAGATCGAGGTGAAAAAATGGAACAATTTCTAAAAAGCGATATCGATCTATTTTCTGTCATTGTTTTACTTATCATTCTGATTAATTTTAATAGATACAATAATTGGGATAAATACAAATATAGATTGTTTTCGCTGCTTATATTTACGAATATTCTACTGCTGGTGACGGATTCATTGATATACATTCTTGATGGTATTAATTTTGTTAGTATCAAAGAATTCAATCTGTTTATCATAATGGTGTATTACATCCTTAATCCGGTAGTATGCATACTTTGGTCACTTTATGTTGATTATTATATTTTTGAAGACAAAGCACATTCACAAAAGATCCTACGGATGATTTCAATACCTACAGTGATTTCAACACTGATTTCTATTTCAAGCATTTTTACAGGATACTATTTTTATCTGGATGCACAAAACAGCTATCATAGAGGAGCGCTGTTCCCGTTATTATTCATTATATGCTACTTTTATCTTGCTTTTACTTTCATTCAGATTCTGAGAGAAAAAAACAAAATACCTAAAAGCAGCTATCAAGCGCTTCTAGTTTTTGCCATTCCACCGACAATCGGAGGAATCCTGCAGGCAATATGCTTCGGAATCTCCTTGATATGGCCTGCAATGGTCATTTCGATGCTGATTATTTACCTAAATGTTCAAAATGAAAAACTATCCCGAGATTATCTGACCAAGGTGTATAATCGCAGAGAATTGGATAGCTATTTACGATACAGAATCAGCAATAATACTGGAAATAAAGAAATAGCTGGAATCATGCTGGATATCGACGATTTTAAAAAGATTAATGATCAATATGGGCATATAGCTGGAGATAAGGCTTTGGAATTTACAGCGGATATTCTCAGAAAAAGCTTCAGGGAAAATGATTTTATTGCCAGGTATGCAGGGGATGAATTCATTATCATACTAGAAGTAGATAACCTTTCGGATTTAGATAAAGCAATTGAGAGAATCTGCAAGAATATCACCCAATTCAATGAAACCAATATCACGCCTTATCAAATCAAAATTAGCATGGGATATGCTATCTATGACAGCATAAATAGAATGACAGCAGAAGAATTTATGAATCAAGTCGATCAATTAATGTATGAAGAAAAAAAGAAAGGAAAAGAAAAAACTGAAATGCCTATGCATCTATACCAAAACGGGTAATCGAAAGCATCTTCAGATTAGTGATTTCACCCAATATATTTTAAATGAGGTTAATCTAAAGGATACCTTGGAGCTTGATATAACAGCATCCCTTAGTGTCATATATGGAAAAATCGATATCCTACTAACTGATATAACTTTGAAGCCTAGAAAATACAAGCCGCTATCTATAAAGGCAAAATGGTAACTGCAAAGGTTGTCGCTGCTGCTTCATCAGTGCAGCGTCGAAGGTTCTGTTCTGTGATGCAGTTGATCTGGCTTATTCCTTAATAGTTACGATATAAAGTAGTTTATGCCCATGGCGTCTCTAACTTCATTCATAGTTTCTTTGGCTACTTGGTGGGCCTTCTTAGTTCCTTCCATCAGAATTTCTTTCACTAGCCCAGGATTTTGGGAGTATTTTTCTCTTCTCTCGCGCATCGGTTCGAGCAGGGCGTCCAAACATCCTGCCAGTCGTTTTTTACAAGCTACGCAGCCGATTTCTCCGCGCCGACATTCTCCTTCTATTGTCTCAACCTCTATCGGGTTAAAAATCTTATGATATTCATATACAGTGCAAACTTCCGGATGTCCAGGATCGTTTTTATGGATTCTGGCCGGGTCGGTTACAGCGTCCATAACTTTTTTTCTAATTTCCGACGAATCATCGCTCAAGTAGATGGAATTGTTAAGACTTTTGCTCATTTTGGCTTTGCCATCCAAGCCTACCAGTCGCGGTACGGCACCCAGCAGTATGTCGGGTTCAACTAGCACTGGCCGGTATAGATCATTGAAACGTCTAACAATTTTGCGAGTAAACTCCAAGTGCGGAATCTGATCTTCACCAACTGGTACCAGATGAGCCCTGAAAATACTGATGTCGGCAGCCTGGCTGACCGGATATCCAAGGAAACCGTAGGTCATATCGCTGAAACCATGTTGCTGAGCCTCGGACTTTACGGTGGGGTTGTGTCTTAAGACGTTGACTGTAGTAAACATGGAAAAATACATGGTCAATTCATGAATTTCCGGGATCATGCTCTGAACAAAAATGGTGGATATTTCAGGATTGAGTCCTGCAGCCAGGTAGTCCTCGGCAATTTGAAAGGTATCCCGGCTCAGGTTCTCGGGATTCTCAAAATTGGTAGTTAGTGCCTGGACATCGGCAATGATAATATAACTATCGTATTCTTCCTGCAGTTTAACCCGGTTGGCTAGACTGCCTACATAATGGCCTAAATGCAGCTTGCCAGTCGGTCTATCGCCCGTAAGAATCCTTTTCCTGTTTGCCATACCTTGTTTCCTCCTGTTTCTATAATAATAGTGATGTTTTTATAATTGAAATCAACATCTAAAATATCACTATAGGCCATAAAATTCAAGCCCCCAGGAACTTATCTGGAATATATAGCAAAGTTGACCAACTGACACAAATGGACAAAAAATAGAATACATAAGTAAAAGGAGGGCACCCATGGCCTCAATAGGTATTGCTGGGCTATTATCCTCTGCTGGCTGACATTGAAAATATGTGCGAAAAAATGTATATCTATTTATTGACATGCAGAAGGAATGTGCTACAATTCTACATGTATGTTTTAGACCAATGAATGAAGGGAGGTTTGGGAGAACATTTTTAATTGAAGGGGGTTGACATGATTGCAGGCTTTAGGGCGACATGTTCTAGCTGAGGTTTACGGATGTCGATTTGAAGCATTGAATGATATTCAAAAGGTTGAGGATATCATGGTGAATGCGGCTTTAGAGGCTGGTGCTGAAGTTAGGGAAGTGGTTTTCCACAAATTTAGCCCACAAGGGGTTAGTGGAGTTGTTGTTATTTCCGAGTCTCACCTTGCGATTCATACCTGGCCGGAATTGGGATACGCAGCAGTGGATGTATTTACTTGTGGCGAAAAAGTTAATCCATGGGATGCATGTAATTATGTGGCGGAAGCTTTTGGGGCTGAATATGTAAATGCACAGGAAATTAAAAGGGGATTAATGGTGGAGCAGGAAGAGCGCATGGTGGTAAATATTTAGGAGGGATACTATTTTAGTAGACCGAAGTAGTAGAAAAGAGAATAACAAATTTAGCTAGGGCCTTACTTGTTAGAGTACTTACAAGTGGGGCCTTTTACTTGTGGAAAAAATGGGCAAGCCCTTATTATGAATTATTATGTTATTGTAGTGTCGATTCATGTATTATATATAAGCAGTACTTATAAAATATCTCTATAGTGGAATGAAAAAGACTAACCCGGCAGGAACTACTTGTATTCTGTAGAATAATAGAAAAGCAGGTTGGTAGTTTTACTAAGGAGGACTTAATTAAATGGAATTTATTTTTACCAGGGAGATAAAAGCAGATTTATTGGATGTTGACAAAATATTTAAAAAAAGCTTATTACCCTGGTGGGATGAGATAGCTATTTATGCGCGAAAAATGGATGGGGATTTAAGTTTTCAATTATTGCCGGCCATGGTAATTAGTGCCTACCGCTGTCTGGGATTGGAAAGAGAATTATTCATTCAAATGGCGAATCTTTATAAAACCATAAATTTTGCTAATAAAATTCACGTAATGGTTAAAGATGAAGAGGAGGGGCAGGAACACAACCAGGAACTACAGTTTACCATATTAATTGGAGATTATATTTTTGGCAAAGTGTTTAGTCTGCTGCTGGAAACCCGGGCGGATAAGCTTCTAGATAGCTTTGCGGCCATGATTTGCGAGATCAATGAAGGATTGATTGTGGAATATAAACTAAATAGAAACTTACAGGAAGTACTGTCTAGAACCAGGGGTCCCTTATATTACAATGCTTTTAAAAGCGCTGCTGAATTGGCAGGATTGGCCCCCGAAATAACTGGGATGTACGGAGAGTTAGGTTATAATTTGGGTATGGCCTTAGAGTTAGCATATGTTCATGAGCAAAAACAGGATGCAGGTAACTATTTAATTAAAGCTCGACAACTGATACAGAGTTTGAGCCAGCACATTATCGGAATGGAACCTGGGTTTCAAAAACTGGTGCAGGAAATGGATCAGGAAATAGGAGGTAAGACTGATGGCTTATAAAGATTTGCATGAATTTGTTAAGGTTCTAGAAGATAAGGGAGAGTTACTGAGAATTAAGACTCTGGTTGACCCGGATTTGGAAATAACCGAGATTACTGATAGAGTCAGTAAGGCTTATGGCCCGGCTTTGCTTTTTGAAAATGTAAAAGGTTCGGACATGCCACTTTTGATCAATGCTTATGGCAGCCCTGAGCGCATGGCTCTAAGCTTGCAGGTGGAAGATCTTGACGATATTGGTGATGAAATTACTAAACTTTTGCAATTGACTGACAACGTTCCTGATTCTTTACTGGGCAAGGTGAAAATGTTGCCGATTCTGGCCCAACTATCCTCCTATTTTCCTAAAACTGTTAAAAGTGGATCATGCCAGGAGGTAGTTTGTATGGAACCGTCTCTGGATAAACTCCCGATACTCAAGTGCTGGCCTGACGATGCGGGAAAGTTTATAACCCTGCCCCAGGTTTACACTAAGGACCCCCGTAACGGCAAAAGAAACGTGGGTATGTATCGCTTGCAGGTTTATGACCAAAACACGACCGGGATGCATTGGCACATTCATCATGATGGGGCAGAAAATTACCGCTTAAATAAAGAAGCGGGCAATTCCCAGGTGGAGGTAGCAGTGGCTCTAGGGGGAGACCCGGCGATTGCTTATGCAGCTACAGCGCCCTTGCCCAAGGAGATAGATGAACTTATTTTTGCTGGATTTCTACGCAAGAAGCCGGTGGAAATGGTTAAATGTAAAACGATTAATATGGAGGTTCCGGCTGATGCCGAAATCGTCCTGGAAGGCTACATTGATCTGGAAGAGAGCCGCATAGAAGGACCTTTCGGGGATCATACCGGTTATTATTCCCTTCCCGGTGAATACCCGGTATTTCATATCAAATGCATAACCCATCGGAAGGATGCTATTTATCCGACTACAATTGTTGGCAAGCCTCCCCAGGAAGATTGTTACCTGGCTCTGGCAAGCGAGCGGATTTTTCTGCCTCTTTTAAAAATGCAGATGTCCGAAATCGTCGATATGCACATGCCAATGGAAGGTGTTTTTCACAATTGTGTGTTTATATCTATCAAAAAGGCTTATCCGGGTCATGCCCGTAAGATTATGAATGCGGTATGGGGTATGGGTCAGATGATGTTTTCTAAATTTATTGTGGTGGTTGATAAGGATGTTAATGTGCAGAATCTATCCGAGGTTTTGTGGAAGGTCTTTAACAATGCAGATCCTAAAAGAGATACTATGATTGTAGAGGGACCACTGGATGTTCTGGACCATTCGGCTCCGCTGCCTCTTTTTGGTTCTAAGATGGGTATCGATGCAACTAAAAAGTGGGCCGATGAGGGGCACCTGCGCGAATGGCCAGAAGATATAAAAATGAGTAAAGAAATTGTTGATTTGGTAAATACTAAGTGGAGTGAATATGGCCTTGACTAAAATGAAAAAGTTCCTTTCCATGGTGGACTTTGGGCACAGCCTATTTGGCTTACCCTTTGCTTATCTGGGCGCATTCCTGGCGATTAAAGGGATACCCACCGTAATGCAGTTGCTATGGATTACCGTAGCTATGGTAAGCGCTCGCTCCGCGGCTTTATGTCTTAACCGTTTAATAGACCGCAAGATTGACCGGGCCAACCCGCGTACATCTGGTTGGGTTATGGCGGCGGGAGAACTTCCGGTCATAGGTGTTTGGCTCTTGGTGTTGATTTTTTTTGTCCTGCTATTTTATGCGGCCGGACAGCTTAACCCATTATGTGTTAAACTAGCCCCATTGGCAGTTATTGTGCTATGGGTTTATTCCTATACCAAAAAGTTTACCTGGTGGTGTCATCTGCTCTTAGGAATGGCAGTAGGGATTGGACCAGTAGGTGGTTGGATCGCTATAAGCGGACGCTTTGATTGGCAGCCCTTAGTTCTTTGGCTGGCGGTAGCCTGTTGGATAGCCGGGTTCGATGCCATGTATGCCTGTCAGGATATAGAATTTGACCGTGCCAATCATCTTTATTCCATACCGGCACGTTTTGGTGAAGCCGGAGCCTTATTATTTTCAGCAGCATTTCATTTTTTAACCGTGGTGTTTCTAATTTTAAATGGAATAGTTCTAACTCTGGGGTTCTGGTACTATATGGGAGTTCTATTTACTGCCCTGCTCCTACTCTATGAACATATAATCGTAAGTCCCGGTGATCTGAGCAGAGTAAACTTTGCATCATTTAAGATTAACCATTATGTCGGCCTGATTATTCTCATTATGGCACTAGTGGATATTCTTGCCTAAAGTACAAGGAAATGTAGATTGCTAAGCCACTTGCAAGTGAATTATATCACAGGAGAAAGGTGATGCTTTTGTCCAGATATATCGTAGCCTTGACTGGTGCCAGCGGAGTTATATACGGTTTGAAACTAATCGCCGAGCTATTGCAAAGAGATCATGAAGTGCATCTGGTGGTGAGTGAACCAGCCGCTCTGGTACTGGCTCAGGAAATGGGTTGGTCAAGTGTAAAACCTTTGGAAACTACCCTCTCAGACTATTTGCCTGCTGGCAAGCTGTACTTTTATCAGAACAGCGAAATAGGCGCCAGGATAGCCAGTGGATCTTTTGTCACTGAAGCTATGCTTATCATACCCTGTACTATGTCTACTCTGGCATCAGTGGCCAATGGCATGTCCAACAATTTGATTGAACGGGCGGCTGATGTCATGCTAAAAGAAAAAAGACCGCTCATCCTGGTGCCTCGTGAGACACCTTTGAGTTCGATACATTTGCGGAATATGTTGAGGCTGGCCGATATGGGAGTTTCTATTGTCCCAGCGATGCCCGCCTTCTACCACCGCCCGAATTCTGTTGATGAGATGGTACTTTTTATGGTGGGTAAGGTATTAGACTTAATGAAAATCCCCCACGACATTTTTCGTAGATATGATGGAGTTCTTGTTGATTGAAAACGTTTTAGTTGGTTTTTCGGGGATGCAACTATATAATAATAAATGATTGTACATAGATAAGGGGAAAGTAATGACCGGTTTTGATTTGTTCACTCCAATAAATAAGGAAATGATCATAGTTGAAGAACGATTGATTCATAGCATTAATACGGAATTGCCGGAACTTGATCAGGCTGCTACCCATTTGGTCAAAGCTGGCGGTAAAAGGTTGAGACCTGCCTTTACACTTCTGGTAGCCAAGCTATTTACTGATTCCATTGAACCAGTCATTCCTATGGCGGTGGCTTTGGAAATGTTGCATATGGCGACGCTGGTTCATGATGATGTTATAGATAATTCCCGCTTGAGGCGGGGGCAGCCGACTGTAAAAAATGAATGGGGCAACCGAATTTCAATATACTCTGGAAATTATGTTTTCGCCAAATCATTATGTTTGGTAGCAACATACCAGCGCAGTGATTTATTGAAAGTATTGGCCGATGCCAGTATGCGTATTTGTGAAGGTGAAATCAGGCAGATGCTCAGTTGCTATAATATCCATCAGGGCATGAAGGATTACATGCGCCGGATAGAGAGAAAAACCGCTTTGTTGATTTCAGTGAGTTGCCAGTTGGGAGCTATGATAAGTGAGGCTTCTGAAACTGAAATTATGGCTATAAAAAGGTATGGATACTATTTAGGCATGGCATTTCAAATTACGGATGATATTCTAGATTTTGTTGCCGATGAAGAAATTCTTGGTAAACCTGTGGGCAGCGACATTAGGCAGGGAGTGATTACTCTGCCGGCAATTTATGCATTGAAGTATGGGACCCAAAGAGAGCAACTGGGGAAGTTGCTGTCATCACCGGAATTATGTTCTAAAGAGGCTGAAGAGATTATTAGCCTTATTACTGAAAGCGATGGAATGGATTATGCTTACCACGCTAGTAGTAGATTTGCCGATAAAGCCAGACAGCAGTTAGATTTATTGCCTGATGTGCCGGTAAAAAGTTCCTTGTATGATATAGCCTCTTTTATATCCGGTAGGGAATACTAGGTACCAGTCATGGAATAAATGTATCAAATACCGGCATGTTAGATGCATTTATTTCGTGACTAGCCTTAAGGTCTGGAGGAAATTGGATTGGCATTTAAAAAACTATCAGCCGATGACAAGCAAACCATAATAGAGCATTTTGAGGAATTAAGAAAATCCATAATAATCAGTGTGGTAGCAATATTGGTTGCTGCGCTGGCTTGCTTTAATTATAACGAACAATTGCTGAACATAGTTACCCTGCCGCTGCGCTCCATAAATCAGCGCTTAATAGTGACGGGCGTTACTGAAGCATTCTTTGTTAAGCTGCAGATTTCTATCTTAGCCGGGTTCGTTATTGCTTTCCCCATAGTAGCTTGGTCTATATGGAGATTTTTAAAACCAGCCCTTTATCCCCACGAGAGAAAATACATCTATATATTATTTCCCATAACCCTTATCCTTTTTGCGACTGGCGTACTCTTTTCTTACTTTGGCATCTTGCCTCTGGTTTTAAAGTTCTTTGTATATATTGCTGGAGAGAACCTGGAGACCATGTTTAAAGTTGACCAGTATGTTTCTTTCGTAATGTCATTTTCGATTCCTTTTGGTTTGGTTTTTGAACTACCGGTCATTACCTTCTTTCTTACCAAGATTGGAGTAGTTAAGCCAGAGATGTTATCCAAAAATAGAAAATACGCTCTATTGATTATTGTTATTGCGGCGGGAGCACTTACGCCAGGTCCTGATCCCATTAGCCAAGTAATGATGGCGGTACCAGTGTATATATTATATGAAATAAGTATTGTAGTCGCCAAATTGGCCCGACCCGGCCGTAATATAAAAGACGATGAGCAGCCAGAAAAAACTGAGACCGGGAAGGAATAAACTGACCAGCGCACATTCTTTACAAAGACCGGACTTTTTGTCATAATAACTGTGGAGATGTATCCGAGAGTAAGTCATTTTTATTTGATAAATATTGTCCAAGCCTCTTATGGCTTAACTTGAAGGAGGGAATACTTTGTTTGGATTTATTGGTAACTTTGGTCCTTGGGAACTGGGCCTGATTCTGATTATCGTGTTAGTTATTTTTGGCCCGGGGAAATTGCCCAAAGTAGGGGAATCTCTAGGAAAGGCCATGCAAAGCTTCAAAAAGGCAAAAGAAGGAGACGAAGACGAACTCGAAGATAAAGAAAGCAAAAAGAAGGTCTGATTCAGGCCTTTTTTAATTAGGGAGTAACGATGGCGCATTTATATCCAATATATTTGCAGCTTGCCGGCAAAAAATGCCTGGTGGTTGGTGGCGGCAAGGTGGCAGAACGCAAGGTAGAAACATTGCTGGAATACGAAGCCATTATTCGGGTAGTGAGTCCTGCAGCTGAGAACAATATCAATATTTGGTCTGATCAAGGCTTGATTGACTGGCGGCGAGGAGTTTTTCAGCAGCAAGACCTGGACGATGTCTTCTTGGTGTTTATCGCGACCGATGATGAAGATATTAATAAAAGCATTAGTGCTCTATGCCGTGAAAAGGGCATATTAGTGAATGCTGTGGATGATCCGCCTAATTGTGATTTCTATGTTCCTTCCATACTCAGACGAAACTCATTATGTGTAGCTATATCAACTGAAGGTAAGAGCCCTCTCCTAGCTGGAAAATTGCGTCGGGAACTGGAGAATATCATCCCCCACGAGTACGGGGAATGGGTGGAAATGTTGGGCGATTTGCGGGATAAGATTAAAAGTTCTAATTTAAGTATTGAGGCGAGAAAGAACTTATTTGAAGAACTGGTTAATTCTGATATCCTGGAACTACTCCAAGCAGGTAGGAAAGAAATTATAGAGGAGCGGATTGAGGGATGTATGTCCTGCTTACGGGAATAAATCACAAGACAGCACCGGTGGAGATCCGTGAGAAATTTGCTTTTGCTGCTGCTGAGCTGGATTATGCCTACGATAAACTAAAAAATGAAGATGTTGAAGGTGTGGTAATTCTCAATACCTGCAACCGTACTGAGATATATGCAACTGCTAAGGATATTGAGGCAGGCCAGAAGAGTCTGAAATCATTTTTAATTTCCTATTCGGGCCTGTCAAACGATGATATTGAGAACTATATTTACCAGCCCAACTGCTATGATGCTATAGAGCATCTTTTTCGGGTGTCATCTGGCCTGGATTCTATGATTCTGGGAGAAACCCAGGTGCTGGGTCAGGTTAAGGAAGCCTATGAGAAATCCCGGGAATTAAAGGCCTCGGATGGCGTGCTGAATTCTCTGTTTCAAAAGGCATTGTATGTGGGCAAAAAGGTTCGAACTGAGACGGCTATTGACCAGCACCCCGTTTCGGTTAGCTATGCTGCCGTGGAACTAGCCAAAAAGACTTTGGGTTCGCTGGACGATAAAACTGTACTGGTGGTGGGAGCCGGAGAAATAGGGGAACTTACTACCAAGTATTTACTGTTAAACGGTGTCCATTCAGTAATCGTTTCTAATCGCTCTTACGAAAAAGCTGTGGAAATGGCTGCTGATCTAAACGGACGTGCGGTTCGTTTTGATGAGCTGGCAGAAGAATTGAGAAATGCTGATATTGTTATTAGTTGTACAGCTGCCAGTCATTATGTAATCAGAGAAGATAACTGCCGGGAGGTTCTTTTATCTCGTACCGGCCGGAAGATTATACTGATCGACATTGCTGTTCCCCGTGATGTAGAGCCTGCTCTAGGTTGTATTGAAGGTGTTTATCTATATGATATTGATGAACTTCAGTACGTAATTGATTCCAGCTTTGCTGCCCGGCAGAAAGCGGCTGATGCGGCGAACGGTATTATAGTTGAAGAACTGGTGGAGTTTAATGAATGGCTGGCTACGTTATATGTGGTTCCGGTCATCTCAGCCTTAAAAAGCTATGGTGAAAGCATCAAAAAGAATGAATTGAAACGGGCCTTTAATAGGCTAGGTAAGATATCCGATCGGGAACAGGAGATTATTGCTACTATGGCCAATTCGATTGTAAACCAACTCTTACATTTTCCGATAGTAAACCTGAAGGAGATGGCGGTAAGCAATCAGGGTCACCTATATGCTGAAGTGGTGAAAAAACTATTTAGCTTGCGATTAGCTGATGAGGAGCAGGAAAAATATGCGAAGATTGAGGCTGGGAACCAGAGGTAGCAAGCTGGCCCTATGGCAGGCGGAGTATGTGGCCCAGGAGCTTCGCCAGGTAGTGCCGGAAATAGATATTGAGATAAAGGTTATTAAAACTAAGGGTGACAAGATATTGGATGTAGCCCTATCTAAAATAGGAGACAAAGGTCTTTTTACCAGAGAAATAGAAAATGAATTATTGGCGGGAGACATTGATCTGGCCGTGCATAGCATGAAGGATTTGCCAACGTTTATAGCCCCTGGGCTAGTTTTGGGAGGGGTATTGAAACGGGAGAATCCCCAGGATGTATTGATTTCCCATAAGGGTTATAGTCTGACCAGTCTTCCCCGGAACGGCTCAGTAGGAACTTCAAGCCTGCGCAGGATTGCTCAGCTTAGGGCCTTGCGTCCGGATATTCGTATGGTTGATCTGCGGGGAAATGTAGAAACTAGAATTAAAAAAATGGAAGAACAGGATCTGGATGGGATTATTCTGGCTTATGCAGGAGTGAAACGCTTAGGCTTTACCGGGAAAATTAGCGAAATGATTGCTGCGGATATAATGTTGCCGGCAGTAGGGCAGGGAGCTATTGCTATAGAGTTAAGGGAAGAGGATTATGAAACCCTAGAGATTATAGCGCCAGTCAATGACCTGCATACCAAGCTGGAAACTATGGCGGAAAGAGCATTTTTGAGAGCGTTAGAGGGCGGGTGTCAGGTTCCCATTGCTGCCTTGGCTCAAATTAAAGGTGACAGATTGTACATTGAAGGCCTAGTCGCTTCTATGGATGGTCAGCGAGTGATTAAAGAGAGTCTGATGGGTGATCTAAACCGCGCTATAGATATTGGCATGGGTTTGGCTCAAAGCCTTTTGAATAGAGGAGCTCATAGTATCCTAGCAGAAATAAGGCAGTTAGGAGAATAATTGATGCAGAAACGAGGATTTGTTTACCTAATTGGTGCGGGTCCAGGTGATCCCGGTTTATTTACCATAAAAGGGAAGAAAGTACTGGAAAAAGCGGAAGTGATTGTATATGATCGCTTGATAGGCCAAGAAATACTTAATTATGCTAATAGAGAAGCAGAGTTCATCTATGTGGGTAAGGCCGCAGGCAATCATGCTCTTCCCCAGGACCAAATAAACGAAGTGCTGGTTAAAAAAGCTCTGGAGGGTAAAATAGTAGCCCGTTTGAAGGGCGGAGACCCCTTTGTGTTCGGCCGAGGTGGGGAGGAAGCCCTGTATGTTCGAGAGCATGGGATAGAATTCGAAATTGTGCCTGGTATCACTTCGGCAGTAGCGGTGCCAGCTTACGCAGGAATACCTGTAACCCACCGGGAGTCTACTTCCAGTTTTGCAGTTATTACCGGACACGAAAAGCCAGGTAAGGCGGTTAGTTCTATTCAATGGGATAAAATAAGTACTGGAATCGGTACCCTGGTTTTCCTAATGGGTGTGGAGAACCTGGAATTCATTGTTACTAATCTCATAGCTGCCGGAAGGAGCCAGGATACCCCGGTAGCACTTATTCGCAGGGGCACCTACCCGGACCAGGAAGTGATCAGCGGTACTCTGAAAGATATTGTTAATAAGGTACACGATGCTAATTTTCAACCGCCTGCTATTATTATTGTCGGGGAAACTGTCAATTTGCGGGCTGATTTAAAATGGCGGGAAAACAAGCCGCTCTGGGGTACTAAAATTCTGGTTACCCGAGCGAGAGCCCAGGCCAGTGGCCTGCTGGAACGCATAAGAGACGAGGGAGGAGAGGCCATAGAGTTTCCTTCCATAGAAATCGTTCCGGAATCTGATTTATCTGCTCTTCATTCAGCGTTTACTGTTATCGGCAAATATGCTTGGATAATCTTTACCAGCGTCAATGCGGTGGACATCTTCTTTGAAGAACTCCGCCAGAGAAAGATAGATATTCGCCAACTGCAGGGCATAAAAATTTGCGCGATAGGACCAGCAACTAACGCAGGGCTGCTTAACCGAGGGTTATTAGTAGAATTTGTACCAGAAGAATACCGAGCTGAAGGTATTTTAGAACAGTTAAAGACCAGGATTAAACCCGAAGAGCAAATACTTTTGCCACGGGCAGGGGGCGCGCGGGAGGTTTTACCAGAGAGTCTGCGCGAGTTAGGGACCATTGTTGATGAGGTGATTCTATACCAGGCGGTAGCGGCCTCTCATATCAACCCGTCGTTTCTGAAAGAGATTAGGAATGGACAGGTAGACTATATAACTTTTACCAGTTCATCTACGGTTAGTAATTTTGTTAAAATAATTGGGGCAGAATTTATTAAGGATTTTAACAGTCGGGTCAAGGTGGCCTGTATAGGTCCCATAACAGCTCAAACAGCTCAAGAATATGGCTTCACAGTGGATGTCATGCCGGATCAATATACCATAGAAGCTTTGTTTAACTCCATAGTGCAAGACCTTAAAGCCTAGAAAATAGCAAGTAATATTATGGCTTATTTAGAATATGGAGGAATTATTAATGATAGGATGCACCAAACTATTATGTGGCACGGCCACCGTTTCAGATATCATAAAGCATAGCGGACAGCCGGATATTCCGCCGGAGTTGTTACAGTTTTCCGATTTAAACCGGCCTCTGGTGGTATGGAATATGACCAACCGTTGCAACCTGCGCTGCAAACATTGTTACATCGAAGCCGAAGATCATAATTATGAAAATGAGTTAAGCACCGAGGAAGCTAAGCTCTTTATTGCGGATTTGGCTGAAATGAAGGCGCCAGTTTTGCTTTTTTCAGGCGGAGAGCCGCTTTTGCGCAAAGATATCTTCGAACTGGGAGCCCTGGCAGCCGAAAAAGGACTGCGTCCGGTCATATCCAGTAACGGAACCCTGATAGATGATGCCATGGCTAAGAAAATTAAAGCAGCTGGTTTTCAATATGTGGGCATAAGTGTAGATGGTGCGCCCGAGACTCATGATGAATTCCGCAATAAAAAAGGAGCCTTCGAAATGGCTCTAAAGGGCATAAGAGCTTGCATGGCCAATGGAGTGAAAACCGGTATGCGATTTACGGTAAATCGCTACAACCAGCAGGACCTGCCCCGCATATTCGAAATCATCCAAGAAGAAAAGATTCCTCGTTTCTGTATGTATCATCTGGTTTATGCAGGCCGCGGCCAAGAAATGATCCAGATGGACACCAGCCTGGAGGAGAAACGGTCCATACTGGATTATGTCAGTCGTAAGACCGTGGAATTGTTTAATAATGGAGTGGAAGTTGAAATATTGACCACTGATAATCACGCCGATGGGATTTTTCTCTACAACCGTATTCAAGAACAGGACCCCGCCCATGCTGATGAAGTGGTTCATTTACTGCAAATGCATGGTGGGTGTTCAGCGGGGACCAAGTTTGCTAATGTAGACTCGCGAGGCAATGTTCATCCCTGTCAGTTCTGGCAGGATTACACGGTAGGTAATGTTCGGGAAAAACCCTTCAGTCAGATATGGACCTCTGATGATGAACTTATGGTGAAGTTGAGAAAAAAAGATCAGCATGTCACAGGTAAATGCGGGGATTGCGATTATAAGTCGCTCTGCGCAGGATGTAGAATAAGAGCTCGGGCTGTTTACAATGACATATGGGCGGAAGACCCGGCCTGTTATTTGTCAGCAATAGAAACTCACAAAGCTTAGTTAGGAGGGATATTATGGCTTTTCCGATTAACAGAATGAGAAGGCTGCGGGCCAGTGAGACTTTACGCAGTATGGTCAGGGAGACTCATCTAACGGTGAAGGATTTGATCTACCCCCTTATTGTGACTTTTGGCACTGATAAGAAAAATCCGGTGCAATCAATGCCGGGTGTTTTTCAATTTTCAGTTGACAGGTTAAAGGACGAGTTAGAAGAAATCTCTTCTCTGGGAATTCCAGCAGTTTTGCTTTTTGGTGTGCCTGAAAACAAGGACAGCTTGGCCAGTTCAGGTTATGATGAACATGGTGTGGTACAGGAGGCAATTCGAGCTATAAAGAATTGGCAGCCGGAAATGCTAGTGATTACCGATGTGTGTTTGTGCGAGTACATGGATCACGGGCATTGTGGTATTGTTGAGGCCAACGGAACTATTAATAATGATGTCAGTCTGGAATTGTTGGCCAGGGAAGCCTTATCACACGTTCAAGCGGGTGCCGATATGGTGGCGCCATCTGATATGATGGATGGGCGAGTTGGCTATATCAGAAATCTGCTGGATTCTGAAGGATATTCTAATATTCCCATTATGTCTTATGCTGCCAAATACTCTTCCGCTTTTTACGGGCCTTTCCGGGAAGCAGCTGAATCTGCTCCTCAATTTGGTGATCGTAAGACCTACCAGATGGACCCGGCCAATATACTGGAAGCATTGCGCGAGGTTGAGCAGGATATAAACGAAGGCGCAGATATAGTAATGGTTAAACCGGCATTAGCCTACTTAGATGTACTTAAAACTGTAAAAGAAAAGTTTGGTTACCCTACCGCAGCTTATAATGTGAGTGGAGAATATTCAATGGTAAAAGCTGCGGCTGCTCAAGGATGGATTGATGAGGATACCATAATTAAGGAAATCTTAACATCTATTAAAAGAGCCGGAGCAGATATGATCATTACCTACTCTGCCAAGGACATGGCTAAGATATTAGCCCAGGGTTAAAAGAGGATGATAGACGCCAGAGAACGATAAACGGGGGAGAACATCCACGTTATCCGCGTTGCATCCAATTTGCGTACTCTTTGAATGGAGGGTTTTAAGATGTTGGTTTCATGGAATACTACCAACCAGTGTAATATGTTATGTGACCATTGTTATCGTGATGCCGGTATCAAATCTGTGGACGAACTGTCTACAGATGAAGCCAAGCAACTTATCATAGATATTAAAAAAGCAGGTTTTCAGATTATGATATTTAGCGGCGGAGAACCATTAATGCGCTCTGACATCTATGAACTGGGAGCATTTGCGACCCAGCAGGGCTTGCGGGCGGTTTTGGGAACCAATGGCAGTCTGATTACACCGGAGGTAGCCAGAAAGCTTAAAGATTCAGGATTCATGGCGGCAGGTGTAAGCTTGGACAGCCTCGATCCGGCAAAGAACAATGCTTTTCGTAAATTGGACAATGCCTACCAGCTAACCATAGCAGGAATGAAAAATCTTCAGACAGCAGGATTGCCTTTTCAAATCCACACTACGGTCATGGATTGGAACGTGGGAGAATTGGAAGCCATTACTGATTTTGCTGTAGAGATAGGTGCTATGGCGCATCATGTGTTTTTCCTGGTGCCGACTGGCAGGGGTATTAATATAGAAGATGAGGCATTACGGGTTGTCGAATATGAAAAGACGATTGCCCGTTTAATGGACAAGCAGAAACAGGTTTCGATAGAAATAAAACCTACTTGTGCACCTCAATTTATAAGGGTAGCGGATAAAAAAGGCGTGCCTCTTAGATTTTCCAAAGGCTGTCTGGCAGGGATAAGTTACTGTATTATTAGTCCTATCGGGAATGTACAACCCTGTGCCTATCTGGATATTCGATTGGGCAATGTCCGGGAAAAACCATTTGATCTTATTTGGAAGGAAAACGAGACTCTGACAATGTTGCGTACCATGGATTACGAGGGCAAATGTGGGATATGTGATTATAGGAGTCGATGCGGAGGCTGTAGAGCTAGAGCGAATTATTATAGCGGTGACGGTAACTACATGGCAGAAGATACCTGGTGTCTTTACCATCCTCAAGGAGATGTTTAGGTGCATATTCTAGATGATGTGGATCGAGCTATTTTAGATTTATTGCAGAATGATTTTCCATTAGTGGTGCAGCCTTACCTGGAAATGGCTAACCGTTTGAAGATTAGCGAAAATGAACTGCTATCCAGGGTAACAGAGATGAAGGACAGTGGGTTGATCAGGAGGATAGGGGGCATAATTGATTCGAGGAATATTGGATTTTATTCAACCCTATGTGCTCTAACAGTACCCGAAGCGCGAATCGAAAGTGTGGCAGCAACCATAAACCAGGTGTCTGGGGTTACTCACAATTACCTTAGGGATCACGATTATAATATGTGGTTTACTCTGACTGCTCCCTCCTGTGAGGCTGCCTTGAAAACCCTGCAAGAACTAGAAATCTTATTAGGTCTAAAAATTATGAATATGCCAGCCCAAAAGGTATTTAAGATAAAAGTTTCCTTTGATATGGGGGTTTCTAATGAACTATGATGAGGACGATAGAAAAATATTAAGACTATTGCAGGGGGATCTTCCCATGGAATCTCATCCCTTTCGGGACCTGGCGCAAGCCATGAATATGTTGGAAGAGGATATTATAGGCCGAGTGCAGAAGTTACAAGAAAAGGGTACAATAAGAAGATGGGGTGCGGTGCTGCGTCACCAGCAAGCTGGTTTTGTTGCTAATGCCATGGTGGCATGGAAGGCTGGTGCGGAACAGGGTGATGAATCCGGTAGTTTAATGGCAGGATTTAAGGAAATTAGCCATTGCTACCTTAGAGAGGTGCCAGATGAGTTTGGGTATAATATGTTTAGTATGATCCATGCCCGTACTGACCAAGAGCTTAAGGAATTGATTGGTAAGGTGTCAGATCAAACTGGACTTAAGGATTATATTGTTATTAAGAGCCTCAAGGAGTTCAAAAAGGCCAGCATGGAATACATAACAGGGGAGGATTGACGGCTTGGATACTCGCAAATCCGAACAACTGTTCAAGAAAGCCCAAAAGTACATGCCGGGGGGGGTTAACAGTCCGGTTCGGGCTTTTAAGTCGGTTGGGCTAACGCCACTTATCATTAAAAAAGGCCAGGGATCTAAGCTTTATGATGTCAATGATAACGAATTTATAGATTATGTATGCTCATGGGGACCGCTTATTCTTGGACATAGCCATCCCGAGGTCATCGATGCGGTTTGTGCTTCAGCCAGGGAGGGTACGAGTTTCGGAGCATGTTGTGAAAAGGAAATTGAGTTAGCTCAATTAATATGCGAAGCTTTTCCCGCTATGGATAAAGTGCGTCTGGTTAACTCCGGAACTGAGGCTACCATGAGCGCGGTACGCCTGGCGCGAGCTTATACCGGCAGGGATAAAATTATAAAATTTGAGGGATGTTATCATGGACATGCCGATTCGTTTTTAATTAAAGCGGGTTCGGGAATGCTTACCGCAGGTGTTCCTACCAGTCCCGGCGTTCCTAAGGCATTAGTCGATCAGACTCTAGTGTGTAAGTACAATGACCTGGATTCGGTAAAAAAAGCCTTTATGCAGTCAGGACCTAATATTGCCGCCGTTATCGTAGAACCGATAGCTGCTAATATGGGTTTGGTTACCCCGCGGCCCGGGTTTTTGGAAGGTCTGCGCGAGATTACCAGACTTTACGGAAGCCTGCTGATTTTTGACGAAGTTATAACCGGCTTTAGAGTATGCTATGGTGGTGTACAAACCCTTACTCAGATAAAACCGGATTTAACCACTCTGGGTAAAATAATAGGGGGAGGCTTACCGGTAGGAGCCTACGGAGGTAAAAGGGAAATCATGGATAGGGTTGCGCCGGAGGGAGATGTATATCAAGCGGGTACTTTATCGGGAAATCCTCTAGCCATGGCTGCTGGAATTACTAGTTTAAAGAAATTACAGGAAAACGACTTCTATAAGCGTTTGGAAGGGATGGCATACCACTTGACCGATCGCATTAAAAGCAGTTTTGAAGCTCATGATCTAAACTATTCTATTAACAGAACCGGCTCTCTGTTCTCGATATTCTTTACCGAGCAAGAAGTTTATGATTATGAATCGGTATTAAGCTGTGATACACAAAAATATGCGCATTTTTATCGGGAACTTTTGCAGGCTGGAGTCTATTTCCCGCCTTCCCAGTTTGAAGTATGCTTTGTTTCAGGGGCGCATAGTCTGGATGATGTCGAAAAGACGGCTGAGGCAATTAATAAGGCTCTGGATAGAATTTAGTGGGGGAGGATCATTTTGGACAGTATATATGGCTGGGACTGGTTTGTACAGCAGTTTGAGTCTATTAGTAAAATAGATCTTACTGCCTATAAGAGACCACAAATGGAGCGACGTATTAATAGCTTTATGAAGCTGGTAAATGGTGATGATTATAAAAAATTCATTGCTTTGATTCGTGATGATATAGGGATTTATAACCGCTTTATTGAACATTTAACCATCAATGTATCCGAATTTTTCCGTAATCCCAGTCAATGGGAGGTGTTGGAGAAAGAGATCATTCCAGCCCTCTTGAAAGAAAGAAGTCCTCTAAAGATTTGGAGTGCGGGATGTTCCACCGGCGAAGAAGTTTATTCCCTGGCTATGTTGCTGCGCGAAAGATTTCCTGGTAAAGCGGATAGAATACTGGCTTCGGATATAGACAATGAGGTGATGGACAAGGCTGCTATTGGTTTGTATGGAGTTAAGGCAGTGCAGACCTTACCGGAGAATTATAAGAATCGATATTTTGCCAAAGATGGAGAAAATTATCGGCTGGCAGATGAAATAAAAAAAATGGTTACTTTTCAAAAACACGATCTTTTGAAAAGTACCTTTCCACATGATTTTGATTTAATTCTGTGTCGGAATGTAGTTATCTATTTTACCGAAGAAAGCAAGCAAAACCTCTATCGTAAATTTGCAGGCTCACTCAGATCTAAAGGGGTTCTGTTTATCGGTAGTACTGAACAGATTTTTCAAGCCAATGAATTAGGATTTAAATCAATAGCTACATTTTTCTACCAGAAAATATAGAATTTGATATATTATCCAAACGCAGACCGATAAATATTTTTCCTAATATTGATTTAAAGCAGGAAAATAGACTTTGATATAGAAGTATATTCTTGGCTGTATATTATTGCCGTTTAAGGATAGTAATAATCCAAGATGTGGCGGTGACTTTGCCGTAGGCAATAGTAGATACATAGAACTTTCATGGGGGTGATGGCAAGAGAACTTGGAGGTTTATTTCAGGGATAATCAATAAAACCAGTGATGAAAAAAGGAGGAATGGACTTGAAGGTTATAGTATGTGTTAAGCAGACATTTGACACAGAAGCTAAAATCGAATTAAAAGATGGTAAAATTTCCGATGCAGGTATTAACCTCATCATCAATCCCTATGATGAAGTTGCAGTTGAAGGTGCAATTCAATTAAAAGAAAAAGGTGTTGCTACTGAAATAGTAGTTGTAACAGCTGGTTCTGATAAGGGCATGGATGCAATCCGCACCGCTCTGGCTATGGGTGCTGACAGAGGCATTCTGGTGAAACAGGACACTGGCGCTGATGAATATGCACGCGCAGTTGCTCTGGCTGCAGCAATTAAGGCTGAGAATCCCCAATTAGTATTAGCTGGCCATGTGGCTGCTGATGACGGTTCTTCTCAAGTTCCTACCCGTATTGCGGAAATACTAGGCTTCCCGCATGTAAACGTTATAACCAATATTGATATTGCCGGCGGAAAAGCTACCTGCACCACTGAGGCTGATGGCGGAACTGCAGTTATTGAAGTTGCTATTCCCGCAGTTGTCTCCAGTCAGGTAAGCTGGAATGAACCCCGCTATCCTTCCATGAAGGGTATTATGCAAGCCAAAAAGAAACCGGTTGATACTGTAGACGCAGTAGCAGTCGATAATAAGATTAAAATAGTTGAAGTCAGTCTACCTGCTGCCAAGACCGCAGGAATCAAGATTGAAGATGACGCGGACGTCTGCGCAGCAAAATTGGCTGATTGGATGCTAAACACCGTTAAAGTAGAAGTAAAATAAACGCATAAATACTTATTTGTGTAAAAAAAAAGGAGGGTAATTCATGGCAGGAACATGGGTTTTTGTTGAGCAAAAGGATGGAAATATTCGTAAAGTTACGTTTGAAATGCTATCTGAACTGAAAAAGGGTGGCGATGAGGTTTCAGCCGTTGTATTTGGTAAAGGCGTAGAGGGTTTAGCTTCAGAATTAGCTAAATTTGGCGCTGATAAGGTTTATGTAGCTGACGATGCTATATTTGCTTCTTATAACACCGGTGCTTTCGTAGCTCAAATAGCAGCTATGATTTCAGAATTCAGCCCTAATGCTCTGTTATTCGCGCATTCTTTTAATGGTAGAGACATGGCTTCCAGATTGGCTCAAAAGCTGGACGCAGGACTGGCTACCGATGCAGTTGCTGCTGATATCTCTGCTGGCAAAGGCGTTTTCACCAGGTCAATATATGCTGGTAAAGCCTTAGCCAAGGTTGAAGTAACCGGCAGTCCCGTATTGGCTACCATCCGCCCCGGCGTATGGGAAGTTGGATCCACCGCTGGCGCTGGCGCAGTTGTAAAACCAGCTATTGCAGCAACAGCAGGGGACGTATATCAGGTAGAGAAGAGTTTTGCTGCCACCGTATCAGCTAGACCAGACCTTGCTGAAGCTGCAGTAGTAGTTTCCGGCGGGCGTGGTTGTAAGGGACCGGATGGAATCAAATTAGTAGAGCAGTTGGCAGATCTACTGGGTGCGGCTGTAGGCGGCTCTCGTGCATCAATCGATTCCGGATGGCTGGGACATGAACTCCAGGTAGGACAAACCGGCAAAGTAGTTCTTCCTAACCTATATGTTGCTTGTGGTATTTCGGGCGCTATCCAGCATCTGGCTGGAATGTCTTCCTCTAAATTTATTGCCGCGATTAACACGGATACTGAAGCTCCTATTTTCAACGTATCGGATTTTGGAGTAGTTTCAGATTTGTTCAAGGTCATTCCTAATCTAGTTAGCGCACTAAAGAAATAGTTAATCGCAGTTTACTGGTGTTACTGGATATGCGTGTTTTACGCATATCCAGTATATCCTTGCTTGCTGTATTAAGGAGGGAATTTGATAGATGATTTTCGGATCAGAATCAATTAGAGGTTTTTACGAAGTCCCAATGCGTGAAGTTGGGGCTAATATTCCCTACGAATGGCTTATTTATTTAATAATGCTTATTCCAGTAACCGTATTTCTTTTTGGCATGTGGAAGAAGATTGAAGTATGGATGCTGGCCAAGGGTGAATCAAAAAGATTTGACAGATGGTGGGATCGTACCGTTTCATTTGTGGTTAATACGTTCTTCCAGGCCAAAGTTATAAAAAAACCTCTGGCAGGTTGGATGCATTTCTTCCTATTCTGGGGTTTCTTCCTATTGTTCATCGCGGCTGGTCTGGATGCTATGCATAACATGATAAAATGGCCTCATCTAGCTGGTACCATGTATATAGGAATGTCCTGGATAGTTGATGTTTTTGGTTTCTTGGCATTAATAGGTGTATTGGTCTTAGCTTATATCAGATATGTACAGAAGCCGGATCGCCTGAATGATACTAAATCAGCAGACGGATGGATGCTCGTCCTAATATTTGTTATTCTGCTTACCGGATATGTTATTGAAGGTGCCAGAATAGCAGCTCAAATTGCACAAACCCCCTTCCTGGAACAAGTACCCTACGAAAAGATCGCTTCCCCTGTAGGTTGGCTGTTTGCAAGTCTTTTTGCCGGCGCCACTGTGGACAGCGTGTTAATGTGGCATCGTCTTCTTTGGTGGTTCCACATGGCTATTGCTTTCCTGTTTATTGCTTTGGTTCCCTTTACAAAACTATGGCATATTTTTGCAGGCATGTTCCAGTATTTCTTCCGTGATCTTGAACCTTCGGCAAACCGCATGGTATACGGCATAGAAGAAGCAGAGTCCTTTGGTGTAGAGAAGATTGAAGATTTCGGTTGGAAGGATCTATTAGATTTGGACGCCTGTATACGCTGTGGAAGATGTCAGGAAAATTGTCCGGCATTCAACACTGGCAAGGCGCTTAATCCTAAATTGACACTTATTCAAGCTATGAAATCACATTTGGATGCAAAAACACCCTACCTTCTGGCAAGCAAGGGTAATCCCGGGCACGATGAGGAAATGGCCATGACGGACCATGCTGTAGCAGACCATGCTGTAGCAGAAGGTAATCCTATGGAGCAGAGTTTGATCTATGATGTCGTTACCAGCGAAGTTATCTGGGATTGTACCAACTGCCGCGCTTGTATGGAACATTGTCCGATGTATATCGAGCACATTCCTAAGATTACTGAATTCCGCAGGAATCTAGTAATGTGGCAGGGTGATATGCCTGGTGAAGCGCAAGCCGCATTTACCAATATGGAACGCAACTATAATCCTTGGGGTGTTGGCTGGGCTGGACGCGCCGGATGGCTGGATGAAAGAGGAGTCAGAGACATCGTCAACCTCATTCCTGAGGATGGCAAGCCATTTGAATATCTCCTTTATGCAGGATGTGCGGTTTCCTTTGACGATCGTTATAAGAGAGTCGGGGAAGCTCTGGTAAAACTCTTGGACAAAGCTGGAGTTAGCTTTGGGTATCTGGGCAAAGAAGAATTCTGCTGTGGTGACTCAGCCAGAAGACTGGGTAACGAGTATCTCTACCAGACCTTAGCAAACCAGAACCTGGAATCATTTAACAATTATGGGGTCAAAAAGATTATTGTTGTATGTCCACACGGTTATAATACCCTGAAGAACGAGTACCCACAATTGGGTGGCAAATTTGAAGTATATCATTATACCGAAATACTTGCCAAACTGGTGGCTGAAGGTAAACTGAAACCGAGTAAATCTTTGGGAACCAAGATCAGTTATCATGACTCTTGTTTCCTGGGCAGACACAATAATATCTATGATCAACCCCGTGCGATCTTAAAGGCTGCTGGCGGCAGTATTGTTGAAATTGAAAAGAGTAAAAACTTTGGTTTCTGTTGTGGCGCTGGTGGCGGACGTATGTGGCTGGAAGAGGAAGCATTTGAAGGCTACAAACGCATCAATGACACCAGAACCGATCAACTTCTGGTGCCTAATCCCCAGATGATTGTTACCAACTGCCCCTTCTGTTTGACCATGATATCTGATGGTGTCAAGGGAGCGGAAGCGGAAGAGAACACCAAGGTATTCGATGTAGCAGAGGTTCTGTGGCAGTCGATGTCCTAAGCAATTTTTAGAAGGGGATTCCTCTGAAAGGGGAATCCCCTTTTTTGATCTTGTTCTTGGGACTGATGAATAAAAAACTTACCAAATTTTATTGCATACAGATACTGAATTTATGAAGAATGTGAGGAAAGCAAAAAATATTGTTGTATAAATATATTTCCATGTTAAAATACTAAAAGACCTTTTTCGTGGGCAAGGTATTATTAAAAGCTATATGATTGCGGGTTCCCATATAGAAAGGGGAGTCATTTGTTGAAAATTGCTGTTTATCCAGGTAGCTTTGATCCGGTTACCAAGGGTCATGTTGATATATTGGAACGAACTAGTCCCTTATTTGACAAAATTATTGTAGCTGTTGTACATAACATATATAAGCAGGCTCTATTTACCCCGGAAGAAAGAGTGGCTCTAATAGAAGAGACGACAGGGCATTTGGATAATATTGAAGTGGAGTGTTTTAGCGGTTTATTGGTTGATTATCTTAAGGAGAAAGAGGCCTGCATAATAATAAGAGGAATGCGGTCCTTGACTGATTTTGAATATGAATCACACATGTCTATGATCAATAAAAAATTACTCCCAGAGGTTAATACTATTTTTGTAATGGCTGATAGCAATTATATTTGTGTGAGTTCCAGCGGAGTCAAAGAAGCTGCCATGCTTGGTGGTGATGTCAGCAGCATGGTTCCCCCAGCGGTTACCCGAGGATTAAAACGAAAACTGGAACAGTTAAGGGCAGGTAATTAAGAGAAAAAAAGGCTATCCCTAAATGACCAAAACAGTTTAGGGATAGCCTTTTTTATTAGGGACTATCAAAAAATAAACTAGTCATTTACTCCGGCCTTGTTTATTCCTTGATAGTCCCTTATATTGGACTTCCTCATTCTTGGCATTCAAGGTGCTTAAATAGGAATAGGAATGGCATATTAATCTGTATGACGAGTATTTTTGGGGTATAATTAAGATAATGGTATAGGAAGGATAAAGGCTATGGAAAGAGATTATTTACTGAAGATTATGGATCATGCTCAGAATTTTAGACTCTATGTGGCTCGAACCACTTCTTTGGTCCAGGAGGCCCATCGACGACATGGAACTTCTGCCACGGCTTCAGCAGCTTTGGGCCGAGTTATGACTGCAGCCATAATGATGGCCAGTGATTTAAAAGGTGAGGATGACATATTGACACTGAGGGTAAATGGAAACGGCCCGGCTGGTTCAGTCTTAGCCACGGCTGATTCCCAGGGGGGTGTGCGAGGCCTCATCTCTAATCCTTGGGCAGATTTACCATCCTGTAGACCTGGTAAGTTAGCAGTAGGAGAACTGGTAGGAACGGATGGCTATCTTGAAGTTATCAAAGATATGGGCATGAAACAACCCTTTTCCGGACGGGTTGCATTAGTGAGCGGGGAAATTGCTGAGGATTTGGCTCAGTATTTTCTCATGTCGGAACAGATTCCATCCCTGGTGTCCCTCGGGGTTCTGGTCAGTACCGATCTGAGCATTCAAGCAGCCGGAGGACTATTGGTCCAAGCGCTGCCTGGAGCTGGGGATGAAGCATTAGAGATGATTGAGAACAACATCCTGGCATTAGGGCCTATAACGTCGGTGCTGGATAGTTGCGATAAGTTGGAAGATATACTGCCACTAATCATGCGCGGAATTGAATATGCGGTGGTAGGTGAGCAGGAAATAGCTTTTCGTTGCAACTGCAATCGGGAAAAGCTAGGAAAAGTCTTGAGCGGTCTTGCTATGGATGAGATAGAAAGTGAGAGTAGTGATGATATTGAAGTGTTTTGTAACTTTTGTCAGGAGCGTTACTCATTTACGCCTCAGGAAATACTAGCCATAAAAAGCAATAAGCCTTAGAAATCAATCTAAGGCTTGAATCTATGCCAATTATAAAGCTCTTTGTACTTTGCCTGAACGCAAGCAACGTGTACATACGTATAATTTGGTGGGTGTCTTTTCTACTATTACTCTAACCCGTTGGACATTGGGCTTCCATTGCCGGTTGGTTCTTATATGGGAATGGCTGTACTTTTTGCCAAAAGTTACGCCTTTTCCGCAAATTTCACAATTTGCCACTTTTTTGCCCCCTCTCTATAACAGTTGCACTTAGACATTTTAACAAAAACAAATGGAAAGGGCAAGAAAAAGGAATAAATAATGTCTTGAAGAATTATGATTATGTAGATAGGAGGTAATTGGATGTACAAAATTAAAAGCAATGACCTGGGAGATATTACAGTAACCCGAGAACTGGTAGAAACTCTAGCCGGTCTGGCTACATTGGACTGTTATGGATTGGTGGGCATGGTACCTCATAATATCCAGAGTGAGATAAGCAATATTCTGGGTATAGACTCAATACGCAGAGGGGTCGAGGTTAGCAGCACAGAGGACGGACTGGTTATTGACGTATTTGTTATTGTTGGTTATGGTATAAAAATATCGGAAGTAGCTTTTAATGTTATGCAAAAGGTTACCTATGTTTTAGAAAATAATGCCGAATTACCTGTAGCAAGCGTCAATGTAAATGTCAGGGGAGTTAAAGTGCTGAAAGATATATAGTTGGGAGGATAAACGGCTTGAGTTTGCTTAGCATAAATGGAAATGATTTGATAAGAAGTGTAAAAGCAGGGTGCATAAGATTAGAACATAATCGTGACCAAGTGGATTTACTGAATGTTTTTCCGGTGCCCGATGGAGATACCGGAACTAATATGTATTTAACTCTGCTGGCAGCAGTAAAGGAAGGGGAAAAACACCAGCAGGAACCACTGGGCAAGGTTGCTAAGGCTATTTCTATGGGTTCTCTAATGGGAGCCCGAGGTAATTCCGGGGTAATACTATCTCAAATCTTTCGCGGCATAGCCAAGATATTTGAAAGCAAAGAAGATGCCAACGCGATAGAACTGGCCCAAGCTCTTCGGGCCGGTTCTGATACTGCCTACAAGGCCGTCATGAAGCCAGTAGAAGGTACGATATTAACAGTTATCCGCGAGATAGCTGGGGCTTGTGAAAAAGAGGCTAAGGAAGGCAATGACATCCTGGGATCTTTGTTAACCGGAATACAGGTGGGTTATCGGACCTTGGAAAGAACTCCCACCATGCTGCCTATTCTCAAGGAAGCTGGTGTGGTTGATGCCGGAGGCCGGGGTTTAATATATTTTCTGGAAGGCTTCGTTGATGGCCTGGCCCATGAAAAAGATATAATCTTGGATGTTTATAAAGAAAAAATAGCTGCTCTTGAGGGCGGTATTGTTGATAAGGCACCTATCGAATTGGCTTACAACTATTGCACCGAGGTTCTGATTAAAGGTGGGGATTTGGAAGTTGGTGACATCAAGGATCATCTAAGCCCGCTGGGCGATTCAATGCTAGTGGTAGGCGACGAAGATTTAATAAAGGTACATATCCATTCCAATCATCCTGGTAAGGTGCTGGAGACCTGTCTGCAATTTGGCAGTTTAAGCGATATAAAAATTAACAATATGTTGGAAGAGGTACATGAACAAAGGAATAACTGGGAAGAGGAAAAGACCCTGAAACCTAACAAGATTGGATTGGTGGCGGTCGGCGTTGGGGACGGGATTATAACTATATTGAAGAATCTGGGTGTCGATGAGGTGGTAGAAGGGGGCCAAACCATGAACCCCAGCACCGAGGATTTATTTAATGCCTGTAATAAAGTAGGTGCAGATAAGATAATCATTCTTCCTAATAACGGCAATGTTATTATGGCAGCTGAGCAGGTAAAGCATTTATGTGAAAAGCAGGTGGAAATTGTCCCGACACGCTCGGTTATGCAAGCCATAAGCGCCCTTATCGCTTACAATTCAGCAGGTGATCTGGCGGAAGTGGTAACTGCTATGAACCAGGAAATGCAGAATGTTCGTTATGCAGAGGTGACTTATGCGGTTCGGGATTCGGCGGTGAATGGCCTGGATATAAAAGAAGGCGACACCATAGGTATTATTAATGGCAAGATAAGTTTGAAGGGTACGTCGGTTGAGGCTTTAGTTCCAGTATTGATGGAAAAAATCCAGGCGGAAAACAGCGAACTCATAACCCTGTTTTATGGGGCTGATATAAATGAGAACCAAGCTATGCTGCTAAAGGGAAAAATAATGGGCAAATATCCAGATAGTGAAGTGGAAATGCACTACGGCGGGCAACCCCATTACAGCTACCTGCTGTCGGTGGAATAATTTCCTTACCCGCGGCGCTATGTTTGAACCAAGATTCTCCCCAATACTTTACCGCGGTTTTAGTAATACTCCTAAGCAGGAGGAAGTAATGGACAGACTTTTTGCGGAAATACAATTTGTGAAGGGCGTGGGGCCTCAGCGCAGCAAGCTGCTACAGAAATTAGAGATAGAAACCGTTTTTGATTTGCTGTGGAATGTACCCCGCGCTTATTTCAATCGTAATAAGGTGGAAAAAATATCTACCCTGTCTGATGGGGCAGTTGCCAGTATTCGCGGCAGAGTTGTGAATACCAGCACTAACCGAACCAGGCGGGGTTTTCAGATATTTAAAGCCATGCTTGAAGACGGTTCAGGGATGATTACGGCGGTCTGGTTTAATCAGCCCTATCTGGCCCGACAACTAAAAAGCGGACAGGAAATCTTCTTGAGTGGTAAAGTGAAAAGTGTTTATGGTGTTAATGAACTTAGTGTTACCGAGTACGAAATAATTGACGGAGAAGAGCTAGACTTTCCGGTAGTGCCGATCTACTCGCTAACCGGAGGTTTAAACCAGAAAACCATGCGTAAAATAATGGTTTATGCTCTAGATAATTACCTCCCCTTCTATTCGGAAATATTGGATGAAGGAATAAAGAATCGCTATAATCTCTGTGACATACAGTTGGCCCTGCAGAATATACATTTTCCGGCGAGCGGAGAAGCGTTTCTGCAGGCTCGGAGAAGGTTGTCCTTTGAGGAGCTGCTCCTATTCAAGCTGAGTCTCACGATAGAAAAGGCAAAATTAGTAAGCAGCTCGGGCGCTATTATCCACCGGCCCCAAACCGATTTAGTGGAACGGGTCACGGATAGTCTTCCATTTACTCTTACCGCAGCTCAACAGCAGGTTGTAAATGAAATATTTAGTGACATGGAAGCATCTCATACCATGAATCGTTTGCTACAGGGAGATGTAGGCTCTGGTAAAACGGTAGTGGCAGCCCTGGCTATGGCTCAGGCAGTTGCCAGCGGATACCAGGCAGCGATAATGGCACCTACAGAGATATTGGCTGAACAGCATTTTACTTCTATAAATAGGTTTTTTGCCCCAACTGCTGCAGTAGTAGCTCGTTTAACCGGAGGGACTGCGGCGGGTGAACGCAGAATGGCTTTGGATGCGACTGCCAACGGTGAGATAGATATTTTAGTAGGTACGCACGCTCTTATCCAGGATGAAGTTCGGTTCAAAAAACTTGGGTTGGCAGTAATTGACGAGCAGCATCGCTTTGGAGTAAAACAGAGGGCGGATCTTAGCAACAAAGGAGAAATGCCTGATGTACTGGTAATGACGGCTACACCCATACCACGTACACTAGCCCTTACCTTATATGGGGATTTAAATGTATCCGTCATAGATGAGCTTCCACCCGGACGTAGTATCGTTAAAACCAAATACATACCCAGGTCGTCTCGCCACCAGGCATACCGCTTTGTCCGCGCTGAAATAGAAAAAGGCCTTCAGGCTTATATAGTATGTCCGCTGGTGGAGGAATCCGAAAAACAAGATTTACAGGCAGCGGTTACGCTTTATGAAGAATTGAGATCCGGTATTTATACTGACCTGAAAGTAGGTTTGCTGCATGGCCGGATGAAAGCCAGCGAGAAGGAATTTATAATGGGAACCTTCAAAGCGGGTCAGATAGATATCCTGATAGCCACCACCATTGTGGAAGTTGGGGTGGATGTAAAGAATGCTTCAGTGATGCTCGTTGAACATGCTGAGCGTTTTGGCCTATCCCAATTGCATCAGTTGCGAGGCCGGGTGGGGCGAGGGTCGGCTCAGTCTTATTGTTTCTTGATAGGAGATCCCAAAACTGATGAGGCTGCCAGGCGTTTACAGGCTATGGAGAAAACTAGCAACGGCTTTGAATTGGCTAATGAGGATCTTTTGATCAGAGGGCCGGGAGACTTTTGGGGAGTAAAGCAGCACGGTCTTAATGAACTTAAGGTAGCCAACCTGTTACGTGACCATAAAATCATTGCCTGGGCCTCGGAAGCTGCTTTAGAGTTTAAGCTGGAAGTAAGCAAAGAAAAAGCTATCGATTATTATATAGCTCAAAAATTTAAAAAATCCGCCGGGATAGCTCGGAACTAAATCACTTAAATAAAAATAAAAAAAATGCTCATTATAATACTGCAGATTAAAAGACTGCAGTATTTTTTATACTATCAGAAAGTATAAAAATTAAATGATGATAGTATAAGTGCAACCGCGGTTTCACCTTCGCCAGAGGCTCACCCTTCGGGTACTACGGATGATCTCTAGTGTTCGCCATTAAGGTAGCGGCGCAAACCGGGTTTTCTTTATTTACCCTGGTGTGGTGAAAAAATGGATGTAGTTCCGTTTATTAAATTAAAAAGGAGATGATGGATTGAAGAAGCAGCCCACCCCGAGTTCACAAACTAGCTCCAATGACGAGGAACTCAAGCAACAGACCGCAATACTTGAAAAAATCAAATTTGAAGTAGGGCAGGAAATGGGCCTAAATACCAAAGAAAAAAATAAAAATAGTTGAAAATACTTCTAGCATATAAGTTTCGACACAGGAAAGAATAAGACTACACAAGTAAAGGAGGTGAATTTAAAAATGGCAAATAAGATTTTGGTTCCACAGGCAAGAGCAGCTATGGATTCCTTCAAGATGGAAGCTGCCAGTGAAGTAGGAGTAAACTTAAAGCAGGGTTACAACGGAGATCTAACCTCTGCTCAGGCTGGCAGCATAGGCGGCCAGATGGTTAAGAAGATGATCCAGTCTTATCAATCAGGAATTAAATAATAGCATAAACAAAAACTAACCACTCTAACCTGAACAGGCGGATTAATATTAATATTATCCGCTTGTTTACATTTTCTGGGGGAGTTTTTGAGGGAGTTTAAATGGCAATAAGCATTCGATAAAAAGGGGCCAATAATTCGGTAAAGGAAAACAGTAATATCAGGACTAAATTCCATAAAAAACCTCCTAATCCTTTTTGTTAATGTTATAATAAACGCGATGAAGAGGATATCAGGGTGAGTATTCAGCCCCTTTCTTTGTAGTTTATTATCGGACGGCAGCACTGCAAACCGGGGGATATGTTTCCATAGACATTTTACGTCGAGACGGTGGTAAGGATAGCACCAGGAAAAGTCAGTATTGAGGTGATGAAAATGTCAAAACCCAAACGATATAACCCCCAAAGCCTGTATTTTTCAGATCGAATATCCGAAGCTTTAGATGGAATCTTTGACCATCCCCTTACTATCATCGAAGCACCTATGGGCTATGGTAAAACCACCGCTGTTAAAGCGTATCTGAACAATGCCGGGGTCAACGTATTGTGGCAAAGGGTTTATGACAGTTCAACCAGCAGCTTTTGGAACGGCTTCGGTCGATTATTTCGAGAATTGGATGATGAACGCTCACAGAGCCTTATACAGCTGGAGTTTCCCAATGACGGTATATCAGCGCAGGAAGCATTGAATCTTATTGAAGATATTAAGCTGTCTGCAAAGACTGTTTTAGTAATAGATGACTATCACCTTATAGACAATCCAGCAGTTAACAGCTTCATTGCTCTTCTGGTTGAAAACGAAATAGATAACCTGTATATCGTCTTAACCGCGCGTTTTACAAAATTTCAGAAACTTGAAGAACTTTCGCTTAAAGGCTATTTGCATCATATAAGCAAAGAAACCCTTGAGCTTATGCCTAAGGAAATCGCAGGATATTACAAAGTGTGCGGAATAATCATTAAAGACATGGAAGCAGACCAGCTGCATTCCGTTACCGAAGGGTGGATAAGCGCACTGTACCTGTTCATGCTGGAATACATCGCCCAGGGCAGCTACACACCGGCGGAAAACATCTATAATTTGATTGAAAAAGCGGTTTATGCGCCGCTTGCTGATGAAATAAAAGAGTTTATCATCACGCTGTGTATTTTTGACAACTTCACCTATGAGCTTGCTGCCCATATGTGGGGAAAGCAAAATGCGGGTGAGTTTCTTGCTGAGATTACCAACACTAATGCCTTTGTAACCTATGACAGCAAGACCAAAACCTATCAAATGCATAACATCTTTACAGGCTTCCTTAAAGAATACCTGGCCAGAAAAGATACCAACTACCAGCAAGACCTGTATCAAAAAGCGGCGCAGTGGCATCTGAAAAGTGGTGACTATATTGCTGCCCGGCATTATTTTTACCAGTGCGGGGATTTTGATAAGGTCTTGCTTGCACTGGAAGCAGACCGGACGAATTCCTTTACCAATGAGAATAAAGAAATACTCAAAGAACATATGGCTAAATGTCCTATGGAGGTTAAGGTCAGGCATCCGTATGCGATACTAAAATATATGATGCATTTGTTTGTACATAATGAGGGCGAATTATTTAATAAGGTGTGCCAGGAATTCAGCAGCAACGTTACCACGGATGCAGGCTTAAATGATGACCTTCGCAACCGGCTGTTAGGGGAATTAGAGTTTATGCTCAGCTTTACAGCCTACAACAACCTTAAAAAGATGACGGCCCATCACAGGAAAGCATGGGAACTGATGAACCAGCCCACATCGATTATGAATAACAAGGCCAATTGGACCTTTGGATCTCCATCTGTACTGTATATGTTTTATAGAGAAAGCGGTAAGCTTGAAGAACATGCTAATGATTTGAAAGAAAATTTGCATTACTACTACGATCTGACCAATGGACAAGGAAGCGGCGCTGAATATGTCATGGAGGCGGAAAGGCATTTCACTCTGGGGGATTTTGATAACGCCGAAATATCAGTACACAAAGCCTTATACAAAGCCCAATCAAACATGCAGGCGAGTATTACACTCTGTGCCATATACCTGCAAATACGTTTGGCTTTCATGAAGGGCGACTTTACTCAAATGTTGGAGCTCCTGCATAAAATGCGCGAAGATATGACCAGCAAAAAGGAATATCATTTTTTGCATACGGTTGAGATATGCGAGGGCAGCATCTATGCAAACCTTAATCAAAAGCATAAAATTCCCGCCCGACTGCTGGAATCCGACCTCACCAACCTCCGTCTGAGGTTTCCCGCCTGGGCAGCATTTAACATCATGTATGGCCGGGTGCTGTTAATCAATGGGGAATACTTAAAGCTAATCGGCAGCGCGGAGCATTTTATCAGTATAGCCTCTGTTTTCCCCAATCTGCTCGGACACATTTATACGTACATATATATGGCAGCAGCCAACCGACAGATATTTGGGGAGGCCGAGGCCTTATCCAGCCTGAAGCAAGCCTTGGCGATCGCCATACCGGATAGGATGTATATGCCCTTTGTAGAGAACTGCGATTACATCGAACCGCTCCTGGAAAAGCTTGCCGAAGAGGGTCACTATCGGGAAGGTATTGTACAGATATTGACCTTATATGAGACCTACCGGAAATGCAAAGAGCAAATCATTCTGGAGCATTTTACGGAGGAGAAGCCCAAGCTTACCCATAGAGAAATTGAAATAGCCCGCCTGGCAGCAGCGGGTACTACCAACAGCGAAATAGGACAACAGCTATATATAACAGCCAATACGGTAAAAATGGCATTAAAAAGCATCTATGCCAAGCTTTCTATCAATAATAGAAACCTTTTACAGCAGCATTTGCAAGACCTCGACCAGTAAAAAGTCTTTAAAAACTACCCAGTGGGTAGTATCAATTCAAAAAAAACCACTATACAATTTAGTGTAGTGGTTTTTTGTATTATCAAAAAAGTATAACATTTTATGTAGAAAGTATATGTGCAACCACGGCTTAGACGTCCAAGGATGGACTAGTGCAGCGGTGCAAGCCGGGTTTACTTTATTTTAACGAGGTGAGTTAATGAGTGATATAAAAAGTGTAGTACCCAGGGAGGACTATCGGTTGGAGGTGCTGCTGGAAAACGGCAGCAGCATAATATTAAATTTGGCGAACAGGCTGAATACCATCCGTTTTGGAATGCTTGCCGACACGGAGTTTTTTCAGCGTGCAAGCACCGATGGCAACTTTGTAAGGTGGGAAAACACAATCGAAATATCAGTCAGTGAGCTTTTTCAGTTGGCACAAAAATGAAATTTAAAGTGATATTCAGGAGAAAGCATCTTTTAAGCCAATGAGGTCTTTGTAACTGGTACAGAAAAGGAAGAAAAACGACTTAACTGCGTGAAACAGTGATTCAAGTGAATACTGTCTGGGCTAAGTAAATAAAAAGAGCAAGAAAGGTGGGAGGATATGAACCCCTTACTCAAAGGCAAAAAGCTACCCTGGTATGGAATTATTATTATCATGATTTGTTGTAGTATATTTTTATTCCAAGCCAACCCCGCGCAGGCAGCCCCAACAGCAGGCTCGGAGACAACTGTCAAAACCCAATTCTCCGATGTACCCTCTACCGATGCCAATGCCCTATACATAAACTTCCTGGCAGGACGTGGCATTATCACAGGCTACCCCGATGGAGGCTTTCACCCTGAAGAAGGATTAACCCGGGCTCAGGCCGCAGTAGTTTTAGTAAAGGCTGGCGGACTAGAGACCCCCGCCGTAATCGAGACCGGATTTCCCGACGTAAAAGCTGATCACTGGGCGGCAGCCACCATAGCAGCAGCCAGCAAAGCCGGCTACCTGAAAGGATTCCCCGACGGAACCTTCAAACCCGAAGATAAACTCACCCGAGCCCAGGGAATATCATTGGTAATGAGATTATCCACCCAAAAAGAACGTCCCCCCCTGCCCGTACTTAAAGATATAGACCCAAGCCACTGGGCCGCCGGAGATATGGCAGTAGCTCTGGCAGCAGAAATGA
>CAYWFX010000026.1:0-49725 GCA_964457945.1 uncultured Syntrophomonas sp.
GACAGGTGAGTGGAGGGGGGCGAGGAACAGGACGTTCCGAGCCGGTCACCGCCCACGGACGGGCGGTTGGCCGGGTACCCCCTGGAACTCATCTGGCAAGCAGTTGACAGCACGAGCCTCCGGAGCCTGGAGCAGGCAGAATTGCTGAATTTGTCCACCCAGCTTTCAGTCAACAGCTAAGCCCGTTCCCCTTTTATCGGTTATTGGGGAATGGCATCAATTTTATTTGCTGTTGCGCATTATAGGTCAACTACGAAAGTTTTAGTTAGTTAGATTAAGTTTCAGGAGGAGAGGCATTTTGGAAAACAAGGGACCATTTCAGGTGAAAGAATTAAAGGCTATGAATACAGGACAACAGATCTTTGGAAAGTATCTGCTGTTAGACAAGGTGCATCGCAAGACCAAAGATGGCAAGGATATGTACAACATTAAGCTGGGTGATGCTTCTGGTGATATTGATGGCGTAGTGTGGGAGAATTGCCAGATAGCGGGAGAATTTCAGGCAGGTGCTGTGATCGGCCTACTTGGAGACATAGGCAATTTTAATGGTAAAACCCAGGTCAATGCCAAACGGATTAAGATTTTGGATGAAGACCCTGCCATTTATCTGAAAGGGCCGCTTGTCAGTCGGAAGGTGTTGCAGCAGAAGTTTGAACAATACATGCAATCCATAAAAGATATTCATTTAAGTGTTCTTTTGGACCGGATTTTTAGCACTGATGTTAAAGAAGGGTTTTTCAAGGCTACTGCTGCTAAAACCATTCACCATAATTATAGCGGAGGACTGCTGGAACATACCCTGGAAGTAGCGGATTTATGTATTCAGGCATACCCGGTTTTTCCTGGCTTGAACCGCGATTTGCTGGTGGCTGGAGCCTTACTCCATGACATTGGCAAAATCGGGGAATTGGAGCTGAAGGTGGTTCCGCAATATTCAGTGGAAGGCAGGCTTCTAGGACATATTGTTATGGGAACGGAGATGCTGACGGCTCATGTTAATGATATGCGTCGGGAAGGCTTGGATTTTCCTGCTGAACTGGAATGGATGCTAAAACATATGATATTGAGCCATCATGGCAGTCTGGAATTTGGTTCCCCGGTGATACCATTATTCCCGGAGGCTTTTCTCCTGCACATGATGGATAACCTGGATGCTAAGATGTTCGTATTCTTTAATAAAATAGAAGAGAGCGGAGGCGAAAATGTTTTTTTTACCAACTATGATAATTTTTTCGCCCAACATTTTTTCAAGTATAGATATAATGGGCAGCAGGATGGAACCGATGACTAGCATAACAGGGGGAAGGTGCTAAGAGTTTTTAATTATTAGGTTTCAAAACCACTTATAGCAAAATATTTATGGTAAACTAAAATACGGTGAATGGAAAGATTCTTGTCTTTTGTAATTTTAATTGATATAATATTTCTCGCAGTTTGCATTAATGTATATAGTAGAAAAAGATGATACTAATCTGTTGATAGATGACCGAAACGAGGTGAAAGCGATGAAGGAAAAGATCCATCCTAAATATTTCCGCACTACAGCTAGATGTTCCTGCGGCAACGAGTTTGAAATTGGTTCTACCAAAGAGAGTTTAAAAGTAGAGATTTGCTCGAAATGCCACCCTTTCTACACCGGAGACAAGTTAAGGATAGTGGATACGGCTGGGAGAGTAGAGAAATTTAAGAAAAAGTATGGCTTGGTTTAGTTGTTTAAGTTGGTTGCTAGCAGGACAATAGTTCCTGCTTTTTTTCTCTGTCGCGACTGCGTTGTAACGCTTAAAGGTGATTAATTATGGAAAAAAAACCTAGCTACGGTGGTATGGCCGTGATTGAAGGGGTTATGATGCGTGGCCCCAAGGAAACTGCTCTTGCGGTTCGGAAGCCTGATGGCAGCATCCAGGTGGAGAAGGAACCGAACAATGATTTGGGCAAACGCTATCCTTTTCTAAAGTGGCCCCTGATTAGAGGCAGCTATGTGTTAATCGAATCAATGGTTGTGGGCGTAAGGATGCTGAATAAATCAGCTAACCTGTCCATAGAAGAAGAGGAAGAGGAGTTAAGCGCTAAGGAGATATTTTTTACTGGGCTGGTAGCTGTTGTGATGGCAATGGTTCTCTTTGTAGCGCTTCCTACTGCTATTGTGCATTACACCAAACAGTTTTTGGGCGGAGTTCTAAGCCAGAATATTGTTGAGGGTGTTATTCGGATCACATTCTTTTTGCTTTATGTTTATGCGATTTCGAAGATGAAAGAGATAGAACGGGTTTTCATGTATCATGGGGCTGAACATAAATCCATACTTGCCCTCGAAGCAGGAGAGGAATTAACCGTTGCCAACGTACGCAAATACGGTACTATGCACCCGCGTTGCGGAACTAGTTTTCTGCTCATAGTTATGGTTATATCTATTTTGGTATTTGCCTTGCTGGGAGAGGGAAATCTTTTTTATCGAGTATGGTCACGTATAGCCGTTTTTCCTATTGTTGCCGGGCTGGGCTATGAATTCATAAAATTTTCTGGAAAGTGCTATCAGAACCGTTGGGCCCGATATGTGATTGCGCCGGGGCTATGGCTGCAGAAACTCACCACCCGCGAACCTGATGATGGGCAACTGGAAGTAGCGTTAGCTGCTCTTCAGGCAGTCTTGGTAGAAAATGAACCAGATGTGTCCATATCTACAGTGCCAGGTTCCCGCCAATCAGCTTGAAATAATTTAGCAAGGTAGTCCTATAAGGAGGAGCATATCTAATGCTGCAAAAGTTGGAAAGTCTAGAAACAAAATATAACGAACTTAATGATCTATTAAGCAATTCTGAGGTTATTGCTGACCAGAGCCGATATCAGAAATATGCCAAGGCATACTCTGACCTTGGGGAAATTGTTTCCGTATACAGAGAGTTAAGGGCTGCCATAGATGGGATTGAGGATGCGAAAAACATGCTCCGGGAAGAACCGGATGATGAATTTAAAGCCATGTTACTATCCGAGATTGAAGATTTAGAGGTTAAGAAAAGCCAACTGGAACAAAGGGTTAAGGTACTGCTTTTACCAACTGATCCCAATGATGAGAAGAGCGTCATTATGGAAATCCGGGCTGGTACTGGTGGAGAGGAGGCCGCACTCTTCGGGGCTACGCTTTTCAGAATGTACTCCCGTTTTGCGGAGGAACAGGGTTGGAAAATTGATATAATGGATTCGCATTTTACTGAATTGGGCGGAGTAAAAGAACTAATATTTGTAGTTGATGGACAGGGAGCTTTCAGTAAGCTTAAGTATGAATCTGGGGTGCACCGGGTACAGCGTATTCCTTCCACCGAGTCTGGAGGCAGGATACATACCTCTGCAGCTACAGTAGCTGTTTTACCCGAGGCTGAGGAAGTAGAACTAGAGATTAATGATAATGACCTGAAAATAGATGTGTACTGTTCCAGTGGACCGGGAGGGCAGTGTGTAAATACTACCCAGTCAGCAGTACGGATTACCCATTTACCTACTGGGCTGGTTGTAACCTGTCAGGACGAGAAATCCCAACATAAAAACAAGGCCCAGGCTTTGCGGGTTTTGCGCTCGCGTTTGAAGGAGGTCTTGGAAGCAGAAAAGAATATGGAGACGGCGGGTGCTCGTAAAAGCCAGGTTGGTTCAGGAGATCGCAGTGAAAGAATTCGAACCTATAACTTTCCCCAGGGACGGGTAAGTGACCACCGGATAAATCTCACACTTCATAAGCTGGATCAGATTTTAGAAGGGCAGTTAGGAGAAATCATTGGTGCCCTGATGGCTAACGACCAAGCAGAACGATTAAAACAGGTGGATTAAAGTGCAAAAAAATTGGCGAATAAAAGATTTATTGGAATGGACAACCCGGTTTTTCTTGGACAGAGGTATGCAGGAATCTCGCCTGGAGGCGGAGATATTACTGGCTTATGTGTTAGAGAAGAACCGGGTTTATTTATATGCTAATTATGAGGAACCTGTGAATCAAGCCGAAAGAGAAACTTATCGGGGCTATATAAAGAGAAGGTCAGCAGGAGAGCCTCTGGCATACATCACAGGTCAGAGGGAGTTTATGTCACTCTCTTTTCGGGTAAGTTCAGATGTCCTGATACCTCGTCCAGATACTGAAGTTCTAGTAGAAACAGCTATCAGTCTGGCGCGGGCAGGAGGGATAAAGAGAATCTGCGATGTTGGTACAGGCTCGGGGGCGATTGCAGTCAGTCTGGCGGTTTATTTGAATGAGGTTGAGGTATATGCAGTGGATTTATCCCCGGCAGCCCTGGAAATAGCCCGGGACAATGCCAGGGTTCATGAAGTTTTGGTGCAGTTCCAGGAGGGTGATTTGCTGGAGCCGGTGCTGAATGAAGAGAAAATGGATATGATTGTGGCTAATTTGCCTTACATAACTGATGTCCAATTAGAAGAACTGGACACTGGGGTCAAGGATTACGAACCTCGAATGGCTTTAGTGGCTCCGGGCGATGGGCTGGATTTATACCGCCGCCTTTTGCCGCAGGCTTATCAACTACTCCGGTCGGGTGGTTATATTTTATTAGAAATTGATCCACGCCAAGCGGAGGCAGCTAAGCTTATGCTGCAGGGCTTCAGCGAGATGGAAATTATACCGGATTGGGCTGGTAGAGACCGGCTGCTAAAAGCCCGGAGGATTTGCTGATGACTACGACCAGATATATTCGGGTGGATGCCAGAAAACCGGAAGCTGAGATTATCGAAGTTGGAGCGGAATTAATAAGGGCTGGGGAACTGGTAGCTTTCCCTACCGAAACAGTTTATGGTCTGGGGGCGGATGCTTTTCAACCGGCAGCGGTAGAGAAGATCTTTCAGGCCAAAGGAAGGCCGCCTGAGAATGCTTTGCTGGTTCATGTCAGTAATATGGCTCAGGTTCAAAGGCTGGTAGAAGAAGTACCTGTTATTGCCAGGATACTTATGGATCGGTTCTGGCCGGGGCCGCTTTCTATTATTCTCCCTTCCAGGTCTTGTGTACCGGAAATTGTTAGAGGTGGTTCAAGCGGGGTAGGTTTGCGCATGCCATCCCATCCGGTTGCCCTGGCGCTGATCGAGGCGACGGGTCCCTTAGCGGCTCCCAGCGCTAATCTGTATGGACATCCTAGTCCAACTAATGCCCAGCACGTTAGGCAGGATCTGGACGGTAAAATTGCCGCCGTTCTGGACGGGGGAGATACCGGAGCTGGTCTGGAATCAACCTTGATTGATCTTTCGGCCGGAAATCATAGGATATTGCGTCGGGGTGGCATCAGTGTTGAGTTAATTGAAAAATTCCTGGGCCTAAAAATTGACATAGCGGGAACAGAATCTTTGCCCCGCTATCAAACTAAGGTTAAGGTAGTTTTGGGCCTTAATCAGGTAGATTTTGAGGCCAAAATGGATGCTTTCAACTCACAGGGGATGGTATTTGGAGTGGTACATATTAATGATACCTCCAAACATAGGATAGAAAATGTGAACCGGATATATCAATTAAACCTGTCCGGGCAAGGGATGAGCCTATATTCTATACTCCGAGACGCGGAAGAATATGGATTAGAGACTTTGCTCTTTACACCGGTGGACCCAGATCAGGCCAGAGCTGCCCCAGCTATTATGGATCGGCTGCAAAGAGCCGCATCCCAACAATAAGGGGCTGTCAAGGAATAAACAAGGCAGAATACTCCGAGGATTTTTTGCGTTAGACAAGGCATCAAAACGTGGTAATACTGGAGGTATTGGCGCGTTTTGATAACGAAGTATAGCGCTAAAAAGACCGGAGTAAATGACTGGTTTATTTCTTGAAAGTCCCTATGGAGGAGCTATAATTAACGATGATAGAGCAGTTTGCAACAATCATGCTGGTGGCTATAGTGCTGGGAGCGGATTCTTTTTCCCTGGCGATGGGCATGGGGTTAAAGGGCGTAAGCAGAAGCTATGAGCTGAAATTTGCTTCGATGGTTGGTATATTCCATATTTTCATGCCATTGATAGGTCTTAACCTGGGCATTGTGACCGGTAATCTACTGGGGATATGGGCAGGAAGATTGGGTGCTGTAGTCTTGGCTTATATAGGGGGCGATATGCTGTGGAAGGCTTATGGTGAAACTAGGCTGCAAGCGTTTCGATTTAGCCAGGGAAAACAGCAGTTAGCCAGCCAGGTTAAGATTGCCGAGGGATGGCTTAATCTGACGATGCTTACTACTTCGGTAAGCATTGATGCCCTAACGGTTGGGTTTAGTTTGGGAACGCTGATTAAGACCCCGATATTTTATTCGGTAGTTATAATCGGTTTGGTAGCCGGAGCCATGACACTCTTGGGTTTCAAAGGCGGCAAATTGTTCAGCCGGTTGGTGGGGAGTTATGCGCAGATGCTGGGTGGGCTGGTGCTCCTGCTTCTGGCAGCCAAAATGGCATTTTAATGACTAAGGGACTATCAAAGAATAAATAGGGCTGGAGTAAATGAATAGTTCATTTTTTGATAGTTCCTAAGGGATCCCTAATATATTCCGGATGGGAGGGGAAGGCCATGATAACTATATTGTTTGTGTGTACTGGAAATACTTGCAGAAGTCCAATGGCGAGCGCACTTTTATTAAAAAAATGGCGAGAAAAATATGAAATATTGATGCCGGGAGAAATCCAGGTATGGTCAGCTGGTTTATCTACCCATGACGACCTGCCCGCATCACCGCAAGCGATAGAAGCTATGAAAGAGGAAGGCATTGATATTAGCTTACATCGTTCTTCCCATTTGCGGGATCGCCATATATCTGGTGCCGATTTAATTTTGACAATGACCGCCAGCCAGCGTGATAATATATTAGATAGATTCCCGAATAAATCAGCATACATATATACCCTGGGCGAATTCACGGGAGATGAGGCGGGAGAGGTATTAGACCCTTATGGACAGGATATGGAGACCTATCGGAGAAGCCTATCCCAGCTTAAACTTCTAGTGGACAGACTCATCAATAAAATAATAGAATTAAGGGGTTATTAATGAATTTATTCACTAATAGTCTTGGAATTGAGGTGAAACAATTGAAAATAGCTGTTGGAAGTGATCATGCCGGGGTACAGCTCAAACAGGATATAATTGCAATGCTTGTCGCTGAAGGCTTTGTTCCAATAGATTGTGGAACCTATACGGAGGATTCGGTCGACTACCCTGATATTGCCGAAAATGTAGCCAGAGAGGTACTACAAAAAAATATTTTGGGCATACTGGTCTGTGGGACTGGTATAGGTATTTCCATTGCCGCCAATAAAATACCAGGAATTAGGGCAGCGCTGTGTAATGATCTGTTTGCTGCACGGTTGGCAAGGGAACACAATGATGCCAACATTCTGGCCATCGGTTCCCGTATAACTGGCAGTGGTCTGGCAGAAGAAATAGTGAAAACTTTTATAAAAACTAGTTTTGCAGCAGGAAGACATCAACGCCGAGTAGAAAAGATAACGGCACTAGAAAATAAATGCAGAGAGAGGGTTTAGTAGTTTGGATTACGTCGAGAAGTATGTAAGAGAGGTAGATCCTGAAATCGCGGATGCAATTGCTAATGAAGAAAAGAGGCAAAGCCGCAAGTTGGAACTAATCGCTTCCGAAAATTTCGTTTCCCGTGCAGTTATGGCGGCTCAAGGATCAGTAATGACCAACAAGTACGCCGAAGGTTATCCGGGCAAGAGATATTATGGAGGCTGTGAATATGTCGATGTGGCTGAAAGCTTGGCTATAGAGAGGGCGAAAAAGCTTTTTGGAGCCGATCACGCTAATGTTCAACCCCATTCCGGCGCTCAGGCCAATACCGCTGTTTATTTTGCCGCCCTGCAGCCGGGAGATCCAGTCTTGGGCATGAACCTTAGTCATGGCGGACACCTGACCCATGGCAGCAAGGTGAATCTATCCGGAAAATACTTCCGTTTTTTTGAATATGGAGTTGACCCTCAAACAGAAACGATTGATTATGATGAATTATTGAAAATTGCCAAAGAGGCTCAGCCCAAAATGATCGTGGCTGGAGCCAGCGCCTACCCGCGCAGTCTAGATTTCAAGAGGTTTGGGGAGATTGCAGATGAAGTAGGGGCGTTGCTTTTCGTGGATATGGCCCATATAGCTGGTCTGGTAGCAGCCGGTTTGCACACCAGTCCGGTACCTTATGCAGACTTCGTAACCACTACTACCCATAAGACCCTGCGTGGACCTCGGGGGGGCTTAATACTTTGCAGGGAAGAATGGGGCGCTAAGATTGATAAGGCCATTTTTCCGGGGATACAGGGCGGACCGCTCATGCATGTAATTGCCGCCAAGGCAGTGTGCCTTCAGGAGGCCTTATTGCCTGAATTCAACGAATACCAGAGGCATATTATAGAAAATGCCCGTATATTGGCTGAAAGCTTGGTTGCAAAAGGACTGCGCCTGGTTTCGGGTGGGACGGATAATCATTTGATGTTAGTGGATGTGCGACCTAAAAAATTGAATGGCAAAGAAGCGGAAGCCATTCTAGAATCCATTAACATTACCGTGAATAAAAACGGCATTCCCTTTGATCCGGAAAAACCAACTATAACCAGTGGGATAAGAATCGGTACTCCGGCTGTTACCAGCAGGGGCTTGCGCGGTGAGGACATGAAGGATATGGCCGAGGCCATTGCCTTGGCATTGGATTTCCCGGAAGAAGCAGATAAGCTCAATCAAGCCCGGGCAATTGTGAAGGCTTTGTGTGAAAAATATCCCCTGTATGGGATATAATATGCTTAAAGCGGGGATAGAATATAAAAGACCCTCTTGGGATGAATATTTTTTGGAACTTGCGGATCTGGTAGCCAGCCGCTCTACCTGCCTGCGTAGACAGGTGGGCGCAGTATTGGTGAGGAAAGAACGTATTATTGCTACTGGCTACAATGGAGCCCCGCGTGCTTTGAGTCACTGTTTGGATATAGGGTGCCTGCGGGAGGAAATGGGGATTCCCTCCGGGCAAAGGTATGAACTATGCCGGGGGGTACATGCGGAGCAGAACGCGATTATTAATGCTGCTTATTACGGGGTATCAACTCAGGAAACGGTCTTATATTGCACCATTCAGCCCTGCATTATATGTGCGCGGATATTAATCAATGCGGGTATTACTAGAGTAGTTCACCGGGGTAATTTTGAAGATAAACTGGCCAGGCAGTTTATGCAGGAAGCTGGCATAGATTTGGTGGAGATACCGTACAGGTCAAAAAAGGAGTCTTAAACATGGATACTAAAATCCTATCCTTGCCTAGATTGAACCTTCTTAACCCTACGTTGGAATCGACTGCATTGAAATTAATGGAAGAGGCGGGCGAACTGGCCCAGTGCATCGGTAAATATCGAGGTCTAAGCGGAGAAGTTGTTCAGATGGACGAGGAAACAGTAGTGGAAGAAATCGCTAAAGAGCTATTGGATGTGGCTCAGACCGCTGTAACCATGATGTTTGTTATGGAAGATAAGTTTGGCATAGACATTCAACAACTATTGCAAAAGCACTTCGAAAAACTACAACATAAAGGATATTTAACCGGGTCATAAAAGAAAAAGCATATTACATAGAAGGTTTTCTGAATTTGTTATCGAATAAGCATAGATTGTAGAAGATTTGCGCAAACTGTGTTTATTTAAGAATTACAGTTAAAAAAAAAATAATATTTTTGCTTTTGCAAAAAGGGTTTTTAGTAAGAATGTAGAATTGGTTACAGAAGGTATTTCGAAAAATACTTCTGAGCTAGAAATAAGGGTGGTTATTAGTGGCTCAAAAGAAAGCGAACTGGGCTAAATCACTTACTATGGCGCTTAATCTCGCCACTTCTGTAGGTGCGGCAATAGGTATTGGCTTGTTTGGTGGAAAGTGGCTGGATGCAAAGTTTGATACAGGAATTTTGTTAACAATTATTGGATTCTTGCTTGGAGTTGTTACATCAGGTAAAATGATGTGGGAAAAGCTGACTGAAGAAGAGCGTAAATCGCCATCACCGGAAAGTAGACAGAACAATAATCAAAAGTAATTGCTAGTTGATATTTACTTTGTAAGGCAGACCGATATTTAGGTTTGAAGTTTTGGATCCGGTCACAGCGTGGCAGATCGACAAAACTAAAAATAAAATTTTTATTTAGGAAGGGGGGAGAAAAGATGATATTTGGTATGTGGGATAGTGTATTTTTTCAATTAGGACCAATTCCTGTGGATCATTTAGTTGTAACTCAGTGGGCAGTGGTTGCGTTACTTGGATTGATTGCCTTTTTTGCTACTCGTGACATGAAAATGGTTCCGAGAGGCTTGCAGAATGGCTTTGAGATGATAATTACGTTCACCTACGATTTCTTTACTCAGGTGATGGACGAGGAACACATTGCGAAGAAATGGGCTCCCTTACTCTCGACATTTTTCATGTTCATAATCCTCAGTAATTATAGTGGTTTGATTCCTGGCGCTGCGGAGATCGGAGGATTCCAACCACCGACCAGTAACTGGAATGTTACCATGACCCTGGCCGTGATTACCTTACTGTCCGTTCATTATGCGGGATTTTCCGAGCATGGTGCTCACTATCTGGGTCACTTTGTCAGTCCCAATCCGGCATTTTTGCCACTTAACCTGCTCGAAGAAATAGCACACCCGCTATCCCTTACCGTTCGTCTATTTGGAAATATTTTTGGTGAAGAGATGATAATCGCTTATCTGTTGTTCCTGGCGCCATTTTTGGTTCCAACAGCGTTAATGGGATTGAGCGTTATGTTGGGTGCCATTCAAGCGATAGTATTTACTCTCTTGTCAGCTAGTTACATAGCTGCAGCTACATCTGCGGGTCATTAAAATTAATCATAGTATCTTTGCCAATGTATAAGTGCATTGCAGTACGAAAGGGGGGAAAAAAGTGGGTATAATAGCAATAGGAGCTGGTTTAGCAGTATCAATCGCCGGTCTTGGCGGTGGTGTTGGTATGGGTGTTGCCGGAGGCAAAGCTATCGAAGCTATCGCTAGACAGCCTGAAGTAGGCGGAGACATAAGAACATTACTGTTCATTACCTTGGCATTTATTGAAACCCTAACTATCTATGGTTTGCTGATCGCATTCATGTTAGTTGGAAAAATGGTAGCTTAGTAACGGCAATCTAACCAGTCACTGTTACTGGAGGGCGATAGGGCAGGTATCTACATAAGTGAAAACCCGGGCTCTATCGCCCGTTTTATTTAAGCACTAGAGAGATTGGAGGTAGCACATCCGTGAAAAGGAATAAATGGATTTACTTATCAGGCCTCCTTTTATCCTTAATTATGGTAATGGGATTTGCAGCCTTCTGTATGGCATCGGGTGGCGGAAATGTTCCTATAGCTGCACCAGCTGGGAAACCGCCTGCTTTCGGTAATTTATATGTTATAGGTTGGTCAGCGGTTAACTTCTTCATACTGCTGGCTGTTCTATATAAGTTTGCTTTTAATCCTATCAATGAAATGCTGGATCAGCGGACTAATACTATCGAAAGTTCTATTAAACATGCAGAAGAGTTAAAAGTTGAAGTTGAGCAGATGAGAAAAGAAGCTCAGGCCAACTTAATTGAATCCCGGAAGGAAGCCCAGGAAATTGTGGGACGTGCCACAAAGTCGGCCGAGGATGCTAAGAATGATATTGTTGCAAAGGCCAAAGAAGAGGTTGATAACATGAAGAGCAGAGCCAAAACTGAGATCGAAGCGGCTACCGAACAAGCCAAGGTTGAACTCAGAGATGCGGCTGCTACTCTAGCTATGATGGCTGCGGAGAAGGTATTGGGCAGAGCTATTACCGAAGCCGATCATCAGAAGATGGTCAAAGAATTTGTCAATGAAGCGGGCGACTTGCTATGTTAAACAAGAGCGTCGCCAGGCGCTATGCTGAAGCCTTTTTTAGCATTGCCCACGAAGCTGACAAGATTACCGAGTATCAGAATGAACTGGGGAAGATAATTCAAAGTATACAGGAGACAGAAGGTCTCTTGGAGTATTTTGCCCACCCTCTTATACCGGCCAAAGAAAAGAAAGAAATTGCTAAAAAGCTTTTTTCCCAGGCGGTATCAGAGATTACTTTGAATTTCTTAATGCTGGTACTTGATAAGAAACGTGAAATTTATCTAGAACTGATTTTTCATGAATATGAAGAAATGGCTGATGAATTCAGTAATATTAAGAAAGCAGAATTAATTTCTGCAATGGCCGTGCCCGAGGCAGAGGTTAGTGCGCTAGCCGAGACACTGTCTCGTTCGACGGGGAAAACTATTCAGCTAAAGCTTACAATTGATCCCTCATTATTGGGCGGGGTCAAGATACGAATGGGCGACAAGATAATTGACGCCTCAATTGCCAAGAAACTAGAGATGCTAAAGAAAAACCTCAAACAAGCAAAGATAAGTTAATTCGATAGGGGTGAGCATTTAAATGAGTATTAGACCGGAAGAGATTAGCGCCATATTGAAAGAACAGTTGGAGCGCTACCAATCCGAGGTCGAAGTCAGCAATGTGGGCTCTGTCATCTATGTTGGAGACGGTATCGCAAGAGTCTATGGATTACAGGGAGCTATGGCTGGCGAATTGCTGGAATTTACAGGTGGGACCATGGGAATGGTACTTAATCTGGAAGAAGATAATGTCGGTGCAGTGCTACTAGGTAAATATTCTCATATTAAAGAGGGCGATGTAGTTAAGGCCACCGGTAGAATCATGGAAGTACCAACAGGAAGAGCTATGCTCGGACGCGTAGTAAATCCTTTGGGACAACCTCTGGATGGTAAGGGACCTATAAATACTAGTACATTTAGACCGATAGAAAAAGTTGCGCATGGTGTTGTAACCAGAGCACCAGTTAATGTACCAATGCAGACTGGACTTAAGGCGATTGACTCCATGGTTCCCATCGGCAGGGGACAGCGCGAGTTGATCATTGGTGATCGTCAGGTTGGAAAGACCGCGATTGCTATAGATGCCATAATTAACCAGAGAGCTAAAAAGGACGTAATCTGCATCTATGTTGGAATTGGCCAAAAGCAATCCACAATTGCAGGAATTCATGCTAAATTAGAAGAAATGGGCGCTATGGATTATACTATCATAGTTGCATCCACCGCTTCTGAACCAGCACCGTTGCTGTATCTTGCCCCTTATGCCGGGGTTGCTATGGCAGAGGAATTCATGGAAGGCGAAGGCAAAGACAAAGATGTTTTGATTATTTATGATGATCTTTCCAAACATGCAGTTGCCTATCGTGAAATGTCCCTGCTTCTGAGGCGCCCACCCGGACGTGAAGCATATCCTGGAGACGTATTCTATCTCCATTCACGTTTGCTGGAGAGAGCCTGTAAACTAAATGACAGTTTGGGCGGAGGTTCTATAACCGCTCTGCCAATCATAGAGACCCAGGCTGGCGACGTATCAGCCTATATTCCGACTAATGTTATATCCATTACTGATGGACAGATATATCTGGAAACCGATCTATTCTATGCAGGCCAACGTCCAGCTATCAACGCTGGTCTATCCGTTAGCCGCGTAGGTGGTTCAGCCCAAACCAAAGCCATGAAGTCCGTTGCTGGACAGTTGCGCTTGGACTTGGCTCAGTTCCGTGAACTGGCCGCCTTCGCCCAGTTTGGATCTGACCTGGATAAGGCGACTTTAGCCCGCTTAACCCGCGGTGAAAAGGTTGTTGAGGTTCTTAAACAAGGACAGTATGCTCCTATGACTATGGAAGATCAGGTAGCAATAATATTCAGCGGCGTTAATGGTTATTTAGATAATATACCCACCGCCCAAATCGCAAAATTTGAAACTGATTTTCTTAAGTATCTGCGTTCCAATACGGACGTACTAAAGAGCATAGCAGAAACCAATAAAATTGATGATGCAACGAATGCAAAACTAGTTAAGGCTATACAAGATTTTAAGACCACGTTCGCAGTTTAGGCGGTGATGTAATATGGCAGGAGCAGGTGTAAAAGATCTTAAGCGTAGAATACGCAGTATAAAAAATACTCAGCAGATTACTAAAGCGATGAAAATGGTAGCAGCCGCTAAACTGCGCCGTGCGCAGGAGGCTGCAGAAAAATCGCGGCCGTATACTGAGACCTTAAAAGGAACCTTAGCCAGGTTGGTAGGGGTGTCCAATGATGTGGAACATCCTCTCCTGGTAAAAAGGGACGAAGTGCGGAAGGTTGGCTATATTGTTGTCACTGCGGATAGAGGATTGTGCGGAGGTTACAATACCAATATTATAAGGGCGACCACTGATTCTATAGGTGCGGATGATAGGAAACCTGAAAACGGCATAATAGCCGTGGGCAGAAAAGGCCGTGATTTTTTCCGCAAACGGACCGGTGTAGAGGCCGAATTTGTTAATCTTGGCGATAGGATTCAATACGCTGATGCCAGAGAAATTAGCCAATATATTATTGATGCTTATGAGAATGAGGAAGTTGATGAAGTATATCTGGTATATGCAAAATTCATTAACGTACTGCGCCAAATTCCAACTGTAGTTAAAATACTCCCCATTGAGCCACCCGAAGCGGGAAGCATTACAGAGGAACACAACGCAGAGTATATCTATGAACCCAGCGCTGAGACTATTCTTCTCACGTTGTTACCCAGATATGTAGGCAGCCAGATATATCATGCAATGCTGGAAGGCAAGGCTAGTGAGCAAGGGGCCAGAATGACAGCCATGGGCAACGCTAGCCAAAACGCAGGGGAGATTATTGGCAACCTAACCCTCAAGATGAATAAGGTCAGACAGGCGGCAATAACGGATGAAATTCTGGACATTGTTGGTGGCGCCGAAGCTCTCAATAAAGGAGGAAAGTAGAGAATGGCGAATGTAACAACAGGTGAGGTAACGCAGGTCATAGGCGCGGTTGTTGATATACGCTTCAAGCCTGGTGAATTACCGGATCTAATGAACGCTGTTACTATAAAATCTGCAGATCAAGGCGAAAAAGCTGCATCCGCTACAGAAATTAATGTTACTTTGGAAGCTATGCAGCACCTTGGTAATGATATAGTAAGATGTGTTGCGCTAAGTCCTACTGATGGTCTCATCAGAGGAATGTTAGCACAGAATACCGGAGCAGCTATTAAGATTCCAGTTGGAGACGGCTGTTTGGGCAGAATTATTAACGTACTGGGAGAACCGGTTGATGAAGCTGGACCAGTTGCTGCTTCTGATTACTGGGCAATCCATCGTGATCCACCTTTACTAGTAGACCAATTACCTGCTACCCAGATATTGGAAACGGGTATAAAAGTTGCCGACTTGATCTGCCCTTACGCTAAGGGTGGTAAGGTTGGACTGTTTGGTGGAGCCGGAGTTGGTAAGACCGTTATCATCCAGGAATTGATCAGAAACATCGCTTCCGAGCATGGCGGATACTCAGTATTCGTTGGCGTGGGAGAGAGAACCCGTGAAGGAAATGATCTTTGGGGTGAAATGGTGGAATCTGGCGTTATCGATAAATGCGCTTTGATATTCGGCCAAATGAACGAACCACCCGGAGCCAGGCTACGTGTTGGTCTGACCGGGTTGACCGTCGCAGAATATTTCCGCGATGTTGGAGGACAAGACGTTCTTATATTTATAGACAACATATTCCGTTTTGCTCAGGCAGGTAATGAGGTTTCCGCTCTGCTAGGACGTATGCCCTCGGCCGTAGGATACCAACCCACCCTGGCAACTGACATGGGTCTATTGCAAGAACGTATTACTAGTACTCGTAAGGGATCAATTACATCAGCGCAAGCAGTTTATGTGCCTGCTGATGACTTAACTGACCCTGCGCCAGCAACGACCTTTGCCCATTTGGATGCTACTACGGTTCTATCAAGGGCAATATCTGAGTTGGGAATTTATCCAGCGGTGGATCCACTGGATTCTACTTCTCGTATTCTTGATCCCCAGATTCTGGGTGAGAAGCATTATTTCACCGCCCGCGGTGTACAACAGATACTGCAGAGATATAAAGAACTGCAGGACATCATTGCCATACTAGGTATGGACGAATTATCTGATGAAGACAAAATCATTGTTTCCAGAGCCAGAAAGATTCAAAGATTCCTATCACAACCCTTCCACGTTGCTGAGCAGTTTACCGGCAGCCCTGGAATATATGTAAAAGTTGCAGATACGGTTGAGTCATTCACCCAGGTTCTACAAGGTAAACATGATAATCTTTCTGAAGATTCGTTCTATATGGTGGGAGATATTGATACGGCAGTGGCCAAAGCTAAACGACAGGGGGCGTAGTCCATGGCAGACAGCACCTTCATGCTTGAAATCGTGACCCCAGAAGAATTACTCTTCAAAAATGAAATCCAGTTTGTGGTTGTACCGGAAGTCAATGGCGAACTGGGTGTTTTGAGAAACCATGCCCCTTTGATTGCTGCTCTGAAAATTGGTATTTTGAGATACACTGATACCAATGGTTCCATTAAGAAAATGGCGGTGAGCGGTGGATTTATGGAAGTAATGTCTAATGAAGCCCGCATCCTGGCAGAAACTGCAGAACCCGGATCACAGATAGACGTTTTACGGGCCAAAGCAGCTAAGGAAAGGGCCGAGAAGAGACTAGAAGCCAAATCCGCAGATACCAACATCGCTCGGGCCCAGATGGCATTGCAGAGATCTATTGCTCGCATCAGCGCTGCAGAATCTAACTAAAAAATAAAATGATCAAAGACGGAAGGCAACCAAGTTGCCTTCCGTCTTTATTTGTGTGCCGATATGGGTTCGACATCTGGTGAACCCGGTACCTTTAGCTTAATTGCTAATATCGTAGTTTTTCATTTTCCGATACAGGGTGTTGCGTGACATCTCCAACTCGGCAGCAGTCTTGCTTACATTGCCCCCATACTTATTCAGGGTGCGAACGATATTTAACTTCTCCTGTTCTCCCACTTGAAGTTGGCGGTGGCTGCGGGTGGATAGTGACGATGGTAATGCAGCAAAATCCCGATAGTTACCTGCAAAACTATCCCTGGAAATAGTGTCGGTTGATCCAACAACTTCCCGCGGCAAGCAATCAACCGTTATAATACCATCCACAGCTATCAAAAGAGTCCTCTCCACCACGTTTTGCAGTTCACGAATATTTCCCGGCCAATCGTAGGATTGCAGACATTTTATGACTTTTTCATCAATACCAGTAATGCGCTTATTAAACCGAGGTGACATTTCCTTAACGAAATATTCGAACAAAAGCTTAATGTCGTCACTCCTTTCCTTTAAGGCAGGAATTGAAATACTAACTACATTAAGTCGGTAGTAAAGATCATCCCGGAATCTTCCTAGTTTTACCAATTCCAGCAAGTCTTGATTGGATGCCGCGATTATTCTTACGTCCACGTTAATCTGGGAATCACCGCCTACCCTTAAAATTGCCTTCTCCTGGATGGCTCGCAGCAATACGACTTGCTGCTCCAAGGGCATATCTCCAATTTCGTCTAAGAAGAGGGTTCCTTTATTAGCCAGCTCGAATTTTCCCGGTCTTCCTCCTCTTCTAGCTCCGGTGAATGCTCCCTCTACATAACCAAACAGTTCACTACCTACCAATTCTCTGGGTATAGCAGCACAATTAATAGCTACAAAAGGGCCATTTTTACGCGAACTGCCATTGTGAATGGCCTGGGCAAATACTTCTTTGCCAGTGCCGCTGGCAGCTTGCAGAAGAACGGTAGAATTGATAGAACTGGCTATCATAGCTAGCCTAATTGAATGCTTTAAATTCTCATCTTCACCTATTATTGAATCAAAAGTAAAGCTGGCCTGAGCACCGCTAATTTTATTTACTAAATCCTTCACTCGAGATATAGGTCTGACGATAATAGTGGCGCCAGTTATTTGGTTGTTTTCATCAAACCTGGGTTCCCCTGAGGCTGTACCATGTATTTTGCCCCGAACCCCATCGATTATCATCTCTCTGTCCTTATAAGAATCTCCGGTTTCCAAAAGCTTCATAGTATAAGGGGCTTTGCCGCTAAATAGATCAAGAATATGAATACCTATAATAGCTTCATCTGCGTAACCGGTAATTTTTTGGGCGGCCAGATTAGATTGAGATACCCGTCCTTCTTTGTCGATTACTATTAAACCGTCGGACATAGCATTGAAAACTGACGTTAATTCCATATGCATGTTCTGGATAGCCTGTTGTTCTCTGCGTAATTCTTTTTCTTGGTACAAGTGACAATTCTGCACTTTGTTGAGACCGTTATGAATAGCTACTGCCATATAAAAGCATGAGCTATAGCCACAGGCAGCACAATTCCTAAAGTCCTTCTCTTCAAGCTTAAGCATATTAATGTAGATGTTTTCTAATTCGTTGTCATCGGGTATTTCGAGTTGGTGTAAATATGACAAATCATCATAATCCTGAATTTTAAAATCATGAGTATTGATTATGTCAGCTAAGAATAAGTCCATTTGAATATTAACGCTTTTATCGCTTATGCTCTGCTCAGAACGGGTAGCTACAACATATTCTATTTCTCTGATTGACTTATTAATGCATCCTACACCTGCGTTACATCCCTTTTCACAACTTAGAATATCAACTAGTAAGGGTAAAGTGGAATCCCCCATTCTAATCGATTTCTGAAGGTTGTACAGATAACTATCAAACACTAGCGAACCCTCCACTCTGGCAATAGAGCTAGCCGGAGTATCGGGATAGTGGTACAGGTACGATTCCTTAAGGCCACCGGGGGTAGAAAAATTAGTGGCAATTCCCGCCGGAACCAAATTATCGAATTCCCCGTCCGGCAATTTATCCAAGTCAATGCCTCTCTCCGTCAAAATATTATGCAATGACTGATAGAGTACATTATATTTAATGAGCTTCTGGTTTCGAAGCTCCCTGGTCTTCTCCAGACAGGGAGAAAAGAAAACTAGTTCGGCTTCAGGATGTAATTGGTTTACATAAACAGCGAGATTATGGACCGGGCTGCCAAAAGGAGCTAAATGCTCAATTAGTTTCGGATGTATCAGCTGAATATACTTCACTATGGCCGGGCAGGGCGAGGAGATCAGTGGAAGTCTCACCTTCTCACTCTTAATGGCTTGGTGATAAAGTGCAACTGTAATTTCTGCGCCCAAAGACACATCGTATACATGTTTAATATTCAAATGTTTCAAAGCCGTAATCAGCTTGCTCAAATTAAAATTACTTGGAGCAGAGGGTGCAATCAGAGCGACGATTTCCTTCTGGGGCAGATCGTTCAGAAACTGAGGTGCATCATCAATAATGAAACGGGCACTTTTTTCAACTACCCCACCGTGGCTTTTCAAACACGCATCAACGCACCTACCGCATCCTATGCACAAATTGTTATTAAATTTAACCACATCACCGCTGCCGTTATTGCATATTTTTATGGGGCAGACGGCAATGCATTGGTGACAATTGCTGCAATTTTCCTCTTTAATCCGGATTATTTCTATAAAATTGGCCATACCCTACCTCCCCCTCATTAAACTATGTGTATCAAGTGTACCAAATGTGTACCGCCATTACAATCCCTTAACATAAATGTGACAGCATTGGGACAGTGAAAAGATTTGTTGAACAATACTAATACACTCAAACTATTTAATTTGTATTTGAAACGTAGTCAGGTACGCTATTTCCTGGAAATTTATATTTTTTTAGAAAACTAGTCCAAGTTGGCACACTATTTGCTATATATAAGGTCAAGAGAGACAAAACCAAAATGAATTGATGAAGCTTAATATAACAGCATCGAATACCAGGCAGAATAAAAGTAGTTAGAGTGAAAACCGAGGGAGGTGAAAACGATGTCAAGGGATTATTTAAAAAAACCAGTATACGTTTTCAACCACGACGATACTAATACTGAGACCAATAGAGAACCGGTTGATGTGACATTTATGACAATAAAAATTGGCTTTGCTGGAATTACAGCATTACTCATGTTGAGTTTGATGTTATTCTGTATCTTATCATGGCCCTGGCTTAAATCCCAATTTTTATAAGGTAATGTAGATGAAATCTATCTAAAGCGCAACTTGATGGTGAATATGAAAAAGTGGCGATTCTGATCATGAGGCGTTAATGAGGACGGATTAGAGGATTGATCGGTGTTGCGGAGGGAAGGAGGACATGCTGGCTGGCGGGAGTTTCTCAAAATTCAAAACAGATAGGAGGACTATAAATGTTACCATTCGCAAAGCTGGAACGTTATGAAGGCAATGAGGCCCTTTTCGAGCTGGTTCAGATGTCGATTGTCTCCACCTACGTTGGTGAACCATTACACATCCATGCCGAAGGATTAAGGGGGACAGGCAAGACTACTATTATGAGGAAGGCACAGGATATATTGCCCAACATTAAGCGAATCAAAGGCTGCATTTATAATTGCGATCCGGCGGAACCGCATTGTCCACATCATCGGGAATTATCTGCCCAGGAGATTGTCGATTTAGGTGTTGAAGAAATCCCTATGCCGTTTTTAGAAATATCCCACTCAGCTAAGGTAGGCACGGTTGCTGGCAGCATAGATTTGGCGAAACTGACTGATGGTGAAAATCCCGAAGCACGTCTTCTGCCCGGCATTATTCCTCAGGCTCACCGAGGTATTATTTTTATTGATGAAATTAATCGCCTGGCCGATACAGCGCCAGAAATCACCGATATTTTGCTGGATGTAATGGGAAGTAAACCCGGACATCTGCAAATTGAGGAAGCTGGTCTTCCGGTGGTTCATATAACGGTCAGTGTTTCAGTGTGGGCGGCTTCTAATCCGGATGAAGATCCAGGGCCCCTGGAAGAGATACGAAGGCAGCTATCTGACCGCTTTGACATGGTTTGTTATATGGGCAGGCCTACATCAATAGATGTTTTAGCCAATATTCTTAAGGAAAATTCTCACAATACTAAGGTACACTCCGACAACAGTGCAATCAATATAGAGGAATATAAAAAACAACATGAAAGATATACTCAGATTTTATTAAGATGGGCTGAACGTTATAATCAGGCTGATCTACCAGATTTTTTGCGTAACTACATTGCTCGCCTCTATGTAAAACATAATTTGGAGAGCATTAGAGCTATTGAGGCTATGCAGCAAGGTGCCGTGCTTTATAGCATAATAAAGGATAGAGATCAAGCATCGATAAATGATGTTATCCATATGCTGCCTCTAATCCTGAAGCATCGCATAGACTCAGATACCCTTATTAGAGTGCTTAATGATATCGACAAAGGTGGAAAAGAAAGTATGTTTAGTTTTACAAATAAAAAGGTTCCCAATAAACCAGAACAAGCAGAAGAAACGGATTATTTCAAAAAAGAGGCACGCCCGTTAAAAGATTTAAAAAGGAAGGAACTGGTAAATACTGAAAAATCTCTTGATTTCAACTCTTGATTTCAACAAAGTCGACTAAAATGGAGGCATGATCATGGATAGTGGACAAAGCAATGTTGGTAATGCCACCTCGGTAGCTAATTATCTTAGTCTGTATTTGGGACAGGACCAGGGAGTGCGTCTGGGTGAGAGCGTGGTCGTAAGCCGCAAAGCCCACGCTCATATGCCTGAAAAAAAGATCAAGGGTCAGATTGAAATCTTAATTAACTGTGATGCGGGCAAGACCTATCTAGACTGTATGGATATTGATCAAATAGTTCATATTGATGTTTATCATCTACCTGGAGAAATTGATCCCCGGGAAGTAGCCAGAGCAATATATTGGGCTCTGGAAAAGCATTTTGTTAATGAAGATCCTCAACTGCAGTTTGCGGATGATGTGCGTTTTGAATTCGTATCCTCTTATGCTGAAAAGATACAGATTACTACTAATTTAGGCAAAGGAACGATTTATGACCTGTTCCAAAATGAGGTTAAGCCACACATAGAAGGCGAGGAAGGTCAGGATCATGTGCATATTTTAGCCCGGCTTAACCGGGATGAATATGCGCTGGTTTATATTATAGCTATGACGGTAGAGGAAGTAATTCTGCAATCAGGCGTACAACTAGCCCAGGTTCGTAACATAACTCACGGTAAACAAAAAAAAATGGAAGAAGATTTTGGTAAATATATCAAACTACCCTGGAAGAAATTTAAAGGACAAGAAGCTAGTTTCATGGCCCCTGATGAGAATGTTAATCAATTGGTATTAAAGCTGGCCGAAAAATTTGGGGGGATAGAAGAGATTGAAGAATGGATGGATTGCTTCTCTACCAATATTTTCAAAAGAAAGGGCGCTGAATTCCAGAAGAAAAAATGGGGAGATGTAGACCATTATTTAAAGCAGCTGGAAGAAATGGGCCTGATGCAGAAGACGCCGCTGGGCCGAATATTGACCAAACAGGGTCTGGCAATCCAGGACTACGTCATCAAACATAAGATTGAACTGGAAACTGAGATTCGACGTAATATTCGCAAGGTACCTGGTGGAGGCAGTACCCGTTTCCGTAAAATGGGTCAATCAAAGCAAAAGACCACTAACATGGAATTTGTTGATTACAATAAAACTATTAATAAAGGTGAAAACTGGACAGGAAATCTAGCTGTTCCTCAGACCGTGATTCAAGCTGTGAAAAATGGTTTCCTGCGTGGAGATGAACGCTTTTCTATTAAGAAAGAAGACCTGCATTTTTATGGTAAAAAAAGCTATATACCCATAGATATTTGTCTATTAATGGATGCCAGCGGCAGTATGGCTGGAGATAAAAGACAGGCGGCCAGTTATCTTGCTCAACATTTACTGCTCACCGGCAAAGAGAGGGTGGCAGTGGTCATCTTCCAGGAACGTTCTGCTAGGGTAGTGGTTCCGTTTACTCGCAGTCAAAGCATTTTGAACCAGGGACTTGCAACTATTAACCCCGCAGGTATGACGCCCATGGCTAGCGGAATCATGATGGCGCTAGACTTGATTAAAAAAAGCCGGGTTCATAACCCCCTCCTCGTTATGATCACGGATGGAATTCCTAACGCTCCGCTGTGGACCCTGGATGCCCAAGCTGATGCTCTAGCAGCCGCGGTTAATTTGCCAGATCAAGATGTACGCTTTATTTGTATTGGGATGGAATCAAATGCTTTCTTCATGGAAAAATTATCTAAAGCCGGGGAGGGAGCTCTTTATCTGGTGGATGATTTAAATAAAGAAAATCTTATTAATTTAGTGCGTTATGAAAAGAAAGGAATATTAAAAAAATAAATGGCTTAGTGATAATAGTTCTCCCCAAAGGAGCGTCCCCATCTCTATATATATGAATGATATTTATGGATTTCTCCATAAATATCAGCATGTCATGATATTTATTACTTCTTGAAATGTACTCCTGCAGACATATTCTAAACTTTTCGCCGTTACTAATTACAAAAACTCATAACAACATAACTCAATGGGTTATGCCATATTTTTCTTCGCACTTTTTCTGACAAATTTATTGCATATCGTTTTAATATACATCATAATAGGTGGTATCTTTTTAAAAATATCTTAATTAAAACATAGCGAATAAATTAAAAAGTTATATTAAATTTACTAATATTTATAGCTGATTCGGAGGATAAATGAAAAACACCATATTAAACTATTTAATAATTGGAGTATTAAGTTATTATCTAGTAAAAGGATTAATATTTCTATTTATGTGGCAAACATTAGTAAATATGGAGGAAAAAGGCAAGAAAAGAATAGCCAAGCAAAAAGAGGAGAAAGAAGAGGCCATCAAAAGAAGACGCGAGATAAGGGAAAACACTAAACCTAAATCCTAATCCAAGGGGGTCTGCTATTTGTTTACCAGCCTGCAGATTAAATTTTTAATATTTATTGCTATAACTTTTATTGTTACGGTAGGCTTTGCCATTTTGATCTCACGCCAGATGAAAGTAGTTGGCAAAAAGGCTCTGGCAGCCAAGCTGCGCCAAAAAGAGTATCAAAGCCAGTTGGATGATGATCAAAAGGAAGAATCTGGTGAATAATTTTCAAATTAAAAACCTGACTTAGGTCAGGTTTTTTTGTCTGTAATTTGGACAAGGTGTAATGAGTCAAACTGATAATAGGCAGTCAAAGACTATGAAAAAGAGTTAAAAACATATGACATTAATTATCTAAATATGCTTTATTTGTAATTCGAATTTAAATTATAGAATTAGCCAGGAAATTGAAAACAAGACTCCATATTATCTATCATTTACATCCATCGGCACAAATTTGCTTGAATCTCGACTAGAGTGTTGGGCAAAAATAAAAAACAGTATCAAATAATTTTGAGCGAGATAAATAATCAAGATTCTCAGAATAGTTTGAATCTCAAACGCCGCCGATGTATCTAATTTCCTTCTTAATCTATGAATAGAGGTAATTAGAACAAGTGGAAGATGATAATGGGGGTAAGTTAGTATGGATAAAGCAACCGCATTAAAATATCTAATTATAGGGGCATTGAGTTATTATTTAGTAAAAGGAATAATATTTATTGCTCTGTGGCAGAAGCTAGTTAGTATCGAGAAAAAAGGCATGGAGCGTATTGCTAACAGGAAAAAGGAAATTGAGGAAGGAAAAAGAAGTCCACAAGCCCTATATGGCATTAGACAATTTTAGTTGAAAAGAAGGCATTGGCTGCGAAACGGCGCCCAGAAGGAATACCAAAATCAGGCTAGTATAAATGGACCGAAGGTGAGAACGGATTGAGCACCAGCAACCTTAATAGTGAGCTGATGCGAACACCAGAAGTCTCCGAGGGTGAAGGGTGGGGGTTAGCCAAGGGTAGGTTAGTTCCAGAATTATTAGGTAATAATTTAAGAAGTGGTACCTGACTTGGTCAGGTATTTTTTATGTGCAAAAACTGATTTTGCTTTATTTTATAAGAATAATTAAAAACTTCCATGGCAAGAATCTTGATAAAGCTATGGGGGGTAAAAGAATATGAAAAAAACCATTATATATTTAACAATTTTTGTAATTATATACTTTCTAAGCGATTCAGCAATTCAATATAGTCTTGGAGAAGAAATTGATAATCAATCTCCATATTACCTATCATTTGCATCCATCGGTGCAAATTTGCTTGAATCTCGATTGGATTGTTGGGCAAAAATAAAAACAGCATCCACAAATCAAGAAATGGATGAAGCCTTATTAAATATTATAAACTATCTAGAATTGCCCGCTGATGAGAAAGAATTCCTTCACCAGGAAACAAATGACAACATTATTAGTCAGTATGAATTATCAAAGGATGGACAAAGTTATCTATTTATCCTTCAAACCAGCAAAACAGATCAGAAATCACACTTTTTAATGACTGGCATCAGTTCAATAGGAGATCTTCAATTACGTAAAGATGAAGAAAAATTAAAAAAAATGCTGAATTGTACATCCTATTATCTTTATAAGGGTTCTATAGATACTCGTCTTGATAATGCAGGGCGGGAAGAACTTCTTAGAGTAGTAATGAAATGCTTAAAGGCAGCAGTAAATGATGTTTACCAGCAGCAGAATGCGCTTACAAGTATGACAGGCTTAAGAACGACTCAAACTAAAATAGTTCCGGTGAAGGTAGCGGGTAAAAATTGCAATGTCCAAGCTGCTATCAGATATAATCCAAAGGAAAATAGAAGTGAAATATATTTAGGCTTTCCACTACTGTTAAATGATTACTAATTGATTAAATTTATATTTGAAATTGATTTGGGGAGGTGATAGTGGAATTTGGAAATGATAATTAGTGGAAAAGCTACATTAATAGGAGAGGTTGAAGTTAGTTCATCCAAAAATGCAATCTTACCAATATTAGCCGCCTCCCTATTAACAGATGAAAAAGTGGAAATAAGCAAAGTTCCAATTATTAAAGATGTAATTATAATCTGCAAATTAATAGAAGAACTAGGTGTAAAAGTTGTACAAAACCAAAATTGTTTATCTTTTCATGGGAAATTAATATCTACCCAACCGCCTTATGAGTTGGTGAGACAAATTAGAGCCTCATTTTTGGTTATGGGACCAATATTAGCCCGTAAGGGAAAAGTACGAGTAGCCTTACCCGGTGGATGTGCAATTGGAACCAGGCCTATTGATCTGCATTTAAAAGGATTTCATGCTCTGGGAGCAGATATAAGTCTAAATTCCGGGGATGTAGTAGCCAAAGCAAACCAGTTAATAGGTGCTCATGTCTATCTTGATTATCCCAGTGTTGGTGCTACTGAAAATATTATTATGGCTGCTTCAATGGCTAATGGAACCAGTTATATCGAAAATGCAGCTTTAGAACCCGAAATAGTTGACTTAGCCAACTTTATCAATAGTATGGGAGGAAAAATTACTGGAGCGGGAACTAATGTTATAAAGATTAAGGGAGTAAAGGAGCTGCATGGGGTAAGTTATACTCCTATTCCGGATAGAATTGAAGCTGGCACTTATATGGTAGCTGTTGCTGCTACCAGTGGTGATGCAATCATAAGAAATATAGTTCCAGAGCATCTGAAATCTATTACGGCTAAGCTGATTGAGAGCGGCGCTGAAATTATTGAAGGAAAAGACTATCTGAGGATAAAAAGGGAATCGAGGATAAAACCTGTTTATATTAAAACTCTTCCCTATCCTGGATTTCCTACTGATATGCAAGCTCAATTTATGGCTTATCTTAGTTGTTCTTTGGGAACTAGCGTAATTAGTGAATCTGTTTTTGAAAACCGTTTTATGCATGTCCAGGAATTATTAAGAATGGGTGCCGATATTAAAATTGAAGGTAAAACGGCTATAATTCGTGGGGTAAAAAAACTCACCAGTGCAAATATTAAAGCTACTGATTTAAGGGCCGGAGCGGCTTTAGTTATTGCTGGTCTGACTGCACAGGGTGAAACAGTTCTATTTAATAGTGAACATGTAGATCGAGGCTATGAGAATATTGCTCCTAAATTAAATGCCATGGGTGCCAGCATAAAAATTATTTAAATTATCGATGACCTTTTAAGGAACATGACATTAGAATCATGTTCCTTTCATATTCTTGTAATATGAATAGGAAATCAAAAAAGCGATTATTAATAATTATGCTGATAATAAGCTTAACAGCAATTTACCAATATTTCCATATTAAAAAAGAAGCCGCCCTAGAGCCCTATATAAAGTTATACCTACACGAACAGGGTACTATTATTGGTATGGACCTGGAGCAGTATATAAAAGGTGTAGTTACAGCAGAAATGCCTGCCTCTTTTGAGATAGAAGCACTTAAGGCGCAGGCGGTTTGTGCTCGTACCTATGCAATCAAAAAGCTAATTGAAGAACACTCCTATCCTCAAGGTGCTGATCTTTCTGATGATATTAATTCTTGCCAAGCCTATGCCCCGGTGTTAGATCTTGCCAAAAACGACTCGTATACCCTGGACTTAGCCAAAAGAATAGATGAAGCAGTAGAATCGACTCGTGGAGAAATCATAGTCTTTGATTCTAAACCCATTGATGCGATTTATTGCTCCACTTGTGGGGGCAAAACGGAAAGTGCCGGTGCCGTATGGGGTAAAGACATTTCCTATCTGCGTCCGATTAAATGTGAGGATTGCAGCAAGTCTAGTCATTATCAAAACTCGCAAACGATTAATAATGAAGATATCAATAAAATGGTAGGTGGAAAAGGTGATACGCTAAGTATTAAAATATTAGCCCTAACCCCAAGCGGTAGATTGAAAAGCCTAAGTATTAACGGGCAGCAGCTAGATGCAGGTACTTTGAGAACGGGCTTAAACCTGCCTTCTAGCTGGATTGAATTCCAAACATCGGCGCATACTACAGTAATTAATACTCGTGGCTATGGGCATGGAGTGGGTTTATGCCAATATGGTGCCAACGGCATGGCTCAGCGTGGGAAAAACTACCATCAAATAATAAAAAAATATTACTCGGGTATCGATTTTTACAAATTAGCATATTAAGCAATCACGAAATAAATTCTCATTTTTGATGCGGATCTCTCCAATATTGTTGAGCTGTCGTCAGTAATAATGTTATCCGTATCGACCCTACCTCCGACGGCCACGGATGGCAAGGAACGACTGCCTTGCCATATCGGAAAATTCCTCTCTGAAAACATAGTCTTATTATTTCATGATCCCTAAGGTCTTGATTAGAACCTTCCTGAATATAATTTTAATAAATTCATGGGAGGGGGACAATAATGCAGAACTATATAAGGAAAAGGGCGGTGAAAGTAGCGCGGCATATCTTGCAGACCTCGGATACGGTGCGGCGAACGGCAGAAGTTTTTGGAATTAGTAAATCCACCGTTCACAAAGATGTATCGGAAAGGTTACCGAGGATTAGTGAGGAACTAGCGGATGAGGTAAGAAGTATACTGGAGAGAAACAAGGCGGAGCGACACTTGAGAGGGGGAGAAGCTACCCGAAAAAAATATGCTCAAGAAAATCAGTTGCTTTTACCATCCGGGCATGCCTGATATGAAGCTATATGGTGCGTATACACTCACGCACACTTAACGTACTATAATCAAGAGGATAAGAGATAGTCCCTTAGGTAGTTTTTAATAGGACGCTTTTCATCGCACCTTCCGGGTACTACTGATATTCGTTGCACTCATAATTAAGGTTGCACCCTTCATCCTTCGGATACCACCGGTGCTCCCTGTGGTCGCGATTAATGTTGCGGGTACTACTGATGTTCGTTACACTCATAATTAATGTTGCTGATGTTCGCTATAAACTTACATAAAAAATAGCCAGTATAGCGAATAAAAGGTAAAATAGTAGAAGAGAGTAATTAAACGATTAAAAGTGTCGGGGGGAACTAAGAAGTGTGTTTTGTTGAGGACATCGGTATTGATTTAGGTACGGCTAGCGTATTGGTTTTTAAAAAAGGTGAAGGTATTGTTTTACATGAGCCATCAGTTGTGGCTTTAGATATGAATACTAAAAAGGCGATTGCTATAGGTGAAGAAGCTCGGCAAATGCTGGGTAGAACTCCGGGTTATATTATGGCGATACGACCTCTCCGCGAAGGAGTTATAGCTGATTACGATACTACCGAAAAGATGTTAACCTATTTTATTAAAAAGGTAATGGGTAAAAGGCTGTTTTTAAAACCTAGAGTAATTGTATGTATCCCTACCGGGGCTACAGATGTTGAGGAACGAGCGGTTCGACAAGCAACTCTGGCTTCGGGAGCCAAACAGGCGTTTATCATCGAAGAACCTCTGGCAGCCGCTTTGGGAGCAGGAATCAACATATCAGAACCTACTGGCAATATGGTAGTGGATATTGGTGGAGGGACTTCCGACATTGCGGTTTTATCTTTGGGCGGCATTGTCTGCAATACTTCGCTTCGAGTCGGTGGGGACAAGTTTGATGAGGCAATAATTCGTTATATTAGAAGAGAGTACAATTTGATGATTGGGGAGCGTACCGCGGAAGATATAAAAATGCGGATCGGTACTGCCTGGCTGACCGATGAGAATAGGGATCGGATTATGGAGGTAAGAGGTCGTGACCTGGTATCAGGTTTACCGAAGACAATCAGAGTAACTTCTACCGAAAGCTGGGGAGCATTGGAAGAGCCGGTATATGCAGTTATTGATGCAGTGAAGAAAGTCCTGGAAGTAACCCCGCCCGAACTAGCGTCGGATATAGTAAATAATGGGATAGTAATGACTGGGGGCGGCTCGCTTTTAGAGGGACTAGATATATTGCTCAGTCGGGAAACTCATTTGCCGGTACACATTGCTGAAGATGCTATTTCCTGTGTGGCTATGGGTACCGGTAAAGCCCTTAATGAGATGAGCACTCTAATTAGTAATCAGGTGCGAGGAACCAAAAGAGTACTATAGGGCTAAGCCTAAAGTTTTTTTACCCAAAGTACGATATTTTATTATAACTGAATATCCTAATCGTCGGGAGGTAGTAGCTTGATAAAAGGTTTATATACAGCAGGTGCGGGGATGATGTTGCAGATGGCTCGTCAGGACGTTGTTGCCAATAATCTTGCCAATGTAAATACTGGTGGATATAAAAAGGACGAAACTATTTGCCAGGCTTTTCCGGAAATGCTGATTAGCCGCTTGGGGGATACCAAGCAAACTGCTCTGGGTGAGGTGAAAATTTTACCCCCGGTACCTATTGGAAGTTTAAGCACTGGTGCTATCGTAAAAGACATTGTAACTGATCATAGTATGGGTAATTTGAAATACACCGAAAACCCCACTGATCTGGCCATTAGCAACGAAGGTTATTTTGTAATTAGAACCCCGGAGGGTGAACGTTTTACTCGTAACGGAGCCTTTAAAATTAATGATGCGGGTCTCCTGGTTAATGACCAGGGTTATCCGGTAATGGATAACAATAATAATCCCATTGAGTTGCGGGGCGAATTTTTAGTGGACAAGACGGGCAACATTCTAGTCGACAATCAGGTAATAACCAAGTTGAAGATTGCAACTTTTACCGATAAACGTTTTCTGCAAAAACAAGGAGACAGTAACATGAATCCGCGCGGACAGGTCTATACCGAGGCTCAGAATCCTGGAGTATTGCAGGGTTATCAGGAATTATCAAATGTTAACGCGGTACATGAGATGGTTGCACTGATTAGTGTAATGAGAGCATACGAGAGCTGTCAGAAGGTAGTACAGGCCGAAGATGAAACTATGGGAGTTGCTATCGATCAAGTAGGAGCCATTAGTTAAGATGTGAAGGCCCGCCGTAAGGCGGGTTTTTTTATGCATCAAAATATTTTTTAAATTAAACTGGCATAAGCAGGAAAAACTAATGTATGAAGCTAATTAGAATAAGGAGTGCAGTATTTTAGGGTCATTTGTTCTATTAAGGATAGCATAAAGGGGTTCTGTATGGAGAAACAAGAAAATGCTGACATACTAGGATGTCGAGTGGATTTACTTACGGCTGAGGAGGCCATCTCTGGTATTAAAGCTATAATAAACCGGCGGCAGCCTGCGCACATTATCACCCTGAACGCAGAGATCGTTTACCAGGCCCAAGCTAGTCAGGTTTTAAGGGAGATCATCAATAGTGCTGACTTGATAACGCCAGATGGGATTGGAATTGTTTGGGCGGGAAGAAAACTGGGGTTTAATATCAGGGAGAGAGTCACTGGGATTGACCTGTTTTATCGGCTTTGCCAGGAAGCAACCGTGGAGGACTGGAAGATTTATCTGTTGGGATCAGCACCGGGTGTAGCCGAAGCAGCAGCGAATCAGCTTACCACCGCTTACCCGGGTTTACAGATTTGCGGAATTCACCATGGATATTTTGGTGAGGAAGATATGCCTGCTATGGTACAAGAAATTAGGAAATTAGCCCCTCATATCATTTTTGTAGCCTTAGGTGCACCCAAACAAGAAATGTGGATTAAAAAGTATAAAGAGCAACTGGGAGTACCTGCATGTATTGGGGTGGGAGGCAGTTTGGATGTTATAGCGGGCTGCAAAAAGCGGGCTCCGGGCTGGATGATAAAATTTAATTTGGAATGGCTTTACCGATTGTTGGCGGAGCCCAGCCGCTTTAAACGTCAACTAGTTTTGCCCAAATTTGTGGGCCTGATTCTTAAAAGCAAGCATAAGGGGAGGATTTAGGTGGATAGGGATAAGATTTTTGCCTTAGATATTGGAACCAGAAAAATAATAGGCCTGGTAATGCAAAAGACGCCTTCGGGTTATGAAGTACTGGATTCAGAAATGATTGAGCACAGCACCCGAGCCATGCTGGACGGGCAGATACATGACGTGCAGGCGGTGGCGGCGACCATTTTAGATATAAAAAATGCTCTGGAAGAACGGCTGGGCACGAACCTGGAGGCAGCGGCGGTGGCAGCGGCAGGAAGGGCTCTAAAGACCTCTCGGGGCAAGGCTGAAAAGCTGCGCAGCTTTGTAAGCGAGATTAGTGGGGAAGAAGTTAGAGCCCTGGAGATCGAGGCCGTACAGGAAGCCCAATATTTACTGGCTCGCGAAGAAATAGGAACAAATGACGGAAATTATTTCTGCGTAGGGTACAGTGTAATCTCTTACAGCTTGGAAAACCAGCCCATAGGCAATCTGGTAGGGCAAGTGGGAAACCGGACAACGGTAGAAGTAGTAGCCACCTTCTTGCCCCGGGTGGTTGTAGACAGCTTGTTTTCTGCATTGAAAAAGGCTGGGTTGGAGATATACAGCATGACTCTGGAGCCTATTGCGGCCCTTTCAGTTGTTATTCCTCCTAATATGCGTTTATTGAATCTGGCTTTGGTTGATATAGGAGCAGGTACCTCCGATATTGCCGTGGTCAAAAACGGGAATATCTTTGCTTATGCTATGGTTCCCAGTGGTGGTGACAAATTAAGTGAATATATTGCCGCCGAGTACCTTTTAGATTTTAATAGTGCTGAAAAGCTGAAATGCCAACTGAACGTTCAGGAGCAGCTACATTTTCAGGATATACTAGGTAACCAGATCGATAAGGATACTCAAGAAATTAAGGATGTACTGGAACCGGTAGTTCGAGACTTGAGCGCCGAGATTGCCAGGAACATACTGGAAATGAATGGGAAGAATCCTGATGCGGTTCTCTGTGTAGGAGGTGGAAGTTTAACCCCGAACCTGGTAAGCCAACTGGCAGATGCTTTGTCAATTCCCCGTAACCGAGTTGGAATAAGGACGCGAGATAGCTTTAAGCATATTGGCGGGAATTTTGTTTCACTGGATGGTCCTCAGGGAGTAACTCCCCTGGGAATTGCCTTTAATTCTTTTGATAAACCGCCGGTACCCTTCATTCAAGTAATTGTCAACGAGCGAGAAGTGGCGCTGTGGAATCTGGGTGAGATTGATGTTGCCAGTTCCTTGCTTAGTTCTGGCATATCACTTAATAATGTCTATGGCAAACCAGGGATGGGTAAAACTCTGGAGATTAACGGTTATTTAAAGGTGTTTAAAGGGGAAATGGGAACCGCTCCAGTAATTCGTATAAATGGTAAAGAGGCTAGTTTGGACACTCCGGTCAGAAATGGGGATCATATTGATTTTAAGAAGGGTGAAGATGGTTTAGATGCAATCGTAAATCTAAACAACATCAATCCCGGTGCCAACGGATATGTATATGTAAACGGTGAAAAGCTGGAACTAAGTCCCCTCGTTACAGTTAATGGGGGAGATTGGGATATAGATGAGGAGATACCTGATCGGGCTAAGGTGGCCATAGAAAGACTGAGTCGATTGCAGGATATCCTGGCCAGAGCCGGTGTAGCAGAGAATTTGTTGGTGGAGAAAACTTATAATTATTATCTCAATGAGCAAGCTATGATATTGAAATGGAATCCAGTCAAGGCCACGGTTGATGGACGGGAAATCCTGCTGAGTGATCCAGTCAATTTTGGCTCTTACATAGAATACAAAATAGAACGGGAGAGACCGAGGGTCAGTAATATAATTAAATCAGCTGCTGAGATTACGGAGTGTCTGGTTACAATCAATGGAGAAAAGGCTACCCTAAAGGGGAAAAGGAATATAGTAAGAAGAAATGGTTATCCGGTAAGTATTGAAGAAGAATTATATAATGGCTCTAGAATAAGTGTGGATAAAGCGGATAGCAGCATTATTCTGAGTGATGTCTTCCAGGTGGTAGATATAAAACCTGCCACGAACGGTAAGCTTATTATGAGGGTGAATGGACAAGAAGCAGGCTATACTACCCCTATTGCCAACGACAGTGTAATTGAACTTAAATGGGAATAAGGGCTTGACACATTATTTCGCGACAAGCCCTTAGCTTTGCTTTCATTCTTTTAGATGTTTTTAGTAAAAAAATTAATTGGCCAGTTTGAGCACTTCGTTTACCCGGGTCCAGTCTTCCCGTAGGGACTCGGTGCCCATCAGGGTTCCAATATGGCCACCCTCGGTTAGAATTTCCACAACGTCATCGGGTGGAGTTCCAACCAGGTTCTTGAGTGCAAATTGTTGGGGCGGAGGAGTTATATGGTCTTTCTTACCAGCCATAAGGATAACGGGACAGGTAATATTGCGGAAGTCGACCGCACGTCCATCTAATTTGAAGCTGCCTGGTTTGGTAAAATTATTGGCTTTAAATATGTTTCTTATAGCATCTAAGTAGAAACGACCTGGTAAATTATGGACACACTCATACCAGTTCTCAAAACGAATAAAGCGTTTCAGGCCTTCTTCATCCTCATTTTTTATCATATTCCACAAGTTGCTGAACTTCTTAATATAGTGTTCCTCAGGCTGCATGTTTTTGAACCCGGCCACCATGTATTTTCCCTGCATCAGACCGTTGCCGGTGGCTACCAGGAATTCAAAAATGGGCATGGGCATTTGAGCATTATCAATAATTTGCGAGGGTGCAGCTTTGACATCGATAGGTGAGGCTGCCGATACCAGTGTAGAAATTTTATCAGGGAATAGAGAGGTATATATGGAGGCTTGCCATCCTCCCTGGCACTGGCCAACAATGTGTATTTTAAACACTCCCGTCCTTTCCCGGATGGTTTCAACTGCCTCATCAGTCAGTCGGATATAATCATCTATACCTAAATTACGGTATTCCAGGGTGGCCGATAACCACTCAGTAACATAGACATCGTAACCATAGCGGTGGAATACACGAACCAAGCTCTGGGAGGGTGAATAGTCGGCAAGTACGGAGTGATGACCTGCCTGAGGAGGAAGAATGAGAACCGGTCGCTTGGCTTTGGTATCCTTTTTGTTGGGAAAATGACGCAGTCTCAGGGTCTGGTGTTCATAAATAACATTATTGGGCGTGGACCAGTCTACATGCGGCTCCTGTAGGGCTGTCAAAATATCTGTATATCTCTTTACCAGAGGATAATCCTTGAAAAGAGGGTTTACTTCGTGTAGATACTCGAGTCCTTGTTCCAGGTAACTCTTGCATTCCTTGTAGCCAATCAGGGATTCCAGTATATTCATACATAACTCCTCCTAAAAATTCTTAGGGTATCGGTCGGCTGTGGAATAAATGAAACCTTTACGCCGTCTTATCTAGAGCCGAATTTTTTCATCCAAGAGTAGACGGTATATTTCAGGGGTTAATGGAACATACTGATCTTTCTCGGGATCCAAAAAATAGAGAGGGTTACTAATTTTGCTCGGGTCAAAGCCTTCTTGCTGCAGCTGTTTGTTCAGTTGTTTAAGGTTTTCGGTCATATCCAATTCTTCACATATGCGAACAAAAATTGGACGAGCATGAGGCGGCATCCTTTTATTAATATGCGCGATTAGTTTCTTCCATTCAAGTTGTTCATCTTCCATAAGTTTCACAGCCGCCATGCCGCAACGCCCCTCCATACCTGGAACCCTTACGCCATACACGGTGCAGTCCTCAATAGCACCAAAGAATTTGTTGATCACGTCAGCTACCTGGCTGGACGATACAGTTCTTCCCTTCCAGCGATAGGTGTCTCCTAACCGATCAACGAAGGAGATATATTCATTTTCATACAACTTTACCAGATCTCCGCTGTTAAAATACAGATCTCCTTCTCGGAACACATTTTTCAGGAGTCGTGCTTCAGAGGCCTCGGGTTCGTTAAGATAGCCCATAAAGACATTAAGCTCATTTATTTCGCCTATAAGTATACCTGCCTCACCAGGAGGACATTTAATCGCCCATCCATTTTCATCATATAACATTTCATCGGTCATCGGATCGTACTTAACTACTTCGCCCTGGTGTATACCTGCCAGGGTCAGGTTTCCACACATATTGAGAATTTCTTCATGATTAATGTAGGTTCCTACCCCTTCGGTAGTTCCATAGTGTTCAAAGATATGTTTAATTCCGAAGCGCTGGCGGAAAGGTTCTATTAATCTCCCCCACATCCCATTGCAGATCATGTTTTCCAAGGGGTTTTCAGCATCGTCGGGTCTTTCGGGTTGACTGTAGATATAACGAGCCATCTCGCCTACAGATACAAAATAATTAGCATGGTACTTGCGAATATCATCCCAGAAGATGCGTACTGAAAAATCACGTTTTATAACCATAGTACTTCCAGATATGATCATACTGGAAAAGCATACATTAAAAGCACTATTGTAAAAGAGCGGCAGGCACATATATTGCACAGTATCTTGGTTAAAATGGGCTAACATTACATACTGATTTCCCATTTTGAGCCATCTTCTTTGGGTAATGGCAGTAGCTTTGCGCCAGCCGGTATTTCCAGCGGTATATAGATAAACCAGGATATCCTCAGTAGTTATCGGTTCGGTAGTTTCCGGATTGGAATCCAGTGTGTTTTTAAGCAGGGCATTAAGATTTTCTGTGCCAACAGGCAGCTCGAGATCCTTATCCTCCGTTTCGATAAAGAGCAGGGCTGGGGCTTTGAGACGAATTCGTTCAGTGATAGTGCTAAAGATATCTAACAACTCATGTCCGACGATAACTGCGCGAGCTTCGCACATATTAATGCCGTCGGCTAAAACCTCGCCGCGTACACCAATATTAATTAACGATGTGATTACCCCCAGTTTGCTCAAACCAATGATAGCTATCAAGTATTCGGGCCGATTTTCCATCATTAGGGCTACCACATCACCCTTCTTAAATCCTTGTTCGGAGAAGAAGTTGGCGTAACGGTTGGCTCGTAGATTGAGCTGCTTATACGTAATGATCCGTTCTCCATCGATTATGGCTGGATGCTCGGGCTGTTTTTCAGCATGCTTTTCAAGTTCGGCCCCCAGGGACATTTTTTGCACCTGCTTCAGGCTTAGAATCGTCTCTAAATAGCTTTCTTTGCCCGCTTCGATCATTAAATACACTCCTTATATACGCATATTACAATAGGGTTATGCTTCTAAATATAGAAGCATTAATTGAATAAAATGAAATAATCGAAAATAACTCTTATTTCCATAAATTCGCTATAATAATTGTTTTTTCCTGCAATTATTTTTAATTTTATAAAAAAAATATTTACTTTATAAGCATACTGTCTTTAATCCAAGGAATGCTTCTTATAGCATCTATTTTAGCGCATGCTTTTACAAACCATACAGGATAACAAATTGATAGTCAATGTTAGTCAAAAAGTTAATGTGTGCGTCGTATTTATTAGTTGCATAATTAACCCGCCCAAGGGTAAAATGTTATTAAAGGTCAAATAAGGTCAAAGAAGGAACAGGGTATGAATAAGAGTATAGCTGACCGGATAGAACAGTATATAAAGGTTTTAATAGCTAGGAGTACGGAGCGGCAGATTGAAATACAGCGGGCTGAACTGGCGGAGACTTTTTCCTGCGTGCCATCTCAGGTCACCTACGTCTTACGCACCAGGTTTACAGAAAAAGACGGCTATTATAAGGAAAGCAGGAGAGGAGGCCGGGGATATGTACGTATTGCCGAAATCCAGCAGGAAAATGGAGAACTGTCTGGCAGTAACAAGATTATTCAGTTTATTAATGAGCTAAGCGCACAAAATTTATTAAACGAGCGGGAAATGGCAATGATTAAACATATAATTATCAACGCCGGCAAGGATCTGCCACTAGAATATAAGATTCGGTTCAATGAAGGTATTGCTGCTGCCTTGCGGCATTTTTTAGAGATTCGTTGACAGCCCCTAAATAGAGACAAGGAGGATAACAGGATGTACTGTGAAGATTGCAAGAAAAAGCCAGCGACCGTTCATTTAACCCAGGTATTCAACGGTCAAAAAATGGAGAGTCATCTCTGTGAAGAATGTGCCTCTCAGAAAACTGGGTTTATGTTCGATCCGGCCAATAAGTTTTCTATTCCTAATTTGCTGGGCAGCATGTTTGGCTCCAACTATAGCGTACAGGGCATGCCTGCCATGGCACTGCATAGTACTTGTCCCAATTGCGGCATGAGATTTATGGATATTAAACAGGTTGGTAAATTAGGATGCAGCGAATGTTATAAGGCCTATAATCAGGAGCTGGAGGCACCCTTGCGCAGAATCCATGGCAACAGCCAGCACCTGGGCAAGATACCGGTCCGAGGGGGGGAAAAGGTATTGGTTAGAAAACAGATCGAAGGATTGAAAAACCAACTTCAGGAAGCGGTAAGGGCTGAAGAATATGAAAAGGCTGCTGAGATTAGGGACACGGTAAAGGAAATGGAAAGCAAACTGTTATAAGGGGGGGATGCAATTGTGAGTATAACGGATGTGCTTAACAGCAGTTATATAAAGTGGATGGATTCGCAAGCGGGCGACCGGGATATTGTGGTTAGCAGCCGGGTTCGCCTGGCTAGGAATCTAAATAAAATACCTTTTCCGCATTTATTAGATCAGGTCAACGGTGCGAGCTGTGTGCAGCAAATTAGAGATGCATGGCAAAAGGCTTCCGGCCCGGCCCTGGCTTCAATGGATATGATTAGCTTTGACCAGTTGCCGGCTTTGGATCGGCAAATACTGGCTGAAAAGCATCTCAGCAGCCCGTTACATGCAGATTCCAACTCGCCCTTCCGGGCTATACTGGTGAATGGTGATGGCTCCTTATCAGCCATGGTAAATGAGGAAGACCACCTGCGCATCCAATGCCTGCTGCCAGGACTGCAGTTGGGGGAATGTTATGCGCGGGTGCAGGATTTAGACGATGAGTTCGAGCAGAATCTGGATTATGCTTTTGATGAAAACCGGGGTTATCTAACCTCCTGTCCTACCAATGTGGGTACTGGTATGCGTGCTTCAGTGATGATGCATCTACCCGCCATTCAGATGACTGGGCAGCTAAGTCATATTTTGCAAAATATTGGCCAATTAGGACTGGTGGTTCGGGGGCTGTACGGAGAAGGCAGTGAGGCGGTAGGGAATTTTTTTCAGATCTCTAACCAGATTACTCTGGGGCAAACGGAAGAGGATATTTATAATTACCTGCAGACCATAACTGAACAGATTGTGGAACAGGAAAAGCTATTGCGGGAAAGGTTACAAACGGATATGAAATACCAGTTGGAGGATAAGATTGGCAGGGCTTATGGAATTTTAAGCAATGCCCGGGTAATAAGCTCGGATGAAGCTCTAACGCTATTTTCAGATGTGCGGCTAGGGGTGGATATAGGGATTTTAAAGGGAATTAGTATCTTTTCACTCAACGAGCTGATGGTTGCTGTAAGACCGGCCCACTTGCAAAAGCGAAGCGGGCACGATATGGATGCTATAGAACGCGATATTAAAAGAGCCGAAGTTATTAAAGAAAAATTAGGGGCAGTTAGGGAATAAGTTGTTTACTTTTTAAAAGTCCCTTAAGCATGGTGAAATAATCCAGTTGATAGAGGAGGCAGGTTATGATGTTTAGAAAGTTTACTCAGCGGGCGAGGAATACAGTTATTCATGCGCAGGAAGAAGCCAGGGAGCTTGGCCATCCAGCCATTGGGACAGAACATATCTTATTGGGCCTTTTAAAGGAAGGCGAAGGGGTAGGTGCCCGAGCCTTGATAAATTTAGGGATTGACCTGGACAATGTAAGGGAAGAAGTAAAGCGTTTTATTGGTGAGAATAAATCCTATAGCGAGGGGCCTGCGGGGGATTTACCCATTACCCCACGGGCTAAGAAGGTTTTTAACCTGGCTTTTGATGAAGCTCGTCTACAGGGAGTTAATTATGTAGGTACAGAACACCTGCTGCTGGCTTTGTTACGTGAAGAAGAGGGCCTGGCCAGTCAGGTGCTCCTGTCCATGGGAGTTAAACTGGACGATCTGCGTGGTCAGGTTATGCTGCTCCTGGGGGGCGAAGCATCAGGTATGACGAATCCCGATACTCCTGTTGAACCAGCTGCCACTAGCTTTGGGCATAGCCAGAAAGGCAGGAAAGCCCGGAGTAAAACGCCCACCCTGGATGCCTATAGCCGCGACCTGACCAAAGACGCTGGAGAAGGCAGATTGGACCCGGTTATAGGTCGTGAGGAAGAGATTGAAAGGGTAGTGCAAATTCTATCCCGCCGAACTAAAAACAACCCGGTTTTGATAGGCGACCCTGGTGTAGGGAAGACCGCTATTGTTGAGGGATTAGCCCATATTATTTTTGAGAATAAGGTACCGGAAACCCTAAGCCATAAACGGGTTATTTCCTTGGATCTATCGTCCATGATTGCTGGCACCAAGTATCGGGGTGAATTTGAGGATCGGCTGACCAAGATTGTTAATGAGATTAAAACCGCCGGAGATGTCATTATATTTATTGATGAATTACATACCCTGGTAGGAGCAGGAGCAGCGGAAGGGGCTATAGATGCAGCTAATATCTTGAAGCCTTCGCTGGCGCGGGGAGATTTCCAGTGCGTGGGGGCCACTACCCTGAATGAATATCGTAAATATATTGAGAAAGATGCGGCTCTGGAAAGAAGATTTCAGCCCATACTGGTGAAGGAGCCCAGCGTGGAGGAGAGCATTGAGATTTTAAAAGGGTTACGAGATCGCTATGAGGCTCATCACGGGGTAAAAATAAGCGATGAAGCCATCGAGGCTGCCGCCCGGCTTTCCACCCGGTATATCACCGATCGTTTTTTACCCGATAAGGCGATTGATCTGATTGATGAAGCGGCTTCGAGGGTTCGCCTGGCCAACTATGTACTGCCGGCAGATGTCAAGGAGCTGGAAGCCAAACTGCTGGAGATCAGTAAGGAAAAAGAAGAGGCCATTAACGCACAGGAATACGAAAAGGCGGCCCAGCTGCGCGATGAGGAACAGAAACTTAAAGACGAAATTGACAGCCAACGTAAGGAATGGCTGAGTAAACGAAGCGTACATGCGGGATCAGTAGGCCCAGAGGAAATAGCTGTGGTTATTTCGAAATGGACGGGCGTACCGGTTAGCAAATTAGCATTGGAAGAAGGGGAGCGGCTTCTCCACCTGGAAGAGGTTTTGCATAATCGAGTAATAGGCCAGCATGAGGCAGTTAAATCAGTTGCTAGGGCAGTGCGCAGAGCCAGGGCAGGATTGAAAAATCCCAAACGGCCCATTGGTTCTTTTGTCTTCCTGGGTCCCACCGGGGTGGGCAAAACAGAGCTGGCCCGAGCGCTGGCGGAAGCCATGTTTGCCAGCGAAGATGCCGTTATTCGCTTGGATATGTCAGAATATATGGAAAAACATGCCGTATCCAGGATGATGGGTTCCCCACCCGGTTATGTGGGTTATGACGAGGGTGGCCAACTGACCGAGAAGGTTAGGAGGAAGCCTTATTCGGTTATTCTCCTGGATGAGATAGAAAAAGCCCATCCCGATGTCTACAATATTCTCCTGCAGGTTTTAGAAGATGGGCGGATGACTGATGGGCAGGGAAGAACTATTGATTTTAGAAACACGATTATTATCATGACTTCGAATGTTGGAGCTGATACTCTATTTAAAAATAAGACCTTAGGGTTCAAGCGGGTGGCTGACGAAGCAGAAGACTACATTCAAATGAAGGAACGGGTAATGGAGCAGATGAAGCATACTTTCCGGCCCGAATTCTTGAATCGGATCGATGAACTCATTGTCTTCCAGAGCCTGAGCGAAGACGAACTCAAACAGATCATCGACCTTTTGATAAAAGACCTGAGCCAGCGCATTACGGATAACGGTTATAGCCTGGAAATTAGCGATTCCGCCCGGGAATTGATTATGAAAGAAGGCTACGAGCCTGCTTATGGGGCTCGTCCTTTAAAGAGGGCTATTCAAAAGCTGGTGGAAGATACCGTGTCTGAAGAGATATTGAAGAAGACAGTGGTTCCCGGAGAAACCATTCTGGTAGATGCCCAGGATGGTAAAATTGTGGTTCGCAAGCGCGAAGGGACTGTCAGGCAATAAATTGAGCAGGAGTATAAAATTCGTATTATAATATTTTAAAGAGGGAAAATTATGGGTAAAATAATTACCAGGTTTGTATGTAAGGATTGCGGGTATGAAACGGGGAAATGGTTAGGCAGGTGTCCGGGTTGTGGCAATTGGAACAGCCTGTTGGAGGAAAGCGGACCGAAAGCTCCGCCTGCCCGCCGCAGCCGCAGGGTGGAAGCGGTGGCTCTATGTGACATTCCCAATAACAAGCTGTACCGTTTTCCCAGCGGGATGGGGGAACTGGATCGGGTGTTAGGGGGAGGCATCGTTCCTGGATCTCTGGTTTTACTCGGAGGAGATCCAGGTATTGGTAAATCCACCTTGCTTTTGCAGGTAGCCCACTTTGTAGCTGAAAATGGCAAAAAGGTACTCTATCTGTCCGGAGAAGAGTCGGCGGGACAAATACGCCTCAGATCCTCGCGGCTGGGTATAAACAGTGCCTCTATTTACTTTCTGAATGAGCAGAACATAGACCTATTGGGCAGCTATCTGAAGGAGTTAGAGCCTGATTTCATTATTATAGATTCCATTCAAACCGTTTATTCGGAGAATCTTTCTTCCATTCCGGGCAGTGTATCTCAATTACGGGAATGTACTGCCAAGATTATGGAGATGGCAAAAAAGAGTGAAAAAGTATTTTTCCTGGTAGGTCATGTTACCAAGGATGGGGCCTTAGCTGGTCCAAAAGTTCTGGAACATATGGTAGATGTGGTCATTTACTTTGAAGGAGAAAAGAACTTCTCTTTTAGGCTGTTGCGGGGTGTAAAGAACCGCTTTGGCTCTACTGATGAGATCGGCTTGCTGGAGATGAGCGCTTCCGGTTTAAGCGAAGTATTAGATCCCTCCTTGGTTTTCTTGAGTGCCAAAGACCCGACAGTATGTGGAAGCGCGGTGGTGGCTAGTTTTGAGGGCAGCCGTCCCCTGTTGATAGAAATGCAGGCTCTGGTTTCATCTGCGGGGCCAGGCTATGCACGTCGGATGGCTTCGGGCATTGACCAGAATCGCCTGGCTCTAATTATTGCAGTTTTGGAGAAGAAGCGGGGGTTTAAGCTTTCTGCTTATGATATTTATCTTAAGGTAACCGGAGGGGTGTTCCTGAAAGATCCCTGTGTGGATCTAGGTATAGCTGCAGCTATACTTTCCAGTTACCGGGAGAGACCTCTGCCTGTTGACATGGTATTTCTTGGAGAGCTGGGGCTTTCCGGTGAGATAAGGCCAGTGCCATTTCTGGATGCACGACTGAAAGAAGTGGAGAAAATGGGTTTCAAAAGGGCCGTAATTCCCTCTGGGACGAACCTGGCTGGGCGTAATCAGGGTGAATTGGAAATACTAGAGGTTAGAAACCTGGATGATTTTATAGAAACTGTTATGGAGGGATCGTGTTGGTAGAAGATATTTACCGGTCAAATTTTCGTAAGCACTTAAAAATGCTGGCTCCGGGTACGGTTTTCCGCTTGGGGATCGAAAATGTATTGCAGGCTAATACCGGAGGATTGATCGTAGTAGGGGATTCCCCAGAGCTGATGAATATCGTAAGCGGCGGGTTCCAGATTGACTGCGAATTCACCCCGGCGCGCTTATATGAACTTGCCAAGATGGACGGAGCTATTATTACTAACAATGATGCCTCCAGGATTTTGATTGCTAATGCCCAGTTGGATCCCAACCCTAAACTCCCTTCCCAGGAAACCGGTATTCGTCACCGTACAGCGGAACGGGTGGCTCAGCAAACTGAAGAACTGGTAGTAGCTATATCACAACGACGTCAAGTGGTAACTCTCTATCAGGGTAATATAAATTTCCGCCTGCGTGACATTGCTTCTATACTAGTGAAAGCTAATCAGGCTCTGCAGACCCTGGAGAAATATCGAAACGTCTTTATAAGGGAGTTGCAGCACCTGGGAGGATTGGAATTCGAAGACCTGGTAACGGTGGTGGAGGTATGCGAAGTCCTCCGACGCTGTATTAAGGTTCTGAACATAGCTGGGGAAATAGAGAATTACATAAGTGAATTGGGGAACGAAGGACGCCTGGTTAAAATGCAATTGGAAGAACTGGTAGCCAACGTGGAGGAAGAAACCACCCTGATAATAAAAGATTATTCCAATAACAAAGAAAAGTCATCGGCTGAGATATTACAGCTCATGCTGCGTGCTTTTGAAGAAGAAGTATCTGATTCAGTATTTTTGTTGAAAGTATTAGTTCTGGGAACTGCCAGCAGCCATTTGGAGCAGCCGGTAGCACCGCGCGGTTACCGAATGCTGAATAAGATTCCGCGCATACCTACGGCCATTATGGAAAACCTGGTGGAGCGTTTTTCTCTGCTTAACCATATCATGCGCGCCAGTATTGAAGAACTGGATGACGTGGAAGGTATCGGAGAGGTACGAGCTCGGTCGATAAAAAACGGCCTAAAGAGGATGCGCGAGCAGCTCATATTGGAATATATGGTATAAGGTTTAAGGGTATAAAAAAACCGCCTCCGGGCGGTTTTAGTTTTATCGATATTTACCAATAAGCGATCAAGTCATATTGAAGAAGCCTAGTGCCTGAGACTTCTTATGCTCCTTTATAAAAACATCATAAAGATTGATATCCAGTACATTACATAGGGCTGCTGTGTAAAAAAGCAATTTTCCCAATTCGCCCATCACCACTTCATCACAATGCGAACACAGGTCACCGCGCAAGTGGCTATCCAGGCAGGCTTTTAATTCGGCTACTGACTCCAGGTGATCAGGTATTTCAATTTTTTCGGCTTGAATGGAAACGCAGCCACAATCAGTTACGGATTTAATTACAGCTCGGTTAACTCGACATGCAGATTCTGAAAGCTTACTTAAGACATCTACGACACTGTGATGCCGTATTAAGAGATCGCCTACCGTGTTTTGAAACTCATCGCAAATTAAATCTTTCATATAGAGGTTATCTCCTCCCGCCCACCATTTCTATAATTATAGCCTTGCATCGGAGCTGTTGTCAATTCTGTCTGTAAAATATTTACTTACAAATTCATGCTATTTTGGATTATAAACAATTTAAAAATTATTTATATTTTACCATTTTTACTAAAATATAAATTTAATTGTATAATTATTGCTTTTTGCTAGAAAAATAACTAGTGGAGGTGATCATATGTATCGTAATTCTATTTCCAAGCCAATATTGTATCTTGCATTTATCTTTGGCTTATGGGCCAGCTTGGCGGTCAAATTCTACCTGGGTTTGACTCTTGGTTGGCAACTGGCAGCAGGAGGGGGCGCTGCCCTGCTGTTTTATATCTGTTCATGTTACCTGTGGCGGGCAGCATTAAAAGGGAGGAAAGTCTTTAATCGCTGGCTGGATGATATGGACATAGAAACACTGCTGGGTGGAACGGCGGGCCTGGTGCTGGGTGTTATGGTGGGTTACTTGAGCAGTTATCCTCTGTCCATGATTCGTGGCCCAGGTGTCTATCTGACGATTCTCAGCTTTATATTGTGTGGCTCCCTGGGCTTGATAATAGGCAGCCGCAGAGCGCTTGATATCTGGAAGCTATTTCCTTCCAATCAGCCTGTTGAAGCTGTAAGTGAAGGGGATTTAACGGGAAATTATAAGGTTTTGGATACCAGCGCGATTATTGATGGACGCATTTATGACGTATGTCAGAGCAAGTTTTTGGAGGGCCTCCTTATTGTACCGGTTTTTGTTATTGAAGAACTGCAGCACATTGCGGATTCTTCAGATAATTTGAGACGCAACAAAGGCCGACGCGGTCTGGAGCTATTATCCAAAATGCAAAAAAATCCGGATATAAAAATAGATATCATTGAAGGAAATATCCCAGAAGAAAAAGAAGTTGATTTAAAACTGATACGGCTCTGTAAACAAATCGGGGCCAGTATAATAACCAATGATTATAATTTAAACAAGGTTGCTGAATTACAGGGAATAAAGGTTTTGAACATAAACGAGCTGACCAATGCGGTAAAGGTAGTTGTTTATCCGGGTGAAACCATGTATATTAATATATTAAAAGAAGGTAAAGAACCTGGACAAGGGGTGGGCTACCTGGAAGATGGAACCATGGTAGTGGTTGAGGATGCTCAGGATGAATTGGGGAATAACCTTGAAGTACTGGTAACCAGTGTCTTCCAGACCGCGGCCGGAAGAATGATTTTTAGCCGCAGGCTCAAGGAAGAAACCAACCTGAGTATAGAAAAGCCTAACTTAAAGGGTGTACCAATACAAGAGGTGAATATGTATGGTTAACAACCTTAGGGTTGTTATAGCTGCGGCTGGAAGAGGAAGCCGCATGGAGAGTAATACCAATAAACAGTACATGCTTTTGAATTCGCGACCGGTCTTAGCTTACTCATTGGACTTCTTTGAGAAGCAAGATGTGGTGGATGAGATAGTAATAGTAACTGGAGAAAAAGAACTAGGCTACTGTGAGCGTGAGATTATAAAACCTTTCAAATTTAATAAGGTCTCTGCTGTTATCCCCGGAGGGAAGGAACGGCAGGACTCGGTATGGGCCGGTTTGCAAAAACTGGGGGCCGATACGGAATTTGTGGCTGTGCATGATGGTGCCCGGCCACTTTTGTCGTCTGCAGTTCTATGTCGTCTGTTGGAGGAAGCTGAGGAGTGGGGTGCTGCTATACCGGGAATTGCCAGCAAGGATACACTCAAGGCGGTGGATAGGGATGATTTCGTTCGTCAAACCTTGGATCGAACCACTGTTTATGCCATTCAGACCCCGCAGATTTTCAAGTATGAGGAACTAATGGCGGCCTACCGACAGGCGTATGAAGAGAATTTCCGCGGTACGGATGATGCTTCCCTATTTGAACACTTTATTGGTCGGGTCAAGGTAGTCGAGGGTGATTATAATAATATTAAAATAACTACCCCAGGGGATATGTTGATAGCTGAAGCTCTGTTGAGGGGATTTTGACAGGAGGGAAGGAACTATGCGGATTGGGAATGGATATGATGTCCACCGTCTGGTGGAGGGTCGGAGATTGATTCTGGGGGGAGTCGAAATTTCCTTTGAAAAAGGGCTTTTGGGGCACTCAGATGCTGATGTCCTCCTGCATGCCATCTGTGACGCTCTTCTGGGTGCGGCCGCCCTGGGAGATATAGGCCAGCACTTCCCCGATACCGCCAGTGAATATAAGAACATTGACAGCCGGATTCTGCTGCGGCAGGTGGGGCAGTTATTGCAGGATCAGGGCTTTTTAATTGTTAATATAGACAGTATCATAGTTGCTGAGCGGCCCAAACTGGCTCCCCATATTCCTGCTATGGCTGCTAATATTGCTGAAACCTTGGGGATAGGAGTGAGTCAGGTTGGCGTAAAAGCCACCACCACAGAAGGCCTGGGATTTGAAGGTAGGGGCGAAGGAATATCCGCTCAGGCGGTAGCGTTAATAGAAAAAATAAATAAATAAACAAATCTATACTATTTACCCCCTGAAAGAGGCAGACTAAACAAAAAATCAGGGGGTAAATTTTTTATGCGCAGAATAACGCTTGTCTTAATGGTGCTGGCGGTCTTGATGACTGCATGGATTTATCGGGAACAGGTGGCTAGTACTGGCGCCGATGTAAAGAATGGTGAGGTAGTTATCAGTCTGGGGCAGGATTTGACCGAAACCCAAAAAAGCCAGGTAGTGAGTTATTTTGGGACCAAGATTAATCTGGACAAGGTACGCTATGTCAGTGTTAGCAATCAAGAAGAGAGAAGATATCTGGAGGGCAAGATTGACGAAAAACTGATTGGAACCCGGGCTATTTCCTGTGCGCTGGTTACAGGTTCAGCTGAAGGCCAGGGCATTGATGTTCAAACCCACAATATTAACGGAGTGACACCCTTCATGTATGCAAATGCTGCCAATACTGCGGGAATTCAAGATGTACAAATTTATGTAGAGGCACCTTTTGAGGTTTCAGGCACAGCGGCCTTAACCGGGATTATTAAGGCTTTTGAGCTGGCTAGCGGGAAAGCTTTAAGTGAGAATGCCAAAGAAACTGCCAACCAGGAGCTAGCCGAATCAACCAAACTGGGAGAAAAGATCGGGCAGGATAAAGCCGGCAAGATCATTTATGAAGTCAAAAAACAAGTAGTGGAGAAGAAGGTTGCCGATCCTGCCGAGATAAGGCGAATTATCCTGCAGGTTAGCGCTGATCTGAATATCAAACTGGCGGAAGAGGACGTAAGTCGTATTATTGCCCTGATGCAAAACCTTAATCAAGTGAACATTAATATAACCCAGTTGAATGAACAGTTAGATAAGCTGCAAAAAGGGATACAGGATGTCCGCACCCAGACTGATCAGGCGCAGGGCTTTTTTCAGAAGCTGGCCAGGTTCATTAGGAATCTTTTTCAAGGTTTAACGGGTGCAATTTCTTGAGATATAGAAATAAATAACTACCGAAAACCAAGCTTGATGGGGAATATGAAATGAGCTATAACGAATATTTCCAAACGGGTATCAATTACTGGCCGATAAATAAGGCCATGTACTGGTGGAAGCATTTCGAAGCCCGAGAGGTTCAAGAGGATTTCCATAGACTAGCCCGGCATAATTTTGGACTGGTGCGAATTTTTTTAAGCTGGGAAGATTTTCAGCCCGCACCCGAGGAAATATCAACTTATGCCGTCGACCATTTGAAAAAGACAGCTGACATCGCTGTCTCAAGCGGCCTGAAGCTGATGCCTACATTCTTCTGTGGGCATATGAGCGGAATAAATTGGATGCCCGCCTGGATGTTAGCGCCTGGCCAAGGTAGGCACCGTTTCCCCGTTTACAGTGATAACCAGGCGCGCTGGGCCTGTATACGCAACTGTTATACAGACCAAAAGGTAATCGACGCGCAGCGTTTGCAAATCCAAGCCATCGTCACAGCAATGAAGGGTCATGAAGCCCTCTTTGCCTATGACCTGGGAAATGAAGCTTCCAATTGGGCTATCCCGCCCCAACGCAGTGTTGCCCAGAAATGGCTTGAAATAATGACTTCTCAAATTAAAAACGACAGCGGTGGAGTAATGGTAACCCTGGGGATGCACGCCGAAGACCTGGAAGAAGACCGCCAGCTATGGCCCCAGGATGCAGCCCAGTACTGTGATTTCTTATGTATGCACGGCTATCCCTGTTACCTCACATGGGTAGATGATCCTATTGATCCCGATCTAGTGCCGTTTTTAGGTATTATTACTGCCTGGTTAGGGCGGAAATCGGTACTTTTCCAAGAATTTGGAGTTCCCACTCATTCCGTTCTGCCTCCGCCTCTATCAGCAGACTATGAGAGCTTTTGCCAATGCCCATTATGGGCGGAGGATGAAGCCGCCATTTACTATGATAAGGTATTACAGAGCTTGGGAGCAGCCGGAATGATGGGAGCAATGGCCTGGTGTTACGCTGATTATGCCCCATCTCTGTGGGATAAGCCTCCGCTGGAGAACATCCTGCATGAACGCCATTTTGGTATGTTCCGCCATGATGGAACGGCAAAACCTGCGGTTGAAATGTTTCGCCAATATGAAAACATACCTATTAATAATAAACTTGATCTGATCCAGGTAAAATACCCTTGGCTTATCGAAAAAGATCGCGACAAATTTTACCAGCACCCCAGGAATAATCTGTCCAGACTTTACCAAAGATATAAGGAGTGGTTGAAAGGTCACTAACTCAACTTTCGCAGTAAATGGATACTGCGCAGCAAACAGTATTAAGTTTGTGATATAAGGGGACCGGCGTTAGCTGTTGACTGTAATCTGGGGCTAACAGATTCAGTAATTCTGCTTGCTCCCATCTCCGGAGGCTCGTTCTACCAGCTGCTTGCCGGGCGAGCTCCAGGGGCACCCTGTCAATCTCCCATCCGTGGTCGATGACAGGCTCGGAACATCGTGTTC
>CAYWFX010000027.1:0-48420 GCA_964457945.1 uncultured Syntrophomonas sp.
TTGAAGAGTTGCTTAAGCAGGTTCAGACTAATCAGGCGCAATCACAGAAAATGGTTCAGGAGGCGGTGGGAACCTTATTTACTACCGTTGATATGCCTTTTGCTAGCTTCTACGAGGATTTCGTTAAAAAGATGCAGGAACTAGCCAAAGCAGACTAGGCCAGCCCTAAGGGACTATCAAGGAATAAATGAGGTGGAATACTCCGAGGATTTTTCGTGCTAGACAAGGCGTCAAAGCGTGGTAATACGGGTGGTATTGGCACGCTTTGACAACGAAGTATAGCGCGAAAAAGACCGGAGTAAATGACTAGTTTATTTCTTGATGGTTCCTATTATGTAAAAGGGGAGTATGCTAAATGGTGGAGCATATTTTTGAGGAGTTAAAGGTGGGGGATACCGCCTATGTGGAAAAAACCATTTCCGAATTCGATGTTTATAATTTTGCTGGAATAACTGGTGATTTTAGCTGGCTGCATATCAATGAAGAGAAATCTCGCGAAGGGCACTTTAAAACTCGAATTGTACATGGCATGCTTTTGGTAGGGATGATCTCCAATGTGATCGGTAACCAAATGCCAGGTGTGGGAACTATTTATGGGAGCCAGAACCTGAGGTTTATCAGACCTTGCTATATACACGATACGGTTCGAGCTAGAACTCAAGTCATAGAATTGTTGCCCGCTGGCAGGGTGAAACTTAGAACCACCTGCCATAATCAGAATGGTGAACTAATTATAGACGGTGAGGCCATAGTAATTCCTCCCCGCAAACATGTAGTGCAAGAATAATTTCAAGAGGGGTAGTTACTGACATTTTTGTCAGAACTACCCCTCTTAGGGGCTATCAATAAATAAATGAGACAGAATAGGCCGAGGATTTTTCGTGCTAGACAAGGCGTCAAAGTGCAGTCATACTGGACGTATTTCAAGCTTTGAGAACGAAGGATAGCGCGAAAAAGACCGGAGTAAATGACTGATTTATTTATTGATAGCCCCTTAATATAGTGAAAGGAGGGGGCGGCTAATCCATGGGTCCGCCTTCCCAGTACTGTCTTATTTTTCGCAGGGCATAACCCCCGAAAAACAGACCGTTAATAAATGCCACCGGTATGGCCATGGCGCCAAAGTTCATTTTTTGCTTTAGGTTACGTTGGTCAGTCACTCTTCTAAATCTATGCAAAGTAAATCCCTCCTTTGCTTTATTTTTAGCCGAAGGGATAATAATTATAGCTGGTTTTCTATTTCAAATATAACTTAAAATGGTAATTAGGGCTTGTCGCTGAATAAATGTGTTATCTGCCGGCATGCTTGATGCAGTTATTCAGTGACAAGCCCTCAAGTTTTAGTTAAATCATCAATATCTTTATCATTAAGTGCTTTTGTTATAATTATGGTAGACATCTTGGAGAGATCAACTTCATGGGAGTTGTTCAACCTTTCTCTGTTCCGGTTATAAACTACTCTTACTACTGGTCGGGTTGGCATTTCTTTATTAACGTCCACTACTATACCGATAACTCCTGAGTTTAATTCCACAATACTGCCAATGGGATAAACAGCCACATTAGCAATTAAGGCTGTAATACAACGTGGATCTAAATAGGTTCCGGCCATGCGCTGCAGAATTGATATAGCTTGGTTTACGGAATATGAAGAGCGGTAGGGCCGATCTGCCAGCAAAGCATCGTAAACATCGGCTACTGCTACAATCCGTCCATATTCATGAATGTCGTTTCCGGCTAGTCCTCGAGGATATCCTGTGCCATTCCAGCGTTCATGGTGCTGAAAGGCGGTATGCGCCGAAAGTAGAGAAATATCGTCATATTTTCTAAGAATCTCAAAACCACATTCTGCGTGTTGTTTAACTTCGCAATATTCTTCCCGGGTCAGATCGTCAGTCTTGTTTAAAGTGCATTTATCCAATTTTATTTTGCCTATATCGTGGAGCAGGGCACCTACACCCAATTCTTTCAATTTGCTATCATCATAACTGAGGGTAACTCCAGTCATTAGGGATAGGATACAAACATTAACTGAATGGGCAAAGGTGTAATCGTCATAGCTGCGAATATCAGTTAGGTTTACCAGAACGTTGGGGTTAAATAGGAGTTCCTCGATTAGATTATTAACCACGTCTTTTATCATTCGAACATTTAATTTGTGGTTACGTTCCATAGAAATAAAACTATTCCTGACAATTTTAACCGTCTCAATCCGAGTTTTTTCGGAAATTACCTCGGGTATATCATCAATATCGCCGAAAATATCATCTTTTATATAAACAGAAGCGATCCCTAAGCTGAGGAGGCGTTCGATATAGGGATCTGAAAGCATGACTCCAGAACTGAGTAAGATACGCCCTTCGCTGCTGAAGATATTGCGAGCAACTATCATATCAGCTTGTAGGTTTTCGATATTTATTCTTCTCATACAATCACCTTATTATCTAATAACTCTTTTGTCACTTCATACTTATTATACATATATATGTCTTTTCCTGCTTAGCAGTGTAAAATTCTGAAAAAAAATTTATAAATAGTGACTATTTTCCTATAATTGTAAACAAATTAGCGGATAGTTAGAGAACGGATAGAGATCATTTGCCATCCTGCCAGCAAAATGTTAAATTAAATTAACCACAAAATAAATACGAGATAGAAGTCCTGTGATATAGTCCTAGGCTAAATAATCTTTGCGCAGGATTGCTATATAGGGGATAAAAATGAAAAATAATAAAAAAACCAGTTTTCCCAGGGCGATGCTTAAAAAACTAGCCGAAGATATCGCCAAACTTATCTCTACCAATGAGGGGAGTTTATCAATTCTGGAGATAGTGGAGGAGATTCCTTATGACGTAAGGCCGGATGTCATTGAGGGCTTGTCTTCTTTTTATGGATCTGAACTGGTGGCTTTTTACCAACTCATTAAACAGGAGTATGGTAAAGAATTTGAGGCCATATGCAACCGAGCTTTAGCTAAATACAGCCTGGCGGGGCTGGAAATTGATTTTGGGCCTATCGCCAAGGGCGATTTTTACAAGGCCTATGCTACGGCTAGCCGACATACGGGCAGAATGACTATAGATGTTGCCTGGAAAAAGCCGGAATCAGGTTTATATGTAGAGTGTTTTTTCCTTACCTATAGCTCAGATGGGGTGCATAGTTTCTTTATAGTAGATAATATGAGTGTGGAACAATACGAGGGTGATCGAAAGGTTTTAGCTGATATGGTGGAAATTAGTTATGAAGAAAGCTGTTTCCTCATTAGCGATGCTTATAAATTTAATGTGCGTTTTATGAGTCGACCAGCTTTGGGAAAATTCTTATATCAGAGATATTTGGATGAAGATCCGGATTTCAGTCATGTCCACTCAAATTATGTCTTAAGGAAGCTATCGGCTAAGCTTACACCGCGCCAAATGGTTAATAGCTTCTTCCATGCGCTGCGTTGCCAGGATTTTAATTACATGTTCTCCATTTTATCCGATAGCAGTATGTCTCAAGGGATGCTGCTGCAACAGCTAAACCGAGCCATGAATCCGGGCGCCCTGCTCCTGGAGGGACAGGCTGAAGAGGTAAAAGGTTCCAACAATAGCGCAGAACTGACCGCCTACTCCATATCCATGTACGAACATGAAGTATACCGGAGCGATTATGTTTTTAAAATGATTAAGGAATTTGATGGAGAATGGCTAATAGCCAGCATTGATCGGGTCGAGAACCGCAAGCTGGATGCTGGTTCGGAGTTTAATCCTTTTGCAATGCAGGTTTTCTGTCGTGTTTATGAAATCCTTGATGTAGACGAACTTTTTGAAATGCTGGATCGGGTAGATAATATCCGGGAGGTAGAGGAACTACCTTATGGAATGCACATGAGAGTGACTTGTTTTGAGGATGACTTCAATCATGGGGTGTCTTTCATGACTGGAGTTATTGCGGACATGGTAATAAATGGCGACGAGTTCGTGGTGATCTCTCAGGATTACGATTCCACGGAAGATTTCCACAACCTCTTCACGATTGATCGCCTGGGACCTCTGGTCGCCAGGGGAAAATATGAGCTTAGTCTGACCAGCGCTTACAGTTATTTGAATGGACAATATTTGAATTTTGAGGATATCCTCCTGAACGAGGATAGGGACTCGTTTTTTGAAGATGGGATGCGCTTTATAACTGCCCGTTATATTGTAAAAGACCGGAACCAGGTCTTAAGCCGACTGGGGGAACTAGCGAGCTTAAAAATTGAATTGCAAGGGGAGTTTCAAGTTTTCTACCAGTCTGATAATTGCTACGATAAGCCCGGCTTTTTGGCTGAATATATACTGGGTTCCAACTGGATTACGGTGTCAGCTTTTGGCGATAAGGACATAGGAGTAATTCGCCAGAGTTTTGAAGAGAATATGTATGATGCGCTGGAATTTGATGGTTTAGAAGTCAGAGAAGAAGGGATATTTGAAATCCTTTCAATTGATGTAAAAAAACAATACCCTGAGCTAGAATCAGCCTTAAAAGAAATGTACCTGAACAAATGGTATAATTCGCATCTGCCTCCTCTTAGCGGCATGAGCCCCTCTGAAGCCTGTCAGACCGAAGAAGGGACCCGACTGCTGTGGACTATGTTCAAGAGGATCAAAAAGAAAGAACATCAGAGGTATTTGCAGGGAGAACGCAAACAGATCGGGTTAAAGGAATATATTCGTAAGCTGAATTTGCATAAGGGGTTATAGTCCCTCAGTAGAGGGAAGATTAGAAATATTTCTTGACATTAAAGTTCGACTTCCTGTATACTATTTCGAAATACATTAAAAATGGCTATGAAGGAAACGATCCTGTGAAATGGCTTGATTAACAGAGAACCGGGGTAGCTGCAAACCGGTATCAATGCTTTGCAGGGGGCTCATTCTGGAGTCGCTATCCGAAAAGCCTGGAAACAGGAATTAGTAGGTGGTGCCGGACGAACAAGTCCGTTAAGAAGTTAGCACAGCCCCTTAATTTGTGCTGCAAGAGGTCGTACTTGTAAATAATGCGACAAACAGGGTGGTACCGCGGGATATACCTCTCGTCCCTGATAAGGACGAGGGGTTTTTTGTCACCTTTTTTAAATAAATATTTCCATTAATTATTTAGTTAAGGAGAATCGTTATGAAAAGCAATCTAGTAAAAAATGGTTTGGAGAAGGCTCCGCATCGGTCGCTTTTTCGGGCATTGGGTTTGACGGATCAGGAAATTGAACGGCCTTTCATAGGTATCGTGAACTCTTATAACGACATCGTGCCCGGACATATCAACCTGGATAAAATAGCGGCAGCGGTAAAAGCCGGAGTCCGGCTGGCGGGAGGAACTCCTTTTGAATTTCAAACCATAGCGGTTTGCGATGGAATTGCCATGAATCATATTGGCATGAAATACTCCCTGGGGAGTAGGGAACTGATTGCCGATTCGGTAGAAATAATGGCTACCGCCCACGCTTTTGATGCCCTGGTTTTTATACCCAATTGCGATAAAGTTGTCCCTGGCATGCTTATGGCTGCCGCCCGGCTTAACATACCAGCGATTTTTGTGAGCGGAGGGCCAATGTTAGCAGGAACGGTGGGAGATAGAAAGATAAGCGTTACGCAGGTTTTCGAAGGGGTGGGAGCGGCAGCAGGTGGTAAGATAGATATGAATGAACTGACTTGCCTGGAAAACCAAGCTTGTCCCACCTGTGGTTCTTGTGCTGGAATGTTCACGGCCAATTCTATGAATTGCTTAACTGAGGCCCTGGGAATGGGACTGCCTGGCAATGGAACCATTCCCGCGGTTTATTCAGAACGAATACGTTTAGCTAAGAGTGCTGGTATTAAAATTATGGAATTATGGGAAAAGAACATTAAGCCCAGCGATATAATGACTGCTGCAGCTTTCCGAAATGCTATGACCATGGATATGGCCATAGGGTGTTCTACTAATTCGGTACTCCATCTCATGGCTATTGCTAGTGAAGCTGGTGTAGAAATTGACTTGAATATGTTCAATGAATTGAACGCCATTACTCCGCATCTTTGTAAAATCAGCCCGGCTGGAAATCATCATATGGAAGATCTTTATCGGGCCGGAGGGGTGCAGGCTCTTTTTAACGAACTGAGCAAGAAAGACTTGGTAGATAGGGGGGTGATGACCGTTACCGGTCTTACCCTTGGAGAAAACATTGCTAGTACCCCGGTACAGGACTACTCTGTAATCCGGCCTTTGGATAATCCATACAACCAAAGTGGTGGTCTGGCCGTACTTTTTGGCAATCTGGCTATTGAAGGGGCTGTAGTCAAGCAAGGAGCTGTAGACCCGGAGATGATGCAGCATGAAGGGCCGGCTCGGGTCTTTGAAAGTGAAGAAGAGGCTGTGGAGGCTATACTCAATCAGAAGATATTAGCCGGTGATGTTATCGTCATACGTTATGAGGGTCCTCGGGGGGGGCCAGGAATGAGGGAGATGCTCACCCCTACCTCGGTTATTGCGGGTATGGGACTAGATCGAGAAGTAGCTTTGATTACCGATGGAAGATTTTCCGGGGCTACCCGGGGATCTTGTATCGGACACGTGTCCCCCGAAGCAGCCGCTGGTGGTTTGATAGCCCTGGTGGAAGAAGGGGACATTATTCGAATAGATATTACCCTTAAAAAGCTGGAACTCCTAGTAGATGAGGACATTCTAGCCGCTAGAAAGCGACTTTGGATTAGACCTGAACCTCGAATTAGAACCGGATATATGCAAAGATATGCAGAGATGGTGCAATCAGCCAGTACGGGTGCGATATTTAAAAAATAATATTGCTCCCTAGGATGATAAAAAGCGGGCCATCACAAGCCCGCTTTTTTATTTTACAAATATTACCGAGTACTTGTTGAGGGAAGCAACTAAAGTTTAGATTGGCCAATAGAAGCATGTGAATATGCTTAACTTTCTAGATTTTTATGATAATAATATCTGGTGAAAGAGTGAATTAATGGTGTTATTGATATAAAATTAAAATACATCATTTTTTTATAGGAAATGAGTAATCCTTTTTCAATCATCCTTTATTCAAATCAAGTTTAAGGGGCTGTCAATGAATTAACAAGGCAAGTCCCTAATATCTAAATAATTATGACGGAGGTGATGGGAGTGAAGATGAAAGGAGCCGAAATTTTATTGCACTGCCTGCAGAAGGAGGGAGTCGATGTTGTTTTTGGCTATCCCGGGGGGGCAGTATTACCAATTTACGATGCCCTGTATGATTCCAGTATAAAACACATCCTGGCTCGCCACGAGCAGGGAGCAGTCCATGCAGCGGATGGTTATGCCCGGGCATCCGGCAGAACCGGGGTTTGTATCGCGACTTCTGGGCCCGGGGGAACCAATCTGGTTACCGGAATTGCGACCGCCTATATGGATTCCATCCCGATGGTAGTTTTCACTGGACAGGTGAGCTCTTCATTAATAGGTAAAGATGCCTTCCAGGAGGCAGACATTACCGGCATAACCCTACCTATAACCAAACATAATTACTTACTGGAGAGAACCGAAGATGTGGCTAGGATTGTAAAAGAGGCATTCCATATCGCCAGTACCAATCGTCCAGGTCCAGTGGTAGTGGATTTACCCAAAGATTTAATGGAGAAATCGATAGATTTTGAGGACAACGATGATGAGGTGCATTTGCGGGGGTATCGGGTCATGAAAGGGGTAAACTCTGGCCAAATTATTAATGCGGCAGAGATGATAAACCAGGCGGAAAGGCCGGTAATTTACGCTGGAGGCGGTGTAATTGCATCCGGGGCGGCGGCCGAGCTGCAGGAAATGGCTGTGAAAATGAAGATACCGGTAACTACTACCTTGATGGGGATGGGTGCTTTTCCCGGTATGAACTATCTGTCTCTGGGAATGTTGGGCATGCATGGAACTCGCTGTGCCAATTACGCCGTTGGGGAATGTGATGTGCTAATTGCAGTGGGGGTTAGGTTTGATGATAGAGTGACAGCTAAGATCGAACATTTTGCTCCTAACGCTTCCATCATTCATATAGATATTGACGCGGCTGAGATTGGTAAAAATGTGGATGTAGACGTACCTATCGTCGGCCAAGTTAAAGAAGCATTGCAGGCTTTAATACCACGGCTTCAAGTTCGGGAGGAACTAAGCGAATGGCACCAGACCATTTCCCGATGGAAGGATGAGTTTCCTCTCCGTTATGGCAGGTCTTCCGAAGGACGTATTATGCCCCAGCATGTTGTGGAAAAGATCTACGAGCTTACCCAGGGGGATGCCATCATTACTACCGAGGTTGGTCAAAACCAGATGTGGGCCGCCCAATTTTATCAATATAAAGAACCCCGTACCTTTTTGAGTTCAGGAGGATTAGGAACCATGGGTTATGGTTTCCCGGCTGCCATCGGAGCCAAAATAGCTCGCCCTGATATGAAGGTTATAGATATTGCTGGGGATGGCAGTATACAGATGAATATTCAAGAACTGGGGACAGCGGTTCAGTATAAGGTGCCAGTGGTGATATGCATCCTTAACAACCACTTCCTGGGTATGGTACGCCAGTGGCAGGGGCTTTTCTACAACGGGCGTTATTCCTATACCGACATGAGTCACCAGCCTGATTTTGTTAAGTTAGCTGAGGCCTATGGGGCAGTCGGGATCAGGGTCACGAAAAATGAGGAGGTAGAGGGAGCACTGCGGGAAGCATTTCAGGTTACTGATCGTCCGGTAATCATCGACTTCTGGGTGGAACGGGAGGCCAATGTATATCCCATGGTGCCGCCTGGGGAGTCCCCGCTAAATATGCTGGGAGGTGAGCTTGATGAATAAACATACTTTGGCCGTTATCGTTGAGAATAAACCGGGGGTGCTTACCCGAGTAGCTACATTATTTCGTAGACGTTGCTATAACATCGATAGTTTAACGGTAGGAACCACTGAAAATCCTGGCATTTCCAGAATGACCATTGTTGTTGAAGGAGACAATAAGGTCATAGAGCAGGTTACCAAACAGCTCTATAAGCTAGTGGATGTTATCAAGGTTATTGATATTACCCGTGAGAGCGCGGTGGATAGGGAATTAGTGCTGATAAAGGTGAAGGCGGATAACAATGTAAGAGCGGAGATTGTTCAGCTAGTGGATATCTTTCGCGCCCGCATCGTGGATATAGGCCGGAACTCTTTGATCGTAGAGGCCACCGGGGACCGGGGTAAGATGGATGCCCTGGAAGATTCATTTCGACCTTTTGGTATTATTGAGCTGGTGCGTACCGGTAAGGTTGCCATGGTGCGCGGTTCCAAGTAGTAGTTGAGAATTTAAAATATATTGATAAAAAATAAGGGGGAAATTAAAAATGGCGAAAATGTATTATGACGCTGATGCGAATCTGGATCTTTTAAAGGGTAAAACTGTAGCGGTTATGGGCTTTGGTTCTCAGGGCCATGCTCAGGCTCAGAATCTTCACGAAAGCGGAGTTAAGGTAGTAGTGGGATTAAGGAAGCCTTGCGATGATTTTACTGAAAAAGAATGGAATAAGGTAATAGAAGCTGGTATTACACCCATGACCGTAGCAGAAGCAGCTGCGGCTGCTGATATTATACAGATATTACTGCCCGATGAAACTCAGGCTCGCGTTTATAGAGAAGAGATTCAACCTTACTTAAAAAAGGGCGATGCCTTAGGATTTTCGCATGGCTTTAACATTCATTACGGCCAAATCGTTCCTCCTGACTTTGTAGATGTCTTTATGGTAGCCCCCAAAAGCCCTGGACATCTAGTACGCAGAATGTACCAAAAAGGAGCTGGAGTTCCGGGTTTGATCGCGGTAGAGCAGAATTACAGCGGGCAGGCCAAAGAAATTGGACTGGCTTATGCTTGCGGTATCGGTTGTACTCGGGCAGGGGTTATTGAGACCAGTTTCCAGGAAGAAACCGAGACTGACCTTTTTGGCGAGCAATGCGTTCTCTGTGGAGGAGCCACTGAGCTGGTCAAAGCTGGTTTCGAGACTCTGGTAGAAGCTGGCTATCAACCGGAAATTGCCTACTTTGAGTGTTTACATGAGTTGAAACTGATTGTGGACCTAATGTATGAGGGCGGCATGAGTTTCATGCGTTACTCCATCAGTGATACTGCAGAATGGGGAGACTATGTTCAAGGGCCCAAAATTATTGGGGAAGAAGCTCGTTGGGCTATGCAGGAAGCTCTCACAGAGATTCAGAATGGCAGTTTTGCCAAGAACTGGCTCCTGGAAAACATGGTGAATCGCCCGCAGTTTAATGCTCTTAAAAAACAGAATCGGGAACATTTGATAGAGGATGTAGGGGCTGAACTACGTAGTATGATGCCTTGGCTCAAAGAAAGTAAGTAATATAAGTAACAGGCAAGGGGGACGGTTAGTTTGTCTGTGAAACAAATAAAACAGGCAAAAGAACCGTCCCCTTGCCTGTAATGGAGGATTATTATGGGCGATAATAATAGGGTTTACCTTTTTGATACCACCCTACGGGACGGTGAGCAGTCACCGGGAGTCAGCCTGAATGTGGAGGAGAAACTGGAAATAGCTCAACAGTTAGCGCGGTTGGGGGTAGATGTAATTGAGGCTGGGTTTCCCATTGCTTCGCCGGGAGACTTCCTGGCGGTAAAAAACATCGCGAAGAATGTAAAAGGACCAATTATTGCAGGATTGTGCCGAGCTACGAGGAAGGACATCGATAGGGGCTGGGAAGCATTACAGTATGCAGAGAGCCCCCGGATTCATACTTTCCTGGCTACCTCGGACATTCATCTGAAGCATAAACTGCAAATAAGCAGAGAAGCAGCTCTGGAGCAGGCGATTGATGCAGTCAAACATGCTAAAAAATACTGTGCGGATGTAGAATTTTCGGCTGAAGATGCTTCTCGCAGTGATCTGGACTTTTTGGCTAAAGTGGTGGAGGGGGTCATTGCTGCCGGTGCCAATGTGGTGAATTTGCCAGATACCGTGGGCTATGCGGTTCCCGAAGATTTTGGGAAATTCATCCGCAGCATAATGGAGCGGGTGCCCAACATTCACCAGACTATAATCAGTGTACACTGTCATGATGACCTGGGTATGGCGGTAGCCAATTCCTTATCAGGGATGGTAAACGGTGCCAGACAGATTGAATGTGCAGTTAATGGGATAGGAGAACGAGCTGGTAATGCTTCCCTGGAAGAGATTATCATGGCATTGTATACCCGGAAACCGTTTTATAATAAAAATATTAATGTCAACTATCAGGAGATTTATCGTACCAGCAGGTTGGTTAGCAGCCTGACTGGGATGGTGATACAGCCCAACAAGGCAATTGTAGGCAACAACGCATTTGCTCATGAAGCCGGTATTCATCAGGATGGCATGTTAAAAGATAAAAGTACCTACGAAATAATGAGCCCGGAACTGGTAGGTGTAAATAGGAGCAACCTGGTACTGGGCAAGCACTCGGGTCGCCATGCTTTTAAAGAACGCTTGCAGGAACTCGGTTACATTTTGAGCGAAGACGAACTGGAAAAAGCTTTTTCTGGTTTCAAGGAGATTGCCGACAAGAAAAAAGAAATCAATGATGATGACCTGGAAGCCCTGGTCAAAGACCGGGTTAGAGCCGTCCCAGAGCGATTCAGCTTGCAATACCTGCACGTATCCTGTGGAACCAGTGTGATTCCTACCGCTACTGTAAAGCTAGCGATTGAGGATAAGCTTTTTGAAGCTGCTGCTACCGGAGTAGGACCAGTGGAAGCTGCCTGTCGGGCGGTAGACCGGATTACAGATATTTACGGTAAAATGACTGAATATAAATTGCATGCTGTTTCAGCTGGAAAAGACGCTCTAGGGGAAGTTGCCTCGAAGATTCAGATAGAAGATAATGTCTACAATGGCCGGGGTTTGAGCACCGATATAATTGAAGCTAGTGTGAAATCTTATATCAATGCCATAAACAAGTATTACTATGAGAAGATTCTCAGCAGTCAGGAGAGTTAGATAATTAATTTGGATAAACGGAGGAACAATTATGGGAATGACTATCAGCCAGAAAATACTGGCGGCACATGCTAATAGGGATTTCATAGAAGCAGGAGAGTTAATAAATTGTAAGCTGGACGTGGTTCTCGGTAATGACGTGACAGCTCCTGTTGCCATAGCTGAGTTTCACAAACTGGGTTTAAAAAAGGTTTTTGACCAGGATAGCGTCGTACTGGTTCCGGATCACTTTACACCCAACAAGGATATAAAGTCAGCCGAACAATGCAAAATAATGCGTGAATTTGCGAAGGAATATAGCATTAAAAACTATTTTGAAATTGGTCAGATGGGTATAGAGCACTGCCTGTTGCCCGAAAAGGGATTAGTGGGCCCAGGGGACCTAATCATTGGGGCTGATTCCCATACCTGTACTTATGGAGCTCTGGGGGCCTTTGCTACTGGAGTCGGCTCTACTGATATGGCGGCAGCTATGGCTACCGGGGAAGCTTGGTTTAAAGTACCTGAGAGCATAAAATTCATTTACTACGGTAAAACCCCTCGCTGGGTAGGCGGAAAAGATTTTATCCTGCACGCTATTGGAGATATTGGGGTTGATGGTGCCCGCTACATGTCCATGGAATTTACCGGCGAGGCCATCGAGAGCCTGTCCATGGATAACCGTTTTTCTATGGCCAACATGGCGATAGAGGCGGGAGCAAAGAATGGAATTATTGCGGCGGATGATATAACCATGGACTACATTAAAGGGCGGGTTAAGAGACCCTACAAAGTTTATCATTCCGACCCTGATGCGGTTTATGCGCGGACGATTGAATACGATGTATCTTCAATGGAGCCAGTGGTGGCTTATCCCCATTTGCCAGAGAACACCCGACCGGTAAGTCAGGCAACTGATGTACTTATTGATCAGGTAGTGATCGGGTCCTGCACCAACGGGCGTATTGAGGATCTGGAAGCAGCCGCTTCCATCTTGAAGGGACATAAGGTTCATTCTGAAATTAGAGTTATTATCTTGCCCGGAACTCAGGCTATTTACCTGGAAGCTATGCGCAGGGGATTTGTGGAGACCTTTATCGAAGCGGGGGCAATCGTTAGTACCCCTACCTGTGGTCCCTGTCTGGGTGGACACATGGGGATACTAGCCAAAGGGGAAAAGGCCCTGGCTACAACCAATCGTAATTTTGTAGGCAGGATGGGTCATCCCGAGAGTGAGGTCTATCTATGCAATCCGGCTGTGGCCGCTGCCAGTGCTATAAAAGGCAGAATAACTCCGCCATGGGAGGTGTTATAATATGAGGTTCACAGGTAAGGTTTATAAGTTTGGCAATAATATAGATACAGATGCCATAATACCGGCGCGTTACTTAAATACTTTTGATCCGCAGGAACTCGCCCGCCATTGTATGGAAGATGCGGATGCGGATTTTCCCAATAAGGTTAAGCCCGGAGATATAATTGTGGCTGAGAAGAATTTTGGCTGCGGCAGTTCCCGGGAACATGCGCCGATCGCTATTATTGGGGCAGGGGTGTCGTGCGTAATCGCCCATTCATTCGCCCGCATTTTCTATCGGAACGCTATAAATACTGGCCTGCCCATTCTCGAATCTCCAGAAGCAGCTGATGCTATCAATGAAGGTGATGAGTTGGAAGTGGAACTGGAAACGGGTAAGATTCGCAATCTCAGAACTGGGGAAGTATATCAAGCCGCTCCTTTCCCTGATTTCATGCAAGGGATCATTGCTAAGGGCGGATTAATAAATTATGTAAAAGATAAGGAGCAATAGCATGTATAAAATTGCAGTATTACCTGGTGATGGAATTGGTGTGGAAATCGTACCGGAGGCTATAAAAGCCTTGCAGGCAATTGGGGAGAAATTTGGTCATGAGTTTCAGTTTACCGAAGCGCTGATTGGAGGGGCTGCTTATGACGCTGTAGGTCATCCTCTGCCGGAGAGTACCCTCGCTGCCTGCCGGGAGTCAGATGCTGTATTATTAGGTGCCATAGGTGGTCCCCAATGGGAAAATCTACCTGTTCATTTGCGGCCGGAAGTAGGGGCCTTACTACCCTTGAGAAAGGAACTAGGCTTATATGCCAACCTGCGTCCCTGTATGCTTTTTCCAAGCTTGATACAGGCTTCTACCCTCAAAGAGGAGGTCATTACCGGTGTAGATATAATGGTTATTCGGGAGCTGACCGGAGGGCTTTATTTCGGCGAGAAGAGCCGGGAAGCAACTGCCGACGGGGGGCAGAAAGCCACCGATATACTCAGCTATTCAACCTACGAGATTGAAAGGATTGTGCGTTTTGCTTATGAAACAGCCCGTAAACGCCGCCATAAGCTTTGCTCGGTGGATAAGGCCAATGTCATCGAAACCTCGCGCCTATGGAGGGAAACGGTTACTGAACTAGCTAAGGAGTACCCGGATGTTGAGACCAGTCACATGTATGTTGACAATTGCTCTATGCAGCTGATTCGTAATCCTAGACAGTTTGATGTAATTGTTACCGAGAATATGTTCGGGGATATACTGACCGATGAAGCTTCTATGCTGACCGGATCCATCGGCATGCTGCCCAGTGCTTCCATTGGCGGACAGGTAGGCGTATACGAACCTTCTCACGGTAGTGCTCCTGACATTGCCGGTCAGAGTAAGGCCAATCCCTTAGCTACCATATTGTCAGCCGCTATGATGTTACGGTATGCGTTTAATATGGAAGAGGAAGCCGCTATGATTGAGCAAGCAGTAAACCAAGTGCTGGAGGATGGTTACCGTACCCCCGACCTGATGGAAGCAGGCAAAAAACTGGTTAATACCGTCCAGATGGGTGATCTGGTAAAACAGAATATTGTAAATAGTTAATATTTTATAGGAGGGCTTAACATTGGGGATTTAAAGTTGGACGTTCTGATTTATGACACTACCCTGCGGGATGGCTCCCAGGGGGAAGGTATTTCTTTTTCAGTGGATGATAAGGTGAAAATTGCCAGGAAACTTGATTCCCTGGGAGTTTCCTATATAGAGGGAGGTTGGCCGGGCAGCAATCCCAAAGATTTAGATTTCTTCCGGCAAATGAAAAATTATGACTTGGAGAATGCTCGCCTGGCAGCCTTTTGTTCGACCCGTAAGCCAGGGGTTAATGTCACTCAGGACAATAATATCACTGCGGTCTTGGCAGCAGAGGTTCCCGTGGCCACGATTGTTGGCAAGACCTGGGATTTCCATGTCCTCAAAGCCTTGGAAATAAGCCTGGAGGAGAACCTCCAGATGGTGCGGGAAACAGTTGCTTATCTTAAAGATCGAGGTCTGGAAGTAGCTTTCGATGCCGAGCATTTTTTTGATGGCTTTAAGAATAATGCCGATTATGCAATGCAGGTGCTAGCCGTCGCTGCCGAGGCAGGAGCTGATTGGGTGGTTCTCTGCGATACTAATGGTGGAGCACTGCCATGGGAGATCGACGAGTTTGTAAGCAGAGTGCAAAAAGACATAAAAACCCCGTTGGGCATTCATACCCATAATGATGTGGGGTGTGCCGTCAGCAATTCATTGGTGGCTATACGAAGAGGTATTACTCAGATACAGGGTACGATCAATAATTATGGGGAACGGTGTGGAAATGCTGACCTCTGTTCTATAATACCTAATTTGGAACTAAAAATGAATAAGCGATGCCTTCCGCCCGGAAAGCTCAAGCGCCTGACTGAGGTGTCACATTATATAAATGAAATAGCTAACATGCCTAGTCCTAATAATCAGCCCTTTGTTGGTTACGGTGCTTTTGCCCATAAAGGAGGCATTCATGTAAGCGCACTACTGAAAGATCCGCTTACCTATGAGCATATTAATCCCGAAGAAGTCGGTAATCATCGCCGGGTTCTGGTGTCTGAGTTAGCGGGGATTTCTAACCTGCTCTATAAGGCCAAAGAATTCAATCTGGATGTAAATAGTTTCGATGCCGAAACCCGCAAGGTAATTAAGCAGATCAAGGAACTGGAAAGCGAAGGCTTTCAGTTTGAAGGGGCCGATGCTTCATTAGAACTTCTGCTGCGTAAAGCTTTTGGACAGTTTGATGATTTTTTTCAGCTCAAGAACCTAAAAATAATCTTAGAAAAGAATGAAGACAGTGAATTTATCGCAGAAGCGGTCATTAAGGTTGAGGTAGGCGATGAAACTTTTCACACTGCTGCCGAAGGAGATGGCCCGGTAAATGCCCTGGATAATTCGCTGCGCAAGGCTCTAACAGAAGTATATCCTGAGATTAGCGAGATGCATCTCACTGACTATAAGGTGAGGGTATTAGACGGAAAACAAGGAACCGCTGCTCGGGTAAGGGTACTGGTGGAATCGTCCAATCAGACGGAAAAGTGGAGCACCGTAGGTGTATCCGAGAATATTATCGAGGCCTCCTGGCAGGCTATGGTGGACAGTATCAATTATATGCTGATGAAGAAAAGGTTGAAGGTTGAGCCAGAGGATAGATAGAAATAACCCTGTAGAATTAAGCAGCTATAAACGAATGGGCCGGAACGTTTCTTCGGCCTATTTTTTATCTATCTTAAGATGCTTTTGAGTTGTCGTTGATTAGCGCTGTATTGCGCTCTGCTTTGGATTTCCTGAAATGGCGATGCATTAAAAAAGCAGCCCTACGCTTTCAATCATCTGAACTAGTGAAACTAGTAATGTTGACACAAGAAGGGCCTTGGAAAAGTTAGTATTGAACTCCGGTCTTCCCTTTCTAAGATGATAGAAATGAAAGAAAAAAGCGAATAAGCCACCTGCACTCACTAGCATTGATATGATGATACCCCATACACTTGAATCATGAACCAGTACTAAGCCATAAAGAATGATGAAGAGCAGCGGGATATGAAAGATTAAGAAACCATTAATCCCGCCTTTCTGCATAGGTGGAAAGAGATTCCATTCCTGCCAGTAGGCTGAATCGATTTCATGATCTATTAGCAGGACAGCATTAAGCAGATATAAGTAGAATAATACTTGGTAGCTCATAGGTATCCGCCTCCGTTCATAATTCTAAGTAGTTTTCGGCTCATTTTTTATCCCTTTTAGAAGATAATCTGCCAGCATCTTCAAGTCCTCCTTTATTGAGTCGGGATGTGCATATTTCAAAAAATGCAGGGTATAGGCGTTGAAAACACGTATTAAGAAGGCGATGTCTACATCCTGTCTAAAATATTGTATGCTCTTACCTCTTTCCAAGAAGGCTGAAATTGAGTTAAAATAACGGTTTTGGGCTTGTGAGAACTCTTTTTCAATAGCCGGATATTCAAGTAGAACTGTTTTGACGTTCTCCATGGATAGGCGAGAGGCAAACTCAGCAAATTGCACTATAACCTCCAGAAATAAATCCGGGTAACTTCTATCTGCGTGAGAAATGCGCTCAATGGTATCTTGATATTCTAAGATTCCGTCAATGAGAATCTCTTTGATTAATTGCTCTTTGGAGGAAAACATCCTATAGAGGGTATCTTTGGACATCCCGGTTTTGGCAGCCAGCATGGCCATATTCCAACCTTTAACACCTTGCAGAATAATGAAATTTTGTCCTTCTTTTTTCACTCGTTCAATAATGGATTGATTATTAATTTTCATAAAATCATACCCTTCGTACCAAGTGAGTCTAATTGGTTTGATTTTAGGGCAATAATTTGAATTTGTCAATTAAAAACGCAGTGTCTATAATGAATTTCCATTTATCATATTAAAAGATTGTTATTGGGACGGCAGACAGTGTGAAAAGTAAGTCTTCACACTGTCTGCCGTTCTTTTTGACAATACTTATTTAGACGGTCTTGCGATTTGGGTTAGCAGTTTGCATAGATCTTCTTAATAGTGCTGTGATTATAAATCCTATGGCGGCAATAATTGCTGAGGCAGTAAACATGTTGGTGTAGCCAGCATTTAAAGTGCTCTGGAATACATTTTCAATGCTGGTACGCATACTCTCAATGCCCTGCATCACCATGGGGGAGACCTGCTCCGGGACCGAATGCTGGATGCCAATCTTTAAACGGTCAACAATACTGGTAACATCTGCAGTTTGCAAGTTGGAGAATGCTTTGGCGATATCCCCGCTGCCACCCAGCATAGGAGGCATACCTGCGCCGGGTGTAGTTGTATTCATACCCTGTTGTACTAGAGCCATTAATCGGGGGGGTAGATTTTTGGAGGCTTGCACAATAAAGCCAATCATGATCCCTGGGGAAACGGTCACCCCAATAGATCTAATTAGGGACATGGTGGCGATGGCAGTGGTGCCTTCCTTTTCAGGAACACTCTGTAATACCAGGTAATTTAAAGGTGCGCCCATAGTAAATCCTATCCCGAATCCCACCAGAGCAAGGCCGATCATTACGCTGCTAAGACTCAGGGTATTAGTGGCAACATAGCCCAAGAAAAGACTCCCCGTTACGATAAAGGCAAACCCGATTTCCAATACTAATGGGGCTCCTTTCTTATCGGTCAAGCCTCCGCTGAGCGGAGCTGAAATTCCGGAAAAAACCGCCAACAGGGTAATCAGGTAACCCCCGCTGCCCACCTTAATTCTCAGAACATTTTCTGCAAACTGGGGGACAAACACCGTTCCCATCATGCCGATACCGGTTATAAAGGCTACTATAAAGACCAGTATCATTTTCTTACTCTTAAAGTATTTAATATTCAAAACTGGATCCACGGCTTTGTTTTCTACCATAACCAAGGCTGGTATTAGCAGGATAAAGGCCAGCAGATAAGGGAAAACCTTTACATCCTGGATACTCCTGGATAAGTGAAAGAAATCTAAATTGGTGAGGCCATATAGCAAGGTGGCAATGACTGCGGCAATGGTTATGGCACCTGCCAGATCCATGGGTTGGTTTTCTTCAATAAAAGTATTTTCCATGCGTGTACTTAGAAAAATGATCAACAGGCTGATGGGTACATTGATAAAAAATATCCAGCCCCAGCCATTATTGCCAGCCATGCCCAATATACCGCTTCCCAGACTCGGTCCAATAATAGTAGCTACTCCGAAAATTGCTCCCACCATTCCCAGGGCAAAGCCCCTTTTTTCTTCTGGAAAGCTCAGGCCGATTACCGTTGTTGCAATGGGCATAATACCACCTGCTCCAACTGCCTGTATCACTCGTGCTAACAGGAAAAAACTAAAGTTTCCATAAAAATTATTTAAACCACAGAGCAATGAGCCCAGGCCAAAAAGAGCAACCCCAAACACAAATACTTTTTTATGACCTTTACGATCGGCCATCTTACTTACGATCGGCATGGCAATAGCATAGCAGAGGGTATAGAGGGTTATCATCCAGATTCCAATGTTTCTGCCTACGCCAAAACTATTCTCAATAATTTCCCGGGCGGGAGATACTATTCCGCTATCAATGGCACCCATGAAAATACCCAGGATGAACATGATAAACACAGCCGTTGTTGTCTTTGATTTCACACTATAGCCTTCTTTCGACATTTATCTATACGGATTTCTTACGGGGACATTTCCGTAAGTGTGGGTAACCTAACCTATACTACTAAGCCTACTGTAACCATAGCAAAAAGCTCTTAACGTAAAATCTTGCCCAAGAGGATTTCCAGCGATGAGTAAGGTAGACTTCTCATCTGGCATTTAATGAAAAAATTTTGGACGATAAAGTTAGCCAATTCCCTGGTTGGCAAAGGATAGTTGAAGGCAGCTGAATCCCGTTGTTCCTCAATTATTAGAATATGCTCCAATTTTTCTGCCAGTATTTGCAGGTAGTCGTGGCCAGGCGGAATGTGTTCATTTCTAGCAACCGGTTCGCTCTCCTGGCGCATGCTCGACCAGACATCCCGGAAGCAAAGCACAAATGCTTCCATTATATCGAAGACATTTTTGATTTTGCAAAACAATGTATCATCTCTAGCGGTAATCTTATCTATAATTAAAAAATGTGTGTCCCAGTAATCAGTCATCATCTGTATAAGGAGATGGCGCTTGGTAGGAAAATAATTGTATATAGTTCCGGTGGCTATCCCGCAAGACTTGGCGATAGCGCGCATATTTAAAGCGGCATAGCCATCTGCGTCAAGAATTTTGCGCGCATGCGCTAGTATGATTGCCGGGGGATTTTCAATAATCTTAGGCATGGTATCTTCGCCTCCTGCTTGCCTTTATGAACTGTGTTCATTATAGGGGAAGCGCCCAACTATAACAATGTAATTTATTGCTTAATTGTTTTGCTTGAGAAATATCTGCTAAAAGATGCCGAACTATATCAAAAGAAGAATAACAGGCCTATCTATGCAAGACAGCCCTGTTATTCTTCTTTTACCAATTAGCTACCTTCGTTCTTATCGATTCAAACATCTCAATTGTATGATTCCATGACTTTTTAGGTTTAGTCCACTCCTGCTTAGCCATCTTCTCTCTTCCCTGGACTGGCATGGACTTCAAGCGCGGTATCTTCTTCCCGCCCTGCCGTTTGCAGTTTGCGCCCCAGTAAATCAGACAAAAAGCAAAGTGAGAGCATGAGAGGCATTTTTCCTTGCCATTTTCCGTAGGAGATTCCATTTTGTTCACCTATAACCCTCCTCACTAAATCCTTAGATCATACTACCTTTAAGCAGATATTTGCTTGTGACAGTAATATAAGCCTGAATTTGAGTTGTTAAAAAAGTCTTTAACTTACCCAATATATTATTAAATAACATGTTATTAAATAATATATTAATATTGCTTTTTCAGTATGTCAATAGTAATATTTTGCTTTTGGCAACCTTGTATAGTTTGTTTATGTCAATAAAAGACCACAGTAATCTGTGGCTCTCGGTAGATATAAAAATGATTAATTTAAGGGAGGAGGGGAGTAGCTCCCTCTCCTATTATCAAAGATTTTAGATAGTATGAGAAAAAAATGTATGCAGGGGGCAAGTATAATGACTAGGGCTGACTTTTGTGGGGCTTCGTGCTATATTCTATTTAGAGTCAATATTTTACTAAATAGTGTTCAGGAGGCAGCAATATGAAAGCTATGATAATGGCGGCAGGGGTTGGTTCCAGGCTAATGCCCATGACAGCTGATATACCCAAACCTATGATTCCTATGGCTAATCAGCCCTTGATGGCTAACACCGTCCAACTATTACAGGAACATGGATTTAGAAGCATTATTGCCAACCTCCATTACCATGCTGATTATATTAACGCATATTTTGGTGATGGACAGGCTTTGGGGGTATCCATGGATTATTCTCGAGAAGAAGAACTCATGGGGACTGCCGGGGGGGTAAAGCGCTGCGAGTGGTTCCTGGATGATACATTTGTTATTGTAAGTGGGGACGCTCTGACGGATATAGATCTCACTTTATTGGTTCAAGCTCACCAGCGGAAAGGTGCCCTGGCTACAATTGCCTTGAAAGAAGTGGAAGATGTAGAGCATTTCGGGATTGTTATTACCGATGAAGATGGACTTATAAAGAGTTTTCAGGAAAAACCTCGGTCTGAGGAAGCCTTAAGCAGGGTAGCTAATACTGGGATTTATGTCTTTGAACCAGAGATTTTCAAATACATACCTGCCGGGCAATTCTATGACTTTGGCAAGCAGGTGTTTCCGCATCTTGTGAAAGCGGGATGCCCATTTTACGGTGTTACAGTAGATGGCTATTGGTGTGATGTGGGTAATATAGACACCTACCGTCAGGCTCATGCGGATATCCTGGCAGGTAGGGTTCGAGTGGACATGGGGGGAAGGCTGCTTTCCTCGGAGAATGCAGGCAGAGCTTTACTAGGGGAAGGGGCCCAAGTCGGCAATAATGTAAGATTTAGCGGCAGCGTAGTTATAGGCTCCGGATGCAGGATAGGGGACAATGTCAAGATTAGCGATTCAGTAATATGGAATGATACCATTATCGGGGATCACAGTACTATTCATGGAGCGGTGATAGGTGCCAACTGCAAGGTCAGCCCAGGGAGCTGTATCGAGATTGGTGCGGTGATTGCCAGCGGCTCTGCGCTGTAGATTAACGAAAATGGGTAGAAAAAAGGAGTAGAATTAGGTTTTCTAAACCATTCTACTCCTTTTTCAATTATCGAGGTTTAGCTACTTGGTTGTTCCGGTTTTCAATAAGCTATCGAAGTTCTCGTCCAGGACTTTTATATCCACCGCTTTTATCTGCTCTAGAGTCTGGGGATCAATGGGGGACATATTAAAAATCCGCAACTGTCCTTTTTCTTTAATAAGGAGGGCAGTCTCCATACCCGTAGCTTTGCCGTTTTCCATAAAGCTATAAACGACAATAGCGCTGTTTTCGCCCATTTTGGTGTATTCTTTCATTACTTCGATGGAAACACCTTTAGGAACCGAATTTTCCTTCTCTATGTCAGCGATTACTTTGCTTATATCGCCTTCTATTTTAGTTCTATTTTCCAGGAGTTGTTCTGGTGTCATACTGGCATAATCAGGTAAAAAGCGTACCGACCAAAACACGCTTAAGTTTTGAGCTACGGTATTAAAATCACGATCGAAGTAAGCCTGGTAAAAAGTTTTCACGGTTTTTTCCGGAGCGGGTGTATCCCCATAGGCTGCATACCAGTACATTGCTGCAAACATAGCTATAACCACCACGAAAATAAACCGGGGAACCCTCGGTTTTAATAGCGTATCTCCAACAGGCTGGTGAACATTTTCATGAGAAGACTTATCCAATTTTCATATTCCTCCGTTTCCTATACAATATATATAATTATTGTACTCCTTTTGCTTGGGATAAACAATTAAAAGGGGTAGGATATTAGTGTGATTCACTTAAAAAAGATAATTATCCTGCCGCGATATTGTAAGGATAATCAGGAGGAAAATAGATGAAGTCAATTATAGTGATTGGTGCAGGCCCAGCAGGTATGATGGCAGCTATTACCGCAGCTAAGCAAGGGGCAGCGGTGACCATTGTGGAAAAAAAAGATCGGGTAGGCAGAAAACTAAGTATTACCGGAAAAGGACGATGTAACCTGACTTCGTCTGTAGATAAAGACGATTTGATAAAGGGTTTTCCGGGTAATGGACGTTTTCTATTCAGCGCTTTTCACGAGTTTTCTAACCTGGATTTAATAAGATTCTTTGAAGAGCACGGTTTAAAGACCAAAGTAGAACGGGGCAACCGGGTATTCCCGGAATCGGATAATGCAGAAGAAGTTGTAACCCTGCTTTATGAGAACCTGAAAAGAGCGAGAGTAAAAATACAGACTGCTACTGCGGTGCAAGGAATTGCTATTGAAGCCGGTAAGGTTGTGGGGGTGGACTGTCAGCCGGGGAGACTGCCGGCTGAAGCGGTTATTATTGCTACCGGGGGCATGTCCTATCCGGGGACTGGTTCTACCGGAGATGGATACCGATGGGCGGCTGCAGCTGGGCACAGCATCGTAGAGCCGCGTCCTGGGCTGGTGCCATTGCTGGCTCACGAGGAATGGGTTAAAGATCTACAGGGGCTTAGCCTTAAAAATACCAAGGCCACAGCCTATAACGCTCTGGGCAAGAAAATCAATGAGGACTGTGGTGAACTCCTCTTTACCCATTTTGGTTTATCTGGTCCCATTATTCTTTCTATGAGCCATGATATAGGCGGATACTTGTACCAGCAAAAAAAGCCGGTTATTATCGAGCTGGATCTTAAACCGGCATTGAGTGAGGAAAAACTGGATGAACGTTTGCAGAGAGATTTGGACAAGTACTCCCGTAAAATTTTCAAGAACGCCTTGGATGACCTATTGCCCCAAAAAATAATACCTGTGATTATCAGGCTAAGTGGGATTGATTCTGGCAAGGCCTGCCACCAGATTAATCGCAGTGAAAGGCTGGGTCTGGTGCAGCTGTTGAAACACCTGCAGTTGACAATTTATGACACCAGACCTATAGCGGAGGCAATCGTTACCGCGGGTGGGGTAAATGTAAAAGAAATTGATCCCAAAACCATGCAGTCAAAATTGGTGCCAGGACTCTTTTTGGCTGGAGAAGTCATAGATATAGATGGGTATACAGGTGGTTATAACCTGCAAGCAGCATTCTCCACTGGCTATGTAGCCGGTAAATACGCTGCGCTTTGAACCCGTTGACTGAATATCCTATATCTGGTACTATTCAATTTGATTATGGAATTTTATTTATGCGTAAGTTGGACAGGAGGAATTATTGGGTATGGCACAGAACATGTCACAGTATCAAGGTTCATCAAATTATATTGTAAGCGATGAGTTGAGGAACAGCGTCAACATTGCAATAGCTCTGGGAAAGCCCCTTTTAATCAAAGGGGAACCTGGTACCGGCAAAACCATGTTGGCTTTGAGTATAGCTGAAGCTCTGGGCAAGAAAATTTATATTTGGAATATTAAATCTACCACCAAGGCTCAGGAGGGCCTGTATATTTATGACACGGTGCAGAGGCTTTATGACAGCCAGTTCAAGGACCATGATGTGGCAAACATCAAGCAGTATATAAGAGCGGGCAAAATGGGTGAAGCCTTCCAGAGCAGCGAGCAAGTAGTGCTCCTGATCGATGAAATCGATAAAGCTGACCTGGAGTTTCCCAATGACCTGCTATGGGAATTGGATCAGATGACCTATTACATACCGGAAACCAAGGAAACGGTAAAAGCTCAAACCAGGCCCATCGTGATTATAACCAGCAATGCAGAGAAAGAACTGCCAGATGCCTTCCTGCGCAGGTGCATCTTCCATTATATTGCTTTTCCCGACCCGGAAGAAATGGGTCAGATCATCAAGGTGCATCACCCCGATCTGGATAAGCGTTTACTCGAACAGGCTATGGAAACCTTCTATATGCTCAGAAATATTCCCAATATGCAGAAGAAGCCCAGCACCAGCGAATTGATAGACTGGCTGCAGGCTCTGGTGGTAGGGGGAATCAGTCCTAATAAAATCAAGCAGGATATGCCCTTTCTGGGGGTGCTTCTGAAGAAAAACGAGGATCTGGATACTCTTTTAAACCAGCTCCACAATAAAACTCAAACCAAGGTTCAGTCCCGCAGCAGCTATTGGAATCGTTAGGAGAATAGATTTGTTTACCGAATTTTTTTATTACTTAAGAAATTTTGGGGTTCCGGTTTCTATGAACGAGTGGCAGAGTTTGATGGAAGCCCTGGAAATGGGTATGGCAGGTTCTAGCTTAACCGGTTTTTACTATCTGTCTCGGGCCTTGCTGGTTAAAACCGAGGCCCATTATGATAGGTTCGACCTGGCCTTTGCCAGCTATATGGGAGACTTGGAAAGCCCGGAGGGGCTCCCCGATAAAATATGGGAGTGGCTGAATAAGGAGCTTCCACCTCAGGAAATAACCGATGCAATGCGCCAGAACCATAATCAGCTTGACATCGAAGAGATGAAGCGGATGTTGGAAGAGAGATTGGCGGAACAGAATGAGGAGCACCATGGTGGTAATCGCTGGGTAGGTACCGGGGGTACGTCTCCCTTTGGACATTCCGGCTATCATCCGGGGGGCATCCGCATTGGCGGCAATACCAGGAACTTGTCGGCAGTAAAGGTAGCCGGCATGAGGCGTTTTCAGGAATTTCGCACCGATGAGACCCTGGGTGTTCGGCAGTTCCAATTAGCTCTGCGTAAGCTCAGGCAGTTTACCTCACGGCTGGATGGAGCCAGGGAAGAGCTGGATCTGGATGCCACGGTTGACCAGACTTGCCAGAATGCAGGCCGCTTGGAATTGGTATGGGCAAGACCCCGGGTGAACAGTATGAAGGTTCTGCTGGTTATGGATGCTGGAGGTTCTATGCTATCTTATAGCCGCCTGTGCAACCAGTTGTTTACAGCGGTAAATAAATCCAACCATTTCAAGGACCTAAAAACCTTCTATTTTCATAATTGTATTTATGACCGGCTCTATCATGATCCGAGTTGTAGAGGTAGTGACTATACCGATACCGAACACCTGCTGCGCACCTGTGATTCCGATTATCGGGTAATTATAGTTGGTGATGCCAGCATGGGTCCTTCCGAGCTAATGCGCGTCGGAGGAATTATCGACTGGGATTTGCATAATGAACAACCCGGCATTGATTGGTTGAAGCGTATACGTCAGCATTTTGAGTACTCAGTATGGCTCAACCCTCTGCCGGCCAAGTATTGGGAATGGGTGGAAGGTGCTTATACCATCAGAACCATTGGGCAGGTATTTCCCATGGAGGAATTGACGGTGGAAGGATTAGAACGAGCCATAGGTAAACTAAAAAGTCGCTCGGCGGTGGGAGAGGGGACTAAAGTTGCTAAAAGATAATAAGGTCGAAATTGTTGTGGACGGGGTAACTGGAGTGGGCAAATCCAGCCTCGTAAAGATCATCTGTGAAGAGATGCAGTTGAAGCCGTTCAGTGAGATGTTTGAAGATGAAAATAGACTACTGCATAAATTTTTCTATGATCGTGAAAAATGGGCTTTTGCTATGCAGACAAATTTTCTGACTAATCGTTTTAAGCAGTACCAGCAGGCTATGAAAGTAGGCCGGGCGGTTATGGATCGCTCTATTTATTCCGATCGGATATTTGCCCTCATGTACCTGAAACATGGTTACTTAGGCCCGGAGGAATATGCTGTTTATAACAACCTTTTGCATACCTTGCTGGAACACGTTAAACCTCCTAAACTGATGGTTTACCTGCAAGTAAGTACTGATGAAGCCATCCGGCGGATTCATCGGCGTGGACGCCCGGATGAGGTTGAGGTCGAAAGGGAATACTGGGATATGTTAAACCAGTTTTATGAAAAAAACTACCGAGACTTCGACCTGGGCCAGCTTCTGGTTCTGAAGGTAGACAACCTGGACTATGTGCATAAACCCGAAGATCGCAGATATATAATGGGGGAAATCAGGCAGGCCATAAACAACGTGTCCAGATCTGCCTCGGCCTTATAAGGCTGCGAATATGGTGGTGCTAGGTGGTGGAACGATGGGCATGATACTGGTAATTTTGGCAGGGCTAATATGCCTGCTTTATACCAGCTATTTTGTTAGAATCATAAAAGGTGATCCCCAAGGCTTTGAGGTGGAAATGATCAAAGCCTTGGCTGAATGGATTATCACTAAAGGTGCGGTGAGTAAAGCCTATATTTGGGCTCTGTTCCTCCTATCGCTACTGGGAGAACTTATATATTTCTGGCTCACCCTGGTATTGATTAGCAATCCGGTTATGATGTCTTTGACAGTCCTTTTCATTGCAATAGAGGGTTATCATCTTAGCAGAATCGCATTCAGTCTGAACCGTTTCTTTACTGGCAGGGCCCTGCTCAGCCAGATATTTACCTGGCGGGTGGAGAGAGCCAGCGCCATCCTTTTTTTCACCCACTCCTTCCTTGTCTTGGCTATCCTTATTTTCTTCTAAGTCTTCCGATCATATACTTGTATCAAACTCATTACGTTCAAGGTGACTAGCAGCGAATAGTATAGAATATTGCCTTCGCGGCGATACTTGGACCAACTTCCGGTTCCGAAGGATCCTGAGCTGGTGAGAGACTGCAGATTCGGAGCCTCCGCTTGCAGCTGCCTGGTTACAAACGCATAGCTCCTTTTGTTATAAAAGCAAAAGCTTTATCCGGGTGCTATCAGCCGGGCTCTTAAAGATGTCTGACAAGAAAAATTATTATATTGTTAATGAAAAAAAGTGCAGAGTCTCGGCTAAATCGACAAAATAGGACAAAATACCCAAAAAAAATGATTATTTGGACTGATATTCCTTTTGAAGCTTTCAAGATATTATAAGATCAGGCAAGCAAGCAAACACATTATAATAAAAATTATTTGGAGGTGGCGGAAATGTTGAACACGTTAAAGAGGTTAGTGGTAGAAGAACAGGGGCAGGGTATGGCAGAGTACGGTCTAATATTGGCAGGGGTAGCGGTCGTTGTACTAGTAGCTATTTTTGCTCTGGGGGACAAGATAAGTGCGCTTTTTGACAGTATCAGCTTTGATCCACCAGTATAAAATATTTACTCCATTGCCCTGCTTATTATAAGTAGGGCTTATTTTTTCTAAGGGGGGATAAACAAATGCTTACTGATACTTGCCTAATTGGACTTCTTTTAATTGCAGTGAGTTTCGATCTGAAAGAGAGGCGGATTCCCAACCTGCTGATCCTAATCGGAATAGTAATTGCTTTGATCTACCAGATGTTTACAGGCGGGTATACAGGGTTGCTGTTTAGTCTCCAGGGTCTGGTAATCGGAATAGCACTAATTTTCATACCATTTGTTATGGGGGGTATAGGAGCAGGTGACGTAAAACTCCTGGGTATGATTGGCGCATTTAAAGGGAGTATTTTTGTAGTTAGTACCTTCGTATGGATGGCCTTATGGGGCGGATTTATAGCCGTAATATTATTGATAATCCAGGGGCGTCTCGATGAAACCCTAAAACGATTAGGAAACAGTCTGGTTCTATCTGGGTTGGGTATTGCCAGCCTTTCGGATAGCGTTAATAAAGAGCAATTTAGCATTTATTATCCCTATGGAGTGGCAATAGCCTTAGGTGTATTAACCAGCTATTGCAGAGGTTGGTGGTAATAATGAAGCGGTGGAGAGGATTATTCAATTCGCAGCAGGGCCAAGCTCTGGTGGAACTGGCTCTAGTTTTACCCATATTATTAATGTTACTTTTTGGCATTATTGAATTTGGGAGAATATATGGGGCTTATATGGTAATCGGTAACCTATCTCGCGAGAGTGCTCGTTATGGAGTAGTGGGACACGATGACGGCCAGATTCGAAATCTTATCATATCCAGGCGAGCCTGGTTAGACGAAAGCAAACTCACTATTAACATATCTCCGCCCTATGCCGAGAGGGATAAGGGAGATTCTTTAGAGGTGACCATAGATTATCCGGTAAATTTATTAATGCCTATTATTGCTGATATACTGCCCAATCCCGTTGAATTATCGGTTCAGTGTTTCATGCGGGTAGAGTAATGCAAAGCTGGTGATCCTTTGAAGAAGATCAGAGAGTTTTTATGTAATGAAAAAGGTACAGTGCTGGTAGTACTAGCTATTGCCATGTCAGTTCTGGCTGGATTTACAGCACTGGTAACGGATGTAGGTTTCAAATACCTTAATGAGGCGAAGTTGACCAAAGCGCTCGACAGCGCTGTGCTGGCAGGAGTTCAGGAACTTCCGGCAGATCCTCGATTGGCGCTGGAACAAGCCGCCCAATATGCCAATCTGAACGGGGTATTAGCTTCAGAATCTAGTTTTCAGGTGGATGTTAGCAACAGATCAATGACCGGAACAGCTAATCGGCAACTGGGCCTGTTTTTTGCACAGGCATTGGGTTTTGAGACCACTCAGGTCAGCGCTAGTGCCAAAGCACGTATTGCGCCGATTTCTTCTACCGGGGGCGTTGTTCCCTTTGGAGTAAATAAAGAGGCTTATACTTTTGGGCAGGAGGTTACCTTGAAGGAAGGAGCCGGGGATCAATCTTACTCTGGTTGGTTCGGAGCCTTGCAATTAGGTGGAAACGGGGCCCATGTTTATAGAGACAATATAAAGTATGGTTATCCAGAAGCAATTAGGATAGGTGATGTAATTGAGACTGAATCAGGTAATATGTCGGGACCAACTAGAGCAGGGGTCGAATACAGGCTGAATGAATGTCATCATGTGCCGCAGTGCAGTATTCACTCCTATATTGATGGCTGTCCCCGTATCTTAATTATTCCTATGGTTGATATTGAGAGCATTAACGAGGGAGGGCATCCTTCTTCGGTAAGAGTACTTGGGTTTTCAGCATTTTTGGTTAATGAGTACATCGGCAATGGAGTAGAAAGTAATGTGGTGGGTAATTTTATAAATTATGTTATTCCTGGGAGAAGTGACGAAAGTGGATCTGATTTTGGACTCTATGGTGCACAGCTTTGCGAATAAGGGGGCCTAAGGAATGTTAAAAGGCAGTAGAAAATACTGGGTTATCGCGATTATTTGCGGGTTGGTGGCTTCTTTCCTATCCTACCGGTACCTGCAGAATGTTAAGAGTCGCTATGCTCCTGATGACCTGGTACCGGTAGTAATAGCTAAAATCACTATTAACAAGGATAGTCCCATAAAGGCTGAGCAACTTAAGGTGGAAAACCTGCCCGGAAAATATGTTCATCCGGATGCTCTGCATAATGTGAAGGATGTAGCAGGTAAAATTGCTACGACCAGTATTGTTGCCGGAGAAGAGATATTAGGGCCCAAGCTCCTATCTTCGGCTGATAAAGCCAATAGACTGGCATATATGATCCCAGGTTCAAAACGGGCTGTATCTATACCAGTTAACGAGATAAGCGGCGTTTCAGGGTATGTAAAGGTTGGAGACCGGGTTGATATTATGGCGACTATTGATTTGCCTACGGGGACCGACCAGAATGCAGATAAACCTAGCTCCTATAGTATTCTTACCCTGCAGGATATTGAGGTTCTGGCCGTTGGTGAAAACCCAGAAATTTTAGATAAAAAGAGCCCCGGTGGAGGGAAAACACTAACTCTAGCTGTGTCTTTACAGGAAGCCCAGCCGTTGATTCTCGCTTCAGAACGAGGCAACCTTAGAGTTTTGTTACGTTCCCCGGTTGATCAATCAAGAACATATCTAGCTCCCTTCCAGCTTAAAAATTTCCTGGTATATTCCGGGTCACCCAATTAGTTATGACTAGGGCGGGGGATTGCTTATGAAAAAGGTTAAGGTAATACTGGCCGATGCTAATGAGAATACCAGATCCAGCATCAGAGTTTTATTAGAAATGGATAACTCTATCGATGTACTGGCTGAGGCTGCTAACGGCAAAGAACTAATAGATAAGATAAAGAGCATGGAACCGGAAATAGTGATTATGGATCTAAATATGCCGGAAATGGATGGCATTGAAACTACGCGTTATATTACGATTCATTATCCGCAGGTATTTGTAATCATTATTTCAGTGCATGATGACACCGCCAGCTTCAGGCAAGCTATGCTGGCAGGGGCCAAAGAATACTTGATAAAACCGTTGTCAGCAGTCGAACTTAACAGATCAGTAAAAGAGGTAGCGGTATTAAATAGAAAATGTATTAAAACCAAGCCGCCAGAGTTGGATAATGAAAAAAACACTAGGGGAAAGGATAACAAGCTAATTAGTATTTTTGGAACCAAGGGTGGAGTAGGCAAAAGTGTGGTGTGTACAAATTTAGCTGTAGCCACAGCCCAGAAATATAAGAATAAAGTTGGTTTGGTAGATCTGGACATACAGTTCGGAGACATAAGTGTAATGATGAATATTAATCCCCGCAAGACTATATCAGAGTTATTGCAAGAAGGGGATGAACCTGGGACGGAATTACTAAAGGATTACCTTTATGAAAGGCATGGAGTAAATATTTTGGCTGCTCCTAATAAGCCGGAGTTGGCTGAACTGGTTACTTCCAATGGCGTTGAAAAAATATTGCAGCTTTGTAAGGGTATGTATGATTTTACCTTTATTGATACCCCTTCTTTTATAGATGAAACTACCCTGACGGCATTGGAAATGTCGGATCTGATTTTGCTGATAATATCCTTAGATCTTCCCACTATAAAGAACGTAAAAAAGGGACTTGATATTCTGCGTTCTTTGCAGCTTCTGCCTCGGACTCGGCTTATACTCAATCGTTCCTCAGGGGTAGCTGGAATAGAGCCGAGAGATGTGGAAAGGGTGCTGGATATGAGAATAAGAGCTGAAGTGCCGAGCGATGGTAAATTGGTGGTAAGCTCACTTAATCAGGGTATTCCTTTTATCAAGATGAATCCAAGAGCTTCAATCTCTAAAAGTATGGTGAACATTTTGCAGCTCATAGAAAATATTTTGTTATAAGGGACTGTCAAGGAATAAGTCCCTAAGGGAACGGAGGTGATTGCGTGTCTCTTTTAAAACGGTTACAAAGCCAAAATAGTGAGCGGGTAAATCCAGCCCCATGCATAAGGGAAGTAGCTTGCAACCGATTTCAGGAGCTGGTGCAGAAGATACATCGGGAAGTAATTAAGGAAATAGGGTCGGATAATTTTAACCCTCCCCAAGAGGGAGAGATGCGCAGTCGGGAGCTTCAGGAGGACACTAGAAAAATAGCGGAATTAATTTTGGAAAAAGAATTGGAATTTTATAATCGTAATGATAAAGAGGAAATTATAATGCAGGTGGAGGACGAGGTTTTTGGCTTTGGCCCTATAACCCCCCTGTTAAGAGATGAAACGATCTCTGAAATAATGGTTAATGGACCCAAACAGGTATATGTTGAAAGAAGAGGCAGACTGGAACCTAGCCAAGTAGTCTTCAGAGACAATAACCATCTGTATAACATTATTGAGAGAATTATATCTCCTTTGGGCAGAAGAATAGATGAAAGCATGCCCATGGTCGATGCCCGCCTGCCGGATGGGTCTCGGGTAAATGCTATAATCCCCCCTCTGGCTTTAAATGGCTGTGTTCTTACCATACGCAAGTTTTCTTCCCAATTACTAAAAGTGGAAGACTTGGTGAAAAATAATACCCTTACATTATCAATGGCGAGATTCTTGGAAGCCTGTGTTAGGGGGCGCTTAAATATAATAGTTTCTGGAGGGACTGGTGCTGGTAAAACCAGTACTCTCAATATTATATCCTCTTTCATACCCCATGATGAAAGGATTGTTACGATTGAAGATTCTGCTGAATTAGATTTACATCAAGACCATGTAATCTCCCTGGAGACCAGACCAGCTAATATAGATAATCGTGGTGAAATATCTATCCGTGATTTGGTGCGCAACTCTTTGCGAATGAGGCCTGACCGACTGGTAGTAGGCGAGGTAAGAGGCGGAGAAGCCCTGGACATGCTGCAGGCCATGAATACCGGACATGATGGTTCATTAACTACAGGTCACTCCAATTCACCGCGGGATATGATATCCAGGTTGGAAACCATGGTATTAATGGCGGGGATTGACCTTCCCATAAGGGCTATAAGGGAACAGATTTGTTCAGCCATAGATATAATTGTTCATCAGAGTCGTCTCCAGGACGGCTCCCGGAAAATAACCTATATTACCGAAGTTCAAGGTATGGAAGGTGATATTATTACCCTGCAGAATGTTTTTGTTTTTGATAAAACCGGTATTAATGAGCAGGGGAAAGTGCAGGGGAAGCATCGGGCTACCGGATTGAACCCCAAATGCATGGAACAGTTGGCTTCCATGGGCATCAGCCTGCCCGGCGATTTTTTCAGTCCCTAGGGAATAGATGCGTGTTTCGTTCTCTATAGCCGACTAATCAGGAGGTGATGAAGGTGGAACTGGCTATTTGCATGGGTGTTTTTGGCCTGGTAGTCTTTTTGGTGGCGGCATTATTTAAGTCGTTTTCTCATCATGACCTTTATCAAAAGCGATTAGATAGTATAAAAGACAGCCATAACACTGATAAAGCAGCAATTAATTCTTATCGATTATCTTTCAAGGTGGCGCTAAAGAAGATCTCAGGATTGTTTGCTTCCCGTTCTCTGCGAGAAAAAATTCAGGTTCAGTTAATAAGTGCCGGTATTCCATTGAAAGCCGAAGAATATATAAGTTTATGTGTGGTTCTTATACTGGTCTTGCCATTAATTCTATTTTTATTGAACAATAACCTATGGATGGCAATAATTAGCTTGATTTGCGGAACCTTTTTGCCGCAGGTATATGTCCAGCATCAAAAAGATAGTCGGCTCCACACTTTTAATCAACAACTTGGGGATGCTCTGGTGGTTATGGCTAACGCCTTGCGAGCAGGATTCAGTTTTCAACAGGCTATGGATACGGTGAGAAGAGAACTGCCTGCCCCTATAGCAACTGAATTCACCTGGACTTTAAGGGAGATGAACTTAGGTTTTAGCCATGAAGAAGCTTTGTTAAACATGGGAAAGAGGTTGAACAGCCAGGATCTGGATATGATAATAACCGCGATTATAATTCAGAGACAGGTAGGAGGTAATCTGGCTGAGATTCTGGATAATATTTCACAAACCATACGCGAGAGGGCCAAAATCAAGCAGGAGATTAAGACGCTGACTGCTCAGGGGAAGCTATCCGGGCTGGTTATTGGCTTTCTGCCGGTGGTGTTGATTGCGGTAATGCTGATGATAAACCCGAAGTATTTTTATGTGATGCTAAATGATTCACGGGGCATAGCTGTTCTCGCTGCAGCCTGTATTGCAGAAGTATTGGGGATATTAATTATAAGAAAAATTATTGATATTAATCTTTAAGCCTATATTATGGGAGGTTAACTATGGAGATTATTATATTTAGCCTGATAAACCTTACGGTTATAGCATTAGTATTAGGCTTTCTATATTCTATAAATAATACAAAGCTGCGCATAAAGGAAAGGCTTGCCAGCTATACTAGTGAGCCAGAGAAAAGTACTTTGTCCCCTGAGTTAAATCAACCCTTTAAAAAAAGGGTTTTTATACCTATTTTGCAGCATTTTAATAGGATAGCTGGTAAAATAATATCTGGAGATAAAAAACAGGTGTATGAGAAAAGGCTGCAAGCAGCTGGTAATCCTTACGGTTTAAATGCTCAAAGTTTTGTAGTTTTAAAATATTCTGTTTTGTTGCTGGCGTTATTATTAGGAATAATGCTGCGCAACGGCTGGTATATGTTTTTATTGGTAACCATAGGAATTCTTGCCCCGGAGTTATTTTTAAAATCAAATGAAAAGAAACGTAAGGCTGTGATTCTGAAAAGCCTGCCTGATATACTTGACTTACTAAGTGTCAGTGTGGAAGCGGGACTGGGATTTGATTCTGCTCTGCAAAAGGTAATTGAAAAATCTAACGGGCCCTTAACAGCTGAATTTGAGAAAGCCCTACAGGAGATTAATATGGGAAAGCCCCGCCGGGAAGCCCTGCGAGATATGGCGGAACGGGTGAATGTAAACGATGTAACTATCTTTTTGGGTTCGGTAATCCAGGCAGATCAATTGGGGGTTAGTATTGGTAATGTCCTTAGGCTGCAGTCCCGGCAGGTCAGAGTTAACCGCAGGATGAGAGCTGAAGAATCCGCCCAAAAGGCACCTATAAAGATCCTTATTCCCCTGGTCTTATTTATTTTTCCTACCATACTTATAGTGCTTCTGGGGCCTGCTTTTATTCAACTTATGGATACGCTGTAGAATTAAGAAGGGGGATAATAATGCGGAAAACCATCATTTTTAATACCAGTAATGGACGTTTACTGGCTGAAGAAGGTAGTTTAGCAAATACTTTTCTTTCCCGGCTTAAAGGATGGTTAGGTAAGAAAGCAATGCCTGAAGGGGAAGGATTAATAATATATCCTTGTACCAAGGTGCATAGCATTGGAATGAAAATAGTTATTGATGTACTCTTTTTATCGAGAAGCAATGAAATAGTATATATAATAAAACAAATGAGTCCCAACCGTATAAGTCCCCATATCAAGAATGCTCATTATGTAATAGAGCTGCCTGCCGGGCAGGTTTTAAGAACGGGAACGGTTGTGGGAGACACAGTCTCTGTAATTTAAAACCCTTCCCATTAGACGGGAAGGGCCAGCGCCATCCTTGTTTATTATTAAAAGTTCCTATTCCTGCCGATCCGAGACCTGTATTGCCATTGCTGTTCGCCCGTACTTCATTTACATTTTCCTCATGGATAGAGTGAATCTCGCACCGATCTTTAAAGTCAATCTTCATCAAAATCCCCCCATTAATATATATGAAAATATGTTCATATATATTAATGGGGCCTCGTTGTAAATAAAGTGAATACAAGTAGCTTAAGTAGATGAATCGCTAATCCTAGAAAAAACAGGACTATAAAACTAAGTGAAATAATTACTTTAGTTTATATGAATTTAGAAAATTTGAGAATATTATAAAATAAAGGTAAAAATAATAAAATTTGTGGCTGTTCTAAATTTTGAGCAGATTGAATTATCTACGTTTAATTGTTTAATAAATGGAGGTGATTAGATGTCCCTTTTAAAAAGGGTGCAGAGCAAAAAAAATGACCAGGTAAGTCGGGTTATATTTATTAAAGAGATAACTACCAATCGGTTTCTGGAGTTGGTACAGAAGATAAACCGGGAAGTAACGATGATAGAAAAAGAACTTGAATGTTATAAGCAGAGTGATAAAGAGAAAAGTGAAATGCAAGTGGTAGACGAAGTTTTCTGGTCTAGACACTAACCCCCATGTTAAGACTCAAGAAAAAAATCATAGTGTTGGGGATTTTGCTTCAGTTGAAGATAAGCCCTTACAAGAAAACCCTTCCCGTGGGAAGGGTTTTCTTGTAAGGAGACGTAAATGTTATTGTAACTGATAGAGCATTAGAAGCCGGTCGGAAGGCAAACATAAAGTATAGAGGGGTCCGGGGTAGTTGTGGGATGCTTTGGAATAGGATATAATTTCCAATGAGGTCTGATTTATGGTAACTAGAATAGAAAAAGGGAGGTTATTTGATGGAGTTTTTTGATGTCATTAAAAATAGACGGGCTGTGCGGCAGTACAAACCAGATTTGCTTAGTAAGGAAGATATACTTAAGATACTAGATGCCGGGAACTGGGCACCCTCAGGAATGAACCGTCAGCAATGGGATTTCATAGTGGTATCTGGGGAAAAGAAAATCGAAATGGGAAAAAGCTATAAAGCTATAGGTGAAGCTTATGCAGCTGACTGGGAGCCTGAGGCCCGCGAAGCTTTTGTGCAGTATGCTGCAACCTATGGCGGAGCTCCGGTTATTATTGTGGTTCTAACCGATGCCGATAAAATACCTGGTATACGAAAGATGAACCTGGAGAGTGCTAGCGCGTCTATGGAGAACATTGTACTTGCGGCTCGGGCACTTGGAATGGGCACCTGCTGGATGACGGGTCCCATGCAAGATGAGGCATCCATTCGTCGGATATTGGACATTCCTGAAAGCAAGGAGATCGTAGCAGTTACGCCCATGGGATACCCTGTAGCCTTTCCAGAAGCACCTCTCCGATTAGATCCTGAACTGCGTGATAAGGTACGCTGGATAGAATAAGCATTTTTATTATCCTTTCGGCGAGGGGATACCTGTAATGATTTTCCTAACTTCCAGCCAATCCTTTACTCGAGTAATGTTGCTTACATCCAGATGAGTATTATAGGGATAATCGAACATCAAAACCGGCAATCTTTCGCTTAGCTCCAAAGAGAGCTCGTGATGGTCTTCAATCATCAAATCAATATCATTTTCCAGGCAGGCCGCGAGTTTACTAAAATGGTGCATGTTTTCAGTGTTATTCATAACCAATTTATCATAGCTAAGCTGGTATCTGGATAACCACTCCAAGGTTGATTCCTTAATAGACAGATCTCGCTGGTTGCGTGAGGTTATTAAGATAATAGAGTGGCACTGATGCAAATCTTCTATTACCTCGATGGCATGGGGTTTAGGTCTAACGCTGGCATAGATATCTGCTAAATAAGTGTTTAGAAAACGTTTAATAAGTTTTGCATCCCACATTAGTGATTCTTCCAGGTTATATTGTGACAAATCCACCTTGGTTTTGAGATTGTTTTCCTGATCAAATTTTCCGACATAATCCAAAATTATTTCTCGAGTATTAGTAATGGTGTTATCAATGTCAATGCCAATATGCATAGCGGAGATCTCCTTAAGTTCTAGGATAAATTATTATAACCTAAAAGGGACAGGTGTAAAACCTGTCCCTCGGTCGTTATTCTTGTTTAGCGTAGAATATGTCCAGCGATTACCATGCGCTGGGCTTCTGAACTACCTTCATAGATTTCAGTTATTTTGGCATCGCGCATAAGGCGTTCCACTTTAACCCCTTTCACATAGCCATAGCCCCCATGAACTTGTACTGCTTTAACTGTATGCTTCATAGCGGCTTCCGCGCAAAAGAGCTTGGCCATGGAAGCTTCCTTGGTAAATGGTTGGCCTTGGTCTTTTAACCATCCTGCATGGTAGGTAAGGAACCTGCATGCGTTTAAATCCGTTGCCATATCAACGATCCACCATTGGATGGCCTGGTTTTTGGAAATTGGTTTGCTAAACTGAATTCTTTGTTTGGAATAGCTGATAGATTCATCCATAGCCGCTTGTATAATTCCTATTGATTGGGCTGCAATTCCTATCCGGCCATGATCGAAGCAATTCATGGCAATTTTCATGCCGCTGCCTTCGCTGCCTAAAAGATTCGCTTTCGGTATACGGCAATCTTTGAAGATAATCTCAGAAGTTTGAGAAGCGCGGATCCCCATCTTCATAATATGACTGCCGATTTTAAGACCGGGAGCATCCTTGGAAACAATAAAGGAGCTCATTCCTTTAGGTCCAGCAGACTTATCGGTCCAGGCAAAAGTGACGAAAGTATCAGCAACCGGGCCGTTGGAACAGAAGGTCTTGGTTCCATTCAACACATATTCATCCCCATCTAGGACAGCGGTAGTAGTTGCTGCACCGACATCTGTACCTGCACCCGGCTCAGTCAGAGCAAAAGCCCCTATGTGTTTACCTTGAGCCAGTGGGGTAAGATATTTTTTCTTTTGTTCTTCGGTGCCAAAATTAAAAATAGGCATCAGGGCTAGACTAGTATGCACAGACATGGTAAAACCAGTTGCTGCACAGGAACGCGACAGTTCTTCTACAGCTATGGCATAGGTTAAATAGTCAGTACCTTGACCTCCGTACTCCACGGGAAAAGGCATTCCCATCCAGCCACCCTCACTCAGCTTCTCAATTACCTCTTTGGGATAGCGGGCAGTCTCATCAAGTTCTACGGCGATAGGCTCTACATACTTTAGGGCAAATTCCCGCATGTTAGCTCTGATCAGTTCTTGTTCCTCGGTTAATTTAAAATCCATAAAAAAACCTCCTTTTTTTCTACCTTCTAAAGAAACTATAGTTGGTATGCGGACTATATGTCAACCAATTATATATACTCATTATCTGCATTTAATGACTTTTTAAATACAGAAAAAGACAGAAAAAAGAGTTTGGTATTATAAATACCAAACTCTTTTAAATACTCACTAAATTTAATTAGCGGCTGTTGCGTCTAGCCTGGAAACAATCCCGGCAATAAACTGGTCTATCACCTGTGGGCTCAAACGGAACTGTAGTATCCTGACCACAAGAAGCACAAACTGTCTTAAACATTTGACGTTCTTCTCTGTAACCAGAGTTTCCACCGCCGTAACCATTACGTTGCTGCTTGCGAGCTTTTCTGCACTCAGGGCAACGACCTGGTTCGTTCTCAAAGCCTTTTTCTGCGTAAAATTCTTGTTCTGATACTGAGAACAAAAACTCATTGCCACAATCTTTGCAAACGATATACTTATCTTCTAACATTTGTTCATCTCCCTTCTGGAATTACTCTTGGACTAGTTTCCCCAAAAAGGAGATAATTTAAAGAACAAGGCAAGACAAATTGTAAATCAATTTTTTCCTTTTGTCAAATTTAATCATATTATTTTAGATCTTTTATTCACTAGTATGATACAATATTCAAGTTATAGAATTTATTTAGGGGCTACATAGGAATAAACAAGATAGTTCCTGACAAGAAAGTCGGTATTAAAAATGATTACGACCAGTGAATTAACTTTAGGGTTTGGGGCGCGCCCCCTTTTTGAAGACGTGAGTATTAAATTTACTCCCGGCAACTGTTATGGTCTTATTGGTGCTAACGGAGCAGGGAAGTCGACTTTTCTCAAGATTTTATCGGGAGAAATTGAATCCAATCGGGGAAATGTCATCATACCCACGGGGCAGAGACTTTCTGTTTTAAAACAGGATCATTTTGAATTTGATGAGTTTGAGGTAATCCAAACAGTACTGAAGGGTCATGCACGATTATACGCTATAATGGAAGAAAAGGACGAAATATACTCAAAAGCCGATTTCTCCGAAGAAGATGGTTTGAAAGTAGCGGAACTGGAGGGGGAATTTGCCGAACTTAACGGTTGGGAAGCTGAATCGGAGGCTGCCACCCTGCTTAACGGTTTGGGCGTTTCCGAAGACTTGCATAATAAAAAAATGCAGGAGTTAGAAGGTAGTGAAAAGGTAAAAGTACTTCTGGCTCAGGCTTTGTTCGGGCATCCGGATATACTGCTATTGGATGAGCCCACCAACCATCTTGATATAGGGTCTATTTCCTGGTTGGAGGACTTTCTTTCCGATTTGGATAGCAGTACTGTAATTGTGGTGTCCCATGATCGCCATTTTCTAAACCGCATCTGCACGCATATAGCTGATATTGATTATGGTAAAATTCAGCTTTATGTAGGCAATTATGATTTTTGGCTGGAATCCAGCCAGTTGGCTTCGCAACAAGCCAAAGATGCCAATAAGAAGACTGAGGCTAAGATTAAGGAACTGCAGGAGTTTATCCAGCGTTTCAGCGCTAATGCTTCCAAATCCAAGCAAGCCACGTCCCGCAAGAAGCAATTGGATAAGCTGACCCCGGAAGACATCAGGCCGTCTTCACGCCGTTTACCCTGGATACAATTTAAACCGGATCGGGAAGCGGGAGTGAATGTGCTGACCATACAAGAGCTTAACAAAAGCATAGAGGGAGAAGCAGTCTTAAAGGATTTCAACCTAGTGGTCAGTAGGGGTGACAAAATTGCCCTGGTTGGTCCTAATGAACTGGCTAAAACCACTTTGTTACAAATATTAATGGGTGAGATAGAAGCTGACAGTGGCGAGTTTGCCTGGGGATCAACCACTACTCGGGCATATTTCCCCAAGGATCACAATGATTATTTTAATTCGAATTTGAATCTGGTTAACTGGATGCGTCAGTATTCGACAGATCAGGAAGAAACATTTGTCAGAGGTTTTCTAGGTAGAATGTTATTTTCCGGTGAAGAGTCTCAGAAAGAAGCCAATGTTTTGTCCGGAGGGGAGCAGGTTAGATGCATGCTGGCTCGCATGATGCTGTCCGGAGCTAACGTACTGCTCTTGGATGAACCTACCAACCACCTGGATTTAGAGGCCATCACCTCATTAAATAACGGTTTAACCGCTTTTCCCGGAACGGTATTTCTTATATCTCATGATCATCAATTACTTCAGACTGTAGCTAATCGTATTATAGAAATCACTTCGGATGGAATAATAGACAAGCTGATGACCTATGATGAGTACCTGGAAAGACAAGGTTTATAAATTCTAATTAAATATAGAATATTTGTGTAATAAAGGGAGATTCCATAATACTTGCCAGAATCCTTAGCCACGGGTTACCGTGGCTTTTTAATTGGTGTATAACCGATTATTTAAAGTTCCCAAAAGTAAAAAATATTACTATTGACATACTGAAAAAGCAGTATTAACATATAAATAAATAACATATTAATTAATAATGCATTAGGATAGATGGTTGGCTAATTACTCGAATTTGGCCAACATATTAAGTAAGGTATTTATCAGAAAATATTTTTTTGAAAATATAGATAACATACAAATAAATTAAATGTTACTGCATGATAAATTTTTCAATATATTAATAGTGAAAAAATAAATTAGTTTCGGAGTCACACTAATAAAGAACATACCACCATTGAAATATTAATGTAAATAAAAAATGCTATTGGCACAGGAGGTGATGGGACAGGCCGGGATATAATGGCATTTATATTCGAAGTTTGTTTCAAAAAAATAATGGAAAGAGAGATGAAATAACAATGTCTTCAAATTTTATGAACACTACTAGAGACCAAAAGTTTATTCTCAAAGAATGGTTGGACATGAACAAGGTTTTCGAGACAGAGCGTTTCAAGGGTGGATATTCAGTAGATGACCTGGACTTTATTCTGGATAATGCTCTTAAGGGAGCTAAAGAAATGGTAGCTCCGGGTTGTGCGGATTCTGATCAGATTGGATTGAAATTTGAAAACGGGCAGGTTATAACCCCGCAGTCAACTAAGGATGGTTATTTCTTTATTATGAACAATGGTTTTGGTGCCACCAATGCAGATCCTCATGATGAGTCGGCGATGCCCCAGACTGTGGTATGGGCAATCAATGAGTATATGATAGGCGCAAATCCTTCCATCGGAACCCTGTGGCTAGCTGGAGCTGGCGCGGCTGGCCTTATAGAAGATTTCGGTTCTGAAGAACTTAAAAAAACTTACCTGGCTAAGATGTATAGCGGTCAGTGGGCAGCAACTATGGATTTGACCGAACCATCTGCTGGCTCCGATGTAGGAGATTTGACCAGTAAGGCAATCCCGACGGATAAACCCGGTGTCTATAAGATCAAAGGAACCAAATGTTTTATCAGCGGAGGGGAGCAGGATATAACCGAAAATATTATCCACCTTGCTCTAGCTCGTATCGAGGGTTGTGCTCCTGGTACCAAGGGAGTATCACTATTCGTAGTACCTAAATATTTACCTGATGCGAATGGTGAAGTAGGGAAATTCAACGACGTTAACTGTGCTGGGATTGAACACAAGATGGGATTGAAGGGTTCTCCTACTTGTGTAATAAACTTTGGTGAAGAAAATGATTGTCTGGGCTTCCTGTTGGGAGATATTCCGGGTGAAGACGGTGCCGGGAAAGGCTTGATGCAGATGTTCAAGATGATGAACGAAGAGCGTCTCATGAGTGGTATTTCCGGTATGGCTTGCGCAGCCGTTGCTTACCACAATGCTGCCCAGTATGCCAGTGAGCGTATTCAAGGCCGGGCTACCGCTAATCCAAAAGTAAGAGCCCAGATCATTAAGCATGAAGATATTAAGCGTATGCTTATGTATCAAAAGGCTCATATAGAAGCTTTCCGGGCTATGTCTCTGGCTACCTTCTATCAGATAGATATAGAAAAATGGAGTGCCGATGCTGATATGGTGAAAAAGTCCAAGAAGTATCTGGAGATAAACACACCTATCGTAAAGGCTTACTGTTCAGATGGGGCTTTAAATTGTATATCGGAAGCTCTGCAGATTTACGGTGGATATGGTTTCTCCGAAGAATACCCGGTGGCCGAGATGTACAGAGATGCCAGAATCTATCCGATCTGGGAAGGCACTAACTTTATCCAATCAATGGATCTAGTAGGTCGTAAGATGACCATGAAGAAGGGTGAAGTCTTTGCCGAATGGCTAAATGAGATTCAGAATTTCATCGCAGCCAATAAAGCTGCAGCCGGATTCGAAAAGGAGTTCGCAGCATTACAAAAAGGCATGAACGATTATCGCGAGTTACAGAAGAACTTGGCTGCTGTAATGGCTCAGCCTGGTATGGTCCAACAGTTTGCCACCAGGGTTCTGCATGCAACCGGTAAATTATATGGGGCCTTCCTGCTTATGGATCAGGCTCTGGTGGCCCAAAAGAAAATTGCTGAACTGGGTAAAGAGCATTTCGATTATGTTTTCTATGCAGGCAAGCTTGCTTCAGCCAGCTTCTTTGTGAAAAATATTCTCCCTGAAATTGGTGCCTTAGCCGAAGTATTAAAGAATGCAGATACTACTGTACTAGAAGTGCCAGAAGAGGTATTCTTTGTATAGTAATGAAAATGTTGGCGGGTTAAATGATTCGGGAAGATGAAAGGAGAAGGTAGAATGCAGTTTACTCTGACTAAAGAACAAGCTCTGATACAGAAAATGGCAAGGGATTATGCAGAGCAACACATTGCCCCTATAGCTGACCAAATAGAGAAAGAGAATCAGGTTCCGATGGAAATATTAAAGGGATTGGCAGAGCTGGATCTATTTGGAATGGCTATGCCTGAAGCATATGGTGGAGCAGATGCCGGTTATGACAGCTATGTGCTGGCCATGGAACAAATAGCCCGAGTTTCCTGTGGGCCGGCCATGGCTATTTCCGCTCATAGCTTGGGCCTATCTGCCATATCCAATTTTGGAACCGATGAACAGAAACAAAAGTATATGCCGAAATCCTGCAAAGGGGAATATATAACCTCGTTTGCTTTTACTGAACCGGGAACAGGTTCAGATCCCAAACAGATAACCAGTACCGCAGTTAGAGAAGGTGATCATTATATTATTAATGGTACTAAACGCTTTATAACGAATGCTAATTTTCCCGGACCTTTAGTAGCTTTCGTCAAAGACAGTGAGAGTGGAAGACCTACAGCTTTCATTATTGATAAGTTTTGTGAGGGATATTCCATATCCGAGCAATGGGAAAAGGTGGGATGGCATGGAGGCATACTCTGTGACATATACCTGCAAAATGTGAAAGTACCAGTAGAAAACGTGCTGGGAGAACTGGGCAATGGCTATCCAGTCTTGCAGTATGGAATTGCCTTCGGCAAGATAGGTATGAATTCGGTTGCTTTAGGAACTACTTTAGCTGCCTTTGAGGAATCGGTGAAATATGCCAAGGAAAAAACCCATCGCGGTGAACCCATAGCCAAGTTTCAGGCGATTCAATTGAAAATTGCGGATCTAGCCATGTTATATGAAGTATCTCGCTGGATGGCATATCGTCTGGGATCCCTGGCTAACAAGCCGAAAAGCCCAGGTGATTTTGCTAAAGAAGCTGCTCTGTCCAAGGTTGTCATTGCTGAAAACGCAATTAGGGCAGCGCGTATAGCCATGGATATACACGGTTCCTATGGCTTGATGGCCGATTACAAAGTCGCCCGCATTTATCGTGATGCCATAATGGGTCCCCAGGTAGAAGGGGTTATTGATATGCAGAAATTGATAGTAGCCGGTACGATTCTGGCCTAATTTGTAATCATATTTATATAAATACTCGCAAAGCGCTGGAGGTGCATCCTAATGGTTGAGGAAGCTATTGAACAATTTGACGCTATAGTAGTGGGGGCAGGCCTGGCTGGTCTGGCCGCAGCCTATACCCTGGCCGCAGAGGGCCTGGAAGTCTTGGTCTTAGAAAGAGGCGACTACCCGGGAGCCAAGAATGTTACCGGGGGACGTATCTATTTAAACCCGGTCAGGGAAATGTTTCCCGAGCTGTGGAAAAAGGCTCCGCTCGAGAGATATATTGCCCATGAAGAAGTCAGTATCATGGCTAAAGAACGCTCCATTAATGTGAGATATGATGGTCTGGAACTAGGCATGGAGCCCTATCAGAGTTATAGTGTCCTGCGGAGTAAGTTTGACAAGTGGTTTGCCAAACAGGTTGAGCGCAAGGGAGCTATGCTAGTGGTGAAAAGCCGGGTGGATGACGTTATTATGGAGAATGGCCGGGTAGTAGGGGTTATGGCCGGAGGTGAAGAACTTCGAGCAAATGTGGTGATCGCCTGTGATGGCGTATTATCCTTTACCGCTGAAAAAGCGGGACTGCGTAAGGCGGCTCTGGCTAAGAACTTTGCGGTGGGATTCAAAGAAATCATTGAGCTCCCGCGTCAGGTTCTCGAAGATCGTTTTAACCTGGAAGGTGATGAAGGGGTAGCCCGTCTATATATGGGCGACGTAACCAGGGGCAAATTTGGCGGAGGTTTCCTGTACACCAACAAAGAAAGCATAAGCTTAGGGATAGTAGTGGGAATAAAAGATTTGATGGAAGAAGAACCTAAGATTGAAGCTCCTCGACTATTGGATGAATTCAAACAGCGCCCCGAAGTGGCTCGCCTAATTAAAGGTGGAGAGACGGCAGAGTATTCGGCTCACGTGATACCCGAGGGTGGCTACAAGGTTATGGACAAGTTGTATGGGGATGGAATACTTGTGGCGGGGGACGCTGCTGGGTTTTCCATGAACATAGGAGTGACCGTAAGAGGAATGGAATATGCTCTGGCTTCCGGTTACTTTGCGGCTAAGGCAGTAATAGAGGCCAAGGAGAAAAATGACTTTACTAAGGTTGGTCTGGCCACCTATGAAACCCTTTTGAAAAATAGTTTTGTGCTACAAGATTTTATGAACTTTAAAGAATCCCTGGACGTGTTGGAGTATCCTCCGCTGTTCGAGCATTACCCTGAGCTGGCCGGTAATATTATGCGGGACTTATATGAAGTGCCAGCCGGACCAAAAGCTAAGCTATTTCCCACCATCAAGAAATATATGAGTATTGGTGAGATGTGGGCTATGGTGCAGGTGGGTAGGAGGATGATGAAGATATGAGTGAAGTAATGGGATTAAAAGCTAAACTGGGATTAGACGTATTTAAAGAAGATAAAGAATTCCATATAAAAATCAAAGCGGGAAAAGAAAAAGATACTAGTTTAAAAAAAGCTATACTGGTATGCCCGGCAGGTTTATACAGTGAAAAAGAAAATGGCGAGGTAATGATAAGCGTTGATGGTTGCCTGGAATGTGGCACCTGTCTATTAGTCTGTGGTCCGGAGGTGCTTCAATGGCATTATCCCAGCGGCGGGGCCGGAGTGCAGTTCCGCTTTGGGTAAAAACACGAGTGACCATTAAACTGTGCATTATATATTAGGAGGTTTTGGAAAATGAACATCGTTGTGGCCATGAAGCAGGTGCCGGATCTGCAACAAGTAAGAATTAGAAATCGGGAGCCGGTTATTGAAGGGGTGCCTTTCACTCTGGGGATAATAGATAAGAATGCCCTGGAGGCAGGTATGCAGCTGAAAGAGGCTAGCGGCAGCAATTTGATAGTTGTATCTGCCGGGAATGAAGAAGTGGAAGAAACTATTAAAGAAGCCCTGGCGGCAGGAGCAGATGAAGCTTACCTGGTGTTGGATGATAAGCTTGACGGTATGGAAAGTTCATTAACTGCCAGCTTATTAGCGGCGACCATCAAGAAGATTGATGATGTTGGTCTGGTGATCTTCGGCGAAGGCAGTGGTGACAACTACTCGGGGCAGGTAGGTTCAAGGGTAGCTGAAATATTAGGCTTGCCCCAGGTGGGATACGTTAGTAAAATCGAGCTGGAAGGAACGGTAGCCAGGATTACCCGTTCTTTAGAGGACTCTGAAGAATTGCTGGAGGTGCAGCTGCCAGCGGTGGTTACTGTCTTAGGTGACATCAATGAACCGCGTATACCTTCTGTTACCCAGATTTTAAAAGCGGGTAGAAAGCCCAAAGAGATATTGGATCTGGATGATCTGGACATGGAAATCCCGCGGGATAAAAAAATAAGTACGCTTAGCAACCTGGCACCTGAAACCGACCGTAAACGGGTAACGATTAAGAGTGTAAGTGACCTGATAACAGCTTTGCAAGCCGAAGGATTCGTAGGGAGGTAATGAAATGGCAGGAATATTAGTATACAGTGAAAAAAGCAAACTAGCCCTGGAACTGCTCACTGCGGCCCGGCTTATAGCAAAAGACACTGGTTTAGATGTTAAGGTACTGTGCATTAACAGTGATGAACAGGCAGAGGAAATGGTGGCCAAGGGAGCTGAAACCTATCATATCAAGGAGCAAAATCTTAATCTGGGAGACACAGCCGCTGTAGCATTAGCTTTGCAACAAGCTGCTGGAAAATTAGATGCATCTATTGTAATTTTGTCTTCTAATCGCAGGGGCAAGGAACTGTCTGGTCGGCTAGCTCAGAAACTTGATGCTGGCTGCCTTGGTGATGTAACTAGCTTGCACGTAAAGAGTGGAAAAGTTCAATGTTCTAGAAATGCTCTGGGTGGAGCGACAATTGCTACCCAGCAAATTGAGACTGACATGCAGGTAATTGCTTTGGCACCGCGTGCTTTTGAAGCAGCGGTACCCCAAGCTGGTGGTAGTTTGAAGGAAATGGCTATCGATTTCGGATCGTCGTTAATCAAGGTACTGGAAAGCAGGAGCAAGGCTGGGGATGCGGTGGATATAGAAGCAGCAGATATTTTAGTGGTGGTTGGACAAGGAATGGAAAAAGCTGATATGGTGCTGGCCGAGAGTATAGCCAAAGCCCTGGGCGGAGAAATTGCTTGTTCCAAACCGGTAGCCACCGATAAGAAATGGCTGCCTGAAGATCGGATTGTAGGTTTATCAGGCAAAAAATGCAAACCGCAACTGGCAATCATACTGGGTATATCTGGACAAGTGCAGTTCAATGTAGGTATACGCGATGCTAATATAATAGTGGCCATTAACAATGATGAGAACGCTTATATTCTGCAGATGGCTGATTACGCCATGGTGGCGGATCTCAAGGAAGTACTACCGGAATTGAGTAAGGGGCTATCAGGGAATAAATAAGGCAGAATACTCCGAGGATTTGACGTCCAAGGATGGATTAATGCAGCGATGCCATGGAGGGCAAAGAGCTGCTTCGTGCTAGACAAGGCGTCAAAGCGTGGTAATACTGGTGGTATTAGCGCGTTTTGATAACGAAGTATAGCGCTAAAAAGACCGGAGTAAATGACTAGTTTATTTCTTGAAAGTCCCTAAGAGCCGTGGGGTAGTTGGAATGGCTTAGGTGAAAATGTAACTGGCGGGGGTCAGAATAAATAATTAGGAGGATGAAAATATGAGTAACGACGCTGTTGTATGGACTAAAGAAG
>CAYWFX010000028.1:0-18325 GCA_964457945.1 uncultured Syntrophomonas sp.
GTGTAGTCCTGAATTTTTGTTATTTCAGGTGTCTACTCAAAGGGGAGCATATCATAATGCTAGAGGGGTCTAAATGTGAATACGGCCATAAATATGAAATAGCAAAAGTAACTGATATTCGCCGGGTAGCCGGCCTAAAAGCCGGTGGTGTAGATATTCGTTATGCTTGTAAGTTGGACAACAAAGAGGTTTATATGTTTCTAGAGGAAGACCGCTGGTTTATGGAAAGAAGAAATAATTCGCTATCTTTAGTGATGAGGATTGTTCGCCTTGTTTAAAATAATCCCGCAACGCTTCTAATTGATCAATGTTCCACATCTATCTAATTTGAAGTTCTTTTTTAATAAGCGAATTATTTGCCAGCCACACTCATCGCATAAACCTGATCCGTGACAACAGGAATATTTTTGGATATGAGTGTCTGTATATCCCGTAGAAATGGCTTTTCCTCTCTGTCACAAAAAGACACTGCTGTTCCACCCAATCCTGCCCGGCCGGTTCTGCCTATCCGATGTACATAAGTCTCAGGTACATTGGGCAAGTCGAAATTTATAACATGGGACAACTCCTGCACATCGATTCCCCGAGAGGCTATATCGGTGGCTATCAGAACTCTGGTACGTTTTAACTTGAAATCGTTTAGCGCCAACTGCCGAGCACCCTGTGATTTATTCCCATGGATTGCCTGAGCAGTTATACTGGCTTTAGCAAGAGCTTTGACTACTTTATCAGCTCCATGCTTCGTCCGGGTAAATACCAGCGCAGAATCGATGGACCTGTTATTTAACAGCTGTATAAGCAAAGAAGTTTTGTCCTTCTGATCTACGAAATAAACGGCTTGCTCGATGCTGTCCACCGTGGAGCAAGGCGGAGTCACTTCAACCTTAACCGGTTTTGTCAAAATGACATCTACCAGACTTGTAATTTCCGCCGGCATAGTCGCAGAAAACAACAGGGTTTGCCTTTTTACAGGCAGCCGCGCTATAATTTTTTTCATATCATGGGAAAATCCCATATCAAGCATCCGATCAGCCTCGTCAAGCACAAACATCTTTATATGGTCCAATCGGATATGCTTCTGATTCATCAGATCCAACAGCCGGCCCGGAGTAGCCACCAGGATATCTACTCCCGCTCTTAACGTATTAGTTTGGGGATGTTGTGACACCCCGCCAAAAACCACTGTATGCTTGAGTCCGGTGTGTTTTCCATAAGCGGCCAGACTTTCGCCGATTTGAACTGCCAGCTCTCGGGTAGGAGTTAATATTAAGGCTTTAATGGTGCGCAGCCCTCTTAAAATTGACTTGTCTTTATATAGATTCTGCAATATGGGAACAGCGAACGCAGCTGTCTTGCCCGTACCAGTTTGCGCACACCCGACCAGGTCCTTTCCTTCCAGGATAACTGGTATGGCCTTTTCCTGTATAGGCGTAGGTATGGTATATCCTGCAGTGTTTAAGGCCTTCAGGATAGGTGTGATAATTCTCAGTTCATCAAAATTCAAAATTTTCTCTCCTTAAAAGTGTCGAGCCCCTGCTCTTATTATTTGTTTATCTGCTGGTAAGTCTGTAATGGCAAGTGAGTGTTGGGATTCTCCTGTAAGGCTTTCCTAGTTCTCTGCAGACACAAATCCGCTTGTTTAAATTTCACCCTGCCAGTGCAAGCCGTAAATATTTTTATTCATTACAAGCTCTTTTTGCCCTGTAAATATAAAAAGAGCTGTCAACTCATAATCAATTGAGTTTCCTGCTCTATAGGCCCATATGCTTTATGCTAATATTTGCAGTTTAAAAAACAATATTACCTTTCGATCATATCACATTCATAGAAATATAGCAAAACCATGGAGATACTAGGAAGCATACAGGAAGCATACAGGAAGCAAGGAAACGTTAGACCTTGAGAAAAAGCACCACAAAACAGCTGAAGATCAGCACTTGCGTGGTATAATATGGGTTATCGAGAGGTGCTGAGATGGGCTATATACAGGGAGAAGTCAACAAATCCATGACTGATTGACTTAAACATCCTAAAGATATATACTAATTCTTGCTGTATCAGCCCTGTACTTACCTTCGTTTAAACTAGGAGGGACCAAGAGTCTAAATGGGCAGACTGGAATTATGTGTGTTAGCGGCGCTTCGAAGGTTAGAATCCGTCTCCTCCACCATATTGACGCGGGATGGAGCAGTTGGTAGCTCGTCGGGCTCATAACCCGAAGGTTGTCGGTTCAAGTCCGGCTCCCGCAACCATAAAAATACCACTTTTCCGGCTATTTTAATCACCTTCTAAACAAACTACATTTACGAAACTGTATTGATAAGCTGCTTCTTTACTAACCTATAATTCAGATTTATTTCTACATTTGAGGGAACGAACAGGAAAATATTAAAATCTAACTGGCTATACGGTCTGAATATTAGTTAAATCTGTCTCACTTGGCTAAGATATATAATCACGTGCCAGCATTGTAAAATTAACTAGGGCGTCTTCTTCTTTTAAGGTCTCCGCCAACCTGTAAACCAGGCATCAACCGGGTTTCCCGTATATCCCCCTGTACCCAGTCCATTCGGATCCGGATCGCCTGGTCCGGGTATATAATCACCTGCCCGCATCGCAAAATCAACCAAAACGTCTTCGGGTAACGGCAGTACCCCAACCGTCATTCCAAATATATTTGCCACTATATCGGTAGCCGAATCCAGGAAATGGTTGATAGTACCCTGCGCCTCCTGTTCAGCCCAAAATGAACCCCAATCGAGCGGTGATTCATGGTATATCCCGCCGATAAAAATAATTGGAATTCCAACTACCCCTAATCGTTTGACCAAATAGGTGTTAGTTGCGGCGTGCCATGCATGCATGCCATTATCTTGCGGGTGCAAATATGGATATTTATTCCACACATCATATTGCACCTTTTCCATACCTTGCCTTATTTCTATTGGCATAAATCCCCCGGTAGGACCCGATACGTAATTACTAAATGATAGGATTTTTCTCCAGGCATCACCATAATCAGTTCCTATGAGCCAATCGAGCCAATCTACTGCGGGGCCTTCTCCGGCCACTCCCCAGGCTCCTTTTCCGGCCTTGGCACCAATCTCCATCGATATCAAACCAACCGCTACGCCGCCCCAAATTAAAAGTAAAGACAACCCTAGTTCGCCGCTGGGGTCAATATAATTTACCGGGTCATTCCCCACATATGAATAGGGTGAAGGATACTGCCCGGCAGGATCATTCTGATAAAAACGGCCCAGGTCAGGATCATATAGCCGCGCCCGGTAGTTATACAAGCCGCTTACGTCATCGAACTCCTGGCCGGTATAAAGGTACGATGTGGCATTGCCACCCACCTTTCGCATCATCTGTCCATAGGAGAGGTAATCGAACCGGCTGACGACATCATTGTCCTCATTCATTATCAACCGGGTTGAACCAAGATGATCTTTCAACGGGTAATATAATTTACCGTCATCCAGGTAAACCAGCATATTGTTCAGGCCATGCAGGTAACAGATCGCTTTTTCGGTTCCGTTTATTTTGGTTTTTTCCACTAACGAGCTGGAATTTAAACCGTGCAGGTAAAGTTTTTCCAGGAATACCGTGGATCCGTCGCTGTTTTGGTATTTTTCATAAACCCGCTGGTTGTTTTCCCCATAATTATAAAGAAGCTTGCTGCCCTGGGCATTCGTCATCTGTACCTGAGCAGCCAGGTTTATCACCGGGTCATAGACGATGGAACTGATGTTTTTAGCAGGTGACGATACTATCGCCCCGTTCAGGTTATAGGTGTAACTGCTGCCCGTGGAACTTCCACTCAAAGTAATATCATCGATTAAAAATGAAGGGCCTGCGCCGGTATCATCAGGTTTTCTTTTATAATTGCGCAGTTCCAGTTCTATATACCCCGCCGGTTCTTTTATAAACGTGAGCAGGGCTTTCATATCTACCTGTATATTATTTTGTGTCCACACTTCGGACTGGCTTATTACCGCCAGTTTCTTTTCAATTACTTTCCCTGACGCGGTCCCAATGACCAAAAACCAGGCAGCGTCCCCTATGCCGGTATTAAAATCTGCGCCCGTTTTTATCCAGCAACTCAGGGTATAAACAGCGCCGGGATCAAGATAGGATTGGAATTTCAGGTATTCATAATGGGCCAGGCTTCCTCCGGCAAGCTTCAGACACTGCGTCCCGGTATGGTGATCACCGGTTGCTATGCCGCTGGCACTGGGACCGCCATTGTTGCTTCCCCAGCTCCAGTTCCCCGAACTCATGGTGCCGGTTGGAATGCTTTCAAAATCTATGCCTGTATTTACCGTGCTGGTGATACCTAGTACCTGGTTATTGATGCGTTTGGCCCCGCTCTGTACATAATTATATTGTTTAAGGTTAACTCCCGGCATTGACTTAATAATATTTCCGTTGTCGTCAAATGGGGTATCGCAGGGGTTAAGGCTCCAGGCGTCACGCAGAGAATTAACGCCTGCGGTCAAACGGTTACATGTATCATACTGGTAAAGAGTGGTATACGGTTTGGGTACCGGCGAATCATCTGCTTTATACGCAAACCCTGTCTTGGCTATAGCGCCATTATAATATTTGGTTCCGTCATAGCCGCCCTCGGTAAAATAATCCAGTGTTTCACGGCAATAATCGTCATCAATTGCAGCCAGATATCCCGCATCATTGTAAGAATATGTCCTGGTTATAGAGTTGTCTACATTGGGGTTGGTACCGGCATTTATTTTTTCACTGGCCAGCCGGCCGTAAAAATCGTACTGGTAGAATGCATAACACTCTTCGATCCTTTTCGGCGGGTTTGAGGGGTCAACCACTCCGGTACCGTCGAAAGGCAGACCGACCGAAGCCATCCGTCCGATCCTGTCATAGGTGTACCCCACCTGGATGGCATTGCCCCGGGAATCCTTTACCGGGTATATTATGGTTTTTATCTGATTCTGGTTGTTATACGTGTATAGAAACTCACTTAACGCACTGCCGTACCCGTTTATGCTATGGGAAGTTTTTGTAACATTGCCATAGGCATCGTATTGATATTTGGTTGTATCAGGCTGGGTGCCGTTGTTTACCTGTACTTTGGTTACTTTCCCCAATGTATAGGGACTGTCAACGCTGTTGTCATCAAGATCATAGTCGTTTTTAGTTTTCCATTTCCCGGCGGCGTAATTAGGATCACCGCTTTGCGACGCATCGGTTAGCGGGAAGTTTTGCACATTTACCTTCTGCTGGAGTTTTCCCTGGTCGCTCCAGGGATAATTCGCATCCTGGATATACCCGGTTTCTATCACCCGGCCCGAACTGTCATACTTGTAATACACTATCCGCTGCGGTGTCAGCGACCGGCTTTCTGCATCCTGGGTAAAGCGGAGCCGGTTGGCCGTATCATACATATACGTCGCACCGCCCCGGTCCGGGGTGGTCTTTTTACTTAAAAGACCGTTAAACGTATACTCAATGCTTTCCTTCCAAACTGCGGCGTCAGAGCCCGCGGGGGGATTGAAATAATTAGGCTGGTATAGCGTTTTGGTATTTTCAAACCGGTTGTAATCATAGCCTTGAATGATATACGGGCCTCCGCTTTTCCCCTTCTGCGTTTTAATGATTTGCCCCTGCATATCGCGAATGGTTATATTTTCGGTGGTTATGGCTGTGCCGCTTTTGGTAAGAGCCTGTACGCGCGATTCTTTCTCTACAAAATACTTATTTTCGTTGTCTCCGTCGTCACCATCCTCTTCGGAAGAAGTTGGAGATGCACAACTGTTATTCCGGATAGTGACGGTAAAATAATCATTCGAATCAGAGTGAGGCAAAACAATCCCGGTAAGCCGGTTCAAAGGAGACGCTTCATACTGGTTGGTCCGGTAATTCTTTACCGAGGCGTCGAGGTACTGCTGTTGGGTAAGCTGCTGCCCTTGCGTATTAAAAAGATAGGTGTCCTGGTTGCCAAGCAGCAATTGAGGAGCCAAATCATTGTCAACGGCGGCACCTGTTGGAGGTGCAGCGACCATAACCTGCGCCGTAGAAGATTCCCTGCTGTACTGTACGCGTCCCAAGTTATCATAAAAGACCCCTTCATTGGTTACACTGTACTGGTCTTTGAACGGTCCCGAAACCTCTTTCCCCTCCAGGGTAATGGTCTGCATGGCATTACCCAGACCGTCTCTGAAAGTTATCGAGAGCTGCGGTTCCTGCATAAGGGCTACATTGTCAAAACCTCCCGGTTTAGTCAGGCAAAGGGTCAATTTCCCATATTTCGCCGGTACCGGATTGGGATATTGATATTTATAGTTAAAAAGCTGCACCCCGTCGGCAAAAAACATGATATAACCGTCTACAACCAGATATAACCAATCTTGCTTGAATCCGACCGTATTGTTGACCGCTATATCAACCAGGGTATTGTCCGCTTTCTTTTGCACCAGCTTCCACTTCCCGGTCGATTCTATCCACTGCACGAAATAGTATTCATTCCCCATCGCCACATCAGGCAGCGGTGTCGTATTCCGTATTACCTTTGCGTACGCGGCAAAGTTTGTATAAGCTACCTTTGATATAGTGGCTTTACTCCCCAATGGATCCGTGCTGGTTCCGCTGTAGGTCAACTCACCGTTTACTATTGACCAGTTGTTGTCGCTAAACTCCCAGCCATCAAGGTTACCGTCATGAAAGTCGAAAAAGAAACTGTCGCACGAACTGCCCAGCCGCGCAGAGCTGTTGGGAAAGTTAGGATTGAACCTGTCGGTGGAAAATAACGTTCGTGAATATGTATCGATGTTTAATGAAGTAACCCTTTCCAAAGGGCCGTAGGTTGACGTCGGTACGTTAAAGCAGTTATACACGGTCTGCACCGCCTGGTTGTTGTTATCCAATCCGGCCAGGGTTTTATAATCCACTTCATCATACACGGAAGCTGAAAAGAAAGCTGCAACCGGTGAAAACCTGAAATTGTCCACTAGGCAATATTTCGTATTATTCTGGTTGTAGCCGAATATTTTAAAATACAATATCGTATCAGCCGGTAGGCTATTATCCTTTTTAATCTTCACCAGATCGATTACCTTGGCAAAGTAGTTCCATTTCTTCAGCGCTCCGGACAGATCGATTAAAAGAGGATTTCCCACCACCGTGTCATCTGCCGCCTTGTAAAAGGTAATCTCAAACTGCGCTTTCCCCTGCACCGGGTTAAAGTCATTTTCCACCCTGGCCCAGAGAGTAAATACATATTTCATATCCTGCTGCCCGGGCTGGATAATCTTGTAGCACCCTATCTTGGCTCCGGGGTTCGGTTTTAACTTGAGGCACCTGCTTCCGGTATAGTAATCAATAGCGGTAATGTTGTCCCGGAGCGAAGCGCCTGTCCCGCTCCAGGCCCAGGTCTGCAGGTTTTCATATGCTTCAAATCCCAGGTAGCTGAATTCATCACCGGTCGCAGCCCCGTTTATTACACTGGCAATGGTTCGACATTCATCGGCGGTATATACCAGGGAGGTGCTCCGGTTATCCACATCCGCCTGTTCCAGAACCTGTCCGCTGGTGCTGCGAGTGAGCACAGTATTCTCCTTCAGCCAGTCAGGTCCGGGCTCCGGACTGCCGGCTGGCCAGCTGTTAAATGGTGATGGGGTTGCATTTATTGCGCGGTACGATTTATACGGCGCCCACTGGTCAGGACCATGCCCCCAGTCTTCACGCCACGTATTTATGGTTATACTCTTGGTTCGTTCCTCACCGGTTGCGACCTGCTTCATTTTCTGCCAGGTCTTGACAACCGGCGTAAGCATGTTTGTGCTCCGGCTTTGGTCATATATTTCCCACCAGTAGGTAAATTGCTGTATATACTGCTGCTGTTTGCCGTTATAATCATAATTCTCATCAGTGATCTGCACCATCAGCCCGGTATCTGTTGAATAGTCCATGAGCCTATTTTTACTTACGCCGTCCTTGGTTTCTATTTCCTTTTTCTGCCGGGCGTAAAATCCTTTACTTACCTTACCCAAAAGAGTCTCACTAACCCACCAGAAATCAGTCTCTGCAACTACTGTTTCTGCTGCTCCTAGACCCATGCGGTATATTCTGGCTGCATATCCGGCACCCTGTATAATGCTGTAATAATTCGCGGCATTAGTCGTACTGTCAACCGGATATGGCAATGAAGGTGGCTCGGCAGCAGTCAGGCCATTAAAATAATATGCTTCCATATACCCGCTGACTGCGTCCGCTATGCTGACTGCACCAGGTATGGTAGTTGCTTTGTTGAACCGGGGAACATATCCTCCCGCATCCACAGTTGCGCTGGCCGCGTCATATGTAAAGCCGGTTACCTGGCTTCTGTAGCCGTTATAGGCGGATATGCTTTTAATCGCGTACACAGTCTGCGTATCTTTGCATTTTTCTGTGATTACTCGGCGCAGGGTCATGCTGGTGGTCGCTCCATCATACGTTCCGGTATATGATATAAAGGCATTGCTTCCCAGCAATGATACACCGGCCTCGGTATAAATCTTTTCTCCGCTCAGGACCAAAGGCGTGTTAATAACTGTGCCGTTCCTTAAAGGGTATACCACGGTCTTTACATTTGCGGTTCCAGTCTGTACCTGGTAGGCCAGGTAACGGGATTGTTCCACCTGCACGGTAGGGATGTCCTGATCGGTGAGGGTATCGGGAATGGTAAAGACCTCTGCCCAGGTGCAATCAGGCTGCTGGTAATATATCTTGTTGCAGTAGATTACATAATTACTCCCATGTTCTTTGGTCACCGCCGCCCTGCACGCCATTGCTATTGCAGCCTGCTGGCTGTGCAGGTTGTCGGGAACTTTCCAGGTTTGACTATCCACATCATATTTTACAATGTCATATGTGTAAGGTGAAGCGGCGCTGGTTTTTATAATACGCGCAACTTCATCGTAACCGGTGTCAAGAGACATTACCTGCACCTGGTCCGGGGCGGTCAGGTCGCTGTATATCCACTCCCGGCCGTTAAAACGGTACATCTTCTGCCCGATGCCGGCCAGGCTCCCTTTCACTTTCAGGTCGACAATTGCCTGGCCTTCAGGATACGATTGCTGGCATAAACTGCAGGTTTGCAATTTACCGAAGGTCTCATCCCACATGCAAACCATGTACTGTACGGTGTTGACACCGCCCTTGTGCATAACCGCCTGTACTGTAACAAACGTATCTTCCGCCAGCAAGGTTAGGCCGGTTACCACCGCGAGTTCAATACTCTGAGAAAACCCGGTTGACTGCCATGTCCCGGTTGCATCAAGAAAGTAGAGATATAACCCCATGTTCTTGCCGCTGTTCGAGCAGCAGACCGCCATCAGGAAATTATGCTTCGCCGTCACTGAGTAGATGGCTTTGCTCCCTCCATTTAGTGGAACCGGTGCTTCACTTGTCCACCCGGCAGCCGTGAAAGTATAACGGTTTAATATGCCGCTGCTACTTCCGAGCAGCGTACAGAATCGCGTGCCTGCCGCAAGTATCACCTTTTCCTCTCCATATCCCGGAGAATAATAAGGAACGGTCGCCGTTCCTGATGAAACCGCAGGCTGTATCCATTCCCCCCGCCTAGCCCTGTTTTTATAAAATGGGTACAATCTTGAGCCGGTATATAAAACCAAAAGTTCATCATTAACAGCCACCCTGATGCTGTCATATGCAGACGCGGTGGCCACAGGAATATCCTGGCACTCCCATTTTAACCAGCGTCCATCCCAGGTATAGGTTTGCAGGGCTATCGTATTATTGCTTCCCAGCCAGGTTACTGCCGTATAATCTTTCTCAAAGTACCACCTCGGTTTGCTATAGGTAACCCCGCTGGCAGCAGGCGGTGCAATTGATAGGCTGCGGCTGGAACGCTCTATTACCATACCCTGGTACTGGTATGATATAATCCCGCCTTCAGGCAGCATCACGTTCTTTAATGCTCCATATAAAGCGCCGGTTGCCTGGTTATAAACGCTGCTGCTGTTTACCCCATCGGCGCTGTCCTGTCCAAAATAGGCAAAAAGAGTGGCTGGCAATGACCGGTTTATATTATAAATATCGGCTATTGAAATCAGAAGTCTTTTTTTAAAGGCACCACTGCCGATAAAGCCGTACGCGAAGCGGTGGGTAACCATAACCGTTCCGCCTGCAGATATTTCTTCAACCGAGTCAAGATACTGGGTTTCATACCTGTCCTGGTAAGCGTTGGGGGCGGAGGGATTGGTATGCGCCGCCTGGTATTCGTCCAGATCTTTAGGTTTATAGTTTAGTTTGATTGTTTCGCCGTTTACCCCGGTTATGCCGGTCAAGTAATTGGCCTGGGTATAGGCCAATCCCTGGGCTGTTCCGGTTGCTTGCAGAACCTGTTGATACGAATAAAGCAGGGTGTCATTAAACCGGTTGACGATAGAATTTAGATTCCAGGCCATGGCTATACTTTCCTGGCCTTCGGTTAGGCTGCTGTCCCCCAGCCAGTTTCCGTGTTTCACACCCCACTGAACCGCATTTCTTCTGCAGTTTATATCTCCATAGATATAGATATCACCGTTTTCCTTTATAATTGTCCACTTTTCCTGCTGCGGATAATAAAGTATCTTCCAGAACCGGTAGTCGGCGGTCTTATACTCTATAGACCGGTCGTCGTTTTCTTCGACGCTCACCAGTTCATTCAGAGTCCCGTCCGTATGTATGTAAATAGACCGGCCCGACATTTCAGCGCTGCCATGCAGGTCAACAAATATATAATCCAGCGGTAGTTTCCAACCCAGGCCGAGTGTGCCGGTGGGTCTATCCAGGTTCCAGGCAGTCGCGTGAGACACTACCTGGCTGTTATAATCTATCTGCAGGCCAAGGTCCAGGCCGTTGCGCCCGCTTCGTTCCGTTATAACAAAGGGAAACGATACCTGACCGCTATATAAGTCCGAGTTTCTATCATTTTTACCGGTACTCATGAAAACCTACCCCGTTCCTTTATTTTAAATTACAATGAGTGCGGATGTAGCTCAACCAATTCATAGCCTTCCTGCACATGCCTCCAGTTGCTGAAAAAGTCGCTTACGCTCCTGGTTAGTCTGGTCAGCCAGTTGGAGATGGTCGTTGCGTTGGCGCCGACCCCGGAACCAATACCGCCGCCGACAGTGCCGCCGATAGTACCTCCAACGGCTGCTCCTACCGGTCCGGCCACAATCCCGCCAATTACCCCGCCTATGGTTCCGCCGATGGCGCCGCCCACTGCGCCGCCGCCTGCGGCTCCGGAGCCGCCGGCGGCTAATCCTCCCGCAACAACCAGACCAATTGTCAGGCCTGACACTAATCCGATCGTCAATCCAGTTGCAACGTCTTTCCAGAACAATCCCAGGGGATCGATCATGCAGACCGGGTTGCCACGTACGAAGGCATAGCGGTTTAGCGACTGCGGGTAGAACACGCTTCCCGGCAGCGGGTCTTTTTGCATAAAACGGCCCAGATGCGGCGCATACGACCTGGCGCGCATATAATTCAGGCCGTTGCCGTCATTGAACACTCCGTAAACCCCGTTATATAAAAACGGGTTGAAAGTGTTTCCACGGGAATTGCTCATATTCCCCCAGACATCATAGGCATAACGGTCGGTTATGACACCATGTTCATCGGTCAGGGCTACTGCACTTCCCCGCGTGTCGAAAGCGTAGACCCGATAATCCCCGTCATTGCCCTCCTGGCTTATCAAGCCATTGCCGTATACGTATCGGTAGAGTATATTGCCCTCTTCATCCCGCATCTCCAACAGACGGTCCAGGGAATGAAGTAATGATTCGGGCGGTTGAATCATAGCCATGGTGCCGCTAAAGTCATCTGCAACAACGACACCGGAGGTATTGCTGTAATCCTGCGGCAAGTTTACCAGGGGTGATGAAAAACCGTTGATGTCGTAGACAAATTTTCTGGTAACGCCATTTATGGTCATGGACGATCTCAGACCGTCTTCATCATAGGCGTAGGAATCATTATTAATCGTATTTACCCGGTTGCACCAGTCATAGGCGACGGTTGCCATACCCTGTGATGTAGGCAAGGTTACAAGGTTGCCGTCATCGTCATAATTAAATGGTTGCCCGTTAAAGGTTGTGATCTGGTTGCCGGCATTATATGTGGCGTTGAACGGGGGCAACAAAGGTCCGGGATTTATAGAATCGATGGCCTGGCAGGTTTTTTTATTCCCCAGAGCATCGAGGGTATACTGGGCGGAGGCAATAATAATATCATCTTTTTTATGAGCCATACCGTTCAACCTGCCGCTTGCGTCAAAGGTTAACGAGGCTGTACAGGAATTGGGATAATTTATCTGCTGCACATGGCCCACCGGATCATACTGATAAAGCGTTGCCCGGTTGTTCCAGTCAGTGACGCTTGACGTCCGGCCCAGGTTATCATAGGCATAGCGCACCTGTTTATTATCTGAATAGGTGAGCAGGTCAACATGGTCCCCCGGTGTAAAATGGTATTGAATTTTTGCGCCCTCACCGTCTTCCCGGCTCGTCATGCGGTTCCAGGTGTCAAAGGTTCTTTTAATTCTGCTTACATTATTCAGTAAAGTTTCAACCCGGTTGCCATTGCCATCCAATTTATGAGTGACTGTTCCCTGTGAACCGGGCAGCAGCATGCCGGTAAACCTTCCGGCGGCGTCATAGTTATACGTCACTACCTGGTTGCGGCCATTGGTGCAAGTTCCTACAATGCCCCAGGGGGTGTAGGTTCTGCAGGTCGTTTTGTTTAAAGGATCGGTTTCTTTGACCAACTGGTCAAGTCCGTTAAATTCAAGAACGGTCACATTCTGATCATCGCCCGGCCTTCCCTGGTTTACCAGCATATGCTTGGTAGTACTGTCATACCTGTAAGTGTATTTTGTAATAACCAAACCTTCCTGTTTGTGTTCTCCGGTGGATGTTATTCTTCCTAACGCATCATACTGATACCAGAGCTCATTCCATAGATCGTCCTTACCTTCCCGGACCGAAATAATCCGGCCAAGAGCATCCTTTACTGAGATTTTCTTAATTCCCAGGCTGTCAGTTTGGGTTACTACCTCTTGATGGGTGGCGGTAACGGCATCATTTTGCACTGTATAGGCAATTGAGGTTACGTTCCCCGCTTCATTTTTAAAATAGATCAGTCTTCCGACCGGATCATATTTTCGAATCATCGTATATCCGGTTGCCTGACCGTCCAGCAGCGGCAGAGTCCACGTCACCACCCGGTTGAAAGCCCCGTTTGTAGATGACTCCTCTTTGCTATAACTCAAGGTTGTCTGCTGGTTGCTTCTGCTTTTCACGGCTATTAAACGCCCCGCCGGGTCATAGGTTTGTGCCTCTGTGCACGCTGTTTCACTAGGGCCTGTTAATGGAAAAGCAGTAACCTCCCTGGTAGTATAAGTCTTATCGGCAAGATAATTCTGTTCATAGGCTTTGGTGTACAGGTTCCGATTGGCATCGGTGAACTGTAATAAGCGGTTGAATTCATCATACCGGTACTGCTGTATGACATCGCTGGAATAAGTAATCTGCCGGAGGTGATCACTTTTATCGTACTGGTAGGCTGTTTCCCGGGCCAAGCCGCCTGACGCGGGATATACAATCTTATTCAGGAGATCATTGGGATCATACTGGTAATTCATGATATTACCGGCTGCATCGATTTCACTGCTGAGATTGCCCACATAGTCATAGGTGAAACTGGTCGTATAGGCCTCACTTTCAGGCTGACCGGCAAACATCACGGACTTTTTTTGGCAACTGCCGTCAGCAAAATATTCGCATTTGATTTTCTGAAGAGTGTTGCCATTGGCATCCAAGACGGTATCGAGAAGAACCCTGCCCAGGGCATCATTTTCAAAGGTTCTTTTTTCTCCCTGAGGACTGTCGACCTCTTGCAGGTAGCCATTAACGTACTTAAATGTGAAAGTATTGCCGGTAACGTCGGTAATCGAACTGATTAGGCCCTTTAGTCCGGCATTCTCATATTCTATCGATATTTCCCTTTGCAGGGGATCAGTCATCGTTATCAGCATTTTGCCAGCATAATCATAAGAAGTAATATTGCCCAGACTGTCCACTTCTTTGATACGATTATTATTGCTATCGTAAGTAAAACTGGTTACCTGCCCCAGAGCATCCTGAATAGTAAGCACATTATCGCAGTTATCATATGTATAGGTAGTTTTATTCCCTTTGCCTTCACTGTATTCAGATTCCAATCCTTCATATAAGGTCTCGCTCAACAGGTTGCTGAAAGCGTCATATGTTTTTAACACCTTCCGTATCTTCCCATTGCCAAGTTGGTAGGTAAGCTCTTTTAAATTATTGCTGACCTGGTAGCTTTTGTACTGGGCGGCGCAATCCGACCGGTCTTTATAAGCAGCAATAACCATATCGAGATTATTCTCTTTAATGGCGGTATAACGTATGGTAATGCCGTAATCGGCCCCTTCGGCCACCGCTTTCGCGTCCTTCTGGGATACAACCCGGTTATTCGCATCATATATATTCTGGATAATGGTATGGCCGTTTTCATCGCTTATATTTTTCACCAGGGATTTATCATAATACTCGAAGATTCGTTTTTTGCCCATAACATTGGTAACGGAACCCAGGTTGTTATTCTGGTATTCATAGGTTATGGTGCGCGATGCGTTATCGGCAACCGTCTTGATAAGACCGCTGCTATAATAATCCAGCGACAGGTAATGGGTGGCGTCGAGTTGTATCCTGCTGAGCTGGTTTCCTGTATACGCCAGGGATACCACGTTTCCTGCCGGAGACGTTATGGACGTCAGTCTGCCGTCCGCAGAAAAACGATAGGAGTATTGATTTTTAACTGTAAGAGTGAAACTACGGTCTGAACCATAAGTCAGATTGTATCCCCGGCGGGCGTTCAAAGCCGGATAACTGCCGGTTATAGAATCAGGAACGTTATACGTATCAACGCTGTAGTCACCCCATATAACCCCAAGCTGTTTTCTGTCAGCCGTAAATGCAATCCTGATATTATATGAATGAGTCCACCTGTTTCCCAGTGGTTTGCCGTCATAATAACCGCTTTCACCGGGCAGTGGTATGTCAGTCTGGTAATAGGTGATAAACTGCAGAGGTTCTATGCACAGCACATCCAGGTCGCAATGAGAATAGGCATAGCTGCCCGTGACCAGGTTGATCGGATCGCCTCCCTTGGGCGGTTTAGGATCGGGAGGTTTGGGGGTTTCAATTTTTAAACTCTGGCTCTTTTCCACCATAGTGCTGGTTTCCGAGCCTTTTTTAGTCACTATCTGTACTTTTACATCATAGGTATTTCCTGTCTGCACGCCGGTATCGCTCTGGCTGAATACCACGCTCATACCGCTGCTTTCACGCGTCTTTTTCTCCGTACCGGCAATAAAAATTTTCACCTGGTAGGTGGCGCCGCTTTCACTGGAAGAATAACTAACATAAATATTCGCCTGGTCGTCAGAACTCAAGCCGATATTGCTCACAGGGGTAAGCGCATTTATAGCAACTGCCGTAAACCCGCTCCATCTTCCCAGTGATGCGCCCTTCACCGCCTGCACCCTGACATTGTAAACATTTCCGCTGGTGATGACGGCGGTGTCCTGAAAAGTATAGGTTTTGGCCGACACCGGGCTATATAACAGCCGCTGCGTATTGTTGTTATTCCATAGTTCTATGTTGTAGGAAACGCCGCTAATAGAAGAATCATCAAAAGTCCAGGTGGCGGTTATTGAATGGTTGGAGGCGCTGCCGGTGGCCGAACTGATTACCGGTCCTATCAATTGGGCTATCGTGACCGACGGGTTATTTTCCGAATATCTTGTAATATAACCGGCGGCCATACCACGAATTTGCGGGGTATACACGTCATTGTTGGCAACGCTCGCAGGAGTATAGGTTATGGATTGGACTTTATCACTGAAGGCGATGTAATCGGGAACCGTCCCCTGGTTTTTAAAGACTTCCAGATATCCCTGGCTGTCGTTAATCCCGCTATACTGGACGGTGATGCTCCCGGTGTTATAATCATACCAGGCATTGGTTATAACCGGGGTATTTACCTGGCCGACAACGCTCCAATTACCGTACGAGCCGGTTGCAGTAGCCTGAACCTTGATAGTATAAATATTATTGTCGGTTAGAATCGTATCAGCTATAGAGTAGAACAGATTCGTCGTAGTCTGTCTTTCGAAGGGATCAGGGCTGTTGTTTTTATAAAAATATATATTATATATTATCGCCAGGCCTGCATCTTTTTGTTGCTGGGTGCGAACATCCGCCCACTGTAATCTAACCTGCCTGGCCCCGGTATCATAAGTAAAGGAAGTAACCGGCGCAGCCAGCATATGTACGGTTATCTGCTGGGCTGCACACCATTCTCCAACACGACCCACACCGATACCGCGCACCCGCGCAAAATATATATCATTTTCTTTCAGGTCAAGGGTGGTTATTTTAACACTGGATGTGCCCTGGTCTGTAAACATATCGTAAACCGGAGGGGTGGTAATAGATCCTTTATAAACCTGGAGGTAATAATTATTTATTCCCGGCGCAGGCGTCCAGGAAACATTCAGGTAAACGCCGGAAGCGTCGTTCTGACAGGTGAAAACCATTGCGGGCGCGGAAAATGGCACGACATCACTATATGTCCCGGTTGATCCCTGGGAAAACGCCTGCACCCGGAAAGTGTACGGATCGCTTTCCTTGGCCAGATTGGTAAGTGGGTATAATGTTCCCGCCTGGCTGAATGTTTGGGTGCTTCCGGTCCGTTCATTTTTTTGTAATATGGTATACGATTCAGCTTGATCAACCGGAATCCATACGGCATTAATGGTATGAGCATCTGCCAAGTTGATGCTTGGAAAAGTCTTTTGTAAATTAAGCGCCCGGGCAGTCTTAATATCACTCCAATCCCCCGGCGTTCCCCCTACGACCGCTTTCACCCTGGCCTGGTATTGCGTATTTATGCTGTAACCGGTAACCGCCTGCTGTAAACCGGTAAGCCCCTCTTTGGTAAAAGAAAAATAATCATCAACACCGGTCACCTCCAGGTTATATGTAGCCCCGCTTACCTCGGTCCAACTGCTCATTAGCTGTTGAGTTCTAAACCTGAGGGTCGAATCAACAAAAGTGCCGTTTACAATATCGCCAGATGTTGCGGGGGATTCGAGCCTCCAGTATATGACCAGCGCAGGATCGTTATCCGTTCGTATCTGCATATCGGTAATTATCTGTTTGGCTCTGCGCACCGAATTCCACAACCTGAAATCGCTCATCATGCCGGTGAAATTAGGTTCCGTGCCCGTACCATGACCGATTTCAAGTTTCCCCCCGGCCTCTATAATCGTAGCCTGGCTATGATTTAAGGCCTTGATATTTTCAAACATCAGCACCCCGTCCTTGTATACCTGCACACCGTAGTGGGTACTATCGGACGGAAAAACCGTGCAGGCCAGGTGATGCCAATAATTATCATTAACTGTAATGCCGGTCGCACCCGTGCTACTGCTGCCGAAACCGATTTCCAGGTTGGCGCTGTTTTTAACCCATAAACGCCTGGTAATATCGCTGGCATCATAACTAAAGAGCATATCGCCAGTTAATGCTGCACCCGTGTTTAGCCAAAACGAAAAGGTAAAACCCTGCACCGGGAAATTATCCACGCTGCTTTTTGACAAGGATGTCTGTCCGTTAAATGCGAGCACTTTAACAGTTTCCCCGATTTGACTTTCATAGTTTATTGATATTACAGGTTTTCCCATATCACTCATTGCACTTCTCCTAGATTTGATTATTTTGGATCGAAATAATATTACCGGGATCGTCCATGGTATATGTAACGGTTACGGTATTATGGCAAGTAATTGATTTCAGACGGCTGATCGTATCATAATTAAATATTGTGCTTTCCGCATACGGCCCTTGGGCCGGTTCGGTCCAGGGACCTATTACCACACCGCTTTCTCCCCTCACCCGGGTGGCGTAAATCGCGCCCGCATCAAGAGTATAATTGAACGATACATGGCTGTCGCCGGTCACCTGGTCGGCGAGCTTGCCGCTGTCTTTATATAATTGGCAGTTAAACTGTTTACCCTGCAGGCTCGTGGGTATAATCCAATCAGAAAGGAGGTTCTGGCCGGTATAATTGAGGTTAACATAGCCGGGATAGGCAATTATGGCAGCCAGCTCAGGCGATGCGGGGCCGATTACTATGCCGTTTTTAGCTGTCGCACACACCGTCGTATTATATTGCTTGGATTGGTCAAGTGTGGATGCGAGCGTACTCGACG